>NZ_SKBU01000010.1 GCF_004337705.1 Rubrobacter taiwanensis
GATAGCTATGGACGAGGGGTTGAACTTCGCCATAAGGGAGGGTGGCCGGACGGTTGGTGCCGGTGTGGTCACCCAGATCATAGAGTAGCAGTCGGGCGATGCCGGGGGCGGAACGGTGCGTCGTTCCGCCCCTGTACCTGGAGGGAGTGTTGTGCGACAATTAGTTACGCTAGCCTGCGAGGAGTGCAAGCGCAGGAACTACCACACCCGGAAGAACCGGCGCAACACGCCGGACCGCATAGAGTTGAAAAAATACTGCAGGTGGTGCCGGCGGCATGTAGTTCACCGGGAAACGCGGTAGAATCAGGGTACAGAGGGCAGTAGCTCAGTTGGTAGAGCAGCGGTCTCCAAAACCGCAGGTCGGGGGTTCGAGTCCCTCCTGCCCTGCTCGCGGCGGGCAAGCAATCGCTTAGGGAAGAGATGGCCACCAGGAAGAAGAGTCCCCCTTCGTCCAAGAAGGGTGCAAAGAAAGGACAGCAGAAGAGAGAGAAGCGGCGCTTCGGGAGCGGGGCGGTTCAGTTCGCCCGGGATGTGCGCAACGAGCTCAAGAAGGTCACCTGGCCGGACCGGGAGCAGCTGCAGCAGAGCACGATGGTCGTGCTTCTGATCGTCATCGCTCTTGGCATCTACATCGCCATCTGGGACTACATCTTCCAGAACCTTGCTCGTCTGATCTTCCTCTAGGGAGAGGTTTTGAAGTTGAAGAAGTGGTACGTGGTAAACACTTACTCCGGCCATGAGAACAAGGTAAAGGTCGCGCTCGAGCGCCGGATCGAGTCCTTCGGGATGAAGCGGAGCTTCGGGGAGATCCGGGTTCCCACGGAGCAGGTCGTCGAGATCAAGGACGGCAAGAAGGTTCCGACCACCCGGCGGCAGTTTCCGGGCTACATACTGGTTAACATGGAGATGAACGACGACACCTGGCGGGTGGTGCGCAACACGCCGGGCGTCACCCAGATCGTGGGTGCCGGGGACAAGCCGACCCCTCTGTCGAGGGCCGAGGTGGAGCGGCTGCTGCACCCGGGCGAGGTGGAGGTCGAGAAGAAGGTCAAGACGACCGTGGACTATCAGGTGGGCGAGACGGTGCGCGTCGTCTCCGGGCCGCTTTCGGACTTCACGGGCGAGATCTCCGAGATCAACGTGGATCAGTCGCGGTTGAAGGTGTTGGTCTCGATCTTCGGGCGGGAGACTCCGGTGGAGCTCTCGTTCTCTCAGGTAGCCAAGCTGTAGTCTACGGGCACGAAGCGAGGTGTTGCAGACGATGGGACGTCAGAGGGGCGGCCGCCGCCGGGTGGCCAGAAAGCTGAAGCTCCAGATTCCTGGCGGGCAGGCCAATCCGGCTCCGCCGGTTGGGCCGGCGCTCGGTCAGGCTCAGGTCAACATCGGAGAGTTCGTCAAGCAGTTCAACGATGCCACCCGGGACAAGATGGGTCAGATTATCCCGGTGGAGATCACGGTCTACGAGGACCGCTCCTTCACCTTCGTCACCAAGACCCCTCCGGCGGCCTTCCTGCTGAAGCAGGCGGCCGGGGTCGAGAAGGGCAGCGGCGAGCCCAACCGGCAGAAGGTCGGCACGGTCACCCGCGAGCAGGTCGAGGAGATCGCGAGGACCAAGATGCCGGACCTGAACGCGAACTCCGTAGAGCAGGCGGCGAAGATCGTCGAGGGCACGGCCCGGAGCATGGGTATAACGGTGGAGGGGTAGCGGCTGATGGCAGGCAAGAGGCTTCTTGAGCAGCGTGAGAAGGTGGAGAGGACCCGGCTCTACTCGCCCCGGGAGGCACTGGAGCTCCTGAAGGAGTTGGACGGGGCGGGTTTCGACGAGACGGTCGAGGCCCACATCCGGCTTAACGTGGACCCGCGCAAGGCCGACCAGATGGTGCGCGGCACCCTGATGCTGCCGCACGGCACGGGCAAGACCCGGCGGGTGGCCGTGTTCGCCGAGGGCGAGAAGGCCCGCGAGGCGGAGGAGGCCGGGGCGGACGTGATCGGCTCCGGGGATCTGGCCGACCGCATCAGGAACGAGGGCTGGATGGAGTTCGACGTGGCCGTGGCCACGCCGGATCAGATGCGGGTCGTCGGGCAGCTCGGTCCGATTCTGGGTCCGCGCGGTCTGATGCCGAATCCCAAGAGCGGGACGGTCACGATGGAGATCGGCAAGGCCGTGGAGGATATCAAGCGGGGCAAGGTGGAGTACCGGGTGGATCGCTACGGTATCATCCACGCCGTACTCGGGAAGAAGTCCTTCGATGTGGACCGGCTCGTCGAGAACTACTTCGCCCTGCGCGAGGAGCTGGTGCGGGCGCGTCCGGCGGCGGTCAAGGGCCGGTACATCAAGAGCGTGAGCCTGAGCACGACCATGGGCCCCTCGGTCCGGGTTGACCCCGCCGTGGAAAGGGAGTAATATCTGGCCGCCTCCCGGCGGGAGGCGGAGAGAACCGGATAGACCGAAGAAAGCCGGGACGGAGGTTTAATAGCCGGTACGGGCACCCGGCCGAGGTCGCAGAGAGCGCAGGGGATCGTCGTTGTGAGCCCCGGGGTCCTGTGGCCTCGGGGCTTGCGGTCTGTTGGAGGAGAGCAGGAGGGATGAAGAGAGAAGAGAAGGCACGGGTTATAGAGGAGCTGACAGAGAAGCTCCAGGGCAACTCCGTGATCGCCGTCAACTATCAGGGGCTCAACGTGGCCCGGAGCAACGAGCTGCGGGCCAGGAGCCGCGAGGCCGGGGTGGAGTTTCTGGTGGTCAAGAACACGCTGGCCCGCCGGGCGGCCGAGGCGGCCGGTGCGGAGGCTCTCTCGGAGTTCATGGTGGGGCCGACGGCGGTGGCGCTGAGTCAGGACCCGGTCGCGAGCGCGAAGCTTATGACCGAGATTGCGGGCGACGTGGAGACGTTCGAGATCAAGGGCGGCCTTCTGGATGGCGGGCGGCTGGTGAGCGCCGCGGAGGTGGAGCAGCTCTCCCGGCTGCCGGGCCGCGAGCAGCTGCTCGCCCAGGTGGTCGGCGGTTTCCAGGCCCCCATCGCGGGTCTGGTCAACGTGCTGAACGGCACCATCCGCAACCTGGCGGTGGTGCTGAACCAGGTGGCCCAGCAGAAGGGTGCCGGGAGCTAGGTATATCCGAGGAGGTAGAGAGTCATGGCGGTAAGCAAGGAAGAGATAATCGAGGCCATCGAGAACATGAGCGTGCTGGAGCTCTCCGAGCTCGTCAAGGAGCTGGAGGAGCGGTTCGGGGTCTCCGCGGCTGCGGTCGCTGCCGCGCCGGCGGCGGGGGTCGGTGCGGCCGGGGACGGCGCGGCGGCCGCCGAGGAGGAGCAGACGGAGTTCGACGTGATCCTGCAGGACGCGGGCTCCAAGAAGATCCAGGTTATCAAGGAGGTCCGCGCCGCCACCGGTCTGGGGCTTAAGGAGGCCAAGGCGCTGGTGGATGAGGCTCCGAACCCGGTCAAGGAGGGGCTCAGCAAGGAGGAGGCCGAGGAGCTCAAGAGCAAGCTGGAAGAGGCCGGCGCCACCGTCGAGCTGAAGTAGCGCGTCCAAGACAACTGTGTTACACTCCGGGCGTCGGCATGAGACCGGCGCCCAAATTCATCTTTCTCCTGCTTGACGCTACCCCTCGCGGGGGGTAGAATATCCGCTTGCGTGTTTGGCCGTTTCCCGACAGCTCATCTGGAGGAGAGGCAACTTTGTTGACCCCTGTTTCTCGCCGTCAGCGGCATTCGTATTCGCGGTTGCGGAGTGATTTTGAGCTACCCAATTTGATAGACATACAGCGCAGGTCCTTCGAGCGCTTCATGACTGAGGGGCTGCGCCGGACGCTGGATGAGATCTCGCCGATCGAGGACTACACGAACTCCTATGCGGTGGAGTTCGGGGAGTTCTACTTCGACGAGCCGCCGGTTTCGGTGGAGGAGTGTCTCTCCAAGGACAAGACGTATTCTGCGCCGCTTTTCGTGAAGGTACGGTTCGTCATCAAGGAGACCGGCGAGCTGCGGGAGCAGGACGTGTTCATGGGCGATTTCCCGCTCATGACCGAGTGGGGCACGTTCATAATCAACGGCACCGAGCGGGTCGTGGTGACCCAGCTGGTACGTTCTCCCGGGGCGTATGTGATGGAGCCCAAGGATCACGCCAAGCAGGTGCTTACGGCGAGCCTCATGCCGAGCCGGGGGTCTTGGCTGGAGTTCGAGGTTGAGACGAAGGGCATCGTCTCGGTCCGCATAGACCGCAAGCGGAAGCTGCCGGTGACGGTGCTCTTAAAGGCGTTGGGTCTGGGTGGGCCCGAGGAGATTTTGGGTCGGTTCGGGGATTCGTGGCTCATAAAGAACACGCTGGAGCGGGATGACACCACCTCCCGTGAGGAGGCGCTTCTGGAGATCTTCCGGCGGCAGCGGCCGGGTGAGCCGGTGAATCTGGAGAACGCCGAGAACCTGGTTTCGAGTCTCTTCTTCGATCCCAAGCGTTACGACCTCTCCGAGGTGGGGCGCTACAAGGTCAACAAGAAGCTCAAGCTGGATGTAGAGCGAGACGTTCACACGCTCACCATAGAGGACATAGAGGGGCTCTTGAGGCGGCTGCTCGAGATTGCGGAGGAGCTCGCCGAGGATCAGGAGTTCGGGCGCATCAACTACGAGCGCATCCGGCACCGGCTGGACGAGTACGAGCATCTGGGCAACCGGCGGCTCAGGACCGTCGGGGAGCTGGTGCAGGAGGCGTTCCGGGTCGGCATGTACCGGATGGAGCGGGTCGTGCGCGAGCGCATGACGACGCAGGATGTGGACACGATCACTCCGCAGAGCGTGGTGAACACCAAGCCGGTTGCTTCGGCGATCAAGGAGTTCTTCGGCTCCTCGCAGCTCTCGCAGTTCATGGACCAGACGAACACGCTGAGCGGGCTCTCGCACCGGCGGCGCCTGAACGCGATGGGTGCGGGCGGTCTCTCCCGGGAGCGGGCGCCGATCGAGGTGCGCGACGTGCATCCGACGCACTATGGGCGTATGTGTCCGATCGAGACGCCGGAGGGGCCGAACATCGGGCTCATCGGGCAGCTCGCGACCTATGCGACGGTGAACGAGTATGGTTTTGTGGAGACGCCGTACCGGAAGGTCGTGGACGGTAGGGTTACGGACGAGATCGAGTACCTCTCCGCCGACGAGGAGGAGGAGTTCACGATAGCTCAGGCGAACACGCCGGTGGACTTTGAGACCGGTGAGATCGTCGAGGAGCAGGTGCTCGCCCGGCGGCGGGGCGGGGAGGTCACGACCGTGGGGCCTGCGGAGGTGGACTACATGGACGTGGCTCCGCTGCAGACGGTCTCGGTGGCGACGGCCCTGATCCCGTTCTTGGAGCACGACGATGCCAACCGGGCGCTTATGGGTGCGAACATGCAGCGGCAGGCCGTGCCGCTCCTCAGGAGCGAGGCCCCTTATGTGGGGACCGGTATGGAGTTCCGGGCCGCTACCGACGCGGGCGAGGTCGTGCTGGCCCGCAGTGCCGGGACCGTCGAGCGGGTGAGCGCGAGCAAGATAACGGTGCGCCGAGAGGACGGCGAGCTGGAGGAGTACCGTCTGAGGAAGTTCGCCCGCTCAAACCAGGGGACGTGCGTCAATCAGCGGCCGATCGTCCGGGAGGGCGAGCGGGTGGAGGCCGGTACGGTGCTCGCCGACGGTTCCTCCACCAACGAGGGCGAGCTGGCTTTGGGCAAGAACCTGCTCGTGGCTTTCATGCCGTGGGAGGGATACAACTTCGAGGACGCCATAATAATCAGTGAGCGGCTGGTCAAGGAGGATGTGCTGACCTCGATCCACATCGAGGACTACGAGATCCAGGCCCGCGACACCAAGCTGGGGCCGGAGGAGATCACGCGCGACATCCCCAACGCCTCCGACGACGTGCTCATGAACCTGGACGAGGATGGCATCATCCGCATCGGCGCGGAGGTCTCTTCCGGGGACGTACTGGTCGGCAAGGTTACTCCCAAGGGCGAGAGCGAGCCCACTCCGGAGGAGAAGCTGCTGCGCGCGATCTTCGGCGAGAAGGCGCGGGAGGTCAAGGACTCCTCGCTCAAGGTGCCGCACGGCGAGGGTGGTGTGGTCATCGACGTCAAGCGGTTCTCGCGCGAGGCCGGTGACGAGCTGCAGCCGGGCGTCAACGAGATGGTGCGCGTCTACGTGGCCACCAAGCGCAAGATCGCCGAGGGCGACAAGCTCGCCGGGCGGCACGGCAACAAGGGCGTCATCTCCAAGATCGTGCCCGAGGAAGACATGCCCTACATGGCGGACGGCACCCCGGTGGATGTGATCCTCTCGCCGCTCGGCGTGCCGAGCCGGATGAATATCGGGCAGATTCTGGAGACGCATCTGGGCTGGGCTGCGAGCAAGGGGCTTGGGGAGAACGGCGGGGAGCCGGTCTATGTTTCGGCGCCGGTCTTCTCCGGTGCGACGCCGGACGACATCGCCGGGGCCATCGAGAAGGTGCGCGGCATGGACGGCAACAGGCTCCAGATGGGCCGGGGCGGCAAGGTGACGCTCTACGACGGGCGCACCGGCGAGCCGTTCGACAGCAAGATAACGGTCGGCTACATGTACATCCTCAAGCTGCTGCACCTGGTGGACGACAAGATCCACGCGCGCAGCACGGGGCCGTACTCGCTCGTCACCCAGCAGCCTTTGGGGGGCAAGGCGCAGTTCGGCGGCCAGCGCTTCGGGGAGATGGAGGTGTGGGCGCTCGAGGCCTACGGGGCGGCGCACACGCTGCAGGAGCTTCTGACCATGAAGAGCGACGACGTGGTCGGCCGGGTCAAGAGCTACGAGGCCATAGTGAAGGGGGAGAACATCCCCGAACCGGGAGTGCCGGCCAGCTTCAAGGTGCTTCTGAAGGAGATGCAGTCGCTGGGGCTCGCGGTCCGGCCGGTCTACAACGCCGAGGCTGCCGCCGAGGATCACGAGCGCAGAGACTGGGACGAGGCGGCCCGTGCGCTGGGCATAAACCTCACGCGGGAGGAGCCCACGGGGCGGCTGGACGACAGGCCGGACACCTTTAGTGCAAGGGAAGGGATGTAGTTGACGCTAGAGCGCGACATAGACATAAACAAGCTGGAGAAGATCTCCATCGGGCTTGCTTCGGCGGATGAGATCCGCTCCTGGTCGCGGGGTGAGGTCACCAAGCCGGAGACCATCAACTACCGGACGCTCCGGCCCGAGAAGGACGGCCTCTTCTGCGAGCGGATCTTCGGTCCGTCCAAGGACTGGGAGTGCTACTGCGGCAAGTACAAGCGCATCCGCTTCAAGGGCATCATCTGCGAGCGGTGCGGGGTTGAGGTCACGCGCAGCCGCGTGCGGCGCGACCGGATGGGCCACATCGAGCTGGCCGCTCCCGTGGCGCACGTTTGGTTCGTCAAGGGTGTGCCGAGCCGCATGGGCTATCTGCTGGACATCAGCCCCAAGGATCTCGACCGGGTCTTGTACTTCGCCAGCTCCATCGTCACCTGGGTGGACCGGGAGGCGCGGGCGAACGACATAGACGTTCTGCGGGAGCGGGTCGAGGAGGAGATCCGCCAGATCGAGGCCGACAAGGACGAGGAGATCATCCAGGCGCAGGCGCTGCGCACCAAGCGGGAGAGCGTGATCCGGGGCGAGAGCTCGCCGGATGAGCTCACCGAGGAGTACGCCGACGTACCCGAGGCGGAGCGCGAGGACGCCATAGCCCGGGTGCGCCAGGAGGCTGAGGAGACCGTCAGGGACATCGAGCGCTCCGCCGAGGAGCAGGTGGAGCTCATCCGGCGCGCCTGGGAGGCCTTTCAGACGCTGGAGCCGCGGGAGATCATCGACGACGAGGAGCTCTTCCGCGAGATGAAGGACCGCTTCGGGGACGAGTACGGCTACGGCGTGTACTTCCGGGGCGGGATGGGCGCCGAGGCGATCCGGGATCTGATCCGGCAGGTGGATCTGGAGGCCGAGGCCGAGGAGCTGCGGCGGATCATTGAGGAGTCGCGGGGGCAGCGGCGCCAGAAGGCTATCAAGCGCCTGAAGGTAGTCGACGCCTTCCGCACCAGCGGCAACGATCCGGAGTGGATGATCCTGGACGTCATCCCGGTGCTGCCGCCGGATCTCCGGCCGATGGTGCAGTTGGACGGCGGCCGCTTCGCCACCAGCGATCTGAACGATCTGTACCGGCGGGTTATCAACCGGAACAACCGCCTGAAGCGGCTTCTGGATCTCGGGGCTCCGGATGTGATCGTCAACAACGAGAAGCGGATGCTGCAGGAGGCCGTCGACGCCCTGTTCGACAACGGGCGCCGCGGCCGGGCGGTGACCGGCGCGGGCAACCGGCCGCTGAAGTCGCTCTCGGACATGCTCAAGGGGAAGCAGGGGCGCTTCCGGCAGAATCTGCTCGGCAAGCGTGTGGACTACTCCGGCCGCTCGGTGATCGTGATCGGCCCCGAGCTCAAGATGCACCAGTGCGGGCTGCCCCGCCTGATGGCGATCGAGCTCTTCAAGCCGTTCGTGATGAAGGTTCTGGTCGACCGGGCGCTGGCACCCAACATCCGGAGCGCCAAGCAGATGGTCGAGCGCCTCAGGCCCGAGGTTTGGGACGTGCTGGAGGACGTGATCAAGGAGCACCCGGTGCTCCTGAACCGCGCCCCCACCCTCCACCGCCTCGGCATCCAGGCGTTTGAGCCGGTCCTGGTGGAGGGGAAGGCGATCCAGGTCCATCCCCTGGTCTGCGCGGCGTTCAACGCGGACTTCGACGGCGACCAGATGGCGGTGCATGTGCCGCTCTCGCCGGAGGCGCAGGCTGAGGCGCGCGTCCTAATGCTCTCGACGCAGAACATCCTGCTGCCGGCGAACGGCTTCCCGATTGCCGTTCCCTCACAGGACATGGTGCTCGGGCTCTACTACATAACCTACGTGGACGACGACTTCGAGGAGCAGAAGCCCCGGGCGCTGCTCTCCGGCTACGACGAGGTGGAGGCCGCCTACAAGGAGGGGTCGCTCAAGATCCACGACAAGATAATCCTGCGCCGGGGCGGCGAGAAGATCGAGACCACGCTCGGGCGCGCGATCTTCAACGAACACATCGAGCAGAGGCTCGCGGACTACCTCGGCGACGCCTACGACCCCGCCGGATACGAGTACGTCAACTACGTGCTTACGAAGGGTGAGATCAAGGACCTCGTCGCCGGGTACGTGGACCGCTACCCGACCGAGCTGGTGAGCCAGCTGCTGGACACGCTCAAGGAGGTCGGTTTCCACACGGCGACCCGGGCCGGGATCTCCATCGGCAAGAACGACATCGTCGTGCCGGAGCAGAAGGAGGAGATCATATCCCGGTATGAGGGGCTGGTCGATGAGGTCGAGGAGCAGTGGGAGCAGGGCTTCATCTCCGATGAGGAGCGCCTCGAGCGGATGATCGCGCTCTGGACGCAGGCCAAGAACGAGGTGGAGGAGGCCATGAAGGCCAACCTCTGGAAGCTGAACCCGATCTACATGATGGCCAACTCCGGCGCGAGGGGTAACTACTCCCAGATCACGCAGCTCGCCGGCATGCGCGGCCTGATGACCAACACCAAAGGCGAGATCATCCCCGAGCCCGTGAAGAGCAACTTCATGGAGGGCCTCTCGGTACTGGAGTACTTCACCTCCACGCACGGTGCCCGGAAGGGGCAGGCCGATACGGCCCTCAGGACCGCCGACTCGGGCTACCTGACCCGGCGGCTGGTGGACGTCGCTCAGGACGTGGTCGTAAGCGAGGAGGACTGCGGTACCGACGGCTACGTAGAGCTCCCCCTCTATCTGGAGGGCGGCCGGGGAGATCTGAACGACTCGGTCAAGGCGCGCTACCTGGCACGCGACCTCGTCAACCCGGAGACCGGGGAGATCGTCGCCGAGGCCGGAACGGATATCACGCCGCGCCTCTTCGAGGAGTGGGGCAGGTCGCTGCCGCGCGAGACACTGGTGCCCGTGCGGACCCCGACGAAGTGCGAGAGCTCGCACGGTATCTGCCAGAGGTGCTACGGGCGGGCGCTCTCGACCTACCGGCCCGTCGAGGTGGGAGAGGCCGTTGGCATCATAGCGGCCCAGTCCATCGGCGAGCCGGGCACACAGCTCACCATGCGCACCTTCCACACCGGAGGCGTCGCGGGCGAGGACATCACGGCCGGCCTGCCGCGGGTGGTCGAGCTCTTCGAGGCCCGGCACCCCAAACTGGAGGCCACCATCGCCGAGATAGACGGCACCGTCTCGCTGGAGGATGCCGAGAGCGACCGGATGATCAAGGTGGTCATAACCGCGCCGGACGGCTCCGAGGCGCGGGAGTACCTGGTCGAGCGCCAGCTGCTGCGGGGCGAGATCGTGGAGGGAGCCGAGATCCGGGCCAACACGCCCCTCACCGACGGCTTCATCTACCCGCACGCCATCCTGCAGAACGACCTGCGCTACGGCCGCGGTACCACCGCCACCGAGCGTTACCTGGTCGACGAAGTACAGAAGGTCTACCGGGCGCAGGGCGTGGACATCCACGATAAGCACGTGGAGATTATCGTGCGGCAGATGCTCCGCAAGGTGATCGTCGAAGAGCCGGGAGACACCGGATTCCTGCCGGAGCAGGTGGTGGACCGCTTCACCGCCCGGGCGGAGAACGAGCGGGTCGAGGCCGAGGGCGGCCGGCCGGCCACCTTCCGTACGATCCTCATGGGCATCACCAAAGCCTCACTCGCCACCGAGAGCTTCCTCTCGGCGGCCTCCTTCCAGGAGACGACAAGAGTGCTCACCGACGCCGCTATGGAGGGCAAGGTCGACGACCTGACCGGGCTGAAGGAGAACGTGATCATCGGCAAGCTCATCCCGGCCGCCACCGGCCTGCCGAAGTACCGGCGGCTCACGGTGACCGTCGAGGGCTACGAGGCCGGTGAAGCGGACGACCTTGACATAGCCGCCTCTTAGCGGTACCATCACACGTCGCGGCTTTCAGCGGCCCCGCAGGGGCCGGGCCGCGGCGTGTGGCGTTGTAGAGGATTCTCCCCTGGCAAACGGAAAGGAACGGCGGTAGTCATGCCAACGACGAATCAGCTCGTGCGCAGAGAGCGTAAGAAGCCGCGCAAGAAGACGGCGACCCCGGCGCTGATGGGCGCGCCCCAGCGGCGGGGGGTGTGCACGCGTGTCTCTACGGTCACACCCAAGAAGCCGAACTCGGCGCTGCGCAAGATCGCACGCGTCAGGCTGACGAACGGGCATGAGGTCACCGCCTACGTGCCGGGGGAGGGGCACAACCTGCAGGAGCACTCGGTGGTTCTGGTGCGCGGGGGGCGCGTGAAGGACCTGCCGGGGGTCCGCTACAAGGTCGTCCGGGGAGCTCTGGACACCCTCGGGGTGAGCGACCGCAAGCAGGGCCGTTCCAAGTACGGGACCAAGAAGAGCTAGGAGAGGTTTGCTGTATGCCGCGTAGAGGAGCGCCGCCGAAGAGGGAGATCCCGCCCGACCCGGTCTACGGGAGCGTGCTGGTTCAGCAGCTCATAAACCGGGTCATGAAGGACGGCAAGAAGAGCCTCGCCGAGAAGATCGTCTACAACGCGCTCTCGATGGTCGAGGAGCGCACCGGCGACAACCCGGTGACCGTGCTGAACCAGGCGCTGGAGAACATCCGGCCGCGCCTGGAGGTTCGCAGCCGCCGGGTCGGCGGAGCCACCTATCAGGTTCCGGTGGAGGTGAACCAGCGGCGGGCCACCACGCTCGCCATCCGCTGGATGGTGATCTACGCCCGCCAGCGCCGGGAGAAGACCATGGGCCGCAGGCTGGCCGGTGAGATCCTGGACGCTAAGGATAACGTCGGAGCCAGCGTCCGCCGCAAGGAGGAGATGCACCGGATGGCCGAGGCCAACCGAGCGTTCGCACACTATCGGTGGTAGAAGGACGGGGTTGTAGAGAATGGCAGTATCCGTAGCTAAAAAGACACCGCTGCGCCGGGTCCGGAATATCGGGATCATGGCGCACATAGACGCCGGCAAGACCACGACGACCGAGCGTATCCTGCTCTATACAGGCCTCACCCACAAACTGGGCGAGGTCCACGACGGCAACGCCGTCATGGACTGGATGGCCCAGGAGCGCGAGCGCGGCATCACCATCACCAGCGCCGCCACGACCGTCTTCTGGGGCGGTACCGCTAAAGCTTCCAAGAACGGTAAGGACGGAGAGGTCCGGCACAGCCGCATTCAGGAGCCGCACCGGATAAACATCATAGACACACCCGGACACGTGGACTTCACTGTAGAGGTGGAGCGTTCGCTACGGGTTTTGGATGGGGCGATAGCGCTCTTCGATTCGGTTGCGGGGGTTGAGCCGCAGTCGGAGACGGTCTGGCGGCAGGCGGACAAGTACGGGGTACCGCGGATAGCGTTCGTGAACAAGATGGATCGCATTGGGGCGGACTTCTACAAGGCGGTACAGACGATGCGTGACCGCCTTGGGGCCAATGCCGTTCCGGTGCAGCTTCCCATTGGGGCTGAGGCGGATTTTGTGGGGATCGTGGATCTGGTGGAGATGAAGGCGATCATCTACAGGGACGATCTGGGCGCCGAGTGGGATGAGGTTGAGATCCCCGAGGAGATGCGGGAGTTGGCCGAGGAGCATCGGGAGGGGCTCATTGAGGCCGTTGCCGAGTGGGATGAGGAGATAATGCTCGCGTATCTGGAGGGGGAGGAGATAGATCCGGATGCTTTGCGGGCTGCGATCCGCAAGGCGACGCTGGAGATTCAGATGACCCCGGTCTTCTGTGGTTCGGCGTTCAAGAACAAGGGCGTGCAGCCGCTTCTAGACGGGGTCATAGACTACCTGCCGAGTCCGCTGGACCGGCCGCCTGTGCAGGGTGTCAACAAGAACGGCGAGCAGATCGTGCGCGAGGCTGACGAGGATGCGCCGCTCTCGATGCTGGCCTTCAAGGTGCAGAGCGATCCGCACGTGGGCAAGCTCACCTATGTACGGGTCTACTCCGGGACGTTGCGGGCCGGCTCCTATGTGATGAACACCACCAAGGGCATCCGGGAGCGCGTGGGGCGCATCCTGCAGATGCACTCCAACACGCGCGAGCAGCGCGATGAGGTATATGCG
Organism: Rubrobacter taiwanensis; assembly: GCF_004337705.1. GTDB lineage: Bacteria > Actinomycetota > Rubrobacteria > Rubrobacterales > Rubrobacteraceae > Rubrobacter_C > Rubrobacter_C taiwanensis. The sequence goes on from NZ_SKBU01000010.1 coordinate 13,098, forward strand.
GGTGAGCTGGTGGCTCTCATCGGGCTCCAGAACACCGGCACGGGCGACACGCTGGTCTCGGTGGACGACGAGGAGCGGCCGGTGCTGGAGCAGATGGTCTTCCCCGAGCCGGTCATCTCGCAGGCCATCGAGCCCAAGACCAAGGCCGATCAGGAGAAGCTTTCGGAGGCTCTGCAGCGGCTCGCCGACGAGGACCCGACCTTCACGGTCAGGACCGACGAGGAGACCGGTCAGACGATCATCAGCGGCATGGGCGAGCTGCATCTGGAGATCATAGTCGACCGGTTGCTGAGGGAGTTCCGGGTCGACGCCAACATCGGCCGTCCGCAGGTGGCCTACCGCGAGACGATCCGGCGGCGCGTCGAGAGTGTGGAGGGGCGCTTCGTGCGGCAGACCGGCGGGCGCGGGCAGTACGGTCACGCCATCATCAACGTGGAGCCCAACGAGCCCGGCGCCGGCTATGAGTTCGAGAGCAAGATCGTCGGTGGCGTCATTCCCCGGGAGTACATCCCGAGTGTGGACAAGGGCATTCAGGAGGCGTTGGACAGCGGCGTGGTCGCCGGGTATCCGGTCGTGGACGTGAAGGTCGAGCTGGTAGACGGCTCCTACCACGAGGTGGACTCTTCGGAGATGGCCTTCCAGGTCGCCGGGAGCATGGCGATCAAGGAGGCCCTCAAGCGGGCCAACCCGGTGCTGCTGGAGCCGATCATGGCTGTCGAGGTCGTCGTGCCCGAGGAGTTCATGGGCGACGTGATGGGCGATCTCTCCAGCCGCCGGGGGCAGATTCAGGGCATGGACTCCCGCGGCAACAGCCAGGTCGTGCGTGCGATGGTCCCGCTTTCGGAGATGTTCGGCTACGCCACCTCGCTGCGCAGCAGGACGCAGGGGCGCGCGACGTTCACCATGCAGTTCGACCACTACGCCGAGGTGCCCAAGAACATCGCGCAGGAGATAGCGGAGAGCTAGAGAGAGAAGGGAGAGCAGGAAGATGGCCAAGGGGAAGTTTGAGAGGACCAAGCCGCACATAAACGTGGGGACGATAGGGCATGTGGACCACGGCAAGACGACGCTTACG
>NZ_SKBU01000011.1 GCF_004337705.1 Rubrobacter taiwanensis
GGAGAGCCCCATGATCTCCAGGGCGACATAGAGGTTGAAGATGTCCCCGGAGAGAAACAGAGAGTTCAAGGAGGCCCAAAGAAACATCCACAGAACCCAGAAGTAGCGCCCCTCCCTCTCATGCCGCTCGAAGTAGTACCGGACGGCATAGAGGGTGACGAACGCTCCCACAACGCAGCTCATCAGGACCATGAAGGCGCTCAGGCCATCGGCCCTGAGGTTGATACCCAAAGGGGCGTCCCAGCCGGCCAGCCGGTATTCGAGGGTGCCGTGGCCGGTCACCTGATAGGCCAGCACTATTGAAGCGGCGAGGGTGGCGGGGGCGGTTGCGAGGGCGAGGAAGCGCTGAGGGGTGGAGCTTTTTGCGAGCAGCATGAGGCAGCTAAAGAGGACGGCTGCGAGGGGTATGAGGATGGGCGCGACTACCCAGAAGAAGAAGAGGCCGTTCACTCCCGCTCGTCCTCCGGCAGGTAGGGGCTGCCTCTCTCGATGTACAGCCGGCGTGCCAGCGCCAGAGCGAAGGCCGTGGCGCTCACGGCGACCACGATGCCCGTCAGAACCATGGCGTGGGGGACGGGATCGGGACCGTCCCCGGCACCCCGCAGCGCCAGAGCCACCAGCAGCAAGAAGATCCCGGAGCCCATCATGTTGAGGGCCAGTATCTTGCGGATCAGGTGCGCCTGCACGACCACGGCATAGAGACACACCACGAAGATCGCAACACTGGAGAGGGAGTAGAGGGCGATCTGGTTCACTCGTCCACCTCCGGCGGCGCGGCGAAGAACAGAACCGCGAGCGCCAGCCCGATGGAGATGGCCGCCGGTACCTCGATGGTCATGATGAGGGTGTATGCCAGATCCCTCGGGTACTCGAAGACGGTGCCGGTGGCGAACGCCACGGCCACCCCCACGAGCAGGAAGACCCCGTATCCCGCGACGAGCCCGGCCAGCAGCTTGCCCCGGTGGTTGCTCAGCGAGCGCACGGCTCCCACCAGCACCAGCAGAACGCCCAGCGCCCCCAGCACGGCTCCGCTCTGGAACTCGCCGCCCGGCTCGCTGGAACCCACCCACAGCAGGTAGGCCGCGACCAGCACCATGATCGGGGAGAGGAGACGGGCCAGCGCGATCAGGAGCCGGGGAGGTGCGGACTCCTGCGGAGGCGGCAGGCGCAGCGCCCAGACGCAGATCACGGCCAGGAGCAGCACCCCTATCTCCAGGAAGGTGTCGTAGCTGCGGAAGTTCATCAGCACCGCCGTGACCGGGTTTGAGACCCCGCTCTCGTCCAGGGCCGCGCGAGACTCCCGCGCGAGATCCACGGGCTGCTCCGGCAGCGTGAGTACCGACCAGCCCAGCACCAGAGCCAGCAGCATGCCGACCAGCGCGACCAGCGCCCGGACCGGACCCCGGCGCACCCGGATGCCCCATGCCTTATCCTCGCTCATCCGCCTCACCACCCCGCCGTCTGTCGCGCAGATAGCCGAGGGCGTCCAGAAAGAGCACCCCGGTGATCCCCGCCCCAATGGCGGCCTCCGCCAGAGCGACGTCCGGAGCCTCCAACCGCACCCAGGCCAGCGCCATCAGCAGCCCGAAGGCCACAAAGAGGATGACGGCCTGATAGAGATTCCGGGTGATCAGCACCCGCCAGGCCAGCACCGGTAAGGCGAGCGCCAGCAGGATGTCGAAGATCCAGCCGAACCACTCCGCGCTCATTCCCGCCGCCTCCAGAGCCGGATGTCGTGTTCCAGCGCGGTCCGGGCCACGAGATGCGCCGCCGTGGCTCCGGCCGCCAGTACGAGACCCCAGATCACGAGCAGCTTTACCCCTTCGCTCAGGGACTCCACCTGAAGCAGGAGCCCGAGCACCACCAGCCCCAGCCCCAGGTTGTCCGCCTTGGTGAGGGCGTGCAGCCGGGTGTACACATCCGGGAAGCGCAGCAGCCCGACGGTCCCCGCCAGGAAGAAGAAGGCCCCGGCGAGGATCAGGGCCGCCGAGAGAGCGTTCAGAATGACCGTCATTCCTCCCCCCCGGTCCAGGCCCGGCGGACGAACGCGGCCGCCGCGAAGGCCGCCAGCAGCGCCAGCACGAGAGCCACATCCCGCAGCGGAGGGGAGGAGACACCCTGAGCCAGGAGCAACAGCGCGGCCACGCCCGTGGTGCCGAAGAGCTGGGCGGCGAGTATCCGGTCGGCGGGCGTGGGACCGCGCACGATCCTGATCAGGCCCACCACTATGGTCAGAAGCAGGAAGCTCGCCACCCCGAGGTAGAGCCCGCTCACGCCCGATCTCCCCTCGATGCCATCTCCAGCCCGAAGAGCCCGGCTACCCGCTCTTCCAGACGCTCCAGCTCCCGAACGGCCCCGGGCCCCCTGAGAAGGGTGTGCACCCGCACTTTCTCGTCCGCGTACTCGGCGCTCAGCGTTCCTGGCAGGAGGCTGATCGCGTTCGACATGAATACCCGGGCCGGGGTCTCCGGCAGCCGGAACTCGTACTCTATCAGGTCCGGGTCGAGCGGCAGGCTCGGGCTGAGGCTCCTCCACGCCACGTCTATCCCGCCGCTGAGCGACCGCCACAGGAAGAAGGGCAGGAAACGCACTGCTCCGGCAAATGTCCAGCGCCACCCGCCGGAGCCGAGCCGGAAACCGAGATAGAGCGCCGCCGCGATCGCCGGAATGCCGAAGAGCCAGGAGCTCCACGCTCCCCCGCTCAACACCCACCACAGCGCCGCCAGCAGCCCCGCGCGTACGATCGCAGCCCTCAAATCCGCTCTCCACTCCCCGCGGTCGAAATGATCAAGAATCCAACTCCTCTCAGGGCAAATTTAAACTCAGGGAAAGCTTCGCTCCCCCGAGATGACTGCGCTTGCCAAATTCTTCCCCCGTAACGGGAACCGGCCCCGTGCGTCCCCCGAAAAACCTCTTCCGCCGCAAATGAATCGGCCGCCTCATTATAATCTACCCCGGCCGTGTAGCAAGCTGTGGCATGTGCCGCCTTTTACGCCCGCCTGGCCGAGACGGCCAGTTCGACCAGCCGCTCGGCGAGCGCTTCCCAACTCAGATGCCTCACGCAGTTCTCCCGCACCCGCCGGCCGGCCGCCCGACGCTCCTCCACCGGACGCTCCAGATAGTCGGCCAGAGCCCCGGCCAGATTGGTCTGAAAGCCGTCCGAGAGGCTCACCCTGAGGTCGAAGTCCAGTCCTTTCCCGATTATCTCGCCGGCCTCCCGGAGCCCCGAGTGGTCCGCCACGAACGGGACCACACCGCTGGCGGCGAACTCCGCTGCGACCAGCCCGAAGGTCTCGGGGAAGATGGAGGGAACCACGGCAGCATCTGCGCGGGGGAGCAGCCGGCTCAGCTCCTCGTGATAGAGCGGTCCCACGAACTCCACGGCGTCTGCGGCTCCGGGGGTTGCGTAGAGCTCGGGTCCGGGATCGAAGTGCTCCAGCGGATCCGCTTCTCCGGACTCGAAGCGGCGGCCCGAGGCCGCCAGCAGCCCGGTTAAGGGTTCATTCCTGAACTTGAGCGAGAGGTTTAGGAGCTCCAGCGGCTCCCGGAAGGTTCCGAAGCCGACGATGAGGAGTCTTCCTCCGGTCTGCCGGTGCACCCGGCGGAAGGCCGCCAGCAGGGAGTGGACTCCCTTGGAGTGGATGAGCTTGCCGACGTAGACGATGAGTGGCTCTTCTCCGGAGAGCAGGCGCTCGAGGCGGTCTCCGGCGTCTTGATCATGTCTCCGGGCGTCGTAGGAGCCGGAGATCTCCCGCAGCCGGGTAGCCAGAGCTGCCGGGTCTCCCGGGGTTTCGCGGGCGAGCCGGGAGATGGCCTCCCGCTGCTCCGGACCCCGTCCCGGCCCGCCGGAGAGTCTGGACGTGATCGAGAGGTCTAGGTTCGCAGGGGAGAAGAGGGTGGTATCCACGCCTCCGGGGAGCGGGATGGTTCTCGGGGCGAGGTCCGGGAAGTCTTCGGCTACGGTTCCGGCGCTGTGTTCGGAGAGGGCGACGATCTTTGCGGCGCCCTCCAGGCCTTCGCGGGCCGCCCGCATGTACCGCGCGCTCCTGCGGGCCACGTACTGGAGGCAGCTTCCGTGCACGATGCTGATATAGGGGATGCCGGCCGGCTTCAGGGCGCGGCGGGCGATGAGCGGGCCCGGGACGGAGTGATTCGTCACCCCGGCCTCTGCTCCGGAGAGCTCCAGCACGCTCCGGAGGGCGGCGGCGTTGTGCGTCAGGTACTCTTCGAACTCCTCTTCCGTCAGGTCCAGGAAGGTCTTGACCCGCCAGCCCGGGTACTCGTCGTAGACGTAGACGGGGAGAAGATCCCCGATCTGCGGCCGGTAGACGCTGCAGCGGCCGGGGTAGGGCGTGCGCTGTTCGGCCAGGAGCTCGACTCCGGAGGAGTCCGCCCGGAGGGCACGGTTCACGAAGTCGAAGCGTGTGGGGTGGGGTTCCTGGCAGAGCAGGTGCACCTCGTGCCCGGCCCGGACCAGGGCCCGGCAGAGGTTCTGGACGTAGACGTTGCTCCCGGTACCGGTGAGCATGTAGCCGTGGGTTATGAGCAGCTCCATAACCGGGAAGGATAGCAGAGCGGGATGGATGGTCTAGCAGTCTGTAGTATTAGATTCGGTTTTCAGGCGTTCGCGGAGCAGGAGGAAGTATGGCGAAAGCGGCGTCCGTTCCCCGTCCCGGTTCGGAGGCGCCGGAGATACACCTCCCGAGCGCGCAGGGCGGGCAGTTCCGTCTCTCCGTCCGGACCCCGCGCGGTCCGGTCGTCGTGGTGTTCTTCAGGGGGTGCTGGTCCGGGGAGGACGTGGAGTACTTTAGGGCGCTGGCGGAGAGGGAGGCCGAGATCAACCACGCCGGGGCCACCATTGCGGGTGTCGGAGTGATGGAGCCGCAGGACGCCCGGGAGTTCGTTCGGGCGAGCGGGATCAAGTCCTACGTGCTCTACGGCGGTGAGGCGGTCGCGGAGGAGTACGGCCTGCTGGCGAGGGACCGGGAGCATGGGGCCTTCGCGCGGCCGGCGGTGTTTATCGTTGGGCCGGACCGCAGGGTGGCGCACGCCTGGGTGGACGGACGCCCGGCCCCGGAGGAGATCCTGAGCCGGGTGAGCGAGATCACGGGCCTCCCGGGCGGGAGCGGGGCGGAAGAAGAGGGGGGAGGGGGCTAGCTCCTGAGGTGCAGTGCCAGGTACTCGGCCGGGTGGATCGCCCGGCGGGTCGAGCCGTCCGAGATCTGCTGCCGGCAGGAGGTGCCCGGCGCGACGATCAGGGTATGCGTGCCGGCCTCCCGCACGGCCGGCAGCAGCCGTCGCTCGGCCATCTGCATCGAGACCTCGTAGTGCTCTTTCTCGTAGCCGAAGGCCCCGGCCATCCCGCAGCAGCCCGAGTCCACCACGCTCACCTCGGTCTCCGGTACCAGCGAGAGCGCCCGCACCGTCGGTTCCACGCCGACCAGGGACTTCTGGTGACAGTGGCCGTGCAGGAGGACCGGGTTTCCGGGGTCAAACTCCGGGGCGTCCAGTTCCAGAACGGTCTCTTCGAAGAGCCTGCAGGCCTCAACCAGCTCTGGGACGCGTTCGTCGTCCGGCAGGAGCGAGGGGTAGTCGTCCTTGATGGTCAGGATGCAGCTCGGCTCCAGCCCCACGAGCGGGTAGCCGCGCCGGACGAGCGGGTGGAGCACGTCCACGTTCTTCCTTGCGGACCGGCGGGCGGCGTCCACCATCCCCTGGGAGAGCATCGGCCGCCCGCAGCAGGCGACCTTCGGCACCAGGACCTGCGCTCCGGCGGCTTCCAGCACGTCTATGGCGGACTCCCCGATCCAGGGGTACAGGTACTCCGTGAAGGTGTCGTCGAACAGGACGACCGGCGCGCCGCCGGTGCGGGGACGCCGCTCCCGCAGCCGGGCGCTCAGCGAGCGGTGCGCCAGCGCGGGCAGCCGGCGGTGCGGCGTTATGCCGATCCACGCCGCCAGGCGGCCTGAGAGCGGTAGCCTGCCGGCCAGGTTCATCAGCGGCGTGAACCTTTCGCCGAGCTCGTACAGCCGGCGCACGTGGCCGAAGAAGCGGCTCCTTAAGGGGTAGCCGTTCTTCTCCCGGTAGTGCGCCAGGAACTCGGTCTTCATCTTCGCCACGTCCACCGCTGAAGGGCACTCGGTCTTGCATGCCTTGCAGCCGATGCAGAGGTCCATCACCTCGTAGAGGCGTTCTCCGGTGAGCTCGGCGGGCGGCAGCGTGCCGTCCAGCACCGAACGCAGGGCGTTGGCGCGGGCGCGTGTGGTGTCCTCCTCGCGCGCGGTGACCATGTACGAGGGACACATGGTGCCCGCGATACGTTTGCGGCAGACTCCGGAGCCGTTGCAGAGCTCCACGGCGCGGGCGAAGCCGCCCTGATCGCTGAAGTCCAGATGGGTTTCGAGACGCAGCGTCCGGTAGTCCGGGCCGTAGCGGAGGTTCTCGTGCATCGGTTCGGGCGAGACTATCTTGCCCGGGTTCATCACGTTGTGAGGATCGAAGGCGGCTTTGATCTCCGCGAACGCCTGCGTGATCCTCGGTCCGAACATCTTTTCCAGAAACTGGCTGCGTGCCAGCCCGTCCCCGTGTTCGCCGGAGACGGAGCCGCCGAACTCCACCAGCGTCTCCGCCACCTCCTCTGCGATCCGGCGCATCATCTCGACGCCCGCGCCGGTCTTCAGGTTGATAACGGGCCGCGTGTGCAGGCAGCCCGCTCCGGCGTGACCGTAGTAGCTCGCGGTGGTGCCGGCCCGCTCCACTATCCGGGTGAACTCGCGGATGAAGTCGGGCAGCCGCTCCGGCGCGACCGCCGCGTCCTCCACGAAGGCCACCGGCTGGGCGTCGCCGGGCTCGCTCATGAGCAGCGGGAGGCCGGCCTTGCGCAGATCCCACGCCCGCTGCTGCTCCGCGGGCGTGCGCAGGAGCACCGGGTCGCGGCCGCCGTAGCGTTCGGCGTGGCGCGCCAGATCCTCCAGCTTCGCGCGCACCTCTTGCTGCGGCCCGCTGAACTCCACCATCAGCAGCGCCTCCGGCATCCCGTGCACGAAGCTCATCAGCTTCCGGTAGGCGGGGAAGCGGGAGGTGCGCTGCAGCAGCATCCGGTCCAGCAGCTCGGCCGCCGAGGGCTCCAGCTTCAGCACCGGGACTATCGCCTCGGCGACCGCTTCCAGCGTGTCGAAGTGCAGCACCACGAGCCCGCGCGCCTCGGGCAGCTCGTCTAGGCTGATCACGGCGTCGTCGACGAGCGCGAGGGTCCCCTCGGAGCCCACGATGAGCCTGGCGAGGTTGATCTGCCCGTTCCCGGCGACGACTCCGGGCAGGTCGTAGCCGGAGACGCGGCGGTGGAGCTTCGGGAAGCGGGCCTCTATCTCTTCCCGCTCGCGCTCCAGGACCTCCAGGACCTTGCGGTATATCGCGGCCTCTAGCGTCCTCCCGGTAGCCTTGCGCCGGGCTTCCTCCGGGGAGAGGGGGCCGAAGGTCGCCTTCGACCCGTCTGAGAGGGTGCATCTCACCTCGTGGACGTGGTCTGCGGTCTTCCCGTAGAGCAGGGACCGCATCCCGGCGGAGTTGTTCCCGATCATGCCGCCCAGCGTCGCGCGGTTGGCGGTCGCCGTGTCGGGCCCGAAGAGGAGTCCGTGTTCCTCCAGCGCGGCGTTGAGCTCGGCCTGCACGACTCCCGGCTCGACGCGGGCCAGCCTGCTCCCGGTATCCAGTTCCAGAATGCGGTCGAGCCGGGAGAGATCGAGCTGAAGCCCCGGACCTACCGCCTGCCCGGCGAGGCTGGTCCCCGCGCCGCGCGGCGTGACGGACGAGCTGTGCTCGCGGGCAGCCTCCACGGCGGCCGCGGAATCCTCGGCGCTCCCGGCGATCAGGACGGCGAGCGGCAGGATCTTGTAGATGCTCGCGTCGGTCGCGTACTCCACGCGGGACATGAGATCCGCCCGGACCTCGCCCCGCACCTCCCGGCTCAGGCTCTCGGCCAGAGCCCGGCTCTCATTCTGTAGCTGCATGAAACGAATTATAATCCACCGCGTCTTGTAGTCTCTCGAACGGGAGGTGTGTTCCCTCATCTCCGGACGGAGCGACAACAGCAGAGAGGCCGGAGGAGACCTGCGGCTGCAACTGGAGCTGAAAGACCGGCACATCCGGGAGCTCTACGAGGAGGTTTCGTTGGCTCGTGCCCGGCTGGGCGAGGCCGAAGCGAGACTGGGTGTGGCCGGAGGGCGCATCGCGAAGCTGGAGGCGGATCGGGAGCGGCTGCGGGGGGAGCTCCGGGAGCTGGAGGGCCGGGAGCGCGAGGCCCGGCGGCAGAGCGAACAGCGCGGACGCCGGATCTCGCGTCTGGAGCGGGAGATCGGGCACCTCCGGAGCGACCTCTCCCGGAGGGACGAGCTCCTGCGGCGCCGGGAGCGGGAGATCGAGGAGCTCTCCGCCGAGTCCGGGGAGCAACTGGAGCGCAAAGAGGCGGCTCTGGAGGACGCTCTGCGGCGGGTGGACGGCCTCTCCCGGGACCTAGAGGACCGGGAGGCGGAGATAGACCGGCTCCGCCGGGTGATAGACGGCCTGCAGGAGAAGCTGCGGGAGGAGTACCGCCTGCGGCGGCGGCTGGCCGAGCCCTCCAACCGGCTGCGGGCCGGTATAGGGCTCTTCAACGAGAGCGAGTGCGTGCGGGCGGTGACCTCCATCTCCAAGGCGTTCGGCGAGCCGGACCTCTACGTGGAGCTCGAGGAGGGGGGAGAGCGGCTGGTCTTCCTGACCTTCGTCTGGAGGGAGATCGCCTGGCAGCGGTACGCGGTGAACCCGGAGCCGGAGGTGGGGGAGCCGCGGGTGTATCTGGCCGGGGCCGGGGAGACGCTGCCGCCGGAGGAGCTGCCGGAGCGCCCCAACGCGCACGTGGACGCCCGCGGCCGGGTAGCGCTCGGGCTCTAGGGCCGCCCGGAGCGTCCTCATGCCCCGCGGTCCGGGTCTTCCCCCTCGCCGTCTTCCAGCCGAGATCGGTCGCCGCGCTTCTCGAACTCCGCCGCGAAGTCCCGCACTCCGCGCTTGAGCGAGCCTGCCAGCGCCGAGATGCGCCGGGGACCGAGGATCAGGAAGACGACGAAGAGGAGTATTAGCAGCTCAAACGGTCCCAGTCCCAACATCTGCTCCGGATCAGTAGCGCCGGGCCTCCATTATATATCTCAGGCGGGTGAGCGATCTCTCCCCGTTCAGGCGCGCGAAGCGCTCCAGCCCCACAAGCCGGGCCGCCCGGTCCAGGACCCTGCTCTTTAGCCGGAACTCGCCGCGGTAGGAGACCAGAGAGCCACCGTCCTCCAGAGGCCGCACCTCCACCCACCCGCCGCCCTCGATGAGCGAGGTGTAGATCCAGCATATGCGCCCGTCCGAGTGCTCCACCACCCGCACGTGCGGCTCCAGGTTCCCGGCCGGGGTCTCCAGCAGGAGCCGGTATTCGTCCTCCGAGAGCCGCTCCACGCCGTGCACGCCGACCATCCACTCCTTGGCGTTGCGGAAGTCCGAGATGTAGGCGGCCACGCTCTCGGCGGGGGCCTGGATCTTCTGCGTGATCTCGACGCTGCCCTTCCCGCTCACGCCCACCCCAGCTCTTCTATCCGATCCTCGTCGAAGCCGAAGTGGTGGGCTATCTCGTGCACCACGGTTATCCGCACCTGCCGCTCCAGCTCCGCGTCGGTGTGGAAGTCTCGCTCCAGCGGCTCCTGGAAGATAGTGATCCTGTCCGGTAGCGCCCCGTAGTAGTGCGTGTCGCGCTCGGTGAGCGGGACGCCCTCGTACAGCCCGTAGAGCGAGGGGTCCTCTTCGTGCCGGTCCTCTATGACGATGGCCACGTTGTCCAGAAGCTCCGCGATCTCCGGTGGCAGCCCTTCCAGCGCCCGCTCGACGAGCTCGTCGAAGCTCCGCTCGCGATCTCTCACAACTTCATTGTACTAGATGCTCTCTCGCGCCGGTCCGCCGCCGGAGGGGAGGATATAATCCCGGGGAAGGAGGTAGCTGAAGAGTGAGCTGGATGGTCCGCACGGTAGCGGGACGCTGGGCGGTCTGGCTGTGGCACCGGGTTACAAACCGGCCGCTGCCGGTAGAGCACGCCGCGGAGTGGCTCAGGATACCGGAGCACTCCGTGGAGCAGGTCCTTGAGACGGGAGCGCTGAAGAGCCTGCACCCCTCGGACGTGCTGGAGGCCGCGCGCCGGATGGACCGCCAGCGCCGGGAGTACGACGCCCGCTAAACAGATCCGTTGCCCGCCGCCCCCGGCGGCCTGATTATCCCCTCCTCTATGGCCCGGCTCACGGCGTGCGCCCGGTTGTTCACGTTCAGCTTGAGGAAGATCGTGCGCACGTGGGTCTCGATGGTCCGGTTGCTCAGGTTCATCGCCTCCGCCGCCTCGCGCGAGGTCATCCCCTGCGCGATCATGGAGAGAACCTTCTTCTCCCGCTCCGTGAGGCTCCCCAGCGGCGCCCGCCGGCGGCGATCCCGCCGGTCCCGGACGACGCGCGTGTGGTTGTAGGTCTCCCCCGGGCCACCGCCCGCACCGCCTGCAGGATGTGAGAGAGCGGACTGGCCTTGCAGACCCCGCCGCTCGCCCCGGACCGCAGCCACGGCCGGAGATCGAAGCCCGGCAGCTCCGCCGGCGTGAGGGCCAGGACCGCCGTACTGCCCTCCCACCTCTCGCGCACCGCGGCCGTGATCCCCGCCGGGTCTACCTCCACAGCATCCACCATGAGAACGTCCGGACGCTCCCGAACCCCGGAGGGGTCGAACCCGGCGGGCGAAGAGGAGCCGACCAGAACCGTCTCCGGAGAGTTTCCTATCAGGGTCTCCAGCCCCAGCGCCACGAGCGGAATGCCCTCCACTATGTATACGCCTATCCGCCGGTCGTTCATCCGCCAGCTCCCCCCTCTAATCTATCTTATCCGTCAGATATATCATCTCCATTATCCGGGATGTCCGGTCCTCGCGCTATACTTGGCTTCATGGACGATCTCTTCAGCGGGGCTAAAGAAGAGCTCCTCTCCCGCCGCCGGCCGCTGGCGGAGCGGTTGCGGCCCCGGGCTCTGGACGAGGTGGTGGGACAGCGGCACCTGATCGGCCCGCTGAGGAGCGCGATGCGCTCCGGCCGGGTGGGGGCGATCATCCTCTGGGGCCCGCCGGGGTCCGGTAAGACGACGCTGGCGCGGCTGGTCGCCGCCGGGAGCGGTCTGGAGTTCGCGCCCCTGAGCGCCGTGACCGGCGGGGTGAGGGAGCTGCGGGCCGCTCTTGAGGCCGCCCGGGAGCGGCTGAAGTTCGAGGGGCGGGGCACGGTCGTCTTCGTGGACGAGGTACACCGCTTCAACAAGGCTCAGCAGGACGCCTTGCTGCCGGCGGTCGAGGAGGGGCTGGTGGACTTCATCGGGGCGACCACCGAGAACCCTTCGTTCGAGGTCACCGCGCCGCTGCTCTCCCGGTGCCGGGTGCTGCGGCTGGAGCCACTCTCGGAGGCCGAGGTGGACGAGCTGGTACGCCGGGGCTGCGGGGAGCTCGGGGTGCGGCTCGCCGGAGGTGCCCGGGAGTATCTGCTGCGCTTCGCCGGGGGCGACGGGCGCAGGGCGCTGAACGCGCTAGAGGCGGCCGCGCGGCTGAGCGGGAGCGGGACCGTGGGGGTGGAGGATATCGAGCGGGCCGTCGGGGGGAAGGCGCTCGCCTACGGTCGGGAGGAGCGCTATGACGTCGTCAGCGCGTTCATCAAGAGCGTGCGCGGAGGAGACCCGGACGCCGCGCTGCACTACCTGGCCCGGATGCTGGAGGCCGGGGAGGACCCGGTCTTCATCGCGCGGAGGCTCGTGATCCTGGCCGCAGAAGACGTAGGAAACGCCGACCCGCGCGGGCTGCCGCTCGCGGTGGCCGCGGCGCAGGCGGTGCAGCTCGTCGGGCTGCCGGAGGGCAGGATACCGCTCGCTCAGGCGGCGACTTACCTGGCCGCCTCCCCCAAGTCCAACGCGGCCTACGCCGGGATCGACCGGGCGCTCGAAGACGTGCGCAAAGAGAAGCTGCCGCCGGTGCCGCTGCACCTGCGCAACGCTCCCACCGGCCTGATGAAGCGCGAGGGGTATGGGGAGGGCTACGAGTACCTGCACGCCGGCGGGGTGGAGGGGATGGACCAGCGGTACCTGCCGGAGGAGCTCGCCGGCCGCATCTACTACGATCCGAAGGAGAGCGGGGCGGAGGCGGAGATCCGGGAGCGTATATCTCGCTGGCGGCGGGAGCGTCAGGAGCGCGAAGCCTCCTCCGGGGAGTCCGGCGGCTGACGTCTCCGGGGTGTTTGCCGCGGCCGTCTGCGTGGTATGTTAGGAGGACAAGTGGAGTCCCCTCCTTCCGGCCGCTAACGGGAGCAATGATGATGCCATGGGCGAACTGCTCACACTGAAATCCCTTGTCGGGGATCTGGCCAGCGACCGGCCGGCGATCGCGGCGTTGCAGAAAGAAGATGCGGAGTTCTGGACCTACGCTGAGCTGGCCGGCCGCGCACGGCGGCTGGCCGGCGGGCTGGCGGAGACCGGGGTCGGCCGCGGCGACCGCGTAGCGCTGCTGGCGGACAACCGGCCGGAGTGGATCGCATCTTGCCTGGCCGTGATCGAGGCCGGGGCCGTAATCGTGCCCCTGGACGTGAATCTGGAGGATGAGGACCTCTCTTACGCCCTGAACGACAGCGAGGCCGGCACGATCTTCACCACGGCCGAACAGGCCGGACGCCTCGGGCGCCTGAAGCTCGATAGAGCGCCCGAACCCGTCCTGCTCGATGCCGGGCCGGACGACGAGCGGAGCTGGCAGCGCCTGATGGCTGATGAGGCTCCGGAGCGGACCGGGCTCGGGCCGGACGATCCGGCGGCGCTCTTCTACACCTCCGGCACCACCGGCCGGGCGAAGGGTGTGCCGCTCTCCCACGGCAACCTCGCCTACCAGCTCAACACCCTGAGGGACGCGGACTTAGTAACCGAGGAAGACCGGGTGCTGCTCCCGCTGCCGCTGCATCACGTCTACCCCTTCGTGGTGGGGATGCTCACGCCGCTGGCGCTCGGCCTGACCATAGTCATGCCCTACGCGCTTACGGGTCCGCAGCTCGTGCGGGCCATGCGCGAGGGCGAGGTCTCCGTGGTCATCGGCGTCCCGCGGCTCTACAGCGCGCTGTACTCCGGGATAGAGGACCGGCTGAGGTCCGGCAACCCGCTCGCGGCCGGTGCGTTCAGGGCCGGTGTCGGCCTCAGTGCCGGTCTGCGCCGCCGGACGGGGCTGAACCCCGGCCGGCTGCTGATGCGCCCGCTGCACCGGCGGTTCGGGCCGAAGCTGCGCGTCCTGGCCTCCGGCGGTGCGGCGCTCGACCCCGACGTGGGCTGGAAGCTGGAGGGGCTGGGCTGGCAGGTGGGCATCGGCTACGGCCTCACCGAGACCTCGCCGCTCCTGACGCTCAACCCCCCCGGCACCCTGAAGCTTGAGAGCGCCGGGAGGCCCGTGCCGGGCACCGAGGTGCGGCTGGACCCCTCGGCCGTGCCCGGCCGGGAGGGGGAGGAGGCCCGGGCTGCCGGGCCGCACAGGGAGGGCGAGATCCTGGCCCGCGGTCCCGGCGTCTTTGAGGGCTACCGCAACATGCCGGAGGAGACCGGGGAGGTCTTCACCGAAGACGGCTGGTTCCGTACCGGGGATCTCGGCTACTTCGACGAGGACGGTTTCCTGTACATCACGGGCCGGGCCTCGACCCTGATCGTCACCGAGGGCGGCAAGAACGTCCAGCCCGAGGAAGTCGAAGAGGTCTACCTGGAGAGCCCGTACATCCGCGAGATCGGGGTGCTGGAGGACGGCGGCCGGCTCGCAGCCCTGATCGTGCCTGAGATGCGCGAGGTCCGGCGGCGCGGCGAGGTGGAGGAGGTAATCCGCGAGGCGGTCGCCGAGCGGTCGCGGCACCTGCCGGCCTACCAGCGGATCTCGGACTACGCCATCACCGGCCGGCCGCTGGAGTACACGCAGCTCGGCAAGCTGCGCCGGCATATCCTGGAGGAACGCTACGAGCAAGCGAAATGGGGAGAGGAGGCCGGGGAGGCACCGGTCCCGGTAGAGGAGATGTCCCGAGAGGATCGCGAGCTGCTGGAGAACCCGGCGGCGCGCCAGGTGTGGAACTGGCTCGCCGACCGCTACCCCGACCGGCGCCTGGAGCCGGAGACGCACCTGCACCTGGACCTGGGCATAGACTCGCTGGAGTGGGTGAACCTGACGATGGAGATCGGGCAGCGCACCGGCGTGGAGCTGGAAGAGGAGGCAATAGAGCGCGTGGAGACCGTGCGCGACCTGCTGCGGGAGGTAGCCGAAGCCGGCGAGACCCGGGACATAGCCTCGCCGCTGAAGAACCCCGAACAGGTGCTCGACGGCCGGCAGAAGCGCCTGCTCCGGCCGCTAAGCCCGGTAGAGGCCGCTCTGGCGCGGGGAATGTTCGCCCTCAACCGGGCGGTGGCGCGGGGACCGTTTGCGCTCAGGGTGGAAGGCCGCGAGCGGCTGCCGGAGGAGGGGCCGTTTATCATCGCGCCCAATCACGTCAGCTACCTGGACGCCTTCGCGGTCGCTGCGGCGCTCGACCACCGGCATCTACGCCGGACGTACTGGGGCGGCTGGGTCGGCGCGGCCTTCGGCAACCCGGTCAATCGCTTCATCAGCCGGCTCGCTCAGGTGGTGCCCGTAGATCCCCACCGCGCCGGCACCTCCAGCCTGGCGTTCTCCGCGGCCGTGCTGGAGCGGGGGAAGAACCTGGTCTGGTTCCCAGAGGGGCGGCGCTCGCCGACCGGGGAGCTGCAGCCGTTCAAGCCCGGGGTCGGGATGCTGCTGGAGCACTTCCGGGTGCCGGTGGTGCCGGTCTTCATCCGCGGCACACGCGAGGCGATGCCGCAGGGGCAGATTCTGCCGCGGCCGCACCCGGTAACCGTGGTCTTTGGCGAGCCGTTGGAGCCGGACGAGCTCGAGCGGCAGGGGGAAGGGGACCGGCCCCAGGATCGCATCACGAGCGCCCTGCGCGAGCGCGTGGCCGAGCTGGGCCGCCGGTAGCGGGCAGATTACTTTACCTGCCGGCGGTTCCTCCTGCGGCGCACAGCCGCGTAGCCCAGCGCGAGCAGCAAGGCCAGCGCCAGAACCGCAGGGCCGGCCGAGCGCAGGACGGTCAGGATGGTGTCCCAGTACTGCCCGAAGAGGTAGCCTATCGTGCTCAGCAGCGTGGCCCAGATTGAGATTGCCAGCAGGTCGAAGGCCAGGAAGCGCCGGTAGCTTATCCGCATCACCCCGGCGCAGAGGGGGAGGCTGCCCCGGAAGCCGGGGATCAGGCGGCCCGTGAGGATCATCTTCCCCCCGTGGGTCCTGACGCGGCGTTCGATCCACTTGAAGCGGGCGGGAGCCCGCCAGCGTCTCGGGAGCCGCTTGTGGAGCATCCGGAGTACGAACCTGCGGCCGCCCAGGCGGCCCGTCCAGTACATGGTGTTGTCCGAGACGATCGCGCCCAGAGCCCCGGCCAGTATCACGAGCCCCAGGTCTACGTGCGGGGTGTGGGAGAACAGGCCGCCGGAGAGCATGGCCAGATCTCCGGAATTGGGCAGGAAGAAATCCAGCGCAGCCCCGAGGAAGACGATCAGGTACTTGTAGTTCAGCATCAGCTCCGTGAGGAACCGGAGCAGCTCCTGGGGCGAGTCCGGAAGCGAGGGGAGGGCGGTCGGGGTCATCGCCCGGGCGCTTTCCCGGAAACGCGTCGCAGCGGGCTCCCCGAGGGCTCGGACGGGCCGTCGAGCGGGGTCTTGCGGTCGGTGGCGAGCAGGAGCGCGACGAAGGCGAACGGCGCGAACCAAACCAGGTAGGGGTAGAACCAGTAGTTGAGCGTGAGCTGCACCCCGATCAGGAGCGCCGCGGAGAGCGCGGCCAGCCGCCGGACGGTGCGCTCGCGCGGCAGGAAGAACGTGAGCAGGGCCACGAACGCCACGAGCGCCATCGCGGGCCGCTGCAGGACCCGCGTCTCCGGGATCTGCCCGTAGATGGACCAGGGGGTCTCGCGGCCGGTCTGGTAGGCGAAGGTGCGCTCGTAGAAGAGGCGCAGTCCCTCCAGGAAGCTGCCGTCCAGCGCCAGCACCCAGAACGAGCCCGCGAACACGGCCAGACCTCCGAGCAGGAACTTCAGTACGGGTCCCGGCCGCAGCCCGTTCTGGGCGAGCCAGAGCGGGGCGAGCACGAGCGGGGCGAGCTTGATTGCGAACCCGGCCGCGACCGTAGCTCCGCGCGCAACCGGCGAGGCGAACGCCGCCAGCCCCAGAGCACCGAACGCCGCCAGCAGCACGTCGTTGGTGTTGTTGTTGGTCGCGTAGACGGTGTGCGGGAAGACCGCCCAGGCAAAGAAGAGCGCCGCGGCTCCAGGAGCCCCCGCCAGCCGCCGGCCCGCGGCCATGAGCGCCAGCGCCGCGATCACGAAGGCCGCTACGGTGACGGCGTGGGCGGCGGGCAGGTAGTCCCACTCGCCGGAGAAGCCGAAGAGGAGGTTGGCGGGGACGTAGATCAGGTAGTTCAGCGGTCCGTAGGTGTCGCCGGTGGAGATCTCCTCCGGCATGTTCCCGTACGGCAGGGTACCGCTCAGGATGCGGTCCGCCCCGGCGGCCCCGGCGTACCCCACGTCTATCACGCGGGAGTGGATGTTCAGCGCGATGATAAAACCGCTCGCCAGGGCCCCGAGCGCGAAGAGCGCCGGGGCGGGGAGGTTGCTCGTGCGCTCCACGCGCTCCCCGACGCCGAATCCCGCGAGCAGCGTCCGCGCGAAGAGGTAGACGAGAGGGGGGTAGAGGAGCGCGACCGCCCAGAACGGCTCCCCGGCGCGGAAGAAGTGGTGCGAGATAAGAAACCCCAGGAGCGCCAGCACGTCCAGGTTGCGCAGGGAGAGCACGCGGTCGGTGCGGGCGAACGCCAGTGCGAAGAGCAGGGCCAGCGCGCCCCAGACGAGCGGGTGGTTCGCCTCCTTGCCGTAAGCCCCTTCTTCGCCGCGTGCCATCTGCCAGGCTATCTGCTCCCCGGTCCAGGCGTACTCCAGCCGCCCGCCCGCGTCGCTTATGCCGACGCGGGCGATCTCCTCCTCCCGGTCCGGACCGGAGTAGAAGCTGACCGTCCACTCGTCTCCGGCCGGGTCATAGTCCGCTGCGGCTGCGTAGGAGCCCCGCCGCTCCAGCTCGGCCCGCACCTTGGGGCTGGCGGAGGCCAGCCGGATCGCTTCCGCCGGCGGGGTTCGCGGATACTCTATGCTGCGGGCCGCCGGGTAGACCTCGATCCGCGTCGCCTTACCCGTGGAGTCCTCTACCGTCAGGGCCGCCACCGCTGCTCCCGAGACCGTCTCGGTGAGCACGACGCGCCAGGTGCCGGAGTCCGCCCGGTAGAGGGCGGAGGTCTCGACCGTGGGGTTCTCCAGCAGCTCTGCCGTCTCGGGCTCTGTGTAGGCTGCGCGCTCTGCCGCCGCCCGGTCGAGCCGGGGACCGGAGCCCGCCCCCAGCGCCAGGAGGAGCGCAACCAGCAGCAGGGCCGCAGGGATGAGCGTGGGTGCTCTGGTGGGCGCTCCCGGCAGCGGGCTACTCCTCCCGCTCCTCCGGGGTCTGACCGAAGAGCTCGAAGACCGTCTGCAGGCCCTCGGGGGCGCCGGTCGCGAGCAGGGCGTCCCCGGCGCGCAGTCTGTAGGTGTGGCGCGGGCGGTAGGTCCAGCGGCCGCCGCGGTTGACGGCGAGGACGTACATCCCCGCCTCCGTCTCCAGTTGGAGGGCCTCGAGCGTGGCGCCGTCCGCCGTGGAGTCCGGGGACACGGTGAGCTTGAGCACCACCTCGTCCGACTCGCCGACGGCCGCCGAGAGGACCGGGTGCACCTCCTCGCCCTTCTCCACGATCCAGACCATCTCCTGGGCGCAGTCTGCGATGGTTTCGGAGGCGGTGGCCAGATGCAGCAGCCCGCGCAGGCTCGGAGGGTCTTCTATGTCCCGGGCGGCGAGCAGCACCCAGTGCTCCAGCCGGTGGCGCATCTGGTCCATCATGTCCTCTATGGCAACGACTTCCCGGGCGATCCCGGCATCGTAGTAGAGGAGGGCCGAGTAGGCGAGCCCCACGGCGACCTCGGAGATATTCTTCATCTCCACCAGGATGTCTACGGCCCGATCCAGCTCCGAGAGCTGGCCGGGCGGCTTCTCTGCGGCGGGCTTGCGGTGCAGGGGCTCGGCTCCGGCCAGCTCGCGCACCTCGTCCACGCCCTCCGGGGGGCCCTGCAGGAAGAGAACATCACCCGCGCGCAGGATCTCGTCCGGCTCGGGATCGAAGGTCCACTCGATATCCGAGCGGATGGCGAGGGGCCGCATCCCGCTCTCCAGCGGGAGATCCAGGTCGGCGAGCCGGCTGCCGTCCATCCTGCTGCCGGCTGCGATCCTCACCCGGGAGGTCGCCTCTTCGGCGGCCGAGAGGTCCTCGTGCAGCTCGGGCGGTATGCCCAGGCGCTTCACCACGATCTTGGCTATGTCGTAGGCTGCGTTGCCGATCTTCTCGATATCGTGCACGACCTGCAGCACCCCCGCCATCTGCTCGGCGTCCTGGGGACTGCGGGCGGCGAGCACCGCCAGGGTCTGCATGTCGAAGACCAGAGCATTCAGGCGCTCCTCCAGCCGGAAGACCTCCTCTGAGAAGTCCTCCGAGTCGTAGAAGAGCGCCGCGTAGGCCAGGTCCACCATCAGCTCCGAGGTGTTCTTGGCCTCGGCCAGCATGTCCTTCAAGTTTCTGGGGTGTTGGGGCTCGCGTGCAAACATCTCCTGCTAACCTGCCAGTCCGAATGCCATCAGGGAGATTATAAGGCTGAGGACGCCGACGAGGTCCATGGTGGCCGTGATGATCGGGATGCTGTGGTTGTCCGGGTCCAGGCCGAAGCGGTAGGTGCCGACCGAGGAGTAGTAGGCCACAACTATCGCCGCGGTCGTGGCGATCAGGCCCCCGAAGAGGCTGACGGCGATCATCGTCGTGAGTCCCGGACTCTCCAGCCCCGTGAGGGTGCCCAGGACGTGCGTCAAGCTGCCGACGAAGGCGAAGACCCCGGCGGCGAAGATGTAGACCAGGTTGAAGTCCTGGAAGGTCGCGAGGGGAGGTAGGCGCCGGGGCTCCAGGAGGCCCAGGTGCAGCTTGGAGGAGAGCCGGCTGGCGAGGATGCTGCCCAGAGCGCCGCCCTGCTGCAGGAAGGCCGGGACCAGGACGAGCAGCGCCGGGAGCGTCACGAACGCCTCCAGCCGGCTCTCCAGCGTCATACCCGCCAGGACGAGCACGGTCCCGGAGAGGGTGAGCACCGGGAGGCTCTCGTTCACGATCCGCCGCACCCCGGGGGCGCTGCGGCGGAGGCCCCGGTAGAACGCCGCGGCGGCCAGAGCGGCCAGCACGGCCGCCACGATCTCCGGCACGAACGGCACCCCGATGAGGAAGGTGACGGCGAAGAGGGAGGGGAGTGTGACGATGTCTCCCGAGGCCGTCACCATCGGGGCGGCGATGTTGTCCAGATCCCAGCCGCGCCGGACGCTGAGGCCGGCCACCACGATGGTTATCGTCATTACCACTGCGCCGGCCAGCAGGCCGCCCAGGGTGGAGATTACGATGTAATCCAGAACCGAGAGCTCGGTGGCTACCCCGAGCAGGTCCGAGAGGTAGCGAGCGAGGAAGGCCAGGATGACACCGGTCGTCAGCGAGAGGATGAGGGCGACCTCCACATTCTCCCGCAACACGCCGCCCCGGCGCAGGTCGAACCGGAAGAGGCCGGTGTGGATAGCGGTCCCGAACCGGCTTCCCATCGCGCCGAAGATCGCGCCCCGCATCCCGATGGCCGCCGGTATGAGCACCATCAGCCCCGCAAGCTCCTCCAGCGTGCCCGTGATGGCACCGAGGAGCATCCCGGCGATGAGGTTGCCGGTGGAGGAGATGAAGAGCGCGGCGAACCCCTGGCGCAGCGACTCCCGCTCCCGGGTGAGGTAGCCCAGAAGGCGCGGCGCGGTGAGCGGCCTCCCGCGTCTCTTATCTGTCTCTGAGGGCTTCTCTGCGGTCACGCCGCCCTGTATAGCCGCTGACGCCCGCGCTGTAAAGCGTGGCGGGAGAGATAAAATGTCGCAAGGATGTGGATGGCCCACTCGCACGAGAGGAGACCTGAGCGATGCGGGTTGTGATCGTCGGTGCCGGAGAGGTGGGGTTCAGCACGGCCCGGATGCTCTCCGAGGAGGGGCACGACGTGGTCGTGATCGAGCAGAAGGAGGCGCTGGTCGAGCGGGTTTCTGGGCAGCTGGACGCTCTGGTCATCCCCGGCAACGGAGCCAGCCCGCGCGTGCTGGAGGAGGCCGGGGTGGGCAAATCCGACCTGCTCATCGCGGCTACCGACTCCGACGAGGCGAACATCATCGCCTGCATGGCGGCCAGATCCCGGGGCGTGCCCCGCACCGTGGCGCGCATCCACAACCCGGACTACTACGACCCGGAGGAGCCCTTCGCCCGGGACGTACTGGGCATAGACTTCGTGATCCACACCGAACAGATGGCGACCGAGGAGATCCGGGAGGCCCTGCTCGTCCCCGGCGCGGTGAACGTGGAGACCTTCGCCGGGGAGAGCGTGGAGGTCGCCGAGGTGATCCTCGCTGCCTCCTCACCGGCCGTGGGGAAGGCCGTGCGGGAGGTGCGGCTGCCCGAGCGCAGCCTGATCGTCGGGGTGGTCCGGAAGGGGGAGGCTCTGGTCCCCCGGGGAGACACGGTGCTGGAGGAGAGAGACCACGTCTTCCTGCTCGGGGAGCGGCGGCGCGTGCACGAAGTGGTCGAGGCCGTGGCGACGGATACGAAGCCGGTAAGGGAGGTCATGATCTACGGCGGCGGCAGGATCGGGCTGCGGCTGGCGCTGGCGCTGGAGGAGGTGGGCATCTCGGTGAAGGTTATCGAGAAGGACCCCGAACGGGCGCGCTACGTGGCCTCCCGGCTCCGCAAGGGGCTGGTCTTCCACGAGGAGGATATCTCCCGGGACTTCCTCCTGCAGGAGCGGGTGGATCACGTAGACGCCTTCGTCGCGGTAACCGCCGATGACCGCGCCAACCTGCTGGCCGCGATGTACGCCCGGCAGCTGGGCTCCCGGCTCACCGTGGCCGGGATCAGCCGGGGAGAGTTCGCCCCGCTCGCCGAGGCGCTGGGGGTGGACATCACCGTCTCGCCGCGGCTGCTGGCCGCCGGAGCCATCCTGCGCTTTGTGCGCGAGGGCGAGGTGGTGGCCGTCACCCTGCTGGAGAGCGGAGCCCAGATGATAGAGCTGCGGGTCCCCGAGGGGGCGAAGGTCTCCCGCGGTTCGCTGGCCGAGGTGAAGTTTCCTAAGGGGGCGATCGTGGGTGCGATCCGGCGCGGGGAAGAGATCTTGATCCCCACCGGTAGCGACCGGCTCAGGCCCGGGGACGGCGTGGTCGTCTTTACCGTTGAGTCTGCTGTGGATGAGGTAGAGCGGCTCTTTGCACCCTAAGGTCGTAGCCAACGCTCTCTGTGCCCTCCTGGCCGCAACCGGGCTCGCCATGCTGGTGCCCGCAGCCTACTCGGCGGCCGTCCGAGACGGCTACCTCTTCTACTTCCTGCTGCCCGCACTGGCGGGCGGGGCGGCCGGGATGCTGGGCTTCTTCGCCACCCGCCAGACACGGCCCTACGTCTCGATCCGGGACGTGTTCCTGATCGTGTCCCTGGGATGGATCGGGGTGGGCGCGGCCGGCTCGCTGCCCTACGCGCTCTCCGGGTTCATGCATCCGGTAGACGCCTTCTTCGAGGCGATGGCGGGCTTTACCACGACCGGGGCCTCCACGGTGGCCGTGCCGGAGGAGACGGCCCCTTCGATCCTCTTCTGGCGCAGCCTGACGCAGTGGTTCGGCGGCATCGGGATCGTGGTGCTCTTCGTGGCCGTCGCCCCGCTGGTGGGTTTCGGGGCCACGCAGCTCTACACGGCGGAGCACACCAGCCCGGTTCCGGAGCGCCTCACGCCCCGCATCCGCGACACGGCCAAGGTGCTGGCCTACATCTACCTGGGTCTTACGGCCGGCGGGGTTGTGGCGCTCTCTCTGGCCGGGATGAGCCTCTTTGACGCGGTGAACCACGCGCTGACGACCGTGGCCACCGGCGGCTTCTCCACCCGCTCGGATTCGATAGCCGCCTTCGACTCCTGGGCCGTGGAACTGGCCATCGTGGCCGGCATGGTGCTCTCCGGGACGAACTTCGCCCTCTACTTTCAGGTGGCGCAGGGCCGCTTCGGGCGGGCGATCCTCAACCACGAGTACCGGGCGTACCTGGGAATAATGCTCGCAGGCACGCTCATCGTGACCGCCGCGCTCTTCGCCTTCGATTACCGGGACTCGATCTCGCAGTCTTTCCGGGAGGCGCTGTTTCAGAGCGCGAGCCTGCTTACGGGCACGGCCTTCACTACCGCCGACTGGAACGCTTGGGACCCGCTCTCGCAGGGGCTTCTGATGCTCTTTATGGGGATCGGGGGGTGCGCAGGCTCTACGAGCGGCGGCATCAAGGTCGTGCGGGCGGTCTTTCTGGTACGCAACGCCGCGCAGGACATGCTGCGCATGGTGCATCCGCAGGCCGTGACCCCGATGAAACTCGGGGACCGCACCGTCCCGGAGCGCTTCCGGGTGGCGTTTCTGGGCTTCTTCTTCGTGTACATCGCGACCCTCGTCACCGGGACGCTGCTCATGACCCTGGAGGGGATCGAGCTCTCCGCCGCCTTCGGATCGGTCTACGGCTCCCTCAATATCACGGGGACTGCGCTCGGCCCGGTGGGAGATGCGGAGTTCTACGCGGCGCTCTCGGCTCCGGCGAAGCTGCTGCTCACGTTCTTCATGCTGCTGGGGCGTCTGGAGTTGTTCACGGTGCTGGTGATCCTTACCCCCGTCTTCTGGCGCAACTAGCGTGGTCTCGGAGCTCGTCATCCGGGTGAGCGCAGGTGTGGTGCTGGCGCTGGGGCTGGCGCTGCTCTCCCCGCTTGGGGTCTCGCTGCTCTACGGCGACGGTTCCTGGGCGAGCTTTCTCTTCCCGGCTGCGGCCATGATCGCGATCGGCGGGGCGGGCCTCTACGCTACGCGAGGACTTGCAGCCCGGAAGCTGGAGTTCGTCTCCAACCGGGACGTCTACCTCTCGGTAACGCTGGCCTGGGTCCTGGCGGCGCTGCTGGGCGGCGTCCCGTTCTTGCTGGACGGCACGTTTGGGAGCCCCCTGGATTCTACCTTCGAGGCGATGAGCGGCTTCACCACGACCGGGGCGACGCTGCTATCGGAGATCGAGGCCGAGACGCCCTCGATCCTCTTCTGGCGCAGCCTGACGCAGTGGCTGGGCGGCATCGGGATCGTGGTGCTCTTCGTGGCCGTGGCGCCCACCCTCGGGACGGGGGCGGCGCGGCTGCTCGGAGCCGAGGTCTCAGGACCGACCCGGACCCGGTTCACGCCACGCATCGCGGACACGGCGAAGGCGCTCGTCGGTATCTACCTCGCCCTCTCGCTCGCCGAAGTGGTGGCGCTCCTTCTGGCCGGCATGGGCCTCTACGACTCGGTTGTGCATACCTTCGCTACCGTCGCCACCGGCGGCTTCTCGCCCAGAACGGCCTCCATCGGTTTCTACGACTCTGTGGCGGTCGAAGCGGTCCTGATCGTCTTCATGGCCCTCTCCGGGGTCTCATTCTCGGTCTACTACCTGCTCTACTCCCGCCGCCGGCTCGACGCGGTACTGGACCGCGAGCTCGTGACCTACCTCCTGATCCTGCTCGGGAGCATCTTCTTCGTCTGGGGCATACTCGTCCTGCAGGGCGACTACGCAGGCGAGCCGGCGCGCGGTTTGCGGGATGCGGCGTTCACGGTGACCAGCATCATCACCACGACGGGTTTCGTAACGGCGGACTTCGACGGGTGGGACACGGCGGCCAAGCTGACGCTCGTGCTGCTGATGTTCGTCGGGGGGTGTGCGGGATCTACGGCGGGAGGGATCAAGGTCATCCGCGCGATCATAGTCTTCCGCACCGTGTTTCAGGACGTCTTCCGGATGGTGCACCCGCAGGCGGTCACCCCCCTGCGGCTGGGACGCCAGATAGTGCCCGAAGCGGTCCGGCTGGCCGTGATGGGGCTCTTCGCCGCCTGGATGCTGACCTTCGCAGCGGCGACGTTCCTGGTCTCGATCCAGGAGGAACTGGACCTCGTCTCCTCCGCCACGGCGGTCGCCGCCACGCTGAACGTCGTGGGACCAGGGATGGGAGCCGTGGGAGCCACCGAGAGCTACGAGGTCGTCAACTCCTTCGGCCGCCTCGTGCTCACCGGCTGCATGCTGCTGGGACGGCTGGAGCTGTTTACCGTCTTCGCCCTCCTCTCACCCGCCCTCTGGCGGCGCTGAGAGCGCCGGTACCAGAGCTCGCAGCCCGGCACTGATTCTCTCCGGCGGTATGCCGCGCACCCGCCGCTGATGGTAGTAGAGATCAACATCCAGCGGGGCCAGAAGCGCTATGGCCAGATACTCCACATCCAAATCCCCGGGGATCTCACCCTCCCTCTGAGCCGCCCTTAACAGCGCCAGCACCACCGCCCGCCGCCACTCGTAGGCCGGACTCGACATCTGCTCCAGCCGCCCCGGACCGGAGAGAGCCTCGTGACCACCGTAGAAGAGGTCCAGATGCTCCTCCATGAACCACACCAGCCGGTCCAGAAAACGCCGCAAACGCTCCACCGGACCTCCACCCCCGGAGACCTCAGCCAGCGCCTCCCGCTGAAACTCCCGCGTTGGCTCGTCCAACAGCGCATGACAGAGCGCCCCCTTGTTGGGAAACCTCCGGTAGAGGGTGCCCTTGCCAACCCCGGCCACCCGCGCAATCTCAGACATGCTCACCCGCGTCACCCCGCGCTCCGCAAAGAGCCGCCGCGCCACCCGCAGAATCCGCCGCCGGTTGCGCACGGCGTCGCTCCGCTCACCCTCCGGAGCCGCCGGACGCCCGGCGTAGTCCAGCTCCCAGCGCTCCTCTCTCGAACCTTCGGAGATCCCTCTCACTCCTTCAAAAAGCCTTGACACCCCGAGTCTACAGCTTTACCCTTGATCAGGAAAGCGGACTAGAGTCCGTTTATTGTAGGAGGTTTTACGAAAGGAGTATTTTTAGAGATGGATGGTTTGCGGGTTGCTGTTATCTACTACAGTGCCACCGGGAACGTGTACCGGCTGGCGCGGGCCGTTGAGGAGGGTGCGAAGTCGGTTGGGGCGGAGGTACGTTTCCGCAGGGTACGGGAGCTGGCGCCTGAGGAGGCTATAAAGAGCAATCGGGACTGGCACGACCACTATCTGCGGACCCGGGAGGTACCGGAGGCCGGGTTGGAGGATCTGGAGTGGGCCGATGCGGTCATCTTCGGGACGCCGACGCGTTTCGGGAACGTTTCGGCGCAGCTCAAGCAGTTTCTGGACACTACCGGTCCGTTGTGGGCTGAGGGCAAGCTAGTGGACAAGGTGGCCGGGGGGTTCACCAGCGCCCAGAATCCGCACGGCGGGCAGGAGACCACGTTGCTCAATCTCTTCACGACGCTCTATCACTGGGGGGCGGTGGTTGTGACGCCGGGGTACAGCGACGAGGCTGTCTTCGAGGCTGGCGGCAATCCCTATGGCGCCAGCAGCACGGGCACGGAGGAGGGGCCCGGCGAGCGGGAGCTGGCTGCGGCGCGGTATCTCGGCCGCCGGGTGGCCGAGACGGCTGCGGCGCTCCGGCGCAGTCGCGCGGCCTGATCTCCGAATGTGGGAGAAGGAGCCCGGGGGTGTGCCTCCGGGCTCCTTCTCTTATCCGGCCCGTCGAGCGTATTGTGGTGAGCGATGGGCGGGGGACTCTGTTAATCTGAGAGGCGCGACGGATACCATGGTGGGTATATGATCAGCGGGACACACACCTTCCTGCCGACCGAGCGGGTGCACTTCGGGAGCGGCAGTCTGGAGCGGTTGCGCGAGGAGGCCGCCGGGTACGGGCGGGCCTTTGTGGTGGCGAGCCGCACCCTGAACGAGCGCACGGACCTCGTACGCCGCGTGGAGGCGGTGCTCGGAGAGGCACACGCGGGTACCTTCGACGGCATAAGTCAGCACACGCCCGGGAGTGCCGTCGAGCGGGCGGCGGAGCTCGCTGCGGGCTCCGACCTGCTCGTGAG
Organism: Rubrobacter taiwanensis; assembly: GCF_004337705.1. GTDB lineage: Bacteria > Actinomycetota > Rubrobacteria > Rubrobacterales > Rubrobacteraceae > Rubrobacter_C > Rubrobacter_C taiwanensis. Next base: position 26,223 of record NZ_SKBU01000011.1, read on the forward strand.
CGTAGGCGGCGGGAGCGTCATAGACGGAACCAAGGCCGTTGCCGCGCGTCTGGGGTATCCGCGCCAGGTCGCGATCCCCACCACGCTCTCCGGGGCCGAGTGGGCGCATCGCGTGGGGGTGACGGACGAGCGGGTCGGGCGCAAGAGCGGGTTCGCCGATCCCCGGGCCGTGCCTCCCGTCGTCGTTCTGGACCCGGCCGCCACCTCTCACACCCCGATGGAGCTCTGGCTCTCGACCGGGATCCGGGCTCTGGACCATGCCATCGAGGGCTTTCTGGGGCGGGGGGCGCACCCTGTCACCGATGTGCTCGGGCTGGAGGGCGCGCGGCGGCTCTTCGAGTACCTGCCGCGCAGCAAACGGGACCCTGGGGACATGGAGGTGCGGGCCGAGTTGCAGATTGCGGCCTGGATCTCCTACTTCGCGCCGTTCAACACCCCCATGGGCCTCTCGCACGAGCTGGGACGCAGGATCGGGGCCAGCTACAACGTTCCGCACGGGGTCACCTCCTGCATCACGCTCGCGCCCACGCTGGAGCGGGTCAAGGACGAGGTGCCCATCGGCAAGTGGGAGGCGCTGGCAGAGGCGCTCGGCGGCGAGCCCGACCGGCGGGTCGCGGAGCTCGTGCGGAGCCTGGAGCTGCCCGACAACCTGCGGCAGTTCGGCATCCCCGGCGAGGATCTGGAGCCCATCGCGCGCGAGTTCGGTGCGGCCGCTGACGACGCCCGGGCGATACTGCACCGGGCCTGGTAGGGAGGGGAGCAGATGAGCGTAATCAGGGGCATCCATCATCTCACCGCCGCATCCTCCGATGCGCCGCGCACGGTGGACTACTACACGAACCTGCTGGGGCTGCGGCTGGTCAAGAAGACCGTCAACTTCGACGATCCGGAGAGCTATCACCTGTACCTCTCCACCGATGAGGCGGGCTCGCCCGGCACCCTCATAACCTTCTTCGAGTGGCGGGATCTGCCGCGCGGCCGGTGGGGCATAGGGAGCACCCACCACCTCGCCTTCGAGGTGGCCGGCGAGGAGGAGCAGCTCAGGTGGAAGCGCCGCATCACGGATGCCGGCATACCCGTCAGCGGACCCTACGACCGGCAGTACTTCAAGAGCATCTACTTTACCGACCCGGACGGGCTCATAATCGAGATCGCCACCTCCGGCCCCGGGTTCACCGTGGATGAGCCGGAGGAGGGGCTGGGACGGAGCGACCTCATGCCGCCCGGGCCTCTGATGCGCGGCAACCGGGACGAGGCGAAGATAGCGCAGACTACCTGGCCGGAGCCGGTAGAGGAGATAGACCCCGGCATGAGGCTGCGGGGCATACACCACATCACCGCCGTCGCTTCGGACATAGAGCGCACGCACGAGTTCTACGCGGAGAATCTGGGGCTCAGGCTGATCAAGCGCACCCGCAACTACGACGACCCCGGCGCGCCGCACTGGTACTGGTCGTCCGATCCGGCCGGCAGGCCCGGCACGGTCGTAACCTGCTTCGGATACCCGGCGGGAAGCATGCGCCGCTCCCGGATGGGGACCGGGCTTACGCACCACTTCGCCTTCGAGGTCGAGGACGACCTGGCGCAGCGGGAGGTGCGCGAACGCCTGCTGGGAAACGGCGTGCAGGTCACGGAGGTTCTGGACCGGCGGTACTTCCGCTCCATCTACTTCCGGGACCCCGACGGGCACATACTGGAGGTCGCCACCCGCGGCCCCGGGTTCGCCGTGGACGAACCGGAAGAGACGCTCGGACGAGAGCTCAAGCTCCCGCCCTGGCTGGAGGACCGGCGGGAACAGATAGAGCGCTCGCTCGTCCCGCTGTAGCGGCGGCGCCGGTCCGCCGGTGGTAGAGTGCAGGCGTGCGACGGAGCGCAGAGCACACTACCGCCGGCTTTCTGGAAGACCTGAAGCTGCGCCCGGTGGTGCCGGCAGTGCGCGGGAACGAGGCGGCTCTGGAGTCGGCTCTCGCCGGCGACTACGCCGCCGTCTTCGTTCTGGGAGGCGATCCCTTCCGGCTCATAGAGCGCGCCGGCCGGCTTGCCCGCCGGCCCCGGATCTGCGTGAACCTGGACCTGGTCGGCGGAGTGGCGGCGGATGCCGCCGGCGTGCGGTTCCTGGCGCGCCATCTGGATGGCGTCATCTCCACCCACCGGCACATAATCGAGCTCGCCAGGTCCGCCGGGGTTATGACCATCCAGCGGCTCTTCGCCATAGATTCGGTCGCCGTGGAGCGGGGGCTGAGGCTCGTCAGGAAGACCGGCCCGGATCTGGTAGAGATCCTGCCCGCCCTCGCCTACCCGGAGATAGCCTCCCGCTATCACGAGTCGCTCTCCCAGCCCGTGCTGGCCGGAGGGCTGCTGAAGGAGATCGGGTGCGTCCGGGAGATACTCGCCGCCGGCGCGGTCGGCGTTTCGACCAGCCACGAACCGCTCTGGCGCTTCACCCTTGACAAGAGAAGCCGTACCCGGTAGTGTTCAATTGAAAAACGCAATATAAGTTGCGCGGGCGTAGAGAGACGAGAGAGAGCCTCGCACGGAGCAGACAGGAGCTTTCCCGGCTTGGAGGAAGCCTCTTCTCCGTGCGGGGCTTCGCGATTACAAGGGGGTGGTGTTACGGGGCTGGATCTGCTGCAGGGAAGGAGCTTCAAGAAGAGCAGAGGAGAAAGGACGGAGTGAATGGCGGGTGACTACGTACTGGCCATAGATCAGGGGACGACCGGGACGACGGTCCTGATTTTCGACCGCGAGGGGGCTATCCGGGGGAGGGCGTACTCGGAGTTCACGCAGCACTATCCGAGGCCGGGCTGGGTCGAGCACGATGCGAACGAGATCTGGGACGTCTCCATGCGGGTTGTGGGGGCTGCGCTGGGAGACGCCAAGATCTCCGCCCGCGAGCTGGCGGCCATAGGCATCACCAACCAGCGGGAGACGACCGTCATGTGGGACCGGGCGTCCGGCGAGCCGGTGGCGAACGCCATCGTGTGGCAGGACCGGCGCACGGCCCCGACCTGCGACGAGCTGAAGGAGCGGGGGCTGGAGAAGACCTTCCGCGACAAGACCGGGCTCGTCATAGACGCGTACTTCTCCGGCACCAAGGTCAAGTGGTTTCTAGACAACGTGGAGGGGTTACGGGAGCGGGCCAAGCGCGGGGAGATCGCCTTCGGGACCATAGACTCCTGGCTCGTGTACAAGCTCACCGGTGGCGAGGTGCACATAACCGACTACTCCAACGCCTCGCGCACGCTCATGTACAACATCTACGATCTCGAGTGGGACGAGGAGATCCTGAACATCCTCGGCGTGCCGCGCGAGGTGCTTCCCGAGGTCAAGCCCAGCTCCTACATCTACGGCCGGACCAGCCCCTCGGTCTTCTTCCAGGCTGAGATCCCGGTCGCCGGCATCGCCGGCGACCAGCAGGCGGCGCTCTTCGGCCAGGCCGCCTACGAGGAGGGGCTCGCCAAGAACACCTATGGGACCGGCTCCTTCGTCCTGCTCAACACCGGCACCGAGGCCGTCCCGAGCCGGGAGGGACTGCTCACCACCATCGCCTGGGGCATCGGGGACGAGCCGGTGGAGTACGCGCTTGAGGGCGCGATCTTCATCACCGGCGCGGCCGTGCAGTGGCTCCGGGACGGGCTGGAGATAATCCGGGATGCTGCGGAGACCGAGGAACTTGCCAGAAGCCTGGACTCCAACGACGGCGTGTACTTCGTGCCGGCGCTCGTGGGCTTGGGCGCTCCGCACTGGGACGCTTACGCGCGCGGCACCATCGTCGGGATCACGCGCGGGACCACGAGGGCCCATCTGGCCCGGGCCGCGCTGGAGAGCATGGCGTACCAGACCCGGGATGTGGTGCGGGCGATGGAGCGCGACTCCGGCATCCGGCTGCGGGAGCTGCGGGCCGACGGCGGGGCCGTCGCCAACACCTTCCTGATGCAGTTCCAGGCCGACATCCTCGGCGTCCCGGTGGAGGTGCCCGAGATCACGGAGACCACGGCCCTGGGTTCGGCGTATCTGGCGGGGCTCGCGACCGGCTTCTGGGAGAGCCGGGAGGAGCTGGACGCCCGGTGGAAGCTCCAGCGGCGCTACGACCCGCAGATGGACGAAGGAGGGCGCGAACGTCTGCACAAGGACTGGCTCAGGGCGGTAGAGCGCGCCAAGGACTGGGACCGGGAGGAGTAGGGCGATGAAGAAGATCATCAACGCTCCGGAGGACGTGGTCCCGGAGCAGCTCCGGGGTATGGAGCTGGCACGCCCGGATCTGCTGCGGTACATGCCCGAGGCTAACGTGCTCGTGCGCGCCGACGCTCCGGTCGAGGGAAAGGTGGCGCTCGTCTCCGGCGGTGGCTCCGGCCACGAGCCGGCGCACGGCGGCTTCGTAGGTCCGGGGATGCTGGACGCCGCCTGCGCCGGGGCCGTCTTCACCAGCCCGACTCCGGACCAGATGCTGGAGGCGACCAAGGCTGTGGACGGCGGGGCCGGGGTGTTCTACGTGGTCAAGAACTACACCGGGGACGTGCTCAACTTCGAGATGGCCGGCGAGCTCGCCCAGGCCGAGGGCATTGAGACCGACTACGTCGTGGTCGACGACGACGTCGCGGTCGAAGACTCCACCTACACCAGCGGGCGGCGCGGCATCGCCGGGACCATCTTCGTGCACAAGATCGCCGGGGCGGCCGCTGAGGACGGGAAGGACCTGGCCGGGGTCAAGGAGATCGCGCAGAGAGTAAACGCCAATGTACGCAGCATGGGCATGGCGCTAACCAGCTGCATCCCGCCGGAGCGGGGCGAGCCCATCTTCGAGATCGCCGACGACGAGATGGAGATCGGGATGGGCATCCACGGCGAGCCCGGCACCGAACGCAAGAAGATAGAGCCTGCAAACAGCGTCGTGGACGAGCTGGCGGCTAAGGTTCTCGGCGACGACGTGGACTTCACGCAGGGAGAGGTGGCCGTAATGGTCAACGGGCTCGGCGGGACCCCGGTCATGGAGCTCTATATTGCCTACGCGCACCTGGCGGATGTGCTCAAGCGCGAAGGCGTAAACGTCTACCGGTCGTTCGTCGGGGAGTACATGACCTCGCTGGAGATGGCGGGCTTCTCCATCACGCTGCTCCGGCTGGACGACGAGATGAAGGGTTATCTGGACGCGCCCTGCCGGGTGGCCGCCGGCCGGCCGTTCTAGAGAGGGCTGCAGGTGTCAGGCTTCGGGTGAGAGCCGCGGCCTGACGCCTGTGCCCTTACCGACGACTGAAAGGAGTGGAGAGTGGAGCTGTACATCGCCGAGTTCGTCGGCACGATGATCCTGGTTCTGCTCGGCGACGGGGTCGTCGCCGGCGTCCTGCTGCGCCGGTCCAAGGCGGAGAACGCGGGCTGGATCGTCATAACCTTCGGGTGGGGAATGGCGGTCGCCATCGCCGTCTACACCGTCGGGCGCATCTCGGGGGCGCACATCAACCCGGCGGTCACGCTCGGGCTGGCGTCGGTGGGCGCGCACGACTGGGCGCTGGTGCCGGGCTACTGGATCGCCCAGATGCTCGGCGCTTTCACCGGGGCCGTGCTGGTCTTCCTGCACTACCTGCCGCACTGGAGGGAGACCGAGGACCCGGATCTGAAGCTGGCCGTCTTCTCTACCGGTCCGGCCATTCGCAACCCGGTCACCAACTTCGTGGCCGAGGTCATCGGCACGGCCATGCTGCTCTTCGGCGTGCTCGGCATAAGCGCCAACGCCACCGAGATCGAGACCGCCGCGGACGTGGACCTCTCGGTCGTGTTCGCCACGGGCATCGCGCCGCTGCTCGTAGGGCTGCTGGTGCTCGTGATCGGGCTCTCGCTCGGCGGGCCCACGGGGTACGCCATCAATCCGGCGCGGGATCTGGGGCCGCGCATCGCCCACGCCATACTCCCGATACCCGGCAAGGGCGGATCGGACTGGGGATACTCCTGGATCCCGGTCGTCGCGCCGCTGGTCGGAGGTGTGATCGGAGCCGTGCTCTTCGAGCTTCTGATCGGGAGTTAGGTCGCCGGAGAGGGTGGTATAACGGTTGCCGGAAGGCCGGCACGGGCCTTCCGGCAGGTATTCTGCGCGAGCGGAGGAGAGACTTGAGCGCCACACAGAGCACACTCGAGATTGTGAGGCACATGGCCGCGGCGATGGAGGAGCACCGCCGGTATCTGACGCAGCTCGATGCGGCCATCGGGGATGCCGACCACGGCACGAACATGCACCGGGGGTTCCAGGCCGCGCTGGAGCGCCTGAACGGTGCGGACCCGGACACGCCCGCGGATGTCCTGAAGGCGGTCTCCATGGCGCTCATCAGCAAGGTCGGCGGCGCGGCCGGGCCGCTCTACGGTACGGCCTTCCTGCGCGCGGCGGGCGTATTGGGGGGAAAGGGCGAGCTCTCGGCCGCGGACCTTGCCGCGGCCTTGGAGGCCGCGCTGGAGGGGATCAAGCAGCGCGGGCGGGCGGAGGAGGGGCAGAAGACCATCGTGGATGCGCTCGCCCCGGCCGTGAGGGCCGCCCGCGAGGCAGCAGACGGCGGCGGGAGCCCCGAGGAGGTGCTGCGGAGCGCCGCGGAGGCGGCCCGGAAGGGAGCGGAAGCGACCGTGGAGATGGAGGCGAAGAAGGGCCGTGCCAGCTACTTGGGCAAGCGCTCTATCGGGCATCAGGACCCCGGAGCTACCTCCACCTATCTCCTGCTGGACGCTGCGGTGCGGGGGCTGGAGGGATAGTTTGGTGAGCTTGGTGCTCGTCTCGCACAGCCGCAAGATCGCCGAGGGCACCGCGGAGCTCGTGCGCCAGATGGCGGGCGAGGAGCTGAAGATCTCCGCCATCGGCGGGGACCCCGAGGGCGGTCTGGGCACCGATCCGGACGAGATCCGGCGTGTCCTTGAGGATTCCGGGGGAGAAGACGTGCTGGTGTTCATGGACCTCGGCAGCGCCGTCATGTCGGCTGAGGCCGTGCGGGAGGAGCTTAAGCCGGAGCTGCGCGGGCGGGTGCACCTGGTGGACGCGCCCTTCGTGGAAGGGGCGTTCTCCGCCGGGGTTGCGGCTTCGGCGGGCTCCAGTGTTGAGGAGTGCATCGAGGCCGCAGCCGAGGCGAGGACCGAGTCGAAACTGCACTAGAAAGGCGCGTTCAGGTATGAGCAGGCAGATTCCGCAGGGGATAGAAGGTTACGGGTTCGATCTCATCGTCGTGGGTGCGGGCATCAACGGCGCGGGGATAGCGCGAGACGCGGCCATGCGCGGCCTCAAGACCCTGCTGCTGGATAAGGGCGACGTCTCCAGCGGCACCACGATGTGGTCCACGCGGCTGATCCACGGCGGCCTGCGCTATCTGGAGTACTTCGAGGTCTCCCTGGTGCGCGAGTCGCTTAAAGAGAGGGAGATCCTGCTGCGCGTGGCTCCGCACCTGGTTCATCCGCTGCCGTTCTTTATCCCGGTCTACGAGGGAGACCGGTGGGGGCCGTCCATCGCCTTCGAATACGGGCCTGCCTCCCTGCTTCAGAGGCACAACCTGCTTCTGGTCAGGCTCGGGATGATCGCCTACGACATCCTCTCTTACGACAAGAGCCTCGAGAGCCACCGGATGTTCGGTCGGGAGGAGGCGCTGGCGTACATGCCCGGCGTCAATCCGGAGGGCCTCCGGGGCGCCGCCCGCTACTTCGATGCCCAGGTGGAGTTTCCGGAACGGCTGACGGTCGAGAACGCCGTCTCCGCCCGGGAGCACGGGGCTGTGGTCATCCCGTACGCCCGTGTGGACGGGTTTTTGCGCGAGGGCGACCGGATAAGGGGCGTCGAGTTTGTAGATGTCCTTAGCGGCGGTCGGCACACCGCCCGGGCTCCGGTCGTGGTGAACGTGGCCGGGCCGTGGGTAGATGAGGTGCTGCTGGGGCTGGACCGGCCCTCGCCGCGCCTCATCGGAGGTACGAAGGGGAGCCACATCGTGGTCGAGGCTTTCCCCGGAGCTCCCAGAGAGGCCATCTACGTCCGGGCCACCGACGGCAGGCCGTACTTCATCGTGCCCTGGAACGGGCGGTACCTCATCGGTACCACCGACATCCACTACGAGGGAGATCTCGACCACGTGGTCGCCGGCGACGAAGAGATAGACTACCTCATCGGGGAGACGAACCGGGTCATACCCGCGGCCGGCCTTGCGCGCGGGGACGTCCTCTACGCCTACGCCGGGGTGCGGCCGCTGCCCTACGAGCCCGGGAAGTCCGCCGGACAGATCACCCGCAGCCACATCATCCGCGACTACGCCCCGGAGCTGGAGGGGCTGATCTCGATCGTGGGCGGCAAGATTACCACCTACCGCAACCTCGCCCGGGAGACGGTAGATATGGTGCTCAAGAAGCTCGGACGCCCCGATCCCGGCTGCCGCACGCAGGACGTTCCCCTGCCCGGGGGCGGCGAAGATTTCGAGGGTTTCGCCGCGGACTTCAAGGCCGGCAGTGGTCTCGGTGAGTCTCTGGCCTCCCGGCTGCTGCGGATCTACGGCGTGCGCGCCCCGGAGGTGCTCGCCCTCTCCGAGGGGGAGCCGGATCTGCGGATGCCGCTGGCCCCCGACTCCGACGTCATCGGGGCGGAGGTCCTCTTCGCCTTCCTGAGCGAGCTGGCCAGCTCGCTCACGGACTTCATGATGCGACGTTCGATGGCCGGCTACGACTCGCACGTGGGGCTGGGCGTGGACCGCGCGGCCGCGGAGATCGCCGGGAGATATCTCGACTGGGACGGAGAGCGGATCGAGAGGGAGGTGCGCGAATACCGCGAGTACGTCCGGCGCTTCCGGCCGCGAACCGAGATCCCCGCCGCCTGACCGGCGCTCCCGGCTTGACCGTGGGTTCCGGTGCGGCGAAAATACCCCGAGCCCTGAACGCACCGCGAGAGAGGGCTGCGGATTCAGGCTAGAGAGGGGAAGAGATGGAGCAGGCACGGGAGCAGTGGGGAACCCGGGTAGGATTCCTCCTGGCCGCGATCGGCTCCGCGATCGGGCTCGGGAACATCTGGCGCTACCCGTACGTGGCCTATGAGAACGGCGGCGGGGCCTTCCTCATCCCCTACTTCATCGCTCTGGCCACGGCCGGAATCCCGATCCTGATCCTGGAGTACGCCCTCGGGCACAGCACCCGCGGCTCGGGGCCGAAGGCGTATCGCAGCATAAGAGAGCGCTGGGAGTGGCTCGGCTGGTGGCAGCTGGCGGTCTCGTTCGTGATCGCCACCTACTACATGGTCATCCTGGGCTGGGCGCTCAGCTACACCTACTTCGCCATCGGCACCCAGTGGGGCGAAGATACGGACGCGTTCTTCTTCGAGAGCTACCTGGGCGTCGGGGAGGAGTTCTGGTCGCTGGGCGGCATCCAGCTCAGCGTGCTCGTCCCGGTGCTCATCATGTGGGCCGCGGTCTACTTCGTTCTCCTGCGCGGCGTACGGCGAGGGATCGAGCTCGCGAGCAGGATCCTGATGCCGGTGCTGGTCATCATGCTGATCGCCATCGTGATCCGGGGCGTCACCCTGCCCGGCGCCGCCGAGGGGCTGAACGTGCTCCTGACCCCGGACTTCTCGGCGCTGCTGGACGGGACGGTCTGGATAGCGGCCTACGGGCAGGTCTTCTTCACCCTGAGCATCGCGTTCGCGATCATGATCGCCTACTCCAGCTACCTGCCGCGCCGCACCGATCTCTCCAACAACGGGTTCATCGCCGCGCTCTCCAACTGCAGCTTCGAGTTCCTGGCCGCGCTGGGCGTCTTCGCCGTGCTCGGCTTCCTGGCCGTGCAGCAGAACGTGGCGGTGGACGAGGTGGCCACCAGCGGTATCGGGCTGGCGTTCATCGCGTTTCCGAGCATCATCAACCAGTTCCCGGCTCTGAACTCGCTCTTCGGGGTGCTCTTCTACGGCTCGCTGGTCTTCGCCGGCTTTACATCGGCCATCTCGATCCTGGAGGCCATCATCTCCGGCGTGCGGGACAAGTTCGGCCTGAGCCGCACCGGGGCGGTCAACCTGGTCTGCGGGGCGGCGTTCCTGGTGAGCCTGATCTACACCACCGGCGGCGGCATCGGCTTCCTGGATATCGTGGACCACTTCATAAACAACTACGGGCTGGTGCTCTCCGGGCTGGTTCAGGTCCTCCTGGTCGGCTGGATCGCCCGCGAACTGCCGCGCCTGAGAGATCATATAAACCGCGTCTCCGACGTGTACGTCGGCGCGTGGTGGACGATCTCGCTCCGCTTCATAACCCCGCTGATCCTGGGAGCCGCCACGGCCTACAATATCTACGAGGAGCTCTCGGCGGCCTACGGCGACTACCCGGTGAGCGCGCTCCTGACGCTGGGCGGCGGCGTCGCCTTGGGAGCCGTGATAATAGGCTTCGTACTGTCCATGCCCAGATGGCGCGGCACTGAGACGACCGGCTGAGGAGGAGAGAGGTTGAGCACGAGCGCGTGGGTGATGTTCTTCATCGGGGCCGGGGGGCTGTGGGGGGGGCTGATCTTCTTCATCATCTACGCCCTCAGATCTTCCAGAAGAAGCGACGGCAGCGGCTGGGGCGACGAAGGCGGATAACCCCGCGTGCGCCGTCTGGAAGCGCTCAGCCGGCTGGCCGGGCGATACTTCGCCCTCTGGGTCCTGCTCTGCTCCGGGATCGCCTACCTCTTCCCGGACGGGTTTACCTGGATCGCTCCCTACATAACCCTCCTGCTCGGCGTGGTGATGTTCGGGATGGGACTGACCCTGGAGCCGGTAGACTTCAAGATGGCGCTCTCCAGACCCCGCCCCATAGCTATCGGCGTCGCCGCTCAGTACGTCATCATGCCGACCGCCGCATTCGTCATCGCCGTGCTGCTGCGGCTGCCGCCCGAACTCGCCGCCGGACTGGTACTGGTCGGTGCCTGCCCGGGCGGAACGGCCTCGAACGTGATCGTCTACCTCTCCCGCGGCGATGTGCCGCTCTCGGTGACGATGACCTCCATCTCCACCCTGCTCGCCCCCGTAGCCACCCCCCTCATAACGCTGCTGCTCGCCGGACAATGGCTGCCGGTGGACCCCCTGGCCATGTTCCTCTCAATAGTGCAGGTGATCATCGTACCCGTCACACTCGGCGTCCTGCTGCGAAGCTTCTTCCCGCAGGCCGTGCAGCGCAGCGTCCGGGTCGTGCCCCTCATCTCGGTCGTCGCCATAGTGGCAATCATAGCCGCCATCATCGGCCTGAACGTAGACACCATCGCCACCGCCGGAGCCGTACTGTTCACCGCCGTTGCACTCCACAACCTCTTCGGACTCCTGCTGGGATACCTCACCGCCCTCCTCCTCGGCCTGGACGAAGCGCGCCGCCGCGCCATCGCTATCGAGGTGGGAATGCAGAACTCAGGACTCGGCGCCGCCCTCGCCACAACCTACTTCACCCCGCTCGCCGCCCTGCCCGCCGCCATCTTCTCCGTCTGGCACAATATCTCCGGCTCCCTGGCCGCCACCCTCTGGTCCCGCAGACCCGCCCGGAAGAGAGTCGTGTAGAATAAGATTAGTTCTTGATCCTGTTTAAGAGAAGGACTCTGCGGGTAAAGAGCAAGGATGCAGGAGTAGGAAGCGGATCTGGTGAGAAGGAGGTTCCGACATGGAGACGAGGGGCACGCAGGACATACTCGCCGAGGAGAACGCGGCGAAGCGCGAGGAGATCATCGAGCTTCTGAAGAAGGCCTACTGGATGGAGATCGAGACCGTGATGAACTACATCACGAACTCGGTCAATCCGGATGGGGTTCGGGCGCAGGAGATCATCGAGTCGCTGGAGGAGGACATACAGGAGGAGCTGGGGCACGCCCAGCAGTTTGCGCGGCGGATCAAGGAGCTCTACGGCGTGGTGCCCGGATCGATGGAGTTCGCCGCGGAGCAGCGCTTCCTGCAGCCGCCCGAGGAGCAGACCGACGTGGTGCACGTGATCAAGGGCGTCATCGAGGCCGAGACGGCGGCCATAGAGCACTACAACAAGATCATCGAGGTCACCGACGGCATCGACTGGGTGACGCAGGACATGGTTATCGAGATCCTGCACGACGAGCAGGGTCACCGGCGGCTCTTCGAGGGCTTCCTGCGCGAGTACAAGGCCGAGGGGCTGGCCTGAGGTCGGTTTCCGGCCTCTCTCCGGGCCCGGCATTCGCTTCGGATGCCGGGCTTTGTGCTGTAGAATGATTCGGCCCGGGCGCGGATTCCGGCTGCGGGCTGAGGGTTTTTGAGGTGGCGTATTTCGGTCGGATACTGGTTGCGGTGGACGGTTCGGAGGCGGCCGGGAAGGCGCTGGTGCGTGCTGCGCAGAGCGCGCGGGCGCTGGGGATGAGGCTGCATCTGGTCTCCGTGGCCGAGATGCCATTCATCCCGGATATCAGCGTCGGCGGGATTCTGGGCGATATGGGGGCCTATCAGGAGGGGCTGGAGGAGATGCTGGCCGAGGCCGCCGCCGAGGCTGCGGAGCACGGGGCCGAGGTTGAGGACTCGGTGGTGCTGCAGGGCAGTCCGGCGGAGGCGATCGTGGACCGGGCCGAGCGGGTCGGCTACGACTACATCGTGCTCGGGCGGCGGGGGAAGGGGCTTCCCATGCGTTTCCGGCTCGGCTCCACGACGCACAAGGTGGTGGCATATGCGCCGTGTGCGGTGGTCGTGGTGCCGCGGGAGGAGGATACACGGTCCAATCTGCGGCGCATGCTCGTGGCCACCGACGGCTCGGAGGCGGCCGAGAAGGCGGTAGGCCGGGCGATACAGCTCGCCCGCGCGTTCGATAAGGAGCTGCATTTGTTGGCCGTCGCTCAGGGAGTGCCGGACGCCGCCCGGGGCGCGATGCGGGCGGCCTACGAACAGCAGCGCGAGATGCTCGCCCGGCTGGTCGAGCGCGACGTGAAGTGGGCCGAGTCCGAGGGGGTGGAGGTCGTCGACGGGCGGGTTCTGGAGGGCAATCCTGCGGACGCGCTGCTATGGGACATAGAGGAGGTCGGCTACGATTTCGCGGTGCTCGGGCGCCGGGGTGGTGGCCTCTCCAGTCGTTTCCGGCTCGGCTCCACGACGCACAAGCTCATCTCCTACGCGCCGTGCAAGATCGTGGTCGTCACCCCGAAGGATCCCTGGAGGCTGGAGCGGAGAGGGGAGGGGTAGCCCGCTCTCCGGGTTTGAGCACCAGGCGTTCGCGGGTTGCGAGCTCTGCCATCCTCCGCTCGAAGACCATCGGCCGGTAGCGGGCGGTGAGCCAGAAGGGGAGCGCGTCGTCGTAGTGCGGGCTAGCCACGTTGCCCGACTGGCCCGGGACGACCAGGCTGCGGGAGTTCTCCCAGTCGCCGGTGTCTATGAGCTGGCGGTAGGTGGGAGCGGTGGTCACCGCGTAGTGGTCTCCCTCCGGCACGGAGGCTGCCTGCCAGAGGGTGAAGGCGTCGCCGCCCACCGGATATCCCGTCCGGTTCAAGAGGCTTCCGAGGGGCTTCACCACGCCCAAAGTATGGGGGAAGTCCGCCCGGTGCAGCGCGCCCCAGCGCCAGCGGCCGGGGTCTGCGCCCAGCCGCTGGCGCAGCTCGGAGACGGTGTCCGAGAGGAGCTCGCGCAGTGCTTCGTTTGCGTCCGGGCGCTCTTTCAGTTCTCTGAGAGCCTGAGGCGCGGTGCGGGCCAGCAGGAGGTTCCTTACCGCCGGGTCTATGAGCCGGACCGGCCTTGCGGCGAGCCCGGACCCGGCGCGGTGGATCAGCCGCTGCAGTGCCAGACCGGCGACGGCTCCGGCGCGGCTGCCGGCGGTGAGGTGCCCGTCCCAGCTCTCGAGCTCCCGCATGAGGGCCGGCGGGACGTCCTCCGCAGGCTCGATCCGCGCCAGCATCCCGGCCAGGCGGTGCGCCGGTTCGGAGTAGAGGTCGGCTTGCATGCGGCGGAAGCTCTCCAGCGTGTGCCGATCGGTACCCTCCAGCAGCCGCCGGATGCGGCGGGCGCGGTAGCCGGGGTCGTACTCCCCGGGGATGTAGTCCGGGTGGTTGCCGGGGTACGGAGGGTTGTTGGCCGACGAGACGTGCCCGGAGCCGGGGTTCAGGACCTTCGGCAGCCGGTCGAAGGGCACGTAGCCCTCCCACTCGCAGCGGCCGCCGGAGCCCGGAACGGGGCGGTCACCGAGGTGCCCGGAGCGCTTCGGCACCGGACCCGCCAGGGCGTACCCGATGTTGCCCCGCCGGTCGGCGTATACGAAGTTCTGACCCGGCACGCTCCAGTGCCGGAGGGCGTGCAGGAACTCGCGCCAGCTCCCGGCCCGGTTCAGGGCCAGGACGGATTCCAGCATCCGGTCCGGCTCCGGCGTCGCCCAGCGCAGTGCCAGCTCCTCTCCGCCCCCGGTTACGTCCGTGATGACGGGTCCGTGGACCGTGGTGCGCACCCGATGGGAGACCGGCTCCCGGCGGCCGCGCACCTTTACCTCTTCCTGGCGCACCTCGGCCTTGCGCCACTCGCCCCGGAAGCTGTAGAGAACGGGATCGTCCGGGTGGAAGCGCTCGATGTACAGGTCCTGCACGTCGGTGAGGGCCGCCGTCACACCCCAGGCTATCTCCCGGTTGTGGCCGATGAGCACGCCCGGAGCGCCCGGGAGCGTAGCTCCGACCACCCGGTAGCGACCGGCGTAGAGCCCGAGCTCGTACCAGAAGCCGGGGATTCCGAGACGCAGGTGCGGGTCGCTGGCGAGCAGGGCGCTGTCGCTCGCGCTACGTGAGGGGGCCACGGCCCAGTTGTTGGACCCGCCGCCGGGTACGGTCTGCGGGCCGCTCCAGGAGGAGCGGGACTCCGGGACGGCCGCACCCGGGGAGCGCAACATCTCGGAGTACCAGTTGGTGGAGAGACCCCAGGCCATGACCAGCGACCACGCCGCCACGTCCGGCGGGGCCCACGGCTCGGGCTCGTGGCGCAGGAGCCGGAGCTCGGGCGGCAGGGGGCCGGTCTTCAGGTAGGCGTTGATCCCGGCGGTGTAGGAGTGCAGGATCTCCAGGATCTCCCGCGAGGCGCGATCCACCGCAGCGTGGGCGATACCGGGCAGGTTCAGGGTGCGGAAGAGAAGGTCGAACTCCAGGACATCCTCTCCCAGCAGCTCGGCCAGGCGTCCCATGCCGGTGCGGCGCTGGATCTCCATCTGGAAGAGCCGGTCCTGGGCGTGGACGTAGCCCTGGGCGAAGAAGAGGTCCCGTTCGTTGCCGGCGAAGATCTGGGGCACCCCCCAGCGGTCGCGCAGCACCTCCACCTCGCCCTCCAGGCCGTCGAGGCGCAGCTCGCCGCTCGTCTGCGGCAGGGTGGGCCGCAGAGCCAGCCGGATTAGACGCTCCAAGAACCCTGCCGCCAGCTTCCGGATAGAATTCATGCCTTAGAAGTTTAGCAGCAGGACGTCTGCCGGGTTACCATGCCCGCAGGTTCGTGGAAGAAGAGAGGGGATGAGGTTGGCTACAGAGGCGGAGCAGAGCGTGGAGGTGCTCACCTCGGGCGCGATGGCCGGGATCTGGGAGTGGACTCGCTCCCAAATCCCGGCTGGTACCCGGATCTTCGACGCCCACGCCCACATCGGGGTGGATGTGGACGGGCGGCGGATGACCGCCGACGGGATGCGGAGCCGGATGCGGGCGGCCGGGGTGGAGCGCAGCATCGTCTTCCCGCTCAACGACCCGAACGCCAGAGAAGACTTCTCCGAACCCAACGACGTCGTCTGGGACGCCTACGAGAGGCACCCGGAGTTCTTCGTGCCCTTCTTCCGCCTGAACCCGCACTACCCGTACGAGAAGGAGTTCGAGCGCTGCGTGGAGCGGGGCTTCGCCGGGCTCAAGCTGCACCCGGTCTCTCAGGACTTCGAGCTGGACGACCCTCCGGTGCTGCGCCTCTTCGAGCTGGCGGCAGAGGCGCAGCTGCCGGTCCTCATACATGCCGGATTCGCGATGGAACGGGTCGTAGAGCCGCTCCGGCGTGCCTTCGAGCGCGCGCCGGACCTGCGGCTCATCATCGGACATGCGGCGATGGTCGAGCTGGTCGAGGCCGCGCGGGCTTTCGGGGATGTGCCGAGCGTGATCTTCGAGACATCCGTTGTCAGCGCCCACGACCTGTACGTTCTTTTTAACGTGATCTCCCCGGAGAAGGTCTGCTACGGCTCGGACATACCCTACGGCGACCTCCCCTCGACGCTGCACTCGACGCTCGCGGCGGCCCGGGCCGCCGGGCTCTCGGACGCGGAGATCTCCGGCGTGCTCTGCGGGAACATCGGGAGGTGGCTCGGGTGAGCGGGGTCTCCGCCCGGCTCAGGACCGGACATCTGCTGCGGCTGTGCCGCTACCTCGACATGGCCATCATCTCCATGTGGGCCTCCTCGGGGCGCGCGCACCGGACGCTCGGGATGGCGCAGGCCTGCGCCGGCGAGACGCTGCCCGGCGGCGCCGAGGAGGAGACACTGGGGAAGGTCCGGGAGCTTCTGGCCGAGGCGCGCGAGTTCTACCGGGCCGGGGACTTCGCGCCGGCGATGGCCCGGATGCGGGTCGCGGCCGATCTCTGCTCGCTCAGGATCATAGAGCTGGCCGGGGAGCGGCGTTGAAGCCGCCGGAGGACGTGCCGCTCGCCGCGGTCCGGCGCGGCGAGATCCTCGAGAGCGTCCACCGCGGGCGGCTGGTCGTCGCGGATGCGGCAGGAGAGGTGCTGCGCTTTGCCGGAGATCCGGACGGCTACGTCTGTCTCCGCTCTGCGGCCAAGCCGATACAGGCCCTCCCCACCGTCTTCACCGGCGCGGCCGGCGCGTACGCCCTCACCGGCGAGGAGCTGGCCGTCACCTGCGCCTCGCACGGCGGCGAGCCGCGGCATGTTGCCGCCGTGCGCTCCATCCTCAAGAAGGCCGGGCTGAGCGAGCGGCACCTCCGGTGCGGCGGCCACCCGCCGCTGCACGCTCCCTCTGCGCGGGATCTGTTCCGCTCCGGCGGGGAGCCCTCCGCCGTCCACGACAATTGCTCCGGCAAGCACGCCGGGATGCTGCTGGCCTGCGTGCACAACGGCTGGGACGTGGGAAGCTACCGCAGCCCGGACCATCCCCTGCAGCGCCTCGTGCTGAGGACCGTGGCCCGCTGCTGCGGCGCAAAGCCGGAAGAGGTCCGGATCGGCGTGGACGGCTGCGGCGTCCCGGTCTTCGCCTTGCCCCTGAGAGGACTGGCCGCCGGGTTCGCCAGACTGGCGACCGGGAATGGGCTGCCGGAAGATCTCGCGGAGGCCGCTGCGCGGGTGCGCGCGGCGATGCGGGCCCATCCGTTCATGGTCGCCGGGACCGGCCGGCTGGATACGGAGGTCATGCGGGCTGCCGATCTCATCTCCAAGGGTGGGGCGGAGGGCGTGCTCGCGGTCGGAAGCCCGGAGGGATGGGGGCTGGCGGTCAAGGTCTCCGACGGCGCGGGGCGGGCCGCGGGTCCGGCGGCCGCCGCGGCGCTCGCGGAGATGGGCGTGAAGCTGCCCCGTACCGGAGCCCTCTCACCCGGTATAACCAACCGCAGCGGCGAGGTGGTGGGAGCTCTGGAGATCCTCTTCTAGCCCGCCCGGTGGCCCGGGTATACAATCCCGCCCATGGACTATGCGGAGCTCGGCTGGCAGGAGGCCGTAGTGCTCGGCTGCGCCCGGCAGGAGGGGGTGCTGGAGGCTCTCTCCGGAGAGCCCCGGGCCCCGGAGGAGGTCGCGGGCGCGCTCGGGATGGACGTCCGGGCGGTGCGCACGCTCCTCGGGGCGCTGGCCGAGATGGAGATCCTGGACGAGGAAGAGGGGCGGTTCCGGCTGCGCGAGGAGCACCGGGGGCCGCTCCTGGACCGCCGGCACCCGGAATACGCCGGCGGGAGCGTGGTGCACCGCTTCGGTATGATCCGGAACTGGAGCCGCATGCCGGAGGTTCTGCGCAGCGGCGAGCCCGTGCGGGACAACGCCGCGCGGGAGGAAGAAGACCTGGACGCTTTCATCTTCGCCATGCGCCGGAGGGCTAAGGAGGGGGCCGGGGCGGTTGCATGGGAGCTCTGCTCCCGGCTGCCGGAGAACCCCCGGATACTCGACGTCGGTGGCGGGCCGGGGACGTATGCGGAGGCTTTCGCCCGCCGGGGTGCGGAGGTGACGGTGCTGGATCTCCCGGAGGTCGTGGAGTTGATGCGCGAGTACCTGGAGGCCGCCGGGGTGCGGGGTGCGGGCGGGGACTTCAACGAGTCCCTGCCCGAAGGGCCGTTCGAGGCCGCCTACCTGGGGAACGTCTCCCACATCTACGGACCGGCGGAGAACCGGGCGCTCTTCCGGCGGGTCCGGGGGGTGCTCGTGCCGGGCGGCGTGATCTGCATCCGGGACTTCGTGCGCGGGGTGAGCCGGGGGGCGGCTATGTTCGCGGTGAACATGCTCGTGCACACACGGTCCGGCGGCACGTACTCGGCGGAAGAGTACCGGAGCTGGCTGGAGGAGGCCGGCTTCGAGGGCTTCGAGCTTGCGCAGGCCCCGGCGGGGGAGGCACACCTCATCTTCGCCCGGAGGGCCTAGGGGGTCATGGCAGCTCCCGGTCCAGGCGTCGCAGCAGCTCCCGCAGGTTGCGGCGGTTCTGGCCCAGGTCCCAGAAACCCACCCGCGACTCGCTCCCGGCCGTAAGGTAGCTCCCCGCCGGATGCTCCTCTACCCGGATCCGGACCTCGTCCACGAAGCGGAAGACGCGCGTCCTGCGGGTAGCCCGGATCCCGCCGGCGCCCGAGACCTGCAGGGACCAGCGGGGAAGCTCCCGCACCGCCTTCTCCGCCGCCCGGAGCACCTCGTGCGGCGGGTGGCGGTAGAGCCTCTCGGTATGTGCCGAGTGCAGCTTCCGCAGCCTCCTGCGCATGGACCAGATTATATATCCGGGTATCTGGGGGATTCCCCGGCATGATAACCTAGAAGCATGAACGACAACGGGTACATAAAGCTGGAGTGGACGCCGGAGCTGGAGCGGCCCGTGCTCGTCGCCGCCTTTCAGGGCTGGAACGACGCGGCGGAAGCTGCCACCCTCGCCACCGGAACGATAACCGAGCAGTGGGACGCCCGCAGGTTTGCGGCCTTCGACCCAGAGGAGTTCTTCGACTTCCAGGCCACGCGGCCGCAGGTGCGGCTGGTGGACGGCTACACCAGGCAGGTGGAGTGGCCGGAGAACTACTTCCTGGCCGCCTCCGGGGATCGGGAACTGGTTCTGCTCTCCGGCCCGGAGCCGAACCTCCGCTGGCGTGTCTTCTGCGAGGCGGTAACCCGTCTCGCCCGGAAGCTGGACGTGGAGCTGGTGGTAACCCTCGGAGCGCTGCTGGCCGACGTGCCGCACTCCCGGCCCGTCTCGGTCGCGGCCAACTCTCAGGACCCGGAGCTGATCCGGAAGCTCGGCCTCTCCTCGTCCCGCTACGAGGGGCCGACCGGCATCGTGGGTGTCCTGCACCGCCACTGCGCGGACGCCGGACTCCCCTCGGTCAGCTTCTGGGCCTCGGTGCCGCACTACCTGCCCTCGATGCCCAGCTCGCCCGCCGCGCTCGCCCTGCTGGGGGCGCTCTCGAAGTTGCTGGACATCCGCGTGGACACGGCAGCCCTGCAGAAGAGCGCCCGGGAGTACGAGCGGCAGGTCTCGGCCGTGGTGGCACAGGACGAGAACCTCGTCTCCTACGTGCAGATGCTGGAAGAGCGCTACGACTCGCAGGTGGAGCAGGGCGGCATAGAACTGCCTACCGGCGACCAGCTCGCCGCCGAGCTGGAGAACTTCCTGCGCGAGGAGCGCGAAGAGTAGCTGCCGGCTGTGCCGGCGCGCCGTTCTAAAAGGCGAGCGTCAACACGAACACGGCCACGCTGGCGAGCGCGAGCGCGAACTTGGCGGCGAGCGAGATGAGCCACCCGGCGAAGGCTCCGCCCGCCGCCCGCCGGGTCCTCCGCCACCGCTCCCGCGGGTCCAGCGGGTTCTCCTCCGAACCCTCCCGGAGCCTCTCCCGCCGCAGGTGCTCCCCGATGAAGATCCCGGCGAGCGTGCCCAGCAGCAGGCCGGCTATCGCGCCGATGCCGAGGAAGAGGAAGCCGGCCACCGTGCCGACGATGCCCCCGACCGTGCCGCCCAGCGTGCCGGCCCAGCTCGCTCCGCCCCGGCGCGTGCCGTACGCTGTGCCCCAGAGGTCGGCGGCGAAGGAGAGCAGGGTGAGCCCGCCGATGATCGTCAGCGCTACCGCTCCGACCTGCTCGAAGCCCGTGAGGTAACCGTAGACCAGGGCCGCGATGAAGATGACCGGCCCGCCGGGGAAGACCGGCAGGATGCTCCCCAGTACCCCGAGGGCCATCACGGCGAGGGTAATGCCCAGCAGCAGGCCGTCCGGGATCTCCACCGGCTATCCCAGCACGGGCAGCGTCCGCTTGCCCCGCTTCTTCAGCGCCGCGTTGAGGCTGCCGCTGCGGTAGCCGGCGAGGTCCAGCGCCACATACAGGAAGCCCGCGTCCCGGAGCCCGGCGACTATCTCCTTCCGCTCGGCGAACGCCCGTTCCAGCTCGTCATCTCCGACTTCCAGGCGCGCGATCTCGCCGTGGTGCCGCACCCGCACCTGCCGGAAGCCGCGCGAGCGCAGGTATTCCTCCGCCCGGGCGACCTGTTGCAGCTTCTCCGGCGTGATCTTTTGCCCGTACGGGAACCGGCTGGAGAGGCACGCCAGAGCCGGCTTGTCCCACGTCGGGAGCCCCAGATGGCGCGCGAGCTCCCGAACCTCCTCCTTGCTCAGTCCCGCTTCCGAGAGGGGCGAGACGACCCCCAGTTCCCGGGCGGCTTGGCGGCCGGGCCGGTAGTCGCCCTCGTCGTCGGCGTTCGCACCGTCTATCACGCAGGCGTAGCCGCGCTCGGCGGCCAGCCGCGCCAGGTCCGAGTAGAGCGTGCTCTTGCAGAAGTAGCAGCGGTTTGCGGGGTTTCTGGCGTAGTCGGGGTTATCCAGCTCGCGGGTCTCCACGATCAGGTGCTCGACGCCCAGGGACTCCGCGAACTCGCGGGCGGGCTCCAGCTCCGAGGGCAGGTATGTTTCGTTGTCGGAGGTGACGGCCAGGACTCTCTCCGGGCCTAGGGTACGAACGGCGGCGGCCAGCGCCAGCGAGGAGTCCACCCCTCCGCTGAAGGCTACCAGCGCGCTCTCGTACCGGCCGACGATCTCCTCAAGCCGCTTCAGGTTCTCTTCAGCTCTGCTCATGTCCCTCCTGGCGGTAGACCTCGCCGCGACGCTCGTATTCCATCTCCCGCTCTATTCTATTCGCCAGCTGCGCGCTCCACTCGCGCTCCACGATGTAGAGCGCCAGGTCTAGCCCGGACGTTACTCCGCCCGCGGTGAGAACGTCTCCGGCGTCCACGACGCGGGCGGCCTCGATCACCTCGGCCCCACTGCGGCTCAGGTCCTCCACCGCGCTGCGGTGGGTGACCGCCGGCAGACCAGCGGTTATGCCCGCCGCTGAGAGCAGCATCGCCCCGGTACAGACCGCCGCCACGGTTGCCCCGGCGCTGTGGCGCTTGGCGATGGCTTCCGGCAGCTCGCCCCGCTCCGCCTCCGCGCGCACACTCCGCTCGGCCCGCGTGCTCCAGCCGCCCCCGGGGACGATGAGAAGGTCTACGCCGTCCTCCAGCACACCGTCCGGCCGCACGCGCAGGCCGTGGGAGGCGACCACCTCCTCCTGCGGGTGCAGCGTCACGAGCCGGACCTCCAGGTCCGCGCCGAAACGGGCGGCGTTCTGAAGGACCTCGTAGGGGCCGATGGCGTCGAGCTCGTCGAATCCGTCGAAGAGTAGGATGCCCGCCCGCATGCCGCTAGGCGCGCTCCAGCACGGCCGCCACGTTGTGGCCGCCCACCCCGAGGTTGCCGCAGAGCGCGGCCTCGAGATCCGGAGCCTCGCGCGGTTCATCCACTACGTAGTCCAGCGGAGCGCAGTCCTCGGCCAGCTCGGTCAGGTTGCGCATGGGCGGGATCGTGCGGTGCTTGAGCGCGAGGGCGCAGATGGCCGTCTCTATAGCACCGACCGCGCCGAGCGAGTGCCCGAGCGTGGACTTGGTGGCCGAGACCTTCGCCTCCGGATTGATGGCGTGCATCGCCCAGGACTCCGGGCCGTCGCCGGCGACCGTCCCGGTGCCGTGGGGGTTGATGTACCCGATCTTCTCCGGCGCTATCCCCGCCGACTCGACGGCGAGCTCCATGGCCCGCCGGATGCCCCGGCCCTTGGGGTCCGGATCGGCGACGTTGTAGGCGTCGGTGGTACGGCCGATGCCGGTCAGCTTCGCGTAAGGCTCCGCGCCGCGCCGCCGGACGGACTCGGCGCTCTCCAGGATGAGGACGGCGGCGCCTTCCCCGATCACGAATCCCGAGTGATCTCTGTCGTAGGGGCGGCAGGCCCCCTCGGGGTCGTCGTTGCGGCGGCTCATGGCGCGCATGGTTATGAACCCCGCCACGATGACGGGGGTGATCGTGGCCTCAGACGCGCCGCAGATCACCACGTCCGCATCGCCCCGCCGGATCAGATCCAGCCCCATGCCCATCGTGTCCGTGCCGCAGCTGCATGCCAGAACCGGGGTCATGGACGGCCCCTGTACGCTGAGCTGGATCCCAAGGTGCGCGGCGGAGGCGTTGGGCATGATCTTGGTGACCGAGAAGGGGTTGACTCGGTTTACGCCCCGGCGGTCCATCACGCCCTGGGTGTCGTGCATGCTCATGACGCCGCCGATGCCGGTGCCCATTACAAGCCCGACCCGCTCCGGGTTGTTCTCCAGCTCTTCTAGCGCCTGCGCGTCCTCTAGCGCGAGCTTCGCCGAGGCGTAGGCCAGATGAGTGAAGCGGTCGGTGCGCTGGACGAGCTTGCGGTCCATGTACTCCTTCGGATCGAAGTCCGTGCACTCGGCGGCTATCTGCACCTCGAAGCCCTCGGGATCGAAGAGCGAGATCCTGCCCACACCGCTCTCGTTCGCGAGCAGCGAGCTCCAGAACTTCTCGCGACCCGTCCCGATGGGGGTCGCCAGCCCGATACCGGTGATGTAAGCCGCCGGGCGGCCGTTCTCCATCTTCTCCTCCACCTGAGGTTCCTGCAACGACTTGCCGCTGTGAATCTTAACATTACTGATAAGCTCCTTCTTGAGATCTTGTGCTACCCTTTCGTAATGGCGCAAGGGGAGATGTTATGATCTTCTTCCACGCGGCTGTGGCGTTGTTTGTGGTCAACTTCGCTTTGGGCGTGGCCGTGCAGCTCCGCTGGGTGGACACCGAGCGCTTCCGCTGGCTGCACCACGCGCTCTTCTTCCTGGTGTTCGCCTTCGCGGCGCTCGCAGTGTTCTTCGGCTTTCTCTGGCAGCTGCCCTACCGCTGGGCGCTGGTGCCGGTACTCGCGCTCTTCGCCGTGCTGCCGCGCGTGCGGGCCGGGACGGCGGGGCATGCGGGGCTGGCGGGCTGCGCCCTTGCGTTCTATGTGCTGGGCTTGGCGATGACTCTCCGGGAGGGGTTGTAGCTTGGATCTCTTCGAGGCGATGCGGAACAGGAGGACGACCAACGGACCGTTCCTGCCGGACCCGGTGAGCGAGGAGCACCAGCGCCTCCTGGTCGAGGTTGCTGCGATGGCTCCTTCGCACTTCAACAGTCAGCCCTGGCGCTTCATCCTCATAGACGACCGCGAGATCATAGAGCGCATAGCGGACATCAGCGGCGAGAGCATGCGCCGCCTGATGGAGGAGGGGACCTTCTGGAAGCGCTACCGCCCGTACTTCCGCTTCTCGGAGGAGGAGATGGAGGAGAAGCGGGACGGAATCTTTATAGATCAGCTCCCGAAGGTGCTAAAGCCGTTTACCCGGCACATCTTCTCCGAGACCGGGCAGGCGATGATGAACCGCCTCGGCGTGCCCGGGACGCTGGCGGAGGACAACCGCAGGCTGGTGGCCGGATCTCCGCTTTTGCTGGCCGTGATGCTGGACAGGCAAGAGTACCGGCCCGGCGAGCTCTCCGCCTTCTACTCCGTTTTCGGCATGGGGGCGGCGATGGAGAACGTCTGGCTCGCGACGGGGGCTCTGGGCATGGGCATCCAGTTCATCTCCACCCCGATGGAGATCCCGGAGAACTGGCGCAGGATCGTGGAGCTTCTGGAGGTGCCGGACGATCTGGAGCTCATGGCCGTCTACCGGCTGGGCTACGTACCGCGGAGGCAGCGGCGGCCGAGCATAGACTGGACGAGCCGCCAGCGCCGGCGCATCTCGCAGTACGTCTTCCGCAACACCTGCCGGACCCCGGAGCGGGACGGGATCGGCGTCCGGCAGGAGTCCGGTTAGCGATGGCCTCCGGCCCGGGCATCCTCGCGGCCGCCGGCGCTCTCCCGCCGCACGTGATTCGCCAGGACGAGGCCCGGGAGTTCGCCCGGCGGCTCTTCGCCGAGGCGCACCGGGACATCGACCGGCTGCTGCCGCTGTTCGACAACACCATGATCGAGCGGCGGCACTTCTGTGTCCCTCTGGAGTGGTTCGGGGAGGAGCACTCCTTCCCGGAGAAGAACGAGCTCTACGTGCGCAACGCCCTGGAGCTCTCGGAGAAGGCGGTCCGGCGGGCGCTGGACCGGGTGGGGGCGGAGCCGCGGGATGTGGGGGCCGTGTTCTTCGTCTCCACTACCGGCATCGCCACGCCCTCGCTGGACTCGCGCCTGCTCTTCCGGCTCGGATTCTCGCGGCACACGAAGCGCGTCCCGATCTGGGGGCTCGGGTGTGCCGGCGGGGCGGCCGGGCTCGCCCGCGCCGCCGACTACGTGCGGGCGTACCCGGAGGAGCTGGCGCTGCTCGTGGCGGTCGAGCTCTGCGGCCTCACCTTCCAGCGGGGCGACCTCTCCAAGAGCAACCTCGTCGCTGCGAGCCTCTTCGCCGATGGGGCGGCCGCCGTGCTGCTGGGTCGTGGGGCGGGACCGGAGGTGCTGGACAGTTACAGCACCACCTGGCCGGACTCCGAGGACGTTATGGGTTGGGATCTGATCGAGACCGGGCTGAAGGTGCGCTTCGCCAAAAGCGTGCCCCGGATAGTGCGCGACCGGGTACGGGAGAACCTGGAGGAGGCCTGCGAGCGCGCGGGCGTGCGCTTCGAGGAGCTCCGGCGGTTCGTGGTGCACCCCGGCGGGGCGAAGGTGCTTTCGGCCTTTGAGGAAGCCGTGGGGCTCGAACCCGGGACGCTCGGCGCGCCGCGGGAGGTCCTGCGCCGCTGCGGCAACATGTCCAGCGTGTCGGTGCTCTTCGTGCTGGAGAGGTTTCTGGAGAGCTACCCGGCCGGCAGCGCGGAGGTCGGTTCCCTCTCCGCCTTCGGGCCGGGCTTCTCCTCCGAGCACGTCCTGTTCCGATGCTGACGCTGCTCGTCGCCACGGTGGCGCTCATCGCCCTTCAGCGCCTCTTCGAGCTGTGGATCGCCCGCCGCAACGAGCGTTGGGCGAGAGCCCGGGGCGCGGTGGAGCGGGGGAGGGGACACTACCCGCTACTCGTCGCGCTGCACGTCTTGTGGCTGGCGGCGATCCTCGTGGAGGGACTCGTGCGCGGTCCGCAGCCCTCGGTCCTCTGGCCGGTGTGGCTCGGGCTGTTTCTGGCCGCGCAGGGGCTGCGCTACTGGGCCATATACTCTTTAGGACCGATGTGGAACACCAGGATCCTGGTCGTACCGGGGGCGAGGCTCGTTCGCCGGGGACCGTACCGCTACTTCCCGCATCCCAACTACGCGGCGGTGGTGGTTGAGATCTTCACCGTCCCGGCGTTCTTCGGCGCGTGGGTGACGGCGGTGCTCTTCTCGCTGCTGAACGCAGCCCTGCTGGCGGTGCGCATCCGCGAGGAGAACCGGGCGCTCGCGGAGCTGGCGAAGCCCCGGTAGAGCGACTAGGATGAGTGCCACGCACGGCGCAGATCTTACCGACCGGGAGATGACCTATGCTCGATCTCAAGTTCATCCAGGAGAACACCGAGGCCGTCAAAGAGAACTGTCGTAACCGCGGGGTGGAGGCGGACGTGGACCTCGTGGTCGAGCTGGCCGGGCGGCGTTCGGCGCTGCACCAGGAGCTGAACGAGCTGCGGCAGCAGCAGAACCGGCTGGCCAAGCAGGTCGGCCGGGAGAGAGACCCCGAAAACCGCGAGCGTCTCATAACCGAGTCGCGCGCCCTGAAGGAGAAGATCCCGGAGCTGGAGCGGGAGCTGCAGGAGGTCGAGGGCCGGCTGCGCGCAGAACAGCTGGAGATCCCAAACATGACCCATCCGGACGCACCGGTCGGCCGGGACGAGAGTGAGAACGTGGAGGTCCGGCGCTGGGGCGAGATCCCCGAGTTCGGCTTCGAGCCCAGAGATCATGTGGAGCTGGGCGAGGCTTTGGGGATCATAGACTTCGACGCCGGGGCGAAGGTGGCGGGGAGCAAGTTCTACTTCCTGCGCGGCGACGCGGTCCTGCTGGAGCTGGGGCTGGTACGCTACGCGCTGGATGTCGTGATGCGGCACGGTTACCACCCCACCATTACACCGGATCTGGCCCGGGACGAGATGCTCATCGGGACCGGCTTCATCCCGCGCGGGCCGGAGACCCAGATCTACTCCGTCGAGAACACCGACCTCTCGCTCATCGCCACGGCCGAGATCACGCTCGCGGGCACGCTGGCGGGCGAGATCGTGGACGAGTCCGAACTCCCGATCCGGCTGGCCGGGATCTCGCACTGCTTCCGCACCGAAGCCGGGGCGCACGGCCGGGCTAGCCGGGGGCTCTACCGCGTGCACCAGTTCACCAAGGTGGAGATGTTCGCCTTCACCGCCCCGGAGCGGTCCGATGCGATGCACGAGGAGATGGTCGGCATCGAGGAGGAGATCTTCCGGGGGCTTGAGATCCCCTACCGGGTCGTGGACATCTGCACCGGAGACCTCGGCGGGGCCGCCTACCGCAAGTACGATCTCGAGGCCTGGATGCCGGGCCGCGACGGCTTCGGCGAGATCACATCCACCTCCAACACCACCGACTACCAGGCCCGGAGGCTTCAGATCCGCTACCGGCCGGACGGCGGCCGGCCGCGCCTGCTGCACACGCTGAACGGCACGGCGCTGGCCGTGAGCCGCGCGATGGTCGCCCTTCTGGAGAACTACCAGCGATCCGACGGCACGGTGCGCCTCCCGGAGCGGCTCGTCCCCTACGTCGGCAAGGAGGTCGTAGAGCCCCTCACTCGCGGGCGGGCGGGATGAGCCCCAGCTCCGCGGCCCGGACGGCGGCCTGGGTACGGTCGGAGACGCCCAGCTTGCAGATTATGTTGTGTATGTGCACCTTTGCCGTCCCCACGCTGATGGCGAGGATGTCCGCAATCTCGCGGTTGGTGTATCCCTGGCTGAGCAGCCGGAGCACCTCCAGCTCCCACCCGGAGAACGGGGGCGGCTGCGATGAGCGCGGACCTTCCTCCGCGAGGCGCCGGATGAGATGCATGGCCAGCTCCTGGTTCAGAGGCGACTCGCCGCGCAGAACGCGGGCTATGGCGTTGACCAGGCTCTGCCGCGGCGTGTCCTTAAGCACATATCCCGCAGCTCCGGCCCGCACGGCTTCGAGCAGGTAGCTCTCGCTCTCGTGCATGGTGACCATCATCACGCTCACCCGCGGGTTCTCCCGCTTGATACGGCGGGTGGCCTCAAGCCCGTCCATCCGCGGCATGCGCACGTCCATCAGGACCAGATCCGGCTCCAGCTCCCGGCAGAGCTCCAGGGCTTCCTGTCCGTCTCTGGCTTCTCCCACGACCTCCAGGTCGGGTTCCGGCGCCAGCAGGTTCCTCAGCCCGGTGCGGACGAGCTCGTGGTCGTCGGCGATGATGAGCCGGTATACCCGGCCGGTCTCAGTCACGGCCGCCCTCCAGAACCCGGGATTCCGGGATGGTGACGAGGATCGCGGTGCCGGAGCCGGGCTTGCTGCGGACCTCGAACCTCCCGCCCATGAGGGAGGCACGCTCGCGCATTCCGGAGAGCCCTATCCGCTCTCCCGGAGCTTCCGGGAGGAGCTTCTCCGGGGGGAAGCCCGATCCTCCGTCGCGGACTTCGAGCCGGATCTCGCCCCCTTCCCGCCGGAGCAGTATGTCGACCCGGTCGGTGCCCGCGTGCTTGCGGACGTTGGTCAGCGCCTCCTGAACGATGCGGAAGAGGGCTGTCTCGACTCCGACCGGCAGCCGCAGATCTCCGAGGTTCTCGTCGTAGCTCACCTCCCAGCCCTCGGCCCGCAGCGCCTCCACCTGCTGGCGCACCGAGGCTCCGAGGCCGAAATCGTCGAGCATCGTGGGGCGCAGGTCGGCTATGATCCGGCGCGCTTCGCGCACGGTGGAGCGCAGCAGATTGAGGATGCTCTCCAGTTCTCGCCGGGCTTCGGGCGTACCGGGCGCGTGGCTGATGGCGAAGGCCTGCAGGTTCTGGTAGGAGGCCGCGAGCATCTGCGCCAGCCCGTCGTGCACGTCGTAGGCCACCCGGTGGCGCTCCTCCTCCTGAGCGACGAGCAGCTTGCCCACCAGCTCTTTGAGCTGCTGCTCATGCTCCGCCAGCTCGCCGTAGAGACGGGCGTTCTCCAGTGCACTGCCGGCCTGGCTGGTGAGGCTGCTGAGGAGCTCGACGGTCTCGCGCTCCAGCAGGGACTCCGGCCCGTACGCCTCTAGCAGCCCAATGACGCGGTCCCGGACCCGCAGCGGCAGGCACAGCCCCGCCGGCGGCGTTCCGGCTTCCGGCAGCCGGAAGGTTTGCGTCCGTCCGCTCGCCAGAGCGGCGCGGCGGGCCTCGGAGCCGGTTGGGGTGCGGCTTGCGGCCACGAGTACCTCTTCCGGCCCCACGCTCTCCCACAGCCGGAACTCTCCGGAGGAGCCCTCGCGCAGCCGGAGCGCCGCTGCGGCGAGGCTGGAGACGCGTTGCATGATGCCGAGCAGCTCGGCCCCGATCTCCTGCCGGTCGAGCGAGGAGCTGAGGACGTGGCCGGCCTCATAAAGGGCGAGCAGGACGTTCAGGCTGCGCCTGAGGCGCGCTTCGGCGCGTTTGCGCTCGGTTATGTCGTGAGCGACGATGCACAGCAGCTCCTCGCCCCGGTAGGAGATCGCGCTCACGCTCACCTCCACGTCTACCGGCGAGCCGTCTTTGCAGCGGTAGCGACGTTCGCCGACCTTGTAGCGCCGGTGCTTCAGAATGCGGCGGATGTTCTGACGGATGCTCTCCGGACTGTGGTCGATGATATCGTCGAGCGTCATGGAGCGCAGCTCCTCGGCGGTGTAGCCGAGTAGCCGCTGGAAGGCCGGGTTGCTCTCCAGGATGAGCCTTGTCTGCGGGTGAGCCAGAAAGATGCTCTCCGTGGTCTGCTCGACCACCGTCCGGTAGCGCTCCTCGCTCTCCTTCAGCTCCTCGTCGGCCCGGCGCCGCTCGCGCCGCATGGCGGCTTCGCGCAGCTCGCGCTGGATGGCGGGGTTCAGCCGGGCGAGATCTCCTTTTACTATGTAGTCGTGGGCCCCGGCCTTCATCGCTTCTACGGCCACGTCCTCCCCGATGCATCCGGAGAGTATGATGAACGGCAGATCCAGCCCCCGCCGCTTCAGTATCCGGAGCGCCTCCGGAGCGGAGAAGGCCGGCATCGAGTGGTCGGCGATGACTATATCCCACTCCCGCTCCTCAAGAGCCGCCTCCATCGCCCCGGCGGTCTCCACCCGCCGGTGCTCGGGGGCGTACCCGCCACGCCGCAGCTCGCGCAGCAGCAGGAGGGTGTCGTCCTCGGAATCCTCGACGATCAGGACCCGGATCTTCTGAACCACCGCGGGAACCTCTGCTTTCTTCTGGATGGCTTCTCCCTGTCCAAGTCGAGCGTGAAGTAGAAGGCGGCGCCCCGGCCGACCGCGCCCACGCCGCGGATCTCGCCCCCGTGCCGCTCGACGATGCGCCGGACCGTGGCGAGCCCTATCCCGGTGCCCTCGAACTCGTCGGTCTTGTGCAGCCGCTGGAAAGCTCCGAAGAGCTTGTCCGCATAGGCCATGTCGAAGCCCGGACCGTTGTCCCGTACGAAGTAGATCGGAGCGCCGCCGGCGTCCTCGACGCCGAACTCGATCCTTGCCCTCTCCTGTTTGCCGGTAAATTTGAAGGCGTTGCCGAGCAGGTTCTCGAGCGCCACCCGGAGGAGATCGGGGTCCCCCCGGGCCGTTACGCCGGGCTGGATGGCGAACTCAACCCGGCGTTCGGGGCGGCGGCGCGCCAGCTCGTCGGCGATACTCCGGGCGATCCCGCTCAGATCTACTCGTTCGGTGCGCAGCTTACGGTTCCTCAGGCGGGAGAAGTCCAGCAGGGCGTCTATGAGCCGGCCCATATTCTGGCTGGCGGCGCTCACGCGGCGCAGGTAGTCCCTGCCCTCCTCGTCCAACCGCCCGGCGTAGTCTTCCTGCAGGATGCTCGAGAAGCCGTTGATGCTGCGCAACGGCGCCCGCAGATCGTGTGAGACGGTGTAGCTGAAGGACTCCAGTTCCCGGTTGGCCTCCTCCAGCTCGCTCCGGGCCCGCTCGGCCTGGGTGCGGCTGCGGGCCAGCATCGCCGTGAGGCCGAAGAGCACGAGGCTGAGCGCCAGACCGCTGTAGAGTACCAGCCGGGGCAGGTTCTCCTGCGGGGATGTCCCGAAACCGGGCAACGTGGAGAAGCGCAGGATCCAGAGCCTCCCTCCTACCTGCAGGGTTGAGGTCTGGGAGAAGAGCGGTGCGGGGCCGGTTCCGTCGGCGCCCGCGGTGGACCCCCGGTCGTAGAGCAGGTACTCCTCGCCGAACTCGGCCCCGTCGTAGACCTTGAAGTCCACTGAAGGGTCGCCCTGCTGGATGAAGATGTCCTCCAGCAGCTCCCGGGCCCGGAAGACCGCCACGACGTATCCCTGCAGCGCCTCCCGGCGCTCGGGTACGGTGCTCACCGGAGCGCCGTTGCGGTAGACGGGGAGGTAGATCATAAACCCCGGTCCCCCGGCGGGCCCCCCCGGCGCGACCTTGCCCGAAGCGCGGGGCAGGTTCACGTCCCGCGCCCGGTCCATCGCCGCCCGGTGCACGCCCGCAGCGTACATGTTCCTCCCCAGGAACATGCTCCGGTTGGCGGCGTCTTCGGGCTCCACGTACACCAGGGGGAAGGATTCCCCGCGGCCGCCGGGGCGCACCTCGTACCCCTCGTAGCCCTCCTCGCGGACGCTCTCGACGTGGGCCTCCAGCCCTCCGGCCGGCACCCGCCGGGCGTACCCGAGGGCCTGGATGCCGGGATAGCGCCGCCGGAGGTCCAGGCTCCTGACGTACGCCCGGAACTCCCCACGCTCCACGCTCCTGCTGGCGGCGAAGAGCCCGCGTGTGCCGAACATGGCGTCCACGTAGGTGTTCATGCGCCGGTCCACCGCCTGCAGCGTCCGCTGCGCAGCCTCGTCGAAGCGGGACTGCTCCTGGGTGCGCGCGTTCTGACTGACGTAGTACCAGGCCACGCCGGTCAGGAACAGGGCTCCGGCCAGCACCGCGTAGGCCACCGCCATCTGGCTCAGGTGTTCCCGGATGCTCCTCGCTCTCCATCCCTCCCCGCTACGGGACCTCGTTCAGAACCAGCCAGTAGAGGCCGAGCTGGCGCACCGCTTCTGAGAACTGGTCGAAGTCCACCGGTTTGCGGATGTAGCTGTTGGCCCCCAGATCGTAGCCGTCCACGATGTCCTGCTGCTCTCTGGAGGAGGTCAGTATCACTACCGGCAGCAGGTGCGTGCGCCGGTCGGCGCGCAGCCGCCGCAGCACCTCAAGGCCGTCTATCCTGGGCAGCTTGAGGTCCAGCAGGACGAGCTCGGGCCTGACCCGCACCCCCTCGCCGAACAGGTACTCCAGCGCTTCGGCCCCGTCGCGGGCCACGATGACCTCGTTCGCGATGTTGCTCCTTTTGAGCGTGCGCAGGGTAAGCAGCTCGTCATCGGGATTGTCCTCGATCAGCAGGATGGTCTTGCTCAACCGCACCGCTCCTCTTCTGGTGTGAGGCGGAGGCTGCAGCCTCCGCCGCCCTTCCTCCAGGATCTCACCCTGCCCCCCTCGTCGCTTCGCTCGTTCTCCGGGGCGCCCTCTCCCGCCCTCATCCTGAACTCTATCCCGCCGGAGGGCGCGCCGCCAGAGGGTTCGGCGAGATCTCCCGAGATTGCCGTCTCAGCCGGCACCCGGCGCGCGGGATGAAACGTCCGCCCGGCCGGGCTATCCTTTGCTGGCCGATGATCTTCTCCGGTGAAAGGCGCATATGACGTGGGCGCTCGGGGGTGCGCTTCTGGCCGTGGCCTTAGGAGCCTTCATCCAGGGCTCCGTCGGGTTCGGGCTCTCGCTCGTGGCAGTGCCGGTCCTGGCACTCATCTACCCGGGGGCGGTGCCGGTCGTGGTGCTGCTGGTGGCGCTGCCGATGGCCTCGCTTATGGCCCTGCGGGAGTGGAGTTCGATGGACCGCCGGGGGCTCTTCCTGATCACGGGCGGGAGGGTGCTGGGGACGGCCGGCGGGGTGTGGCTCGTCGCAGCCGTTCCGAACGGCCTGCTCACCGCGCTCGTCGGGCTGTTCATACTGGCCGCGGTGGTCATGAGCCTGCTGGGACCGCAGTTCGAGCTGCGGGACGGCACCCGTTTCGCCGGAGGCGTGGCGTCCGGGGTCATGGGAACGGCCGCGGCCGTCGGGGGACCTCCGCTCGCGCTTATCTACCAGAACCGCTCCGGTCCCGAGCTGCGCTCGACGCTCGCCATCTCGTTCGCGCTCGGCATCGTGATGTCCATCGCCGGGCTCGCGCTGGCGGGTCAGGTGA
Source organism: Rubrobacter taiwanensis (assembly GCF_004337705.1). Classification (GTDB taxonomy): domain Bacteria; phylum Actinomycetota; class Rubrobacteria; order Rubrobacterales; family Rubrobacteraceae; genus Rubrobacter_C; species Rubrobacter_C taiwanensis. Next base: position 59,013 of record NZ_SKBU01000011.1, read on the forward strand.
CGGCGGGACATCTCGTCCTGGCCCTGAAGCTGGTGCCGGGCGTCCTGGCGGGCCTCTGGCTCGGCGCCCGGGCCTCCCGCCGGCTCGACGCCCGGTGGCTGCGCCCGGCGGTGCTCGCCTTCGCGGCCGTCTCCGGCGCGGCGGTGGTGATCACGGGGCTTACCGGATGAATCCCGCCGGAAACCGGAGATTAGCCCTTGACGGGGAGTGTTGCAATGTATAGCATCCCCATCAACGCGGACTCGCATCGAGAGCGGTGGAGGGAACTGGCCCAGTGAAGCCGCGGCAACCGGCGGCAGGACCGCGAGGTGCCAATTCCAGCGGGACCCGAGGTCCCGGAAGATGTGGGGGAGCGCGTGCAGGCCCGGTCTCCCGGTGTCATGCAGCCTCTGCCCGGCGGGTTGCGCGTGAGGTAGGAAACCTGACGAGCGAAGGAGGCTGTATTACTACCGAGTATGACACCCTACCGGAGGGCCGGGGCTAGCAGATCTCCGGCCCACCCGGGCAGACAATCCCTCTCCATAGGGCCTTTCGAGCCCGAGCTCGGCGGTTATCTGCCGGAGGTTTCGCTCACCTACGAGACCTGGGGCGAGCTGGATGAGACACAGGAGAACGCCGTTCTCATCGTTCACGCCCTGACCGGTGACTCTCACGCCGCCGGTGCCCCCGACGAGAAGTACCGGAGAGGCGGTTGGTGGGACCCGATGATCGGGCCGGGACGCCCCGTAGACACGGACAAATACTTCGTAATCTGCTCCAACGTTCTGGGCGGCTGCTCCGGCAGCACGGGGCCGGCCTCTGAGGATCCGGAGACGGGCTACCCCTATGCCATGCGGTTCCCGGTTGTCACAATCCGGGACATGGTGCGGGCGCAGAAGCGGCTGCTCGACCGGCTCGGCGTGCGGCGGCTCGCTGCGGTGGCGGGTGGCTCGATCGGCGGGCAGCAAGCGCTGGAGTGGGCGGTGGAGTTCCCGGACTTCGTACGGAAGGCCGCGGTCGTGGCGGCGAACGGCGCTTTAGGGCCGCAAGGGCTGGGGATGAGCGAGATCGGCCGCCGGGCCATCATGGCCGACCCGGACTGGCAGTACGGCGACTACTACGGCACGGGCCGCCGCCCGGACGCCGGGCTCGCCATCGCGCGCATGGCCGGGATGATGACCTACCAGAGCGCGCCGGGCCAGTGGGAGCGGTTCGGGCGGCGGCCGGCCACCCGGCCGGCCCTGTACCCGGAGTTCGGGGGGCGGTTCGAGATCGAGAGCTATCTGCACTATCAGGGGCGGGATCTCGTGAACCGCTTCGACGCCAACTCCTATCTGTACCTCACGCGGGCGATGGACCTCTACGACGTGGGGGCCGGTTACGCTTCGCACGAGGAGGCCTACTCCCGCATCCGGGCCGAGGTGCTCTTCGTCGGTATCTCCAGCGACTGGCTATTTCCGGCGAGCGAGGTGCGGGCGGCGGCGGAGCAGGCGAAAGAGGCCGGAGCAGACGCGGCGTACGCGGAGATCGAGTCCATGAACGGGCACGACTCGTTCCTGAAGGATTGGGACCAGATGCGGTCCATTCTCGGGCCGTTTTTGAGCGCTTAGAGAAGAAGGGAGCACCGTGACCGAAACCACCGAGAGCAGGGCCGGAGAGCGCGATTACGGGATAGAGACCCTCGCGTTGCACGGGGGGCAGGAGGTGGACCCGCACACGACGGCGCGGGCCGTGCCCATCTACCAGTCCACCTCCTACGTCTTCCGCGACACCGAACATGCGGCCAGCCTCTTCTCGCTGGCCGAGGAGGGGAACATCTACACCCGCATCATGAATCCGACGACCGAGGTGTTCGAGAAGCGGATGGCGCTCCTGGAGGGGGGAGTGGGCGCTCTCGCCACGGCTTCGGGGCAGGCGGCCGAGACGCTGGCCATACTGAACCTCGCCGGGGCGGGGGACGAGATCGTCTCCTCCGCCGGGCTCTACGGCGGCACCTACAACCTCTTCCACTACACGCTGCCCAAGATCGGGATAGACGTGAAGTTCGTGGAGGACGCCAATCCGGAAGCCTTCCGGGAGGCGATCACCGGCAGGACCAAGGCCCTGTTCGCCGAGACCGTGGGCAACCCGAGCCTGAACACGCTGGACATCGAGGCCGTAGCCGGGATCGCGCACGAAGCGGGCATACCCCTGATCGTGGACAACACGCTCCCCTCACCCTACCTCGTCCGGCCGCTTCAGCACGGCGCGGACATCGTCGTGCACTCGGCGACGAAGTTCATCGGGGGGCATGGGACCAGCATCGGCGGCGTAATCGTGGACGGCGGGAAGTTCCCGTGGGACAACGGCAACTTCCCGGACTTCACCGAGCCCGACCCCTCGTACCATGGGCTGAAGTTCTACGAGGCGCTGGGCGAGCTCGCCTACATCCTGAAGGCCCGGGTGCAGCTCCTGCGCGACTACGGACCGGCCCTCTCGCCGTTCAACAGCTTCCTCTTCCTGCAGGGGCTTGAGACGCTGCCTCTGCGCATGGAGCGGCACTCACAGAACGCCATGGCCGTTGCCCGATTCCTGAAGCAGCACCCGAAGGTCAACTGGGTGAACTACCCCGGCCTCGAGGATCACCCGACCCACGAGCTCGCTCGCAGGTACCACCGGGACGGCATGTACGGCGCCATCCTCGGCTTCGGCATAGACGGGGGGCTTGAGGCCGGCAAGCGCTTTATCGACCGGCTTAAGCTGCACAGCCTGCTGGCCAACGTGGGCGACGCGAAGAGCCTCGTGATCCACCCGGCCTCGACCACCCATCAGCAGCTCTCCCCCGAGGAGCAGCGAGCTACCGGCGTGACCGACGACTACATCCGGCTCTCCGTCGGGCTGGAGAGCATCGACGACATTCTGGAGGACCTCGACCAGGCACTGAATGGAGCGTGATTAGAGAGTGAGCGAAGCACCCCTGGTGATGAAGTTCGGGGGCACCTCGGTCGGCGGCGGCGCAGAGTTCGTCCGCGCCGCCCAGATAGCCGCCGGGGCTGCCGAGTCTGGACCCGTAGCCGCCGTCGTCTCCGCGATGTCGGGGACCACCGACGCCCTGCTCGGGATGACCGCCCGAACTTCGACCGCCACCACCGGGGGTGTTCTGGACCGGCACCTCGCCGCTGCCCGGCACGCGGTCTCCGGCCGTTTCCTGCCGCAGGTGGAATCCTGGCTGCGCGAGCTCGCCGCCCGGCTGGACCGGACGCTCCGCAGCCCGAACGGCAGCGCCGCGGCCCACCGGGACGCGGTGGCCGGTTTCGGGGAGCGCTTCTCGGCGGCGGTGCTGGCGGGTGCGCTCTGCTCGCTCGGTGTGCCCGCCCGCGTGGCCGACGACCCCATAGCCACCGACGCGAGCTTCGGCGGGGCCGCCGTAGACGCCGCCGCCACCCGGCGGCGCGCGGCCCGGTGCGTGTGGCCCGTGCTGGACGGCGGGGCGGTGGCCGTCGTCCCCGGCTACGTAGGCCGGGCTCCGGACGGGTCTATCACGACGCTCGGGCGCGGAGGCTCGGACCTCTCGGCCACCGCGCTCGGCCGGGCGCTGGGCTCGCGGGAGGTCTGGATCCTGACGGACGTGAGCGGCGTGTTCGATGCCGACCCGGATCTGGTGCCGGAGGCCGCGCCGGTCTCCGGGCTCTCCTACCGGGAGGCCGCCGCCTTCGCCCGGCTCGGGGCGAAGGTTCTGCACCCCAAGACGATGCAGCCGGCGGCGGCCTCCGGCATGGAGATCTTGGTGAAGAACACCTTCGACCTCGGAGCCCCCGGCACGCGTATCTCGGCCCGCGAGGGAGCGCCGGGAGTACGGTGCATCGGGCTGCGGCGCGGCCTGAGCCTGGAGCGGCTGCCCGCCGCCGGCTCCCGGAGCGTCTTCTGCGTCCTGGGGGCGGACTCCGGCAGCGTGCGCGCGCTGGTCGAGGCTCCGGACGGCGGCGTGGCGGTGGTGGCCGGCATCGGGGCTCCGGCCGACGGGGATCTCCTCTGTGGCATCCGCGCGCTGGAGGCCGCCGGCATACATCCGCTGTGGGCGGGGAGCACGACCGCCGGCCTCACGTTCGCCGTCCCCGACGGGGCGGCGGTGGAGGCCGTGCGGGTACTGCACCGGGAACTGGTCCGGGCCTGTCTCGTGGAGGAGGTAGCATGAAGCGGGTCGAGATCGTCCAGATAGGGGTCGGCAACGTCGGACGGGCGGTGGCCCGCATGGTGCTGAAAGAGCGGGGGAACTGGCTGGAGCGCTGGGATCTGGACGTGCGCTACCGCGCCGTGGCGGACAGGAGCGGCGCGCTCGGCGGCGAGGAGCTGCTGGAGGAGGCTCTGGATCTCAAGGAGCGCGGGGGCAAGCTCGCCGGGCTCGGTGTCGAGCCCCTGAGGTATGTGATCTCCGAGCCGCCGGAGTACGGCGTCCGGCGGGTGGTGCTGGACCTGGCGGTCAACGGCGCGCCGTACCCGCTGGATCTTCAGGCCGCGATGGGCGGCGCCGGGCTCGTGCTCTCCAACAAGGGTCCGCTCTCGCGCAGCTACCGGGAGTACCGGGCGCTCACCGCATCCGCCGGGGAGGGGCTCCGCTACGAGGCTACCGTCGGGGCCGGGCTGCCGGTCATCTCCACCCTGCAGAGCCTCCTGCGCAGCGGGGACGATGTGTACGAGATCCTGGCCTCCCCCAGCGGCACGCTCGGGTTCATCCTGAGCGCGGTGGAGCGGGGCAGCTCCTTCTCCGGAGCCGTGAGGGAGGCCGTGGAGCGCCACTACGCCGAGCCCGATCCGCGCGACGACCTCTCCGGTCTGGACGTGGCCCGCAAGGCGCTCATCCTCGCCCGCGCGCTGGGCCGCAGCCTGGAGCCGGAGGATGTGCCGTTTGAGTCGCTCGTCCCCGAACACCTGGTGGAGGTCTCCACGCAGGAGTTCCTGCAGCGCCTGGAAGAGGCCGACGAGGCGTTCGCCGGGCGCGTGCAGGCCGCCGGAAGCCGCGGCAACGTGCTGCGCTACCTGGCCCGCATCCCGGCGGAGGGCCCGGTGGAGGTGGGGTTGAGAGAGGTTCCCCGCAGCAGCCCGTTCTCCCGCCTCTCCGGGGCGGAGAACGCCTTCGTGTTCAGGACCCGGCGGTACTCCGAGCTCCCCGTGACCGTGACCGGGCCCGGCGCAGGACCGGAGTGCACGGCGAGCGGCGTGGTGTACGATCTGCTGCAGGTAGCAAGAGAGAGCTTCGAGCGTTCAGAGGAGGTTCTAAAGCGTGCCTGACGGATACACCGTAGCCGTCGTCGGGGCCGGGCTCGTCGGTGAGCGGCTGGTCTCCGAGCTCCGGCGGCGGGACTTCCCGCTGAAGGAGTTGCGGGTGCTCGCCCGCTCCGAGCGGCGGCAGGAGATAGACGGGACAATCTTCGAGGTCGGCATCGCCGGGCCCGACGCCTTTGAGGGCGTGGACTTCGCGTTCTTCGCCGGAACGGAGGGCGAGAAGGGAGCCGCGGCGCAGCTCGCCGAGGCTGCGATCTCGCGCGGTGCGGTGGTCATAGACAACGGCTCGGACTTCCGGCTCGACCCCGAGGTGCCGCTGGTCGTCCCGGAGGTCAACGCCCGCGCGCTGGAGGGGCACAGCGGGCTTATCGCCAACCCGAACTGCTCTACGACGCAGATGGTCGTTTCGCTCACGCCGCTGGCGCGCGAGTTCGGCATCCGCAAGGTGGTGGTCTCCACCTACCAGGCCGTCTCCGGCTCCGGGCGCGGCGGGGTCGAGGCGCTGGAAGACGGTAAGGAAGGCGTCTACCCCAAGCCCATCTCCGGCAACGCCATACCCGTGATCGGGAGCATCGGGGAGGACGGCTACTCCACCGAGGAGCGGAAGATGATCCTGGAGTCCCGCAAGATCCTGGGCCTCCCGGACCTGGAGGTACACCCCACCGCCGTGCGCATCCCGGTACACACCGGCCACTCCGAGAGCATCTACGTCGAGACCGTCCGCGAGGTGACGCGCGAGGAGGTGCTCGACGCCTTCCGCGCGGCTCCGGGCGTCACCTTCTCCGGTGATGCCGACGGCTTCCCGACCCCGCTGGAGATAGCGGGCGACTCCGGCGTGCACGTCGGGCGCGTGCGGGCCTCCGGTAACGCCGTCGAGTACTGGTGCGTCGCGGATAACCTGCTCAAGGGCGCGGCCACCAACGCCGTGCAGATCGCCGAAGCCCTCGTCGGCGCGCGGGTGTAGGAGAGCGCCGTTCACGGGTCTCCGGCCGGCATCGAGGAGGGGACGATTCCCGACCGCGAGCCGTGCTCGAGCCAACAGGCGGCCTCGGGTGTGAGTAGCTCCTCAACGCGGTGCCGGTAGCGCCGGAGTTCGGCTTCGGTTAGCATCTTCCGCCAGCGGCCGTTGGTGCCTTTGAAGAGGAACGCACCGGCGCCTCCTTCGAAGAGGGAGCCGAAATCACCGACCCTGTCGGGATTCGCGCGCATGCTCTCGAAGGTGCAGCGCTTGACGACTTCCGGCCAGAGTGAGGCGGAAACGTCGATTTTCAGGAAGGCGGCGACGCGGCGCATCTCGCGGTCGAGGTCGGCTTTGAGGTCGTTGTAGTGGACGAGGAGGACGTTGGGCTCGCCGCGGAGATCCCACCAGCTGGCGATGTGGTGCAGCAGGGGGGTGTCCGAGAGCCAGCGCTCGAAGAACTCGTGGATGTCGCCCCGGAACTCCATCATCTTGGGGACGCCCTGCGCCGCGGCCCGGGCGTCGAGGCGCCCGCGCACGTCGGCGCGCATGCGCGCCATGTGGTTGGCGAGGGAGACGAACGCATCCCGGCCGTCTCTGCCGACCACGATGTAGCTCGCCGTGTCGAAGATCGGGATGCCGTCGGCGGGCGTGTGGGTCTTGATATACCGGCGGTGCGTCTGCGCTTCGAGGCGAGCGAGCAGCTCGTCGAAATCGTAGATGAGGCCGTCGAACCACGGTCCGACCTCCATCACGACTCCCGGAAAGTCGCCGTCGGGCCACAGCAGCGAGGCCACTATCGTCTGCATCCAGGTCGTACCGCACTTGGGCGGCGTGCAGATGAAGATGTCGCCGGGGCGGTGCTTGTAGGCGGCCCACCGGGTGCCGTCGGTGGTAGCGGACCTGTAGATCCGTTGCTGCGGCCTCATCTCTACCCCTCGACGGGATGCGAGTGGAGGAGCGGGAGGGCCAGGGTCGGCTCCTCCTCGATCAACAACTCCAGCAGCTCGCCGCCGGTATCACCGGCCGTTTGCAGGAACGCCGTCCGGGCCTTACGGCGCGGGTTCTCTATCACCTGTCCAGACTTCGCCATGAAACGATCCTTCCGTACTGCCTTTCCTCAGATGGCCTCCGCCTCCAGGATCGAGATGCCGGCTCGGGTGTCGATCTCTTGCCGGAGCGCAAAGCCGGAGCGGGCAAGGAGCTCCTCATACTCCTGCCGGGTGCGTTGCCGGCCGCCGAGCAGCGTCAGCATGTGGATATCCAGCATCTTCGACCAGTCGGGGCCGGGGCCGTCGGGGACGATCTGCTCGATGATCAGCACCCTGGCGCCCGCCGGGGCGGCCCGCCGGACCGCCCGGAGGATGGCGAAGGACTCTTCATCGGGCCAGTCGTGGATGATCTCCATGAGGATGTACGCTTCGCACTCCGGCAGATCGTCCCGGAAGAAGTCGCCGGCCTGGAGCGTCAGCCGCTCCGACGCTATGCCCGCCGCCCCTTCGATGACGCGCGGCAGCTCGAACAGGACGCCCCGGGCGTCCGGCGCGGCGTCGAGGATGGCGCGCAGCAGGTGCCCGCTGCCGCCGCCGATGTCGCCGATCCGCTCGAAGCCCGAGAAGTCGTAGGAGGCGAGTATCCCGGCGACCGCGCCCCGGGACTTGGCGACCATCGCCTCGTTGAACACCCGGCCTGCTTCCGGATGTCGCTCGAAGTACCCCCAGAAACCCTCGGGGAACACCTCGGCCGTCGCCGGAAGCCCACTCCGCACGGAGTGCTCCATCGCCCCGAATGTCTCCCAGAAAACTTGCAACCCGAACATCCGGGCGAAGGCGCGCATGGACTGTGGGTGGTCGGTCCGCAGCAGCCGCGAGGCGGGCGAGTGGCCAAACTTGCCGTCCCCTTGCACCTCGAACACACCGTGCGCCGCCAGGAGGCGCAGGACGCGGCCGAGCGCGCCGGGGTCGGCGCCGACGGAGGTAGCGAGCTCGGCGGCGGTGCGGGGTGTTTCGTCCAGCGCGTCCGCGACGCCGAGCTCGGCGACGACATGCAGGCTTCGCGGCAGGCAGTAGCCGCCCGAGACCTGGAGCACCGTGGCGAACGGGTTTGGCCCGGCAGCCATCCCGGTAGCGCTTTCGGATTGAACGTCGGTCATGGCGGTTCCTCCTTATCCTCCTCGTCTCTACTGCGGGTGGTCATGGGCCGTCGGCCTTATGTTCTGGTTGAGGCGGAACAGATTGGTCGGGTCCGTACTTGTATCGGACCACATCCCGACGATTATTGCGTTGTAGAGCGCATCCCGGTTACCGACGGCCGTCTCGTCCTCGCCGACCCTGCTCCCGGCTCCGCCCATGTGCTCGAGATGAGGTGGCTCTGGGGGTGAGGCGCCGAGGAGTACTCCTCTGCCAGGAGGTCGATGGCGTCGTCGCTCAGTTGCGTCATGTACTCGGATCTCCAGTAGTTGCGCATTCCCGGCGGGTTCAAGTTCTCCGCGCTGCTCTGGAGAACGACGTAGGGTGCCGGGCCGATCTGGCCGTCCAGGGGTAGGCCGGACGCACGCAGGGGAGGGAGCAGCCGATCTCCCTCGGCGGGCGGCCCGGGCATCGAGTGCCGCCTGTGCGAAGAGCAGCGTAGCGACGGCCGCCACCATCACCATTACCGTCAACGACAGAACGATGCGCCTCATGAGCGCCACCTCCTTTCCATCACACGAGCCCCGGTGAGTTGCTTCTCGCAAGCACTATAGGCGGCGCCCCTTACCCGGCTCTTACCTGGAGGACCGGAGAGCATAGTCAGGTTGGCTATTTTTGGTCGAAGACCGGAAGGAAGGTTCCGCCAACGACGCCCGGAAGGGACTGTGCGGCTCCTCGGGCTAGAGGCGGGAGGGGATCTGGGCCCTGGAGCGCAGCCCCAGCTTCTTGAGGATGCTGCGCAGGTGGTTCGCCACGGTGTACTCCGAGATCGAGAGTTCCGCGGCGATGCGGTGGTTGGTGAACCCTTGCGCGGCGAGGGTCGCGACCTCCCGCTCCCGGCGGGTGAGGTAGTCCGGCGCTCGGCGGGGCTCCGGGGGCGGAGGCGGTTCTTCCTCGCTCAGCGCGTACTCGAGGGCCTGCTCGGTGGACATGGCCTGTCCCTGCGACCACGCCGCGTCGAAGGTTACCCCGTCCAGATCTTCGCGGAGAGCGGCGAGGCGGCCTTCGTAGTTGTAGCGGGCGGCGATCAGGGTCTTGAGGGAGACCCCGATCTCCTCCCGCAGGGTCTCGGATGCTCCCATGAGCTTCGCCGTGCGGGTCGGCAGCCCCTGTAAGGTGGCCACCCCCGCCATCCCCAGGAGGCCGAAGAAGATGCCCATCTTGTCTCTTGCCGCTCGCAGGAGTTGCAAGTCTTCTCTCCACAGGGCCTCTGCTCGATCGGTATCGCCCTGCTCCAGAGCTCCCATGCCCATTATGGTGAGGCACATGGCGGCGTTCCGGGTGTCCCCCAGCTCGCGAAACAGGGACAGGGCTTCTTCCAGCCGGGCCCGTACCTGATCGAAATCCCTCTCTTCTTCGGCGGCGAGTCCCAGGAACAGGAGCAGGTGGGCTTTTACTCGCTTCTCCAGAGACTCCCGCAGTAGCGCCTCGGCCTCTTCGCGCAGCGACACCATCCTTTGCCTGCCGCCCAGATGCGACACCGCGTGACCCAGGTTGCTGACCGAGACCGCCATCCCCCGTTTGTCTCCCATCCCTTTGTACAGAGCGAAGGCTTCTTCAAGCATCGGCAGCGCTCGGGGATCATTCTGGTAGGCGGCTATAAAGCCGGCTTCACATAAAGCTTTCGCCCGCACGGGTGCTGCCGGCCCGCCGCCCATGGCGAGCCCTTTTTCGAGCCACCGGCGCCCTTCAGCGGGACCGTGCGCGTTCCAGAACCTCCCCAGCGCAGCTGCCAGCCGGAGCCCCGTTTCCCCCCGCTGCTCTTCAGGTGCCTCTTCGGCGTACAGCGCCCACGAGAGTGCGGCCCGCAGGTTGTCGAGTTCCATCTCCAAGCGCCCCAGCCACGGTCCCTGCCGCGCTCCCGTTAGTTCGGGCTCCGCCCTCTCCGAGAGCGCCAGGTAGTAGCTGGCGTGGCGCTGCCGCACCCGCTGCGCCTCCTCGCTCTCTTCGAGCTGCTCCCGGGCGTATTGTCTGATGGGATCGAGCATTCTGTAGCGCCAGACGCCTCCCTTATCTCCGGCTACCACCAGCGACTTGTCCACTAGCTGTGAGGTATGCGTCCCGTCAAGTGTGTAATTCATACCGTGCGGTCCTACTTCCAAGTCTCCTTTAGCCTCCTACCAGAGCAGGCTGGTGCGCACCAGCCTGCTCTTCGCTTTGATTCTCCAGTTTCGCCAGTGATCCGGCTCCAAAGTAGCGCTTTCCAACCTGCCACTCGTCATGTTGCTCATTCAAGATGGCTCCCACCAGCCGAATAACCGCGGCCTCGTTGGGAAAGATGCCTACCACCTCCGTCCTACGCTTGACCTCCTTGTTTAACCTCTCCAAGGGATTGTTGGACCAGATCTTCTGCCAGTGCTCCTTGGGAAACGTCGCGTAGGCCAGCACGTCCTCTTCTGCCTCATCCATAAGCTCCGCCAGCTTCGGGAAACGAGCGCGGAAGCCGTCGGCGACCCTACGCCACTGCTGATGGGCGCTCTCTGAGTCGGGCTGGGCAAAGACGGTGCGGATGGTCGCTCCTACCATCTGCTGGGCTTCTTTGGGAACCAGAGAGAGGGCGTTCCTCATAAAATGAACCCGACACCTCTGCCAGCCTGCCCCCTGCAATACGGCTTCTATGGCGCCCTTGAGGCCCTGGTGGGCGTCGCTGGTTACCAACCTTACTCCCAAAAAGTCCCCTCGCCACCAGAGAGCGTAGGAAAGAGAGCCAGAATGCTCCGTCCTCACTGGGCCCTACGTCCAACCCCAGAACCTCCCTCTGGCCGCTTTGGGCGCCCAGCCCGATGGCGATCACTACTGCCGTGCTTACCACCTGGCCGTCCTGGCGAGCCTTTACGTAGGTGGCGTCCAGCCACACGTAGGGGTAGGAGCCTTCAAGCTTCCTGTTACGGAAGTTCTCCACCTCCTTATCCAACTCCTCGCAGAGCCTTGACACCTGGCTCTTGGAGATGCCGCTCATCCCCAGGGCCTGTACCAACTCGTCCACCTTGCGGGTAGAGACCCCATGCACGTAGGCTTCCTGCACCACCGCAGACAGTGCCCTCTCAGCCTTCCTGCGCGGCTCCAGCAGCGAGGGGAAGTAGCTGCCGTCCCTGACTCTGGGAACTTTCAGCTCCACCGTGCCTACCCTGGTCTCCCAGCTCCTATCCCGGTAGCCGTTGCGGTAGCCGGTGCGCTCGGGGCTACGCTCGTGGCGAGAAGCTTCGGTAGGTGCTCCTCGAGCTCCATCTCCATCAAGGCCTGGCTCAGTACTCGCACCCCCTCCCTAAGGAAGTCCGCGTCGTGCTCCATCTGTGCCTTGCGCAACAACCGCTCAAGTCCTATCCTCAGCTCGTCGGCCATCGTCGTGCACCTCCTACTCGGTTGCTCTAACCCACTTTCGAGTAGGAACCACACGGTGGCCGTCTTCGTCAACGGTCTTTTCTACACACTTCCTGGGACACTACCGC
>NZ_SKBU01000012.1 GCF_004337705.1 Rubrobacter taiwanensis
GATAGCTATGGACGAGGGGTTGAACTTCGCCATAAGGGAGGGTGGCCGGACGGTTGGTGCCGGTGTGGTCACCCAGATCATAGAGTAGGAGAGCCGGGATGGCCGTCTCAAAGATAAGGATCAAGCTCAAAGCCTATGACCACGAGGTCATAGACAAGACGGCTAAGTCCATAGTCGAGACCGCGGAGAGGACCGGGGCCTTCGTCTTCGGCCCCGTTCCTCTGCCGACGAAGCGCAGCGTGTACACCGTGATCCGCTCCCCCTTCAAGGACAAGGACTCGCGGGAGCACTTCCAGCTCAAGACGCACAAGCGGCTGATAGACATCCAGCAGCCGACGCCGAAGACGGTGGACTCGCTGCAGCGGCTGGACTTGCCGGCCGGAGTGAGCATCGAGATAAAGGCGACTTAGAGTTATGGCGGTAGCACTGGTAGGACGCAAGAAGCACATGACCCAGGTCTTCGAGGAGGACGGGACGGTCGTGGGTGTCACGGTCCTCGAGGTGGAGCCGAACGTCATCACGGCGGTCCGCACCGAGGAGGCCGACGGCTACGAGGCCGTGCAGGTCGGCTTCGGGCAGGTGGACTCAAGGAAGGTGAACAGGCCCCAGGCCGGCATCTTCGCCCGGCTGGGCGTGCCGCCGCGGCGGCATCTGCGCGAGCTGCGGGGCGTCTCGGGCGAGGTGGGCGAGACGCTGACCGTCGAGGCGTTCGCGCCCGGAGACCGGGTGCACGTCACGGGGACCTCCAAGGGCCGGGGGTTTCAGGGTACGGTCAAGCGCCATGGCTTCGGCCGCGGTCCCGTCACCCACGGTTCGCACAACGTTCGCCAGCCGGGCTCCATCGGCCAGTCGGCCGATCCTTCACGGGTCTTCCCGGGGCGGAAGATGCCCGGCCACATGGGCAGCGAGACCGTTACGGTCCGGAATCTGCGCGTGGTCGCGGTGGACCCGGAGAAGGGCGAGATCCTGGTCGAGGGCGGCGTACCCGGGGCCCGCAACGGCCTGGTGACCATCCGGAAGGCGGGTGAGTAGCATGGCGCAGGCACAGGTGCTCGACGCGCGCAACGGTCAGAAGTCCACGCTGGAGCTCGAAGGGCGGCTGTTCGAGACCGAGCCGAAGGAGCACGTGATACACCGGGCCGTGGTGGTCGAGCTCGACCGGCGGCGGCGCTGGACCGCCTCGACGAAGGGCCGCAGCCAGGTCGCCGGGTCGGGGGCGAAGCTCTACCGCCAGAAGGGGACCGGACGGGCCCGGGCGGGCGACATAAAGTCGCCGATCCGGGTCGGCGGAGGGACTTGGGGCGGGCCGCGCCCCAAGCACGCCCGCTACGGCAAGAAGATCAACAAGAAGGAGGCCCGGGCGGCGTTCTACGGGGCGCTCTCGGCCAAGGCCCGGGACGGCGAGATCTTCGTCCTCGATTCGCTGCGGTTCGAGGAGCCCTCCACCAAGGCGGCGAAGAGGATTCTGGAGCAGCTGGAGGTGCGGGGGCCGGTACTGCTGGTCGTCACCGACGAGGATCAGAACGCCGCGCTGTCGTTCCGGAATCTGCCGGAGGTCACGATCGTAGGGCCGAACGGCTACGGGGTCTACGAGCTGCTGACGCACCGGGAAGTGGTCTTCTCGCGCGCGGCCTATCAGGCGCTCGTGCGGCGGAACGAGGGGGTGAGCTGAGGGCGATGGATCCGCATCAGGTGATCATAAGGCCGGTCATCTCCGAGAAGAGCTATAATCTGATCGAGTCCGAAGGCCAGTACACCTTCCAGGTAGATCCCAGGGCCAACAAGAATCAGATCAAGCGTGCCGTGGAGCAGGCTTTCGACGTGAAGGTGGTCAAGGTCAACACGGTGAACGTGAAGAGCAAGCCCAAGCGGCAGGGCTTCACCCGGGGTCGGACCTCCAGCTGGAAGAAGGCTCTGGTGCAGCTCGCCGAGGGCGACAGGATAGAGTTCTTCGAGGGAGTCTAGAAGGAGTCTGAGGATGCCGGCGATACGCTACAAGCCGACGAGCCCGGGGCGGAGGAACTCCTCCGTGCTAACGCGCGACTCGGTGACGAAGAACAAGCCGGAGAAGAGCCTGCTGGCCAAGCTCCACAAGACCGGTGGGCGCAACCACCACGGCAGGATCACAACCCGGCACATCGGCGGCGGGCACAAGCGCCGCTACAGGATAATAGACTTCAAGCGCGACAAGGACGGGGTGCCGGCCACGGTCGCGGGCATAGAGTACGACCCGAACCGCTCGGCGAACATCGCGCTGTTGCACTACCACGACGGTGAGAAGCGCTACATCCTGGCTCCGCGCAACCTGACGGTGGGCTCCATCGTCGAGAGCGGGCCGGACGTCGAGGTGAGCGTGGGCAACGCGCTGCCGCTCAACCGGATCCCGGTCGGCACGGTGGTGCACGCCGTGGAGCTGGAACCGGGCCGGGGGGCGCAGCTCGCCCGCAGCGCCGGGACCAGCGCGCGCATCCTCGCCCGTGAGGGCGCTCTGGTCACGCTGCGGCTGCCGAGCGGCGAGCGGCGCCGGGTGCGCGGCGAGTGCCGGGCCACCGTGGGTGTCGTGGGCAATCAGTCGCACCAGAACGTGCGGTGGGGCAAGGCCGGGCGCAAGCGGCATCTCGGCGTGAGGCCCACGGTGCGCGGTACGGTGATGAACCCGGTCGATCACCCGCACGGCGGCGGCGAGGGCAAGAGCACGCCGGGCCGGCCGCCGGTCACGCCGTGGGGCAAGATCACGCAGGGGCAGCCCACCCGCAAGAAGAAGCGCTCGGACGCCATGATCGTCCAGCGGCGCAGGAAGGGAAGGAGGCGCTAAGGTGACCCGGTCTTCGAAGAAGGCGCCGTACGTCGAGGAGAAGCTTATGCAGCGCATCCTGCAGCTGAACGAGCGCAACGAGAAGCGCATCCTGAAGACCTGGAGCCGGGCCTCCGTGATCTACCCCGAGATGGTCGGCCACACCATCGCCGTCCACGACGGACGCAAGCACGTTCCCGTCTACATAACCGAGAGCATGGTCGGCCACCGGCTCGGGGAGTTCGCGCCCACCCGAACCTTCCGCACGCACGTGAAGGCGGACAAGACGGCGAGGAGGCGGTAGCGGTGAAGGCGACGGCCAGATACGTGCGCATCTCTCCCCGCAAGGCCCGGCTGGTGGTGGACGAGATCCGGGGCAAGAGCTACCCGGAGGCCCGCTACACCCTGCAGTTCATCAACAAGCGGGCGGCAGCCCTGGTCGGGGACGTGCTCAAGAGCGCCGCGGCCAACGCGGAGAACAACGACGGGATGGACCCCGACGATCTGTACGTCAAGGCCGCCCGGGTGGACGAAGGCCCGACCATCAAGCGCTACCGCCCCCGGGCCATGGGGCGCGCGACCATGATCCGGAAGCGCACCAGCCACATCACCATCGAGCTCGGCGCCCGGGAAGGCGTGCCGGTCGGCGGCGCTGTAGACACGCCCGGAAGCGAGGAGGAGAGATAGATGGGTCAGAAGATACATCCGGAGGGCTTCCGGCTCGGCGTTCGCCGCAGGGGCGAGAAGCTCGACTGGAAGAGCAGCTGGTATGCCAGCCGGGACTTCGCCGAGCAGCTCGGCGAGGACATGAAGATCCGGGATCACATCGAGAGGAAGCTCCGCCGGGCCGGCATAGCCAGCATAAACATCCGCAAGGCCGCCGAGCAGGGTGAGATAGCGGTAGACATCCACACTGCCCGGCCGGGCATCGTCATCGGGAAGGGCGGCAGCGAGGTAGATGCGCTGCGCAGGGATCTGGAGAAGCTCACCGGCAAGAAGGTGCAGATCAACGTGCGGGAGGTCTCCCGGCCCGAGCTGGACGCCAATCTGGTGGCCGAGTCCATTGCGGAGCAGCTTGAGGGGCGGGCGGCGTTCCGCCGGACGATGAAGCGGGCGCTCACGAGCGCCATGCGCAGCGGGGCCGAGGGTGTACGCATCCGGTGTTCCGGCCGGCTGGGGGGCATCGAGATGAGCCGGGCGGAGACCATCTCCGAGGGCCGGGTGCCGCTGCACACGCTGGACGCGAACATCCAGTACGGGTTCAAGGAAGCTAACACGCAGATGGGCCAGATCGGGGTAAAGGTCTGGATCAACCACGGTACGGCGGGTGAGGATGAGGAGGTGAGGCGCTAGTGCTGGTGCCCAAGAAGCTCAAGTACCGCAAGCCCCAGCGGGGCCGCATGAAGGGCAGGGCCAAGGGCGGCACCGAGGTCATGTTCGGGGATTACGGGCTGCAGGCGCTGGAGCCCGCCTGGATCACCAACCGTCAGATAGAGGCCGCCCGAATCGCCATGACGCGCAAGATCCGGCGCGGCGGGAAGGTCTGGATCAACATCTTCCCGCACAAGCCGGTGACCAAGAAGCCGGCCGAGACCCGGATGGGCAGCGGCAAGGGCAGCCCGGAGTACTACGTTGCGGTGGTCAAGCCGGGACGGGTCATGTTCGAGATGAGCGGCGTGAACGAGGATCTCGCCCGGGAGGCGATGGAGCTCGCTGCTCAGAAGCTGCCCATCAAGACGCGGTTTTTGGTCCGGGGAGGTAGCCAGTCGTGAAGGCGTCCGAGATACGAGAGCTGGACGTGGAGGAGCTGGAGCGGCGCATCGCCGACACGCGGCGGGAGCTCTTCAACCTCCGGTTCCAGCACGCGACGGGCCAGCTGGAGAACACGGGGCAGTTGAGGGAGGTTCGGAAGAACATCGCCCGGCTCCTCACGGCACTGAACCAGAAGAAGCGGGAGAGTTAGCATAGTGACGGAGAATCAGGAGAATCAGGGCGTACCCGTGGAGGAGGGTGCGGAGGCCGCGTCTCCGCGTCTGGACCGGGACGAGGGGCAGGTGCAGAGCCCCCACACCGGCCGCGGCAGCCGCAAGGAGCGCGTGGGGGTCGTGGTCTCCGACGCGATGGACAAGACGATCACCGTCAAGGTCGAGCGGCTCGTGCGCCATCCCAAGTACAAGAAGCGCATCCGGCGCTCCAGCAAGTTCCTGGCGCACGACGAGCGCAACGAGGCGCGGGTTGGCGACACGGTGCGCATCGTGGAGACCCGGCCGCTGTCGGCGCGCAAGCGGTGGCGGCTCGCCAGGATAGTAACGAGGGCTGAGTGAGATGATCCAGAACGAGACGAGACTCAAGGTGGCGGACAACTCCGGCGCTCGGGAGCTCTTATGCATCCGCGTTCTCGGCGGCAGCAACCGCCGCAGTGCGGGCGTGGGCGATGTGATCGTGGCCTCGGTCAAGGAGGCGACGCCCGGGGGTTCGGTCCAGAAGGGCAGTGTCGTGCGGGCCGTGGTCGTGCGCACCAAGAAGGAGACCCGGCGACCCGACGGCTCGTACATCCGGTTTTCGGAGAACGCGGGCGTGCTCATAAATCAGGAGGGGCTGCCGCGGGGGACGCGCATCTTCGGGCCCGTGGCGCGGGAGCTGCGCGACAAGGGGTACACGCGGATAATCTCGCTGGCTCCGGAGGTGTTGTAAGGATATGGGATTCAAGATCAAGCGCGGCGATACCGTGGTGGTGATCACCGGCAGGGAGAAGGGCAAGCGCGGCGAGGTCGAGCGCGTGCTGCCGAAGGAGAACCGGGTGGTGGTCAAGGGCGTGAACGTCCGCACCCGGCACGCGCAGCCGAGCCAGAAGAATCCGGACGGGCTCTACACCTTCGAGGCTCCGATACACATCTCGAACGTGAGGCTCGTGGACCCGCACACCGGGGAGCCGACGAAGGTCACGTACCGGTTCACGGAGGCCGGGGAGAAGATCCGGATCAGCAAGAGCTCCGGGAGGGAGATCTAGCATGGCCGCCAGGTTGAGAGAGCTCTACCGGTCGGAGGTGGCTCCGGCACTGAGGGAGCGGTTCGGCTACGAGAACGTGCATCAGATACCGAAGCTGGAGAAGATCGTTGTCAACATGGGCGTCGGCGAGGCGGCGCAGAACGGCCGGGCGCTCGAGGGAGCGATGAACGATCTGGCGAAGATCACGGGCCAGAAGCCCCAGCTCCGGCGGGCGCGCAAGAGCGTTGCCGGGTTCAAGATCCGGGAGGGGATGCCGGTAGGCGCCCGCGTCACGCTGCGGGGCGAGCGCATGTGGGAGTTTCTGGACCGTCTGATCTCGATCGCGCTGCCGCGGGTGCGCGACTTCCGGGGTTTGAACCCGGCCTCCTTCGACGGCCGGGGCAACTACGCCCTGGGGCTGCGCGAGCAGCTGATCTTCCCGGAGATCAGCTACGACGAGGTGGACAGCATCCGCGGCATGGACGTGTCGGTCGTGACCACGGCCGAGAGCGACGAGGAGGCGCGGGAGCTGCTCGCGCTGCTGGGCATGCCGTTCCGGCGCTAGGAGGAGGAAGCTTTGCCGAGAAAAGCGCTGATAGTCAAGCAGAGGAAGAGGCAGAAGTACTCCACGCGGGAGTACAACCGGTGCCAGCGGTGCGGCCGGGCTCACGGGTACTTCCGCAAGTTTGGTCTGTGCCGGATCTGCCTGAGGGAGCTGGCTCACGAGGGCAAGATTCCCGGCGTGACGAAGGCTAGCTGGTAGGTGTAAGAGAAGATGTCTTCTGTGAACGATCCCATAGCGGATATGCTGACCCGCATCCGGAATGCGGGCATGGCCCGCCACGAGACGGTGAGGGTGCCGGCCTCGAACATGAAGCGGGAGCTGGCGCGCATCCTCAAGCGGGAGGGTTACATCGCCGACTACGAGGAGCGGGGCAACGGCGCTCGCCGCGACCTGATAATCCATCTGAAGTACGGGCCGGATGGCGAGCGGGTCATCTCCGGGCTCAGGCGGCTGAGCCGCCCGGGCCGGCGGGTGTACCGCAAACAGGCGGACATCCCGCGGGTGCTGGACGGGCTCGGGATCGCCATCCTCTCGACCTCCAGAGGCGTGATGACCGACCATGAGGCCCGGCGCGCCGGTATAGGTGGCGAGGTCCTCTGCTACGTCTGGTAAGGAGAGGGAGATGTCAAGGATAGGGAAGGCTCCGGTAGAGCTGCCGAGCGGGGTCTCGGTGGATATCTCCGGGCGGCGCATAAAGGTGACGGGGCCGAAGGGAGAGCTGGAGGTGCCTGTCGGCGAGGGCGTCACGGTCCGGCAGGAGGACGGCGCTCTGATCTGCGAGCGGGCTTCGGACTCCCCGAAGCACCGGGCGATGCACGGCCTGACCCGTTCGCTGCTCTACAACGCGGTTAGGGGCGTCACGGACGGGTTCTCAAAGACCCTCCAGATACAGGGCGTCGGATACCGGGCTCAGATGCGCGGCGGCAACATCGAGTTTCAGGTCGGCTACTCGCACCCGGTGGTGGTCGAGCCGCAGGAGGGCGTGGAGTTCGAGCTGCCGAACCCCACGACCGTCGTCGTCAGGGGCATAGACAAGCAGCGCGTCGGGCAGGTGGCGGCCGAGATCCGTGCCATCCGTCCCCCCGAGCCCTACAAGGGCAAGGGCATCCGCTACGAGGGCGAGCAGGTGCGGCGCAAGGTCGGCAAGGCAGGGTAGCGGGAGGTTTTCCAGATGCCAACGGCGGTTGAGAAGAAGCGGGCGCACCGGGCCAGGCGCCGGGCGCGCGTCCGGCGGCGGATCTTCGGCACGCCGGAGCGGCCCCGGATCTCGGTGTTCCGCTCCAACAGGTACACCTACGCGCAGCTCATAGACGACATCGCCGGCCACACGCTGGCCGCGGTGGACACCCGGCGGGTGGCCGGCGCCGAGAGCCCGACCGATGCCGCCTACAAGGCCGGGGAGCTGCTGGCGAAGAAGGCGGCCGAGGTCGGGATAGAGCGGGCCGTCTTCGACCGGGGCGGGTATAAGTATCACGGCCGGGTCAGGGCCCTGGCCGAGGGTGCGCGTTCCGGCGGGCTGAAGTTCTAGAGAAGGTTCTCGCGAGGGAGGAGATCTTGGACGGACCCAGAACAGGTCAGAGCAGGGGGCACGGCCCCTCCGGCAGCAGCCGCGGTGGGGGTATGGACGCCCGCGGCGGCGGCCGGGGCGGGGGCGGCACTACGCGGGAGCGGGACGCCCGCGGCCCCCGGCCGCGCGAGCGCGGACAGCGTGATGGCGGCTCCGAGCTGCAGGACCGGGTCGTGGAGATCCGGCGCGTGGCCAAGGTCGTGAAGGGCGGGCGCCGGTTCAACTTCTCGGCGCTGGTCGTCGTCGGTGACGGCAACGGCCGCGTCGGTGTGGCGCTCGGCAAGGCCAATACCGTCCCCGCCGCGATAGCTAAGGGGCAGGAGAAGGCCAAGGCGAACATGTTCGACGTGCCGCTGCGGGGCACGACCATCCCGCACGAGGTGCTGGGCGAGTTCGAGAGCTCGTCGGTGGTGCTGAAGCCGGCCTCCGAGGGTACGGGGGTCATTGCGGGCGGCGGCGTCCGCGCCGTGCTGGAGCTGGCCGGCATCAAGGACGTGCTCACCAAGTCCCTCGGGTCGAACACGCCGGTCAATCTGGTACGGGCGACGGAGCGGGGGCTGCGGCAGCTCCGCTCCAAGGCGGCCATCGAGCGGGCCCGGGGGGTGAAGATCACGCTATGAGCCAGATCAGGGTGACGCAAACGAAAAGCGTGATAGGCTCCAAGGAGAAGCACAAGCGGACCGTGCGGGCTCTGGGGCTCAAGCGCATCCGGGACTCGCGCGTGCATGAGGACACGCCCCAGATCCGGGGGATGATCCGGAAGGTCTCCCATCTGGTGAGCGTAGAGGAGGTGAAGTAGCGTGCGGCTGAACGAGCTCTCGCCGGCTCCGGGCTCCCGCAGGGAGCGCAAGCGCGTGGGCCGGGGCTCGGGCTCCGGATACGGCAAGACGGCCGGCCGGGGGACGAAGGGTTACAAGAGCCGCTCGGGCGGTCAGGTGGATCCCACCTACGAGGGCGGCCAGCTCCCGCTGCAGCGCAGGCTGCCCCGCTTGAAGGGAGTGGCTCGCGGGAGGCACAAGCCGACCCACCCGACGGTCTACCAGCCGGTGAACCTGAGCCGGCTGGAGGAGATCGGCAAGGACGAGATCGGCGTTGAGGATCTGCGGGAGGCCGGGATCATCCGCAAACGGGAGACCCCGGTCAAGATTCTCGGTGACGGGGAGGTGAGCCGGGCGCTCAAGGTGCGGGCGCACGCCTTCTCCAGGACGGCGCGGGAGAAGATCGAGGCCGCCGGGGGCACGGCCGAGGTTCTGGAGCGGTAGAGATGATAGATGCCCTGGCGAATGCCTGGCGCGTTCCCGAGCTGCGCCGGAAGCTGTTCTTCACCGTAGGGATGCTGGCCCTCTACCGGCTGGGGGCGTACATACCCCTGCCGGGGGTGAACCGGGAGTTCCTCGCCGCCGGCGGGGTGGACACGGGCGAGAACGCCATAACCGGTCTGGTCGGGATCTTCACCGGCGGGGCCTTCAACAACCTCTCGATCTTCGCTCTGGGGATAATGCCGTACATCACGGCAGCGATCACCATGCAGCTTCTGACGGTGGCGATCCCGCGCCTGCAGCAGCTCGCGCGCGAGGGCGAGACGGGGCAGAAGAAGATCACGCAGTATACCCGGTACTTTACGCTGGGGCTGAGCTTCATCCAGTCGGTCTCGGTGGTGATGCTCTTCCGCTCGGGGGCCCTGGGTGGCGGAGTGCTTGCGAACTCCACGCCGCTGGACCTCTACCTGATCGTTCTGACGCTCACCACCGGCACGATGCTTATCATGTGGATGGGCGAGCTCATCTCGCAGTACGGTATCGGGAACGGCATCTCGCTGATCATCACGGCGGCCATCATCTCGCAGGCGCCCAACGGCATCCGGACGCTGTTTGAGGGGGGCAATGTCCTGACGATCGTGATCATAGGCCTTCTGGCGCTCCTGATCATCACGGCCATCGTGTTCGTAAACGAGGGGCAGCGGCGGATCCCCATCTCTTACGCCAAGCGGCAGGTGGGCCGCCGGATGACCCAGGGCGGCACGACCTACCTGCCGATGAAGGTGAACATGGCCGGGGTCATCCCGATCATCTTCGCATCCTCGCTCTTGATCTTCCCGACCGCCATCCTGCAGTTCGCCGGGGGAGATCCCGACTCGTTCCTGGTCAGGTTCGCGCAGTTCTTTGCTCCGGGCGAGCTGCCGTACCTGGTGCTGTTCGCGATCTTAATCGTCCTCTTTACCTACTTCTACACGGCGGTCCAGTTCAACCCGATCGAGCACGCCGATAACCTGAAGAAGACCGGCGGCTACATCCCCGGCATCCGGCCGGGCCAGCCGACGGCCATCTACATGAACAACGTGCTGACCCGGATAACGCTCTTCGGGGCGTTGTTCTTGGCAGCGGTGGCCGTGGTCCCGTACGTCATCACGGGCTTCATGAACGTGCAGATATTTCTGGGCGGCACCTCCATGCTGATCGTGGTCGGCGTGGCGCTGGACTTCGTGCGCCAGCTGGAGAGCCAGCTGATGATGCGCAACTACGAAGGGTTCTTGAGGAAGCAGAGGATATGAGGATACTGATACTCGGGCCCCAGGGAGCCGGAAAGGGGACTCAGGGCCAGCGGCTGGCGGAGATTACCGGCGCCCGCCACATCTCTACCGGCGACATCGTACGGGCGGAGATCAAGTCCGGCAGCGAGCTGGGCCGGAAGGTGAAAGAGTACCACGACCGGGGCGAGCTGGTGCCGGACGAGATCATCGTCGAGATGGCCCGGCCTCACCTGCGCGACGCCGGGAGCTGGATCCTGGACGGGTTCCCCCGCAACGAGGCTCAGGCCCGCGCGCTGGACGAGGCACTGGAGGAGATGGGGGTGGAGCTGGACCGGGCGGTGGCGCTGGAGGCGCCGGACGAGCACCTCGTCCGGCGCCTCTCGGGCCGCCGGCAGAGCCGGGCGACGGGCCGTATCTACCACCTCGAGTACGACCCGCCCCCGCCCGATGACCCGGGACCGTTCGTCCAGCGCGAGGACGACACCGAGGAGGCCATCCGGCGGCGGCTGGAGATCTACCACCGGGAGACCGAGCCGCTAAAGGGGTACTACGCAGAGCGGGGGCTGCTCGTGAGCGTGGACGCCACCCGGAGCATCCCGGAGGTCACGGAGAGCATCCTGCAGGCGCTGGGAGAGAAGGGGTGATCGTCCGCAAGAGCCGCAAGGAGCTGGAGGCGATGCGGGAAGGCGGCCGCATAACGGCAGGCTGCCTCGGGATGCTGCGCGAGAGCGTGCGGCCGGGTGTCACCACCGCCGAGCTGGACCGGCTGGCCGAGGAGTACATCGTCTCCCGCGGCGGCCGCCCGGAGTTCAAAGGGTATCAGGGGTTCCCGGCCTCGATCTGCGCCTCGCCGAACCACATGATCGTCCACGGCATCCCCGGCCCCTACAGGCTCAAAGAGGGCGACATAATATCCATCGACGTCGGGGTGCGTTACAAGGGGTTCGTCACCGACAGCGCCACGACGGTCGCCGTCGGCGAGGTGCCGGAGGAGGTGCGGGGACTCCTGGAGGTGACGCGGGAGTGCCTGGAGGCCGTGATCCGGCAGATGATCCCCGGCAACCGGCTCGGAGACCTGGGCCACGCCATCCAGTCGGTCGCCGAGCCGCGCGGCTACGGGGTGGTGCGGGACCTCGTCTCCCACGGCGTGGGGCGCCGGATGCACGAGGAGCCCCAGATCCCCAACTACGGCGAACCGAACACCGGGCCGCGGCTGCAGCCGGGTATGACCTTCGCGCTGGAACCCATGATAACCCTGGGCACCTGGAAGATCCTGCTCGACGAGCAGGACGGATGGTCCATCTACACCGCAGACGGCTCGCTCGCAGCTCATTTCGAGCATACCGTGGCCGTCACCGAGGACGGGCCTCTGGTGCTCACCGAGTAGATAAAAGCGGAATGCGTGCTAGAATAGGCGATTGGCTTCAGAAAAAGATTAAGACAGGTAGGGAGGTCCTTGGCTAAAGAAGACGTCATAGAGGTTGAAGGCACCGTCATCGAGGCTCTGCCGAACACACAGTTTCGCGTGGAGCTGGACAACGGGCACATCGTGCTGGCGCACATCTCCGGCAAGATGCGCATGAACTACATCCGCATCCTGCCGGGGGACAAGGTCAAGGTCGAGCTGAGCCCCTATGATCTGGACCGGGGCCGGATAACCTACCGCTACAGGTAGTCTCAGGCGACTCTCGGGAGGAACGGTGAAGGTAAGAGCGAGTGTGAAACCCATCTGCGAGCGCTGCAAGGTGATCCGGCGCCGCGGCGTGGTGCGCGTCATATGCGTGAATCCGCGGCACAAGCAGAGGCAGGGGTAGGGTCTCATGGCGCGCATCGCGGGCGTGGACCTTCCGCGCGAGAAGCGGGTGGAGATAGGGCTCACTTACATCTACGGCGTCGGACGCTCGACGGCGAGGAAGATCCTGGAGGAGACGGGCGTAGATCCGGACACGAAGGTCCGGGATCTCACCGAGGGCGAGACGGCCAAGATCCGCAGCTACATAGACGAGAATCTGCGGGTCGAGGGAGATCTCAGGCGTGAGGTCAACCAGAACATCCGGCGTCTGATCGAGATCGGCTGCTACCGGGGCATCCGGCACCGCCGGTCTCTGCCGGTCCGCGGCCAGCGGACCCGGACCAACGCCCGGCAGCGGAAGGGACCGAAGCCATCCATAGGCGGGAGGAAGAAGAAGTAGATGGGCAGGCAGCGCAGCAGGACCCGCGGCGGCCGCACGCGGCGCAAGGCCCGCAAGAACATAGCGGTCGGCGTGGTGCACATCAAGAGCTCGTTCAACAACACCATCATCTCGGTGACCGATCAGGAGGGCAACGTCATAGCCTGGGAGTCGGCCGGTTCGCTGGGCTTCAAGGGCAGCCGGAAGAGCACGCCCTTCGCGGCGCAGATGACGGCCGAGAGCGCGGCGAACAAGGCCATGGAGCACGGTGTCAAGCGCGTGGACATCCGGGTTCGCGGGCACGGATCGGGCCGGGACATGGCCGCCCGCACCTTCCAGGCCATGGGCATCGAGGTACTCTCGGTCAAGGACGTGACGGGTCAGCCGCACAACGGTTGCCGGCCGCCCAAGCGGCGCCGGGGTTAGAACGAGCATCGGGAGGTTGTAGGAGAATTGGCACGCTACACGGGACCCAAAGTCCGGAGGGACCGCCGGGCGGGGGTGATGCTCTCCAACAAGCGCAAGAACGCGCTGGAGCGCAAGCCCTACCCGCCGGGCGAGCACGGCCGGGGACGCCACCGGCAGACGGAGTACGGCATGCGGCTGCTGGAGAAGCAGAAGGCCCGGTGGTTTTATGGGGTCTCTGAGAAGCAGTTCCGCAGGGCTTACGAGAAGGCGACCCGGATGCCGGGGGTTACGGGGGAGAACCTGCTCCGGCTGATGGAGCTGAGGATGGATAACGTGGTCTTCCGGCTGGGGTTCGCCAGCAGCCGGCCGCAGGCCCGCCAGCTCGTGGTACACGGCCACTTCCAGCTCAACGGCCGCAAGCACAACATTCCGTCGGCGGTGCTCAAACCGGGCGACGTGATAACGGTGCGGGAGAAGAGCCGGAACCTCCAGCCCATACAGGAGGCCGTCGAGAACGTGGTGGCCGTTCCTCCGTGGCTGGAGGCCGACCACGACAACTTCACGGGCCGTGTGCTGCATGCCCCGAGCCGGGAGGAGATGGAGGTCCCGGTCGAGGAGCAGCTGATCATCGAGTTCTACAGCCGGTAGTAGTCCAAAAGAAGAGTTCGTTGCAGGTGGTAGTTTGACGATGTTAGATGTTGCGCCGCCCCGTTTCCGGGCGGAAGAGGAAGAGGAGCGCCGGGGGCTCTTTGTGGCCGAGCCGCTGCCGCGGGGATTCGGCCACACTCTGGGGAACTCGCTGCGGCGGGTGATGCTCTCCGGTCTGACCGGAGCGGCTGTGACCAAGGTTCGCATCGAGGGTGTCTCGCACGAGTTCTCGACCATCCCCGGCGTGCGGGAGGATGTCGTGGACCTGATCCTCAACGTCAAGGGCCTGAAGTTCAGGCTGGAGCGCGACGAGCCGATGGAGCTGGAGTTGATCAAGGACACCCCGGGCGAGGTCCGGGCCTCCGACATCCAGCTGAAGGCCGACGTGGAGGTTGTGGACCCCGACCACTATCTGGCTACCGTCTCGGAGGGCGGGAGCCTGGAGATGCGGCTTACGGTCGAGCGGGGTCAGGGCTACGTGCGGGCCGAGCAGAACAAGAGCGACGCCGACCCGATCGGAGTCATCGCCGTGGACTCGATGTTCTCGCCGGTGCAGCGGGTGAGCTATACGGTCTCCGAGACGCGCGCGGGTGCCCGGGCGGACCTGGACTCGCTCACCATAGAGGTGTTCACTGACGGCCGCATAACGCCCCGGGAGGCGGTTCAGGAGGCCGCCGGCCGGCTCATGGAGATGCTGCAGCTCTTCACCGACGGCTACGAAGGCTCCCTCGGGGCCGAGCCGCGCCGAGGCGGGCGGCCCGCCATCGCGGACGAGCGCCCGATAGAGGACCTGGAGCTTACCGTACGCTCCTACAACTGCCTCAAGCGCGAGGGCGTGGACACCATCGGACAGCTGGCGACGATGACCGAGGAGGAGCTGATCAACATCCGCAACCTCGGCCAGAAGAGCGTGGACGAGATCCGCAGCAAGCTCGCGGAGTACGGATACCAGCTGGAGAGTGGGCTATGAGGCACGCTAAGAGGGGTCGCAAGCTCGGCCGCGAGAGGCAGCACCGGCACCTGATGCTGGGGACGATGGCCGGACAGCTCATCGATCACGGGCGCATCAAGACCACCGAGCCCAAGGCCAAGGAGCTGCGGGGCGTGGTGGACCGGCTGGTCAACCTCGCCAAGCGGAACGACCTGCACGCCCGGCGGCAGGCGGTGAAGGTGCTCAGGGACAAGCGCATCCTGCGCAAGCTGTTCGAGGAGATCGCGCCGGAGATGGCCGACCGCGATTCCGGGTACACCCGCATCCTGAAGCTCGGTCCGCGGCCCGGAGACGGCGCCGGTCAGGTGTATATCGAGTTCGTCAACTACGACACGATCTACAGCGTCGAAGAGTAGGCCGGTGGCTCCGGAGGGAGGACGCCCGGCGAGGGGGGAGGGAGCTCGCTCCGGCGGGCTCCTTCTCGTCTGCTGCGAGGGCGTGACCTACTCCTATCCGGGCTCCTCCCGGCCGGCCATAGATCGTCTGGATCTGCGGGTCTCGGCCGGCGAATACGTGGGCGTGCTCGGTCCGAACGGGAGCGGCAAGTCCACGCTGGCGCGTCTGCTGAACGGGCTGCTTCGGGCCGACTCCGGGAGGGTGCTGGTGGCCGGGTACGATCCGGCCGAGGAGCCGTGGGAGGTGCGCCGGCGGCTGGGCGTGCTCTTTCAGAACCCAGACAACCAGCTCCTCGCACCCTTCGTGGAGGACGACGTGGCCTTCGGGCTGGAGAACCTGGGGGTGAGCCGGGAGGAGATGCGCGGCCGGGTGCGGGCGGCGCTGGAGGCGGTGGGTCTCTCCGGGTTCGAGCGGCGGGAGCCGCACACCCTCTCCGGCGGGGAGAAGCAGCGGGTGGCGCTGGCCGGGATTCTGGCCGTCGAGCCGGAGGTGCTGGTGCTGGACGAGCCGACCTCGATGCTGGACGCCGCCGGGAGGCGGGAGGTGCTGGAGCGGATCTCGGCCCTGCGCGGGGAGAGGACCGTGGTGCATATCACGCACCACCTGGACGAGATCCTGGACGCCGACCGCGTGCTCATCCTGAACGGGGGGCGTCTGGTGGCGGAGCTGGCACCGGAGGAGCTGGTGCGGGAGCCGGAGCTGCTGCGGGAGAACCGGCTCGTGCTGCCGCCGGTGCTGCGGCTCGCTGCCGCCCTGGGGCTCGGATTCTGCCGCACGCCGGAGGAGCTGGCCAGGGCCATAGCGGGGCAGAGGGTGTGGTGAGGTTAGAGCTGGAGGATGTGCACCACGTCTACGCGCCGGGCACCCGTTTCGAAGTGCCGGCGCTGCGGGGCGTCTCGCTCGCCGTGGAGCCGGGTGAGGTTCTGGCCGTCGTCGGCGGCACCGGCTCCGGCAAGAGCACGCTGGCGCAGCACCTGAACCTGCTGCTCAAACCGACACGCGGGCGGTTGCTGGTGGACGGCGAGGACGCGCGGGGTATGAAGCTGGGCGAGCTGCGCCGGCGGGTGGGGCTCGTCTTCCAGTTCCCGGAGGCGCAGCTCTTCGAGAGCAGCGTGCGCCGGGATGTGGCCTTCGCGCCCCGGCGGCTCGGGCTGGGCGAAGACGCGGTCGGGGAGCGGGTCCGGCAGGCGCTTGCGGAGCTGGAGATCTCTCACCTCGCCGACCGCAGTCCCTTCTCGCTCTCGGGCGGCGAACGGCGGCGGGCCGCGATTGCGGGCGTGCTGGCGATGGACCCGGAGGTGCTGGTGCTGGACGAGCCGACGGCCGGGCTGGACCCGTTCGCCCGGGCGGAGCTGCTGGGGCTCGTGCGCCGCTTCCGGGAGAGGGGGCGCTCGGTCGTGCTGATCTCCCACGATCTGGACGAGGTGGCCGAGGTCGCGGACCGGGTCTGCGTGCTGGAGCGCGGCCGGGTGCGGGCGCTTGGCACGCCGGAGGAGGTCTTCTACGCGAACCCCGCCCTCGCCCCGGCGACGGTGCGGGTTATGGCGGCGCTGGGGCGGGCGGAGGCCGGCCGGCCGGTACGGTTCGCAGATACGCTGCAGGCGCTGAAGGAGCTGCTGGAGGGGTAGGTTGCTCGGCAGGGGGTTGGGACAGTTCTATCCGGCCGAGTCGCCGGTGCACCGGCTGGACCCGCGGGCCAAGATAGTGGCCGCCGGCGCTATCGTGGCCGGGCTCTTCCTCGTGGACTCGATGGCGGGGTTTCTCGTCATCGGGGGCGCGGTGGTGGCGGCGCTCGTGGTGAGCCGGGTGCCGGTGGGGAGCTTCCTGCGCGCCATGCGGCCCGTCCTGTTCATCCTCGTCATCACGAGCCTCTTCCAGATCCTCTTCTACCGGCGGGGGGAGCTCATCTTCGGGTGGGGCTGGATCCAGGTCTACACCGGCGGGGTGGAGCTGGCCGCGTTCCTGGCGCTGCGGCTGGCGCTCCTGATCTCGGCGACCACCCTGCTCACCGCCACTACGAGCCCGCTCGCGCTCGCCGACGGGCTGGAGGATCTGCTCTCGCCCCTCTCGCGCCTGCGCTTCCCCGCACACGAGCTCGCGATGATGATGAGCATCGCGCTGCGCTTTATCCCGACCCTCTCCTCCGAGGCGGAGAAGGTGATGAAGGCCCAGGCCGCCCGCGGTGCGGAGTTCTCCGAAGGGGGGCTGCTGCGAAGAGCCCGGGCGCTGGTTCCCGTGCTGGTGCCGCTCACCATAGGCGCCTTCAAGCGGGCCGACGAGCTCGCCGAGGCAATGGAGAGCCGGGGCTACCGCGGAGGTGCGGGCCGGACCCGCTACCGGGAGCTGCGCTTCCGGCCGCCGGACGCGGCGGTGCTCGCGCTCGCGGTGGCCGCCGTTGCGGGAGGTGCCCTCGTTTGAAGTTCGCCGGGCTCGTGGAGTACGACGGTACGGAGTTCGCCGGCTGGGCCGAGCAGCCGGGGCAGAGGACCGTGGAGGGCGAGCTGCGGCGGGCGCTCGGGACCGTCCTGCGCCAGCCCGTGAAGCTGAGCGTGGCCGGCCGCACCGACGCCGGGGTGCACGCCTCGGGCCAGGTCGTCTCGTTCGCAGCGGAGACCGGGCTCGCCCCGGACCTCATCGCCTACAAGGCGACCGCCGTGTTGCCGCAGGACGTGGCACTGCGACGCTGCACGGTCGTGCCGGACGCCTTCGACGCCAGAAAGGACGCCCGCTCGCGCAGCTACGAGTACCGGATCGTGAACTCGCCGGTGCGCTCGCCGCTCCGGCGGCGCTACGCCGCGTTCGTGCCGCGGGAGCTGGACTTCGGCCTCCTGCGGCGAGCGGCCGCACTCGTCCGGGGCGTGCACGACTTCCGGGCCTTCACGCCGAGCCGGACGTACCACGTGCGGTTCGAGAGGATAGTGAGCGAGTCCCGCTGGGAGCGGGCGGGGGAGCTGCTGACCTACCACGTGACCGCCGACTCGTTCCTCTACGGTATGGTCCGCTCGCTGGTGGGGACCATGCTGGAGGTGGCCGAAGGGAAGCGGTCTCTGGAAGGCCTCGAGCGGCTGCTGGAGGGAGCGGAGCGCCGGCAGGCGGGGCCGGCGGCTCCGGCGCGCGGCCTCACGCTGGTGGGAGCCGGGTACGAAGATCTGAGCTTCGGAGGATAGAGCTTGAGCGTGGACGAAGGGCTGCTGAGGGAGATAGACGGCTACATCGAGAGCCTCTTCGGCGAGCAGGACGAGGCGCTGCGGGCGGCGCTGGAGGAGTCCCGGCGGGCGGGGCTGCCCGAGATACAGGTCTCGGCCAACCAGGGGAAGCTGCTGCACATCCTGGCGGCTGCGAGCGGCGCGCGGCGCGTTCTGGAGATCGGCACTCTGGGCGGGTACAGCACGATCTGGCTCGCCCGCGCCCTGCCGCGGGACGGGGTCCTGATCTCGCTGGAGCTGCGTGAGCATCACGCCGGGGTGGCCCGCCGGAACATTGAGCGGGCCGGGCTCTCCGGCCGTGTCGAGGTGCGTGTGGGCGACGCCCGGGAGAGGCTGGCGGAGCTGGCCGGGCAGGGTGGGGTCTTCGACCTGATCTTCATAGACGCGGACAAGACGGGATATCCGGAGTATCTGGAGTGGTCGCTCAGGCTCTCCCGGCCCGGGACGCTCATTCTGGCCGACAACGTCATCCGGGGCGGGGCGGTGCTGGACGCGGAAGACGAGGTCTCGCGGGCGGTCCGTCGCTTCAACCGCGTCCTGGCGGAAGATCCGCGCCTCTCGGCCGTGATACTGCCCATACTGCGCGAGAGGGTAGACGGACTCGCCATAGCGCGAGTGCGGGGGATGCCGCAGTCGTAACAGTTTGACACTTGCGGTCCCGTTATTTAACATCACAGGGTTGGTTTCGACCCCCGTGAAGGCGGCATTCGGAGCTGGAGGACTATGAGGAGTTACATGGCGCGGCCCCTAGAGGTCGAGCGTAAATGGTACCTGATAGACGCGGAGGGCAAGACGCTGGGGCGGCTGGCCTCGGAGATCGCGACGCTCTTGCGCGGCAAGCGGAAGCCGCAGTACACCCCGCACGTGGACGTGGGGGACTTCGTGGTCGTGGTCAACGCCGGGAAGGTCGCGGTGACCGGCAGGAAGGCGGAGCAGAAGGTCTACTACCGGCACAGCGGCTATCCCGGTGGCCTCAAGACGACGACCTTCGAGCAGATGATGGAGAAGAAGCCGGAGGAAGTCCTGCGCCGGGCGGTCGCCGGCATGATGCCGAAGACCCGGCTGGGGCGCAGGCAGCTCAAGAAGCTCAAGATCTACGCCGGCCCGGAGCATCCGCACCGGGCCCAGGCTCCCGAGACTTACGAGGTGAGGCAGTAGGATGGCTCAGCAGGCACTCTACAGGGGAACGGGGCGCAGGAAGACCTCGGTGGCGCGGGTACGGATCTTGCCGGGGGAGGGCAAGATCACGGTCAACGGCCGCGACTACACCGAGTACTTCCCGCGGCTGACCTACCAGCACGCGATCCGTTCCCCGCTCAGGATACTGGACGCTGAGGGACGCTACGATATAGTCGTCAAGGTCGAGGGCGGCGGCCCGACCGGTCAGGCGGAGGCTGTGCGGCACGGCATAGCCCGGGCGCTGGCCGAAGAGTCTGAGAGCGCGCGCGCCGAGCTGAAGAGCGCCGGGCTCCTGACCCGGGATGCCCGGGCCGTGGAGCGCAAGAAGTACGGTCTGAAGAAGGCCCGCAAGCGCCCGCAGTTCTCCAAGCGGTAGGGGTCGCGTGCCGGAGATCGTCTCTCGGGAGCGGACGGGCGCGCGCCCGTCCGCGCGGGGGGTGATGCAGTCCCGGTGAGGATCAGGTTCGGAACCGACGGGGTACGCGGGGTGGCCAACCGGGAGCTGGCACCCGAGCACGCCCTCGCCCTGGGGCTCGCTGCCGCCCGGCTCTTCGGCGGGCCTCTCGCCGTCGGGCGTGACACCCGGCTCTCGGGCGGGATGCTCTCGGCAGCGCTCGCGGCCGGGGCCGCGAGCGGCGGGTCGGAGGTGCTGGACCTCGGGGTTCTGCCCACGCCGGGCGTTGCGGCGCTGGTCGGGGAGCTGGGCGGGGCGGCTGCGGCGGTCATCAGCGCGTCGCACAACCCCTACCCGGACAACGGTATCAAGTTCCTCTCCCGCGAGGGGCGCAAGCTGCCGGACGGGCTGGAACGCGAGCTAGAGCATCTGGTGGAGAGCACCTTCGACGACCGGCCGGCCGGAGCGGGTGTCGGCGGCATAAAGCGCATTGAGGACGCTGCCGGGCGCTACGCGGGGTTTCTGGCCGCCCGGATCCGGCCGCGGGCCGGGGGGATGCGGGTGCTTCTGGACTGTGCGAACGGCGCGGCGTACCGGGTTGCCCCGCTGGCGTTCGAGCGGACCGGGGCGGATCTCACGATCGTCTGCGGCGACCCCGACGGGACGAACATAAACCGGGGCTGCGGCTCGACTCACGTCGAGGGGCTGGACGTGCGGGGGCACGATGTGGCCTTCGCCTTCGACGGGGACGCCGACCGGGTGCTGGCGGTGGACGAGACGGGCTCCGTGGTGGACGGGGACAGGATCATCGCCATCCTCGCCCGCGACCTGAAGGAGCGGGGCGAGCTCTCCGGCGGGGTGGTGGTCACGGTAATGAGCAACCTCGGCTTCTTCAAGGCCATGGAGGGGCTCAACATACCGGTCGAGGTCACGCCGGTCGGGGACCGGCATGTGGCCGAGGCCATGCGGAAGACCGGGGCCGCCGTGGGCGGCGAGCAGTCCGGGCACATCATCCTCTCCCGGTACACCACGACCGGGGACGGTATCCTGACGGCGCTCGCGCTGCTGGAGGTGATGGTGCGCTCGGGCCGGCCGCTCTCGGAGCTGGCCCGGGTTATGGAGGTCTATCCCCAGCGCCTCATCAACGTCCGCGTGAAGGACCGCTCCGTGGCCGGGGATGGGGCCGTGCGGCGGGCTGTGCGCAGTGCGGAGGAGAGGCTCGGGAAGGAGGGCAGGATACTCCTGCGCCCGAGCGGCACGGAGCCCGTGGTGCGGGTTATGGTGGAGCACGTGGACGAGGAGGTGTGCCGGACGGTGTGCGAGGAGGTCGCCGGGGTGGTCGAGAGGGCGGGCGCGTGAGGTTCGTGGGATGCGCGCTCGCCTGGCGGCCGGGTGAGGCGAGGGACCGGAGCTCCGCGCTCGTGGTACTGGACGAGCGCGGCGGGATCATCGCCAACGCGTTTGCCGCCGGGGTGGAGGAGCTCGCCGGGGCGATAGAGTCTTACGCCGGCGGCGAAGGCGTGCTGGTGGGGGTAGACGCCCCGCTCTCCATCCCCAACGAGCGCGGCACGCGCGAGGTGGAGCGCATCCTGTCGCGGGTCTCGCTCCCGGCCTACTCGGCCAGCCGTAAGATGTTCGGGGAGGAGGTCTACCCGGAGGAGTTCCTGGCTGCGCTGGAGAGGGTTGGGATCCAGTACACCGACTACCCCTTCCCCCGTGACCGGGAGCAGCGGGCGGTGGTGGAGGTGAACTCGGCGGCCACGCTGAAGGTGATCTCTTTCGAGCGCGCCGGCAGCGACGGCCGGCTGGAGGAGATCCGGGAGCCCCGCTACCGCAAGGGGAACAAGGCGCAACGGGCCGCGGCCCTCAGGGAGGTCGTGGAGATCCTCTGGAACACGCCGGGGCTCCGGTTGCGTACCGGCAACCTCTCGGACGACCTGAGCGCACCGGAGAACGTGGACGTCTCGCGCATAGAGGTGACCGAGGAGATGTCGCACGCGGAGCTGGACCGGATCATGAACCTGGTCGAGGGCACGCTCGCGGCCTACACGGTGCTGCGGCACTGGAGGGGGCGCGACGGTTCGCTCGTGGTGGGGACCGGCCCCGAGGGATACGTGCTCATCCCGGCCCCGGAGATCCTGCGCCGGCGCATAGCCGAGGAGTGCCGGGCGGCGGGGGTGCCCTACGTCTGATGGCCCTCTGCGTGCGAATAATCCCCTGTCTGGACGTGGATGCCGGGAGGGTCGTCAAGGGGACGCGCTTCAGGGATCTGCGGGACGCCGGGGACCCGGTCGAGCTGGCTGCGCGTTATGACGCCGAGGGGGCAGACGAGATCGTCTTCTACGACATAACCGCTTCGCACGAGCGGCGGGCCACCTCCGTGGCGCTGGCCCGCCGGGCCGCCGAGGAGGTCTTCATACCCTACACCATCGGGGGTGGCGTGCGCACGGTCGAGGACATGCGCGCCATGCTGCGCTCCGGGGCCGACAAGGTCTCCGTCAACACCGCTGCCGTGAAGAACCCCGACCTCATAAGCGAGGGCGCGGAGCGCTTCGGGAGCCAGTGCGTCGTCCTGAGCGTGGACGTGAAGCGGCGGGAGGACGGTCCGGGCTGGGAGGTGTACCTGAACGGCGGCCGGGTGAACACCGGCCGCGACGCGCTGGAGTGGCTCGTGGAGGGCGAGCGGCGGGGCGCGGGCGAGTACGTGCTGAACAGCATGGACGCCGACGGCACGGAGACCGGCTACGATCTGGAGCTCATCTCAGCGGTCGCCGAGCACACGAATCTGCCCGTCATCGCCTCGGGCGGGGCCGGGCATCCGGATCACATGGTCGCGGCCGTCGAGGCCGGGGCCGACGCCGTGCTCGCTGCCAGCATCTTCCACTTCGGGGAGTGGTCCATAGCGGAGGTGAAGGCGTGGATGAAGAAGGCCGGCATCCCGGTGCGATGAAGCTGGAGGGCGTGAAGTTTGACGGGCGGGGGCTGGTGCCGGTCGTAGCTCAGGACGCGCGCACCGGCGAGGTCCTGATGCTGGCCTACGCCGACCGCGCGGCGCTGGAGCGGACCGCCGCCACCGGCGAGGCCCACTACTACTCCCGCTCCCGCGGGGAGCTGTGGCACAAGGGAGCCACTAGCGGCAATACTCAGCGGGTGGTCGAGATGCGGCTGGACTGCGACGGCGATGCCGTGCTCTACCGGGTTGAGCCCCGCGGCCCGGCCTGCCACACCGGGGCGCGGAGCTGCTTCTTCACCCGGCTCGCCGGGGAGGGTGCTGCCGGGCTTGGGGAGATGCTGGCGCGGCTCTCCCGCGTCATCTCCGAGCGCCGCCGGGCGCTGCCGGAGGGCTCTTACACGGCGGAGCTCTTCCGGGGCGGTTCGGGGCGCATCGCGCAGAAGGTGGGCGAAGAGGCCGTGGAGACGGTCGTGGCCGCGCTGGAGGGGGAGCGGCTGGAGGAGGAGGCTGCGGATCTCCTCTACCACCTGCTGGTGCTGCTGGAGGACCGGGGCGTAAGCCCGGACGAGGTGGCGAGGGTCCTGGATGAGCGTCACCGCTGACTCTCTCATCCCCGCCCTCCCCGAGGCCCGGCGGCTGGCCCGGGAGTACGACGTCGTACCGGTCTACGCGGAGTTCATCGGGGATCTGGAGACCCCGATCTCGGCCGCGCTCAAGTTCGCGAACGAGGAGACCGTCTTCCTGCTGGAGAGCGCCGAGGGGGCCGAGCGCTTCGGGCGCTACTCCTTCCTGGGCTTCGATCCCAAGCGCACGCTCTTCTACCGGGGCGGCGCGTATACGGTTGTGGACGCCGACGGGGCGCGCGAGGTCCCGGCGAAGGACCCGTTCCGGGGCCTTGCGGAGCTGGTGGGTCGGCGCAGCGTCGCACCCCTGCCGCACCTGCCGCCCTTCGTGGGCGGGGCCGTGGGCTACTTCGCCTACGATGCCGTGCGCTACCTGGAGAGCCTGCCGGACGCCCCGCCGGACGATCTGAGCCTCCCGGAGGCATACTTCGCCGTGACCGAGACGCTGGTCGTCTTCGACCACCTGCGGCACAAGGTGCTTGTGATCTCGCTCCTCGATGCCGGCCGCCTGCGGGACGTGGAGGGCGAGGGCTTCGCCGCCGCCTACCGCCGGGCGGCGGACGAGGTGCGCCGGGTGGCCGAGCGGCTGTCGGGACCGCTGAGAGACCGCGGTCTCGCCCCTGGCGCCAAGAGGCCGCAGGTAGACTCCAACTTCACCCGGGCTGCTTACATGGAGGCCGTGGAGCGCGCCCGGGAGTACATCCGGGCCGGGGATGCTTTCCAAGTCGTCCCCTCACAGCGCTTCGTGGCCGAGACCGGAGAGCTAGACCCGTTCCGTCTCTACCGGGGCCTCAGGAGCGTGAACCCCTCTCCGTACATGACCTGCCTGAAGCTCGGGGATCTGGCCCTGGTCGGGGCCTCGCCCGAGCCGCTGGTACGGGTGGAGGGACGCACCGTGATGACCCGGCCCATCGCCGGGACCCGCCCCCGCAGCGAGGACCCCGAGCGCGACGCCGCACTGGCCGAGGAGCTGCTCGCCGACGAGAAGGAGCGCGCCGAGCACGTGATGCTTGTGGACCTCGGCCGCAACGACCTGGGACGGGTCTCGGAAGCCGGCTCCGTGAGGCTGGAGCGGTTCATGGAGATCGAGCGCTACTCGCACGTAATGCACCTGGTCTCCACCGTGACCGGGCGCCTGCGGCCGGAGCTCACCGCGCTCGATGCCCTGGCCGCCGCCTTCCCCGCGGGCACCGTCTCCGGCGCGCCCAAGGTGCGGGCGATGCAGATCATAGACGAGCTGGAGCCCGTCCGCCGCGGCCCGTACGCCGGGGCCATCGGCTACTACGGCGTGGACGGCCGGCTGGACACCTGCATCACCCTGCGCACCGCCCTGCTCAGGGACGGCCTGGCGTACTTCCAGGCCGGAGGCGGCGTGGTCGCCGACTCGGACCCCGCCGCCGAGTACGAGGAGACCCGCAGCAAGGCCCGGGCGCTGGTGCGGGCGCTGGAGGTCGCCCGCAGCCGCGAGCTGTGGCTTTAGGGCCCTAGCGGCGGCGTTGGCGGCGGTAGATGAGTAAGGCCACCACGAGCGCGGCGGCGAGCAGCGCTACGGCCCGGCCGTAGGACTGGAGGGCCGTTATGATCACCTCCCAATACTCGCCGAAGAGGAACCCGATGGAGCCCATGGAGACGGCCCAGAGGGATATGGCGAGCAGGTCGAAGGCCAGAAAGCGGGGGTAGAGCATCTTGCTGAGGCCCGCGGAGAGCGGCATCGCGGCCCGCATCCCCGGCGTGAAGCGCCCGAAGAGGACCGTCTTGCCGCCGTGCAGGTAGAACCACTTCTCCACCCGCCGGAGGTGGCGGGGCTTCAGGAAGCGCCGCAGCAGCCGGGAGCGGAAGAGGCGGTTTACGAAGGCATAGCCCCCGATGCGTCCGGTCCAGTACATGGTGCTGTCGCAGACTGCGGCTCCCAGAGCCCCGATGAGTATGACGTAGATCAGATGTATATCCCCGGTGCTATTGGCGAGCCAGCCGCCGGCGAGCATGACCAGATCCCCCGAGCTCGGCAGGCAGAAGTCCAGCGCGGCGCCCAGAAACACGATCAGGTACCCGTGTTCGGTGAGCAGGCGCGTCAGGAACTCGAGCAGCTCTTCGGGGGAGCTGAGGGCGGATCTCAGATCTGTCAGCAGCGCTCCGGCCATCTTCGTACTCATACCCACAGAGCGCAATTAAAGCACAGATGTCCGGAGCCTCCACCGCGGGATAATCCCCCGGCGTTCCGCTATACTTCGCGCCATGCTGGAGGTCTTCCTGATCCTGCTCGGGTATCTTATGGGGTCCGTGCCGACCGGGGTTCTGGCGGCGCGGGCTTCGGGCGTGGATGTCCGGCGGGTGGGCAGCGGGAACATCGGGACGGCGAACGTGCTGCGGGCGGCGGGCAAGAAGGCGGCCTTCGTCACGATGCTAGGCGACATGGCCAAGGGTTTCGCGCCGGTCCTGATCTCGGTGCACCTTACGCCGTCTACATGGGTGCACGCGGCGGTGGCCTTCGCGGCGCTCGCGGGCCACACCTGGCCGGTCTTCCTGCGCTTCAAGGGGGGCAAGGGGGTGGCGACCGGGGCCGGGACCGTCATCGCGCTCGCGCCGCTCGTGGGACTCTTCATGTTCGCCGTCTGGTGGGCCGTCGTGCTTATTAGCCGGTATACTTCTCTGGGGGCCATGGTCACGATGGTGCTTGGGCCCGTGGCGTTCATCCTCACGGGCCAGCCGCTGCCGTATGTGGCGTACACGGTCTTGGGGGCCGCGCTCGTGATCTGGCTCCACCGCGAGAACATCCGGCGGCTGGCCGCGGGGACCGAACGCAAGGTCGGCCAGCGAGAGAGGTTAGAGAGGAGCGGCGAGCGTGTTAGGTGACGCTTACCGGGGCAAGTCCCTGCTCCTGACCGGCGGGACGGGTTTTCTGGGGACGGCTCTGGTGGAGAAGATGCTGCGCAGCCTGCCGGAGCTGGAGCGGATCTACCTCCTCATCCGGCCGTCTTCCGGCAAGGGCGGCCGGGAGCGCTTCGAGAAGGACATCCTCGGCTCGGACGCCTTCGACCGCCTGAGAGAGGAGCTGGGAGAGGAAGGACTCGCGGAGCGGGCCGCGAAGGTGCGCGTGCTGGAGGGGGACGTGCAAGCCCGGGACCTGGGGCTCTCCCGGGAGGAGCTGGACGAGCTGGCCGAGGGCGTGGACGTTGTCATCCACTCGGCGGCCTCGGTTATCTTCGACGCTCCGCTGGACGCCGCCGTGGATTCCAACGTGCGGGGCACGCTGGGGCTGCTGCGCCTCGCCCGCGGGTGGGAGAAGCGGCCGCTCTTCATGCACATCTCCACCGCCTACGTGGCGGGCGAGGTGGAGGGACCGGTGCCGGAGCTGCTGCCCGGCGGAGAGACCCCGAACGGCGCCCGCATAGACTGGCGTGAGGAGGTTGCGGCGCTGGACCGGATGGTGCAGGAGGTGGAGGACGCTTCCTGGGAGCGGGAGCGGGCGAGCGAGTTTGAGGCTGAGGCCCGGCGCGAGCTCGGGATGGTCGGTGAGGAGCCGGAGGTGGCCGAGCGTGCCGAGCAGCTGCGCCGGGCGTGGGTGCGCGAGCGGCTGGTGGAGCGCGGTAACGAGCGCGCCCGCGAGCTGGGCTGGCACGACGTGTACACCTTCACCAAGTCGCTGGCCGAGCGCGGGGTGCTGGCCGAGCGCGGCCCGCTGCCGCTCGTGATACTGCGGCCGGCGATCATCGAGAGCAGCCTCTCCGAGCCGCGGCCGGGGTGGATCCAGGGCTCCCGCATGGCCGACCCCATCATCATGGCCTACGCCAAGGGCGTTCTGCGCGAGTTCCCCGGGAACCCGGAGAGCGTCGTGGACCTCGTGCCGGTGGACCACGTGGTGAACGCCGCGCTTGCGGCGGCAGCCCGGCGGCCGGAGGAGCCCGAGGTCTATCAGGTGGCCTCCGGTGAGCGCAACCCGCTACGCTACCGCGAGCTATACGGCTACGTGCGGGAGTACTTCCTGGAGAATCCGCTGCGCGACGCCGGACAGCGCCCCATCCCGCTCCCCGAGTGGAGCTTCCCGGGCCGCCGGGCGGTGGAGAACAGGCTCCGGGCCGAGCTGGCGGCGCTGAAGGCGGCGGGGAAGGTGGCCGAGCGGCTCCCCGAGGGGCACATGACGCAGGATCTGCGCGGCCGCATCGCGCGCGCCGAGAAGCGTGCCCGCATGAGCTTCTACTACAGCCGTATCTACGGCCCTTACTCGGATATCAGATCCACATTCTCCGCCCAGAACACCTACCGGCTCTACCGGGAGCTTACCGAGGAGGACCGGAGGGAGTTCCCCTTCGACATCGCGGAGGTGGACTGGGCCGAGTGGCTGCAGAGGATTCACCTGCCCGCGATCACGGCCCGCCCGGGCCGCAAGACGCGCCGGGTGGCGAAAGAAGAGGAGCCCGGGCAGGTGGCCGCCATCTTCGACGTGGACGGCACGCTGGTGGAGGCCAACGTGGTCGCCTACTATGCGTGGCTCAGGATGCAGCAGCTGCCGCGCCCGCTGCGCCCGCTGTGGTTGGCCACCTTCCTGCCGAAGATCCCATACTACTGGGGGCTGGACAAGATCAGCCGCGCTCACTTCAACCGCGCCTTCTACAAGAACTACGCGGGCTGGACCCACGAGCAGGCCCGGCAACTGGGACGGGAGAGCTTCCACAACTTCACCCTGAAGCGCCTCTACCCGGAGGCCATGGAGGTCCTGCGGGACCACCGGGAGAAGGGTCACCGCATCGTCTTCCTCTCCGGCGCCCTGGATTTCGTGCTGGAGCCGCTCGGCGGGCTCGCCGACGATGTGCTCTGCGCCCGGCTCTCGGAGGAGAACGGGACCTACACGGGCCGGCTCTCCGGCGCCCCGGTAGCCGGAGAGGCGCGCGCCCGGATGCTGGCCTCCTTCGCCCGCCGCCGCAACATAGACCTCTCCCGGTCCTACGCCTACGGAGATTCCATCTCCGACCTGCCGATGCTGGAGGCCGTAGGATACCCGGTCGTCGTGAACCCCGACCGGCGGCTGGCAGCCGAGGCGAAGCGGAAGGGATGGCCGGTCCGGCGCTGGAGGCGCTAGATGCAGGCCCTGCGGTATAGGAAGTCCATCCCGCGCTACCTCCTGATGCGGCTGGCTGCGAAGCGTGTCAGGGGCCTGGACACGAGTTCTGCCGCTCCGTTCGGGCTGGAGGAGATCCCGGAGCCCGTACCGCCCACCCCGGAATGGGTCCGGGTACGGCCGCGGCTGGCCGGGATCTGCGGCTCCGACCTCTCGACGCTCTCTGCCACAAGCTCGCCGTACTTCTCCCCGCTCACCTCGCCGCCGTTCGTGATGGGACACGAGGTAGTGGGAGAGGTCGCCGAAGACGCCGGAGACTTCCGCGCCGGAGATCGGGTCGTGATCGAGCCCGCGCTCGGATGCCGGGTGCGCGGGATCTCCCCGGAGTGCCCGATGTGCTCCGCCGGCCGCTACGCCCTGTGCACAAACGTCACCGAAGGCGATATCTCGCCCGGCATCCAGACCGGCTTCTGCCGCGACACCGGCGGCGGCTGGTCGGAGATGCTCGTCGCCCACCCCTCGCAGCTCTACCGCGTTCCGGAGACCCTCTCCGACGAGGAGGCCGTGCTGACAGAGCCCCTGGCCTGCGCCGTCCACGCCGCCCTCACCCACGCCCCAGACCCGGAGGAGACCGTGGTCGTACTCGGTGCCGGGAGCATCGGCCTGCTGGTCGTGGGAGCCCTGAAGCAGCTCACCGGCGTGGAGCGCCTGATCTGCGTCGCCAAACACCCCCGGCAGAGACAGGAGGCCCTGCGCCTCGGCGCAAGCGCGGTCGTCTCGCCGAAAGAGGTCTACACCCGACTGCCGGAGCTGCTCGGCGCGCGCCTCCACAGACCCGAGCTCGGCAAGCCGGTCGTCCTCGGCGGCGCAGATAAGGTCTTCGAGTGCATCGGCTCCCCCGGCACGCTGGAGGACGCTACGCGCCTCGCCCGCCCCGGCGGAACGGTCGCCTTCGTCGGCATGCCGGGACACTCGAGCCGCCTGGACCTCACCCCCCTCTGGCATCAGGAGACGGAGCTGGTCGGAACCTACGCCTACGGCATAGACGAATACCGCGGCGAACGAGTGAAGAGCTTCGAGCTGGCGCTCAGAATAGCCCCCGCTCTGGACCTGAAGGGACTCGTGGGACCCCGCTTCCGACTCCCCCAGTACCGGGAAGCCATAGCCGCCGCCCGCGCCGCCGGACGTAACGGCCACGTGAAGGTCGCCTTCGACCTGCGCGAAGAGTAGCCGCCCTTGACCTACGACCGGGAGTGGCTGGACTACCAGCAGGAGATAGCCCTGCGCCACACGCGGGCGAAGAAGAACCGCACCGATGGGGTGGACTCGGTCGAGCACATCCCGCTGCGGTACATGGTGGCGTTCATCTACCCGATCACGGCTACTATCAGGGGGTTTTTGGAGAACAGGGGGCATGGCGCCGAGGAGGTGGAGAAGATGCACCAGGCGTGGTTCAAGTCGGTGGTGTTGCAGGTTGCGCTCTGGAGCCAGCCGTACGCGAAGGCCGGGGATTTCTAATCGGCTCCGTCTTCGACCCGGCGGCGCAGCATGGTGGCGTAGACGCCAAGATCGTCGCGGCGCTCGAGCGGCTCGGTCAGGTCTTCCTCACGCTGCTGCGCGAGCGGGCAGCGGAGGCCGGGCTCAGCCCGATCCAGGCCCGCTTCCTGCTCTACCACGCCGTCGAACTGCGCCGGGTCGGCCAGCTCGCCCGCGAGTTCGGCCTCACGCCGGCTACCGTGAGTGATGCGGTAGACGCCCTGGAGGACAAGGGGCTCCTCAGCCGGGATCCTGACCGTCGCGCGGATGTGCATCACCTGCCGGTTCTTCCGGCGCGACGCCCATCCGGGTGCGGGCTCTCCCCACCACTGCCGGCTGCTGGACGTGCCGCTGTCCGACGCCGACCTCCGGCCGGACTGCCCGGAGCACGAGCTCGCCAGGAGTTGAGAAACCATCGGTAATCTTCAGAGGAGGGGTACGTGAAGGCACGGTTGGTCTCGTTGAACGTAGGGAAGCCGCGGGAGCTGGCGCACGGCCGGCGGACGGTGCGCAGCGCCATCTACAAGACGCCGGTCTCCGGCGTGCTCTGGCTCGGTGAGCGCGGGCTGGAGGGCGACGAGCAGGCCGACCTCCGCGTCCACGGCGGGCCGGAGAAGGCCGTGTGCGTCTACCCGCTGGAGAACCTGCCGCACTGGCGGGCGGTTCTGGGCCTGGAGCTGGGGCCGGGAGCGTTCGGAGAGAACTTCAGCGTCTCAGGAATGGTGGAGGAGGCGGTACACATAGGAGATACGTACCGGGTCGGGGAGGCGGTGGTGCAGGTCAGCCAGCCTCGCCAGCCGTGCTTCAAGCTGGCGGCCCGGCACGAGGTGCCGGAGCTGGCGCTGCTGGTGCAGGAGTCGGGCCGGACCGGCTTCTACTTCCGGTGCCTGCAGCCGGGTCGGGTGCGGGCGGGGGACGAGCTGGCGCTACTGGAGCGTCCCGGGGCCTCCGTGAGCGTTGCGGAGGCCAACCGCATCATGCACCGCGACAAGCGGGACGCAGCCGGCATAGAGCGGCTGCTCGCGATCCCCGAGCTATCTGCCTCCTGGCGGCGCACCCTGGAGAAGCGGCTCGGGGGTGCGGTGGAGGACGCAGGACGCCGCCTGAGCGGTTAGAATGCTTCCGGAGCCCGGGGCCGCCGGGAGAAAACCTGTAGCTTCCGACCGCAGGGAGGGAGATGAGCCGTCCGAGCCAGACCGTAATTCTGGACAGAAACAGCCCCCCCATGATGTTCAATGCCGGGGAGGGGTTCCGCTACGAGAAGCTGCCGGAGGGGACGCGGGTAATCTATCCTCCGGGGCCGGTGGAGCCGCTGGCCGACCCCAACGTGGCCATCGAGCGGGCGTTGCTGGAGCCGCTAGAGATGGAGCCGCTGCACGAGCTGCTCTTCCCCGGCATGAAGCTCACCATCGCCTTCGACGATCTCTCGCTGCCGCTGCCGCCGATGCAGAAGCCGGACATCCGGCAGCTCGTCATAGAGAAGGTCGTCGAGAAGGCGCGCGCGAAGGGTGTAGAGGACATACACCTCATTGCGGCTTTGGGGCTGCACCGGCGCATGACGCCGTGGGAGCTCAGGCGCTGTCTGGGGGACAGGATCTTCAACCAGTTCCACCCCGACCGCCTCTACAACTACGACGCCGAGGACGAGGAGGGGAACGTCAAGATCGGGGAGACCGAGCGGGGCGAGGAGGTGACCGTAAGCCGCCGCGTCGCCGAGAGCGACCTGCTCGTCTACGTCAACATAAACTACATCCCGATGGACGGCGGGCACAAGTCCGTGCACACCGGGCTTGCGCCCTACTCCTCCATCCGCCACCACCACACCCCGGAGACCCTGCGGAACACCCGCTCTTTGATGGACCCGCACAACTCGGCCATGCACGCCTCCATAGACCGCATGGGCCGGCTCTTCGACGAGCACGTCAAGGTCTTCCACATCGAGACGACCCTCAACAACGCTGCCTTCCCGCAGCTCTTCGACTTCATGGCCAGACCCGAGCATGAGTGGGGCCCCGTTACGAAGGCCAACTTCCTGATCAACCACACCTCCACGCAGCGGCTGCCGTGGAAGGTTTCGCACAAGATCTTCCAGAGCCTCGTCGCCCCGCACAGGATGACCAGCGTGCAGGCCGGGGCTACCGAGCCCGTACACCGGAAGACGCTCGAGGAATGCTACGAGCAGCAGCTGGTGCCGGTGGAGGGACAGGCGGACGTCTTGCTGCTCGGCGTGCCGTATCTGGGGCCGTACAACGTGTACTCGATCATGAACCCCCTGCTCGTGTACAATTTGCTGCTCGGCTACCTCTTCAACCTCTACCGGGGCAGACCGCTGGTGCGTGAGGGCGGGGTGCTCATCGGGACGCATCCCATGTACGAGCGCTTCCACGAGGTGCACCACCCCTCCTACATAGACCTCTACAACGAGGTCCTGCCCGAGACCAGCGACGTCTACGAGATCGCGCACCGCTACGAGGAGAAGTACGCCAACGACCCCTGGTACCGCACCCTCTACCGCAACTCCTACGCCTACCACGGCGCGCACCCCTTCACCGTGCTCTACTGGGCCGCTCACGCCCTCGACCATCTGGGGGACGCCATCGTGGTCGGCGCGAACCCGAACGCCGCGTCCCGGATGGGCCTCAAGCGGGCCGATACCGTGGCCGAGGCGCTGGAGATGGCGAAGGACGTCGTGGGGCCGAGCCCGC
Organism: Rubrobacter taiwanensis; assembly: GCF_004337705.1. Taxonomy (GTDB): domain Bacteria; phylum Actinomycetota; class Rubrobacteria; order Rubrobacterales; family Rubrobacteraceae; genus Rubrobacter_C; species Rubrobacter_C taiwanensis. The sequence continues at coordinate 32,712 of NZ_SKBU01000012.1, forward strand.
AGATCACCTACATGCACATCCCGCCGCTTTTTATGTGCGAGGTGAGTTAGTCGGGGAGTAGGAGTTTAGCGTTCGAGCGGGGGTAAGGATGTCTGAGACGCACGAGGTGTTCAACCAGCCACCCCCTCTCGTGGACTACGACGCCGCGGACGACCCGGCGCTGCTCGAGGCGCTGCGCCGGGAAGGCGGGGAGGAGGCGGAGGTGCGTGCCGTGGGGAAGCTCGTGGGCTCCGGCCGCGTGCAGGAGCTGACGCGCCTGGCGAGCGAGTGCTCGCCCACCCTCCGCACCCACGACCGATACGGGTACCGCATAGACGAGGTCGAGTACCACCCGGCGTGGCACGAGCTCATGCGTACGGCGGTGTCGCTGGGGTTGGCCGGCAGCCCGTGGCGGGGCTCCGCCTCCGGCGCGCATGTAGTGCGTGCCGCGAAGTACCTCGTCTGGGCGACGCAGTCTGAGCAGGGGAATTGCTGTCCGGTGACGATGACCTACGCCGCGGTGCCGGCTCTGCGCTCCGAGCCGGAGCTCGCCGATCGCTTCGAGCCCCTGCTGACCTCCTCCGAGTACGACTTCGGCCTCAGGCCTCCGGAGAGCAAGCACGGCATCATTGCGGGCATGGCGATGACCGAGAAGCAGGGTGGGTCCGACGTGCGCGCCAATACCACCCGTGCCGAGCCCGCGGGCGACGGCACCTATCGCATCACCGGGCACAAGTGGTTCTGCTCGGCACCGATGAGCGACGTCTTTCTGGTGCTGGCTCAGGCTCCGGGAGGGCTTACCTGCTTCCTCCTGCCGCGCGTTCTCCCCGATGGGGAGCGCAACCGCATGCGCCTGCAACGCCTCAAGGAGAAGCTCGGTAACCGCTCCAACGCCTCCTCCGAGGTAGAGTACGAGGGTGCGGTGGCCTGGCGCGTCGGGGAGGAGGGACGGGGCGTACGCACCATTATCGAGATGGTCAACATGACCCGGCTGGACTGCGTTATCGGTGCCGCAGGCGGGATGCGGTGGGGGCTGCATCAGGCCGTCCACCACGCCCGCCACCGCGAGGCGTTCGGGAGGCGGCTCATCGAACAGCCCCTAATGCGCAACGTGCTCGCCGACCTGGCCACCGAAACCGAGGCGGCGATCGCTCTCGCTCTGCGGCTCGCGGGTGCCGTGGACCGCTCCCTCGCCGGGGATGCGGGAGAGGCGGCTTTCAGGAGGCTTGCGATACCGGTCTCCAAGTACTGGGTCACCAAACGCTGGCCGGCGCATGCGGCAGAATGCCTGGAGTGTCTGGGCGGCAACGGCTACATAGAGGAATCCGGTATGCCCCGTCTGTACCGTGAGGCTCCCCTCTACAGCATCTGGGAAGGTGCTGGCAACGTCGCCGCGCTGGACGTGCTGCGCGCCATGAAGCGCGAGCCCGAGAGTCTTGAGGCGTTCTTCGCGGAGCTCGGGGCCGCTGCTGGCGTCGATCGCCGGCTGGACGGGGCCGTTCGCGCGCTGCGGCGGGAGCTATCGCACCCGGAGGGGATGGAGCCGCACGCCCGGAGGCTAGTCGAACGCATGGCCCTCGCTTTGCAGGGGTCCCTGCTCGTCCGGCACGGGCACCCGGCAGTCGCCGACGCCTTCTGCGCCTCCCGGCTCGCCGGGGAGTGGGGCCATGCTTTCGGCACACTTCCGGAGGGGCCGGGGCTCGACGCCATCCTGAGGCGTGTCCTGCCCGGAACCGGCGGTCATGCGCGTTGAGACGGCCCTCCTGGTTGATCTGTACCGCTCCGCCAGGAGGGCCGGCCGTAACTCGCCTTCGAAGTCCATGCGGACGGGTAAGCGCCTTGTAGCGATATGCGGGCCGGAAGGTTCCGGAGGTGATCTCTCGAACAGATCCGGGACGTCCGGATTGCTAGTATATGGAGCATGAAGGCGGTTATGCGGACCCCGTTCGTGGTCTTCTGGAACTGGCTGGCGTGGGGGCGGCGCACCCGGCTCAACAGGGTGCTCTTCGCGCTCTCCTGCGGAGTCTCCGTCTTCGTGACGGCGGCCTTTCTGTGGGCCACCCTCTCTCCGGCTCCGGGCGACGTGGTGCGCTACTTCGCCCTCTACTACGTGTGGGGGATGTGCGCCATCGGGCTCATCTTCGGGCTCGGGGAGTACAAGACCAGTCCTCTGAGGGAGAAGCGGGAGCGGGGGCATCTCTTCATCCTGCTCTACCTGGGCGTGCTGCTCATCATCACCCGGGCTCTGAACGCCTACCTCTACTACAACCCCGACGGCTACATGTAGATTGACGCCCTGCCCGGGGGCTGTTAGGCTCTGCGTGCTGCCAGTTGCGCCGCGGTGTCAGGGAAGCCGGTGAGAATCCGGCGCGGTCCCGCCACTGTGAGCGGCGAGCCGGGGGCGCTATCGGGTGGTCCCGGACCACTGGGCCCGTAGGCCCGGGAAGGTCGCGCCCGGCCGGCGTTCGAGCCGCAAGCCAGGAGACCTGCCGCGGTGCCCGCAACCCGGAAGCTCTTCGAGGAAGGAGTGTGGGGATAAGTGAGCATCAGCGGTTTCTTCTAGCGCCTCTCGAGAACGAGTGCTGGTTCGGCGAACTTCTGTCTCTTGGGGGGTGATCTGCTCTTGCGCAACAGGCTGTTTGTGATGCTAGCCGTTCTGGCGGTTCTCATCTTCGCCGCCGCGTGCGGCGCGGACCGGCAGGAGGGAGCCGGGGAAGATGCGGCCGCCGAGACCGGCTACCCGCTGACCGTTACGGACGCCGTAGGCCGGGAGGTGGAGATAGAGGGGCGTCCGGAGCGGATCGTCTCCATGGCCCCGAGCATCACGGAGACGCTCTTCGCCGTCGGGGCCGGAGAGAGGGTCGTGGGCGTGACGACCGCCGACGACTATCCGCCGGAGGTCGAGGCCATAGAGCGGGTTGGGGACTTCCAGGGTCCGAACGTGGAGAAGGTGGCCGCCATGGAGGTGGACGTGCTCTTCCTCTCCTTCGACTACTCGACCCCCGAGACCGCGGACGACCTGCAGCAGAAGACCGGGGCGGACGTGGTGGTCCTCAACCCGCAGACGGTGGAGGAGGCCATCTCCAGTATCGGTACGGTGGGTGAGATCGTGGGCGAGCCGGAGCGGGCGCGGACGGTGGAGGAGCGGCTGCGCGGCGAGCTGGAGGAGATCCGGAGCGCGGTCGAGGGCCGCGAGCGTCCGGCGGTCTTCTACGAGATCTGGCACGAGCCGCTGCAGACGGCCGGCGGCGGGAGCTTCATCGGCGATGCCATAAGGCTCGCGGGCGGGCGGAACGTCGCCGAAGACGCCGCGCAGGACTACCCGCAGTACCCGCTGGAGCGGCTCCTGGCGGAAGACCCGGAGTACTACTTCGTCGGCAGCAGCTCTGGGGCGACTCCGGAGGACGTGGCCGCGCGCCCGAACTACGGGAGCCTCCGGGCCGTGCGGGAGGACAACGTCGTCGTCATAGACGACGATCTTGTGAACCGCCCCGGCCCCCGGATAGTCGAGGGAGTCCGGCAGCTGGCGGAGGCGCTCCACCCGGATGCGTTCGAGTAGGCCGGGGATCTGGGCGTTCTGGATCGGGGCTTCCCTGGCCGCGCTCGCCGGGGTGAGCGTTCTGGCGCTCGGCACCGGGCCCTCTTGGCTGCCGCCGGGAGAGGTGGTGCGGGCGCTGCTCGGCGGGGGAGAGGGGCCCTCTGCTGCCATAGTGAACGATATCCGGCTGCCCCGCATCGCGCTCGGCGCGCTCGTGGGGTGCGCTCTGGGGATCAGCGGGGCGGCGATGCAGGGCGTCTTCCGCAACCCCATGGCCGACCCGTACATCATCGGGATCTCGCCCGGCGCGGCGCTGGGCGCGGTGGTGGCGGTGGCCTCGGGCGTCTCCGTCTCCGTGCTCGGGCTCTCGGCGATCTCGCTCGCCGCGTTCGCCGGCGCGCTGCTGGCCGCCCTGACCGTGATGACGCTGGCGCGCCGGGGCAGCCTCTTCCCGGTCGCCGACCTGTTGCTCGTCGGGATAGCGGTCGGGGCGTTCGCCTCGGCGGTCTACTCGCTGCTCGCACTCACGCTCGCCGACAGCCGTATCGCGGCCGTCTTCTACTGGCTCCTGGGCTCCCTCTCCGCCGCCGACTGGGACCGGGTTCTGGCGACGCTGCCGTACCTGGCCGTGGTTGCGGCGGTGCTCCTGAGCATGGCCCGGCAGCTGGACGTCTTCGCGTTGGGGGAGGAAGAGGCCGGGTATCTGGGCATCCGGGTCGAGCGGATGAAGCTGATCGTGGTCGGAGCGGCCTCGCTCGGGGCTGCGGCGGCAGTGGCCGTGAGCGGGGTGATCGGGTTCGTCGGGCTCATCGTGCCGCACCTGGCCCGGCTGGTGGTGGGGCCGCGGCACGCCCTGCTGCTCCCCGTCTCCGGTATCTGGGGGGCGACGCTGCTCGTCGCGGCCGACGCGGTGGCGCGCAGCGCGCTGGCCTATTCGGAGATCCCGGTCGGCATTATCACCGCGCTCTGCGGTGCGCCGTTCTTCCTGTACCTCCTGAAGAGGACGCGCAAGCGTGGGCTCTAGGCTGGCGATAGAGGTCCGCGGGGTCCGGATCGCCTACGGCACGGCGGACGTGTTGCACGGCGTCACGCTGGAGGTCCCGGCCGGGGGATTTCTCGCCGTGGTCGGACCGAACGGGAGCGGGAAGAGCACGCTGCTGCGCGCCGTCGCGCGCGCCCTCAAACCCCGTGCCGGAGCGGTGCTGCTGGACGGGAGAGACGTGGGCTCCTGGGACTCGCGGGAGTTTGCCCGCGAGGTGGCCGTGGTCCCGCAGCACGGCGAGCCCGCCTTCGACTACACCGCCCGCGAGCTGGTAGCTATGGGGCGCACCCCCTACGAGCGGCGCTTCACGCCGGACGCGGGCGGCCGGGAGGCCGTCGAGGGCGCGATGCGCCGGGTCGGGGTGTGGGAGCTCAGGGACCGCCCGGCGAGCACCCTCTCCGGCGGCGAGCGGCAGCTGGTCAGGCTCGCCCGCGCGCTGGCCCAGCAGCCGGAGGTGCTGCTGCTGGATGAGCCCACCAACCACCTGGACATCCGACACCAGGTGACCTTCATGGAGGTGCTGAAGGGACTGAACCGCGGTGGCGTCACGGTGCTCATGGTCGTACACGACCTAAACCTCGCCGCCCGCTACGCAGACCGGGTGATCGTCATGCGGGAGGGGGAGATCTCCGCTGCCGGGCCGCCGAGCGCGGCTCTGAACCCGGCGGTGGTAAGAGCGGTCTTCGGGGCCGAGGTGGAGGTCTCGGTCTCGCCCCGGACGGGAGCGCTCAACGTTCAGACCGTCGGCGTGCCGGATCCGGGAGCCGGCGGCGAGCCTCGCGTCCACCTCGTCTGCGGCGGCGGCTCCGGGGCGGCCCTGATGCGCCGTTTGTATGAGGAGGGTATACCCTTCTCCGCCGGAGTGGTGAACGCCGGAGACACCGATCACGCCCTCGCCCGCGCGCTCGGCGCGCCGGTGGTGGAGGGAGCCCCCTACTCCCCCGTCTCCGACGAGGCGCACGCCGCGAACGTCGCGGCCGCAGAACGGGCGGAGCTGGTGGCCGTCTGCGACATGCCGGTGGGGCCGGGCAACCTGAGGAATCTGCAGGCCGCGCTGGAGGCGCTGGACGCCGGGGTCCCGGTCGTCCTGCTGCGCGACGGCCCCCATCACGGCGAGAAGCGCGACTACACCGGCGGGGCCGCTACGGAGCTGGCCCGGCGTCTAAAGAGCGGCGGCGCGCGGGTGGTCGAGTCCGCAGACGGCGTGGTCCGGCTCCTGGCCCCGGACCGGGGAGCGGGGAGGGAGCCGGCGGCTAGAAGAACCTCTTGAGCAGCCCGAGCGCGCCCTGCTTCCACGGCACGCGGTGTGAGACACCGCTCTTCTTCTCGAACTGCTTGCGGTTCTCGATGTACCACTCGAAATTTCTGAGCAGCGCCTCCCTGTTGGAGTACTTCGGGGTGAAGCCGAGCTTCTTCTCGGCCTTCTCGATGGAGACGAAGGAGTCCTTTGAGGCCGTCTCGTAGACCCACCTATACAGGGGGGAGAGGCCGAGCCTGTCCAGCAGGCGCAGCCCCCAGATGGCGGGCGCGGCCGGGAAGCCGATGACCCGCTTGCCGTGGCCCGCGCGGTCCAGCACGGCCTGGTAGTCCTCCTTCATCGTGGCAAACTCCTTGGCCCCGATGTTGAAGGTGTCGTTCACCACGTCCTCCGGGAGTGTCATGGTGCGGTGGATCGCCTCGCAGAGGTCTTCTACGTCCAGCAGCTGGTAGCGGTTGTTCCCGCTCCCAATCATGGGGAAGTTGCGCCCGTCGAGCGCCCAGTCGTAGAGCAGCGCGAAGACCCCGAGACGCTCCGGGCCGACGAACGACTTGGGCCGGATGATGGGCACCACCATCCCCTTCGCCCGCCACTCCAGGCAGACCATCTCGGCCTGGATCTTGGCCTGCCCGTAGGGCCCGACGCCCTCCAGCCGGTCGTCCTCGTAGAGCGGGTGGTGGTCCGGGATGCCGTAGACCGCCGTGGACGAGATGTGCACGAAGCGCTCCACGCCGCGGTGGTGCGCGGCCTCCAGAAGGTTGCGCGTCCCCTCCACGTCGGTGGTGTAGATCTCCTCCGGTGAGTAGAGGGGCAGCGCGGCGGCGGTGTGCACCACGATGTCCACGTCCTCCATCGCCCGCTCCACGGCGCGTCTGTCCCGGATGTCGCCGCGGATGATCTTCACTTCGTCACGCATGTCCGGGTAGTCGAAGTCGGCGATGTCGAGCGAGACCAGCTCGTATCCCCGCTCGTGCAGGTAGCGGATCAAGTTTATCCCCAGAAAACCGGCTCCCCCGGTGATGAGAACCCTCTTCTTCTCTCGCATGGCCTCTCCTCGCAGGTGTTATGCCTCGGTCAAGGCGAGAATTCTACACGAGAGCAAGGGTGCTTGTAAGACTTTGATCCGGATCGAACGGCGAAGGAGCCGGTCCCGGCAGGACCGGCTCCCCCTCTCCCTCAGAATCCGCTCTAGCGGGCGGCGTCGTAGCGGCGGGCCACCTCGTCCCAGTTGACGACGTTCCACCAGTTATCCACGTACTCGGGCCGCCGGTTCTGGTACTTCAGGTAGTAGGCGTGCTCCCAGCAGTCCAGGCCCAGGATGGGGGTCCGGCCCTCCATAAGCGGGTTGTCGCCGTTCGGGGTGGTCTCGATGGAGAGCGAGCCCCCGGAGCCCACGACCAGCCACGCCCAGCCGCTCCCGAAGAGGGCGCCCGGAGCGGCGGCCGCGGCCCACTGCTCTTTGAGCTGGTCGAAGGAGCCGAAGGCATCGTTGATGGCGTCGGCCAGAGCGCCCGAGGGCTCGCCGCCGCCGTTGGGGCTCATGATCTGCCAGAAGAGCGTGTGGTTGTAGTGCTGCCCGCCGTTGTTGCGCACCGCCCGGCGGATGTCCTCCGGCACGCTGTTCAGGTTCCGCATGAGCTGCTCAATATCGCCGGGGTCGGCGTCGGGGTGCTTCTCCAGCGCCGAGTTAAGGTTCTGGACGTAGGTGTTGTGGTGCTTGTCGTGGTGGAGACGCATCGTCTGCTCATCTATGTGCGGCTCCAGTGCGTTGTAATCGTAGGGAAGCGGCGGCAGTTCGTAGGCCATCTGTGCGTCTCTCCTTTCCTCGCTCTACACCACGCTTCGCTCCGGGATCGGCGTCTCCCTACATCTTCCCTGCACACCTCCTCTGCACCGGTCGTTCCGGCTCCCTGCACTACTTACCCCACTTTCGCACAGATTATGCTCCCGCGCTATCTGCGCGGGGCTAGATGTCGTAGCGCGGGAGCGGGCCGCCGCCGGCCTCCTCGACGATGCGGTCGAAGATCTCGCGCGCCACCTCCGGCTTTTCACCGGAGATGTCCCGCCTCTGTTCGGGGTCCTCCCGGAGGTCGTAGAGGCTCGGGTTCTCACCGCGGTTTTCGGACATGTAGACGTAGCGGTCGTCCCGCGACCATACGAAGCGGTCGTAGCCGGAGACCATGTAGGGCCGCTCGGCGGCGGGCCTCTGGCCCTCCAGCAGCGGCGCGAGGCTCACGCCGTCGAGCGGCTGGTCTGCGGGTTCGAAGCCGAGCATATCCGCGATGGTGGCGGGGATGTCGTGGAAAGCGGAGAAGTAGTCGGTGGTCTGGCCGCGGCCCTTGCCCTCCGGGTGGCGGATGAGCATCGGGATGTCCATGAGGTCCGGGAAGAGGCGGGAGGAGACCTTGCCGACCACGCCGTAGTCCCCGAGCTGGAGCCCGTGGTCGGAGACGAAGATGAGCAGCGTCTCCTCGAAGAGCCCGAGCTCGTCCACCTTGTTGAGGAACTCGCCAAACCAGCGGTCCATCATCGTGGTCTCGCCGGCGTAGAGGGCGCGCGCCCGCTGCAGCAGCCGCTCGTCGAGGTAGCCGGCGTCGCCGTACTTGACGGTTATGGGCTCTATACCGTCGTAGTCTGGATCGTCGTAGAGGTAGACGTACTTGAGCGGCGGGTCCCAGGGCTCGTGCGGATCGAAGACGTCCACGGTGAGGAAGAAGGGCCGGCTCTCCTTGAGCTCCTCCAGCACCTCCATGGCCTGGATGAAGACCTGTGGCGCGAACCAATCCTCTTCGGTCTCGCGCCCCTCTGTGTTGGCGACGTACTGCCGGATCTTGCTCTCCACGTGCGTGCCCCGGTAGGCGTCCAGCAGATAGCGCTGCACCCGCTCCTCGTCGGCCTGGCGGGCCGGACGGTACTCGGACCACTCCTGGCCCTCGATCTTGCGCCGGATGTGGAAGCGCTCCATGAAGTTCATGTGCGGCTCGAACTGATGCCGGGTATCGGTCACGATGGCCGTCTCGAAGCCGGCGTCGCCGAGCACCTCGGAGATGGTGACCTGGCCGTCCGGGATGGGTTCCCAGCCGTAGACCCGCACGTCGCCGGGTTCGTACTCCCAGTTCCGGAAGGGGAAGGAGCGCAGCCCCGTGTGGATGGAGCGCCGGGCCGGAATGGTCGGCACCGACTCCGGGAAGAAGCGGTCGAAGCGCAGGCTGTCCCCGGTGAGCGCGTCTATGCTGGGGGTCCGGATCCGGTCGTGCCCGTAAGCTCCCACGGCGTCCTTGCGCAGGCTGTCCACGATGACCAGGATGATGTTCATTGCATCTTCCGGGGCTTCCCGGCGGACGAGCGATCCCGCGCCGCCGGTGCATGCCGCACCTCCGAGCAGAGCGGCCCCGGCGACGCCGGCTCCACCCAGTCTGAGAAACTCCCGCCGCGAGAACTTGCGACCCATATGTGCGAAGACCCTCCCCAGGATTAGCTCAGCGCCAACAGAACATATTGTATACGTAGTGCGGCCGGATTTCCGGCTTACAGCGTTGCCTTTACCACGTGTTCTGCGGCGTCCTCGGGGAGCTCCACGGTGAGGGTCTCCTCCCCGTACTCCCAGTCCGCATCTCCGCCGTCGAGTGTCACCGAGCGGGGCCGGGATTCGAGGGCCCGCAGCTCCAGCCGCACCCGCTCCCGCGGCGGTTCATAGCCGCCCGCGCGCTCCCCGAGGCGTACGGTCACGGTCCCGTCTCCGGCCTCGCACTCCACCCGGCGGCGGGCGTAGACGCCGCTTTCGTGCTCGTAGCCGTCCCCGGCGTCCTCGTAGAGGGTGAACTCACCCCGGCCTTCGGAGGGGTAGGCGAACAGCGTCAGCGGATCTTTGCCCTCCCCGGTGTGGCCGGATTCCGGCCAGAGCGGGACGGGAGTGTTGGCCTTCACGTAGACGGCGGGTTCCCCGAGCGGGGCGCGGGCCAGGATGTGTGCGGGACCTTCGGTGCGCTCCCCGCTCCAGAGGTGGAACCACTCGCCCTCCGGGAGGTAGACGTGGCGGTGCTCGATGCCGGGGCGGGTGATCGGGGCGACGAGCAGCGCGCTGCCGAGCAGGAACTCGTCGTCCAGCGCGTAGGTCGTCTCATCCTCCGGGTACTCGAAGAGGAGGGGGCGCAGGATCGGGGCCCCGGTGCGGTGGCACTCCTCGAAGAGCGTGTAGAGGTAGGGGAGGAGGCGCTGGCGCAGCTTGAGCATCTTGCGGATGACAGCCTCGTACTCCGTTCCGAAGGCCCAGGGTTCCTGGTCTACGGTCCCCTTCGCGGAGTGGTTGCGGCAGTAGGGCTGGAAGACGCCGAACTCGTACCAGCGGGCCAGCAGCTCGCCGTTCGCGTCGCCGAAGAACCCTCCGATGTCCACACCGGCCCACGCGACGCCCGAAAGCCCCAGGTTCTGGAGCTGGGGCATGCTCATCCAGAGGTGCTCCCACCAGGAGGAGTTGTCCCCGGTCCACTGCATGGCGTGCCGTTGCAGCCCGGCGTAGCCTGCCCGCGTGATGACGAACGGCCGGCGGTCGGGCCGGAGCCGCCCGAGCCCCTCGCGGGCGGCGCGGGCCATGAGGGAGCCGTAGGCGTTGTGTATCTGGGCGTGGAGCTTCGGCTCTCCGTCGCCGGGGTGAACCACGTCGGGCGGCATCGTGGACTGCTTGGGGATTGCGAGCGAGGGCTCGTTCATGTCGCACCAGATGCCGGCGACGCCCGCGTCCAGCAGCGCCCGGTGGTTCTCGCCCCACCACTCGCGCACCCGCTCGCTCGTGAAGTCCGGGAAGGCGCAGAGCCCGGGCCAGACCACGTTGCGGTACTCCTCGCCGCCGCGGGTCTTGCAGAAGAAGTCCCGCTCGCGGCCTTCGGCATAGATGCGGTAGCTCTCGTCCACCTTCACGCCGGGGTCTACGATGGTCACCACGCGGAAGCCCTGCTCGCCCAGCTCGGAGATCAGCCCCTCGGGGTCCGGGAAGCGCTCCTTATCCCAGGTGAAGACCCGGTAGCCGTCCATGTAGTCTATGTCGAGGTAGAGCACGTCGCACGGCAGGTCGCGTTCGCGGTACTCGCGGGCTATTTCGCGCACCCGGTCTGCGGTCATGTAGCTCCAGCGGGACTGCTGGTGACCCAGCGCCCACAGCGGCGGCATCGGGGTACGGCCGGTGAGCTCGGTGTAGCGGTCCAGGACCGCGCGCGGCGTGGGACCGCAGAAGACGTAGTAGACGAGGCTGCCCCCGGCGGCTTCGAACCGGGACAGATCTTCGTCCTCGCGGGCCAGATCGAACTCCACCCGGTGGGTGCTGTCGAAGAAGAGGCCCCACGCCCGGCCCTCTCTGAGCGCCAGCAGGAACGGGATGGAGGTGTAGAGGTTGTTGAAGGAGGCGGTGTGTCCGGCCGGCGGGTCTATGTTCCAGAAGATCTGGTGCGAGTTGGTCTTCTCCAGACCGCCGGTGCGCTCTCCGCAGGCGAAGTATCGCTCGCCGGGGGCGCGCCGCTTGTAAAGCCGCACGGCCGGGCCGACGGGGTCCAGGAAGGGGTCCGCCGGTTCTGAGGGACGCACCACGCCCATGCCGGGTCCGCCGTCAGCCGCGAAGGCGCGGCCCCCGGAGTCCTCGAAGCCGATGCGCAGAGGGTCCAGGCCGATGCGCGCCGTGGCCTGGGGGGTGGAGAGGGTAAGCTCGCGGGAGCCGCCCCGGATCCTGACCTTCAGCCTCTCCCAGTCCTCCTTCGCCACCCCTTCGGAGGCGTACTCCGGCGGGCGGCCCTCCGGGAACATCCCGACCCGGAAGAGGTCGGGCGCGAGCGCCGCCACTTCCACGGTCGCGGAGCCGGCCCAGAGCCGGACGCCGCGGTCGTCGTGGTCCGCGAGCTCGGCCGCTCCGAGCGGCTCGTAGTTCTTCGGGTTCTCGGACAAGCTCCCCTCCTCTTTCGCGGGTGTTTGACCGCTACCAGATTAAAGCATCTCGCACTCAGAGCTCTATGTCCCGGCCCACGTCCCGCTCGAGCGCGCGGTCGTAGACGAGGCGAGCGGCCGCCATGTCTTCCAGGGCGAGCCCTTGGCTGCAGAAGAGGGTTATCTCCTCCGGACCGCTGCGGCCCCGGACTTGGCCGGCGATGACCTGGCCGAGCTCGTAGACTTCTTCGGGCAGGATCTGGCCGGTCTCCAGCGGCTGCAGCAGGTCGCCGGCCTCGGTCCCGAGCTCGCCGCGCGAGTCTACGCAGATGAAGCCGGCCCGCCGCACGACGTGCCGGTCTATCTCGGACTTGAAGAGGAAGTTGGAGCCCGCGGCGTTGACGTGGGTGCCGGGCCGCAGCCACTCGCCTTTCAGAACCGGCTCTTTCGAGGAGGTTATGGTTACCACCACGTCTTGTGCGGCGGCCTCCTCGGGGGAGTCTACGGGCTCTATGTTCTCCAGCCCGAGCGCTTCGCTCATCCTCTCCGCGAACAGCCGGCGGTTCTCCTCCGAGCGGCTATAGACCGCGACGCGCTCCAGATCCAGCACCTCTGAGATGGCTTCGAGCTGGCTCTCGGCCTGCCAGCCGGAGCCGAAGATGCCCAGAGAAGAGGCGTCCTCGCGCGCGAGATGCTTGGTGGCGACGCCGCTGGCAGCCCCGGTGCGCATCTGGCCCAGTTTGTCCGCCTGCATGATGGAGAGCAGCTCGCCGCCCTCGGCGTCGAAGAGCAGGACGTAGAAGCGGGCTCCGGTGCGCGAGACGGTGTACGCCTTGAGACCCAGCGCGTCCAGCTCCGGGGCTCCGGCGGCCATCACGTTGAGGCTGCTCGTGGAGAGCCCCACCCGGTAACGGGGGCGGTTGGTGGCCCGGCCCTCGGCCTGCTGTCTCAACACCTCTTCCACCGCGCGCAGGGTGGAGGGCATATCCAGGAGCTCTTCCACTTCGGCTTCGGTCAAAAGCAGGGGCATTGCGTCTCCTCTCGGTCGTAAGGGGACTCCGTTTAAGCTACAATCCGGTGAACCATGCGGGTTCTGGTGTTGGACAACTACGACTCCTTCACCTACAACCTCGTCCAGTACCTGGGCGAGCTCGGGGCCGGGGTGCTCGTCCGGCGCAACGACGAGGTCACGCCGGAGGAGGTCTTGGCCCTCGCACCGGACAGGATAGTCATCTCGCCGGGCCCGTGCACCCCGAACGAGGCCGGGGTCTCGCTGGAGGTGATCCGGCAGCTCTCGGGGAGCCTCCCGATACTGGGGGTCTGCCTGGGGCATCAGGCCATCGGGCAGGCGTTCGGGGGCCGGGTGGTGCGGGGCGAGCCGGTGCACGGCAAGACGGCCCGCATCCTGCACGACGGCGAGGGGGTCTACCGGGGCCTGCAGCAGGGGTTCGTGGCGACGCGCTACCACTCGCTCGTGATCGAGCCCGAAAGCGTACCGGGGTGTCTGAAGGTCACCTCCCGTACGGAGGACGGCGTGATCATGGGCGTGCGGCACCGGGAGCTGCCGGTGGAGGGCGTTCAGTTCCACCCGGAGAGCGTACTGACCGCTGGCGGCCACGACGTCTTGAAGAACTTCCTGGAGCTGTAGGTGGTGTATGCTGCGTGAGGTTTTGCGGAAGGCCGCCGCCGGAGAGAGGCTCTCTGCGGGCGAGGCCGAGCGGGCGCTGGAGGCCATCATGGAGGGGACGGCCTCTCCGGCGGCGACGGCGGCGCTCTTTACCGTGCTGCGGGTGCGGGGCGAGTCGGTGGATGAGATCGTGGGCTTCGCCCGCGCGATGCGGCGGTTCGCAGAAAGGGTGGACGCTCCCGGCGACGTGGTGGATACCTGCGGAACCGGGGGCGACGCGAAAGGGACGATCAACGTCTCCACCGCCGCGGCGTTCGTGGCGCGGGGCGCGGGGGTGAGGATAGCCAAGCACGGCAACCGCTCGGCGACGAGCCGGTGCGGCTCGGCCGACGTGCTGGAGGCCCTGGGAGCGGAGATAGAGCTGAGCCCGCAGCAGGTGAGCGCGTGCATCGCGGAGGCGGGGATAGGCTTCATGTTCGCCCGCACGCACCACCCGGCGATGCGCTACGTGGTCCCAATCCGGGCCGAGCTGCCGTTCCGCACCGTCTTCAACATCCTCGGTCCCCTGACCAACCCGGCCGGTGCCCGGAGGCAGCTCGTGGGCGTCTTCGCGCGGGAGTACGTGCGTCCCGTGGCCGAGGCGCTGGGGGAGCTGGGGGCCGAGCGGGCGCTCGTGGTGCACGGCGCGGACGGGATGGACGAGATCACGGTCACCGGCGCCACGCACGTGGCGGAGCTGAAGGGCGGGAAGATAGAGGCCTACGACCTCTCCCCGGAGGACTTCGGCCTCTCCCGCCACGAGCCGGACGACCTGCTCGGGGGAGACGCCGCCCTGAACGCCCGCATCCTGCGCGACATCCTCTCCGGCCGCGAGCAGGGCGCAACAAGGGAGATAACGCTGCTGAACGCAGGAGCCACCATCTACGTCGCCGGGAAGGCGGGGTCCATAGAGGAGGGCGTGCGCGCCGCGGCGGAGTCTATAGACTCCGCCGCGGCGGCCGGGGCGCTGGAGGGCTTCGTCCGCATCACGCGCCGGATGGGGGGGCTGGTGTGAGCGTGCTGGACGAGCTGGCCGCGGCGGCGGCGGAGCGGGCGCGGGCGCTGCGCGAGCGGATGGACCCGGACGAGCTCTACCAGCGGGCCGTGCTCTTCGACAAGCGGGACTTCACCGCCGCCCTCAGGAGACCCGGCCTGAGCGTGGTGGCCGAGGTCAAGCGCGCCTCGCCCTCGGCAGGCTTCATAGCCGATGTCGATCCGGCAGAGCAGGGAGTGCTGTACGAGTCCCGGGGTGCGAGAGCCCTCTCGGTCCTCACCGAGCCGGAACGGTTCAAGGGGTCGCTGGAAGACTTGGACGCCGCGCGCGAGCGGGTGGAGATACCCGTTTTGCGCAAGGACTTCACGGTGGACGAGGTGCAGGTGCTGGAGACAGGAACCCGGGCAGACGCCGTGCTCCTCATCGCCGCGCTCTTCGATAAGACGCACCTTCCGCGCTACGTCTCGCTCGCCATGGAGCTGGGGCTCACGCCGCTCGTGGAGGTGCACGACGAGCGGGAGGCGGACCTGGCGCTGGCGTGCGGGGCGCAGGTGGTCGGAGTGAACAACCGCGACCTCAGAGACTTCACCGTGGACCTCGCCACGACCGAACGGCTGGCCCCGATGCTGGAGGGTGTGACGCTCGTCGCCGAGAGCGGCGTCAAGACGGTGGAGGACGCCCGGCGGCTGCGCGACGCCGGAGCCGACGCCGTACTCGTCGGGGAGGCGGCGATGCGCGACTCGGCCCTGATCTCCGGGATAGCCGGCATAGAGTGAGCGGCGGGGACAACAGGACGGTCGCACTCGAAGCCTACGAGCGTCCGGCGACGCTCTCCCTGCTGCCGGATGTAGCCGGCAAACGTGTCCTGGACGCCGGCTGCGGGCCGGGAGTCTACTCCGAGTAGCTCTCAGAGCGCGGCGCGGAGTTCCACCGGATGTTGCGGTGGGGCAGACACCTGGTCTTCTCGATGGAGCACCCGTTCCTCAAGTTCGCCGAGCGGGGCGAGGGGAGCTACTTCAAGGTCGAGCGGGTGCTAGAGCCTCGCCCGACCGGGCAGTTCGAAGCAACGGACCCGGAGGAGTACAGAAGGCTCCTGCGCGAGCCCGGCTTTCTGTGCGTTCGAGCGGCGAAGCGCGAAGTTGGCCGGTGATCTTCTGGGACAGGCCATCCGCCTGCGCAAGGATAAGGCGTAATTGGCCGGGGCTCGGTGTGGCGGTGAAATCGGTGAAATTTCTTCACCGATTTCACCATTGTCATCTCATGCGGTACGGTGTTGGTGTGAAACGTGCAGCTATCACGCTACCGGATGAGCTGGAAGAGGCGATCGAGGCATACCGGCGCTCTCAGGACGCTCCGCTACCCTTGACTGCGGTAACGCAGGCTGCCCTTCGGGAGTATCTGGAGCGGCGAGGATTCTTGTCTCCTTCTCCGTTCCGGCCGTTCAGGATCACACCGGCCAAGGAGGGGAGCGGGACGAGAGACGTTAGCAAAGAGCACGATAAGTATTTCGCCGGGACCGTCGAAAGGTGAGAAGGGCGGTGCTGGCCGATACGGGCCCCCTCTATGCGGCGTTTGATCCTTCTGACGGTGAGCACGAACGGGCAACCGGGAGGAGTGAGGGGTGATGGTATCGTATCCGACGCTGTGCGAGGCTTACTCCCTGGTTCTGTATAAGCTGGGTATCGGCAATGCGCATAGCTGGCTGAGAGAGGTGCAAAGTTACGCTACCCTGATAAACCCCACTTCCCCGAAGACTACCGGGAGGCACTGGGCCGGCTTCTCGACTACCGGGATCAGGGACTGAGCGTATTCGACGCCGTGGCCGCCGTTGTGAGCACGCGGCTCTCTCTGCCGGCGTGGACCTACGACCACCACTTTGACATTATGCGCGTGGAGATCTGGCGGGGCGCTTGATACGCGGGCTCTTCTTCCGGTAAGCCCTCTCAGAGGAGTACAATTCCCCACATGGTCAGGGTGAAGGTCTGTGGCATAACGAGGCCGGAGGACGGACACGTGGCCGCCGGGGCGGGGGCCGACGCCATCGGTCTCGTCTTCTTCGAGAAGAGTCCGCGGCGGGTGAGCGTGGAGCGGGCGCGGGAGATCTCGGCGGCGCTGCCGGAGGGCGTGCTGAAGGTAGGGGTCTTCGTGAACGAAGAGGCCGGGGAAGTCCTGCGCGTAGCTGCTGAGGTCGGGCTGGACTGCGTGCAGCTGCACGGGGACGAGGGACCGGAGGTAGTGCGGGAGCTGCGGGCTAGCGGCCTGAAGGTGATCAAGGCCCTCCGGGTGCGGGACGCGGGGTCGCTAAAGAGGATGGGGGAGTATGGGGCAGATCTCTTCCTGCTCGACGCCTGGAAGAAAGAGTTGTACGGCGGGACGGGGACCCGGTTCGACTGGGGGCTGGCCAACGTGCTCGGCGGTTGTGCTAACATCGTCATCTCCGGGGGGTTGACCCCGGAGAACGTGCGCCGGGCGGTGGAGCTCTTCGAGCCGTACGGGGTAGATGCTTCGAGTTCTCTGGAAGACGCGCCCGGCAGGAAGAACGGCGAGCGGGTCCGGAGGTTTATAAGTGCGGCAAAGGGCTAGACCGGGATACTTCGGAGGTTTCGGGGGGCGCTTCGTGCCCGAGACCTTAATCCACGCCCTGGAGGAGCTGGAGGCGGCCTATGAGCGCTACCGGACGGACCCGGAGTTCGTGGAGGAGCTGGACGCTCTGGCGAAGGACTTCGTGGGCCGCCCGACGCCGCTGATGTTCGCCGAGCGCCTCACGCGGAAGTGGGGCGGGGCGCGGGTGTACCTCAAGCGCGAGGATCTGGCGCACACGGGGGCGCACAAGATAAACAACACTTTAGGCCAGATCCTGCTCGCCGACCGGATGGGCAAGTCCCGGATCATCGCCGAGACCGGGGCCGGGCAGCACGGGGTGGCGACCGCCACCGTCGCGGCCCTCTACGGCAAGGAGTGCGTGGTCTACATGGGCGAGGAGGACACGCGCCGCCAGCGCCTCAACGTGGTGCGGATGCAGCTTCTGGGTGCGGAGGTGCGCCCGGTCAAAAGCGGCTCCCGCACGCTCAAGGACGCGGTGAACGAGACTATCCGGGATTGGGTCGCCAACGTGGAGGACACGCACTACATCATCGGGAGCGTGGTCGGGCCCGCGCCGTACCCGAGGATGGTGCGGGACTTCCAGACCGTAATCGGCAGGGAGATCGAAGCCCAGGCGCGCGAGCGGTTCGGGCGCGACCCGGACGCCATCGTGGCGTGCGTCGGTGCGGGCTCTAACGCCATCGGCGCGTTCCACCCGTTCATCGGGCGGGAGGGAGTGCGGCTCATCGGGGTGGAGGCCGCGGGGCACGGGATAGGCACCGGGAAGCACGGGGCGTCGCTGGCAGGCGGGCGGCTCGGGGTGCTGCACGGGGCCATGAGCTACGTGCTCCAGACGGAGGACGGCCAGATCCAGGAGGCGCACTCCGTCTCCGCCGGGCTGGACTACCCGGCCGTCGGTCCCGAGCACGCCTACCTCCGGGATGAGGGGCTGGCCGAGTACGTGAGCGTCACCGACGAGGAGGCGCTGGAGGCGTTCACGCTCCTGGGCCGTACCGAGGGGATACTCCCCGCGCTGGAGAGCGCGCACGCCGTCTCTTACGCGGAGAAGGTCGCAAAAGAGCTGGGACCGGAGGCGAACGTGGTCATAAACCTCTCCGGGCGCGGGGACAAGGACGTAGAGGTCGCGGCGGAGGCGCTGGGGGCCTTGTGAGGGGCCTGAAGGGAGCATTCCGCGCGGACCGGGCGGCGCTCATCCCGTACCTCACCGCCGGATACCCGACGCTGGAGGGGGCGCGCGAGGTAGCTGCGGCCTACGTTGCGGCCGGGGCGGATATCCTGGAGATCGGGGTCCCCTTCTCCGACCCGCTCGCCGACGGCCCGACCATACAGGACACCACCACGCGGGCGCTCCGGAACGGGGCCGACCTGGACTACTGCCTGGAGCTGGCCGCCGGGTACGCGGAGCGGGTGCCGGTGGTGCTGCTCGTCTACTACAACAACGTGTTCGCCCGGGGAGCGGAGCGTTTCCTGGACGAGGCGGCGGGGGCCGGGGTCGCCGGGCTCGTGATCCCGGACCTCCCGGCGGATGAGGCGGGGGAGTTCCGGGAGCTGGCCGGCGCGCGGGGGGTGGCCATGTGTCCGCTCGTCGCGCCGACCTCGACCGACGAGCGGATCGAGCACATCGGCGGGATCGCCACCGGGTTCGTCTACTGCGTCTCGGTCGCCGGGGTGACCGGGGTGCGGGAGGGGCTGCCGCCGGGCGCGGTGGAGCTGCTGCGGCGCGTCCGGCGGCGCGTCTCCGTTCCGGTCGCGCTGGGATTCGGCATCGGGTCGGTGGAGGCCGCGGTCGAGGCATCTGCCGAAGCAGATGGGATAATAATAGGGAGCCGGCTGATGCAGCTCGTCGGGGAGGGCGGCGCGGAGAGGGCCGGCGGGTGGCTGCGCGAGGTGCGCGAGGCGCTGGACGGAGCGAAGGCAGGTACGAGATAAGGCACTGGCTCAGCAAGCGGAGGGAGTACGCCCGGCCGGCTCCGGAGACCGAGAGCGGCCTGGGGCCCATAGACGGTGTCTTCACCAAGTGCGAGGCCTGCAACGAGCCGGTCTACGCCAAGGATTTCGAGGCCCGCTACAACGTATGCCCCAACTGCGAGCATCACTACCCGCTGGCTGCCCCCGAGCGGGTGCGGCTGCTCGCCGATAGTGGGAGCTTCGAGGAGTGGGACGGTGGGATGGTCGCCGGGAACCCGCTCGGCTTCGAGGGTTACGAAGAGCGGCTGGAGAAGGCGCGCCGCAGGAGCGGGCTGGAGGACGCCGTGCTGAGCGGGGGAGCGGCGATCGGGGGGCGCCCGGTGGCGCTGGCCGTGATGGACTTCCGGTTCGTCGGGGGCTCGATGGGGAGCGTGGTCGGCGAGCGGGTGGCGCGGACGATAGAGCGGGCCACCGAGCGCCGGCTGCCGCTGATCATCGTATCGGCTTCGGGCGGGGCCCGGATGTTTGAGGGGATCTACTCGCTCATGCAGATGGCCAAGACCAGCGTGGCGCTCGCCCGCTACCGGCGGGCGGGCGCCGGGGCGTACGTCTCGGTGCTCACCGACCCCACCTTCGGCGGGGTCACGGCCAGCTTCGCGACGGCGGCGGACGTGATCATCGCCGAGCCGGGGGCCAGGATCGGGTTCGCCGGGGCGCGGGTGATCGAGCAGACCACCCGCGAGAAGCTGCCCGAGGGGTTCCAGACGGCGGAGTTCCAGCGGGAGCACGGCAACGTGGACCGCATCGTGCACCGGCTGTCACTGAGAAGCGACCTGGAGCGGGTGCTGGGGTACCTGGCGTGGTAGTCCTGGAGTTCGAGCGCCCGATCAAGGAGCTTGAGGACCGCATCGGGGAGCTGCGGCGGCTCGCCGGCCCGAGCGAGGAGCTGCAGGGCGAGATCGCGCGCCTGGAGGAGGCACTGGAGGCCGCCAAGCGGCGGATCTACACCAACCTCACCCCGTACCAGCGGGTGCAGATCGCCCGCCATCCGGACCGGCCGCATTTCGAGGCGTACGTGGACGCGATAGCCGAAGACTTCTACGAGCTCTCGGGCGACCGGCTCTTCGGCGACGACCCGGCGGTGCGCGGCGGGTTCGCGAGAGTAGGGGAGCACCGGGTCGTGCTGCTCGGCCACGACAAGGGGAGCGACGTGAAGAGCCGCGTCAAGACCAACTTTGGCATGGCCCACCCGGAGGGGTACAGGAAGGCCCACCGGTTATATGAACTGGCCGGGAGGTTCGGGCTGCCGATCGTCACCCTGATAGACACGCCGGGGGCGTTCGCCGGGCGCGGGGCCGAGGAGCGGGGACAGGCGTGGGCTATCTCCGAGGATCTGATGGCGCTGGCCGGCGTGCCGGTGCCGGTGGTCTCGGTCGTCGTGGGGGAGGGGGGCTCCGGGGGCGCTCTGGCGATGTGCCTGGCGGATCACGTGGTGATGCTGGAGAACTCGTATCTCTCCGTGATCGCCCCCGAAGCTTGTGCCTCGATCATCTTCCGCGACTCCGGCCGCGCCGCCGAGGCGGCCGAGGCGATGAAGCTGACGGCCCGCGACCTGGAGGCGCACGGCATAGTTGATGAGGTGCTGCCCGAACCTTTGGGTGGTGCGCACCAGAACCCGGACGCGGCCACGGAGGCCGTCGCCGGGGCGGTACGCCGGGCGCTCTCCGGGCTGGCCGGCAAGGACCCGGCGGCGCTCGTCGAGTCCCGCTACGAGCGCTACCGGCGCATCGGGGCGCACGTTGCGGGGCAGCCCGGCTAATCCCTGATGGACCGCGCCGCCCCTGCGAGCGATTCGAGGTCGAAGGTGCTCCGCCGGGGCGTGAGCACGAGGGAGACGGCTACCGGGACGAGGGCCGCAGCCGCGAACGCTCCGAGCAGGCTGCCGCGGGTCATGTCCGGGTCGGGGAAGAGCAGCCCCCCGGCCGCGAGCCCCGCCAGCGTGCTCCAGATCGCGGCCCGGCCCGTGTAGCGCTCGCTGTAGAGCCCGTAGAAGACCGGGAAGGCCGCTGCGGCGCAGACCAGGTCTGCCAGGAGGAAGAGGTAGAGCACGCTGTAGCCCTGCGAGGCTATGAGCAGGAGCGGGAGCGCCAGCGCCACGGTGGACCAGCGCGAGATCCGCAGCAGGCTACTGGCCCGGACCCCGGGCATCGCCCGGCGCAGGTCCACGGCAACGATGCTGGCCAGTCCGTTGAGCAGCGAGTCGGCGCTGCTCATCACCAGCGCGAGGCCGAGGATTGCCAGAACCGCTACGAGGGCGGGCGGCAGGGCCTCCAGCAGGACGCTGAAAAGGGCGACCGAGGGCGTCCCGGCCCGGTCCAGACCGACCGCCGCCAGCCCGAAGAGCCCGAGCGCGAGCACTATCGGGATTACGGCCGCGGCCGCGACCAGGAACCCGGTGCGCAGGGAGCGGGCGCTGCGGGTGGCGTAGACCCTCTGCCAGTAGCCCTGGTGGAAGAGGTTCGCCGCCAGGATGGCGATGACGAGGGTCAGAGCGCCTTCCAGGCCGGGCAGGTAGCTCCAGTCGAGCAGCTGCGGAGCACGCTCTTCGAGCCCCGCGAGAGCGGGCCCCGCGCCGCCCAGGGCGAGGTATCCCCCTGCCAGCAGGACCGCCAGCAGGGGCAGGATGAGGACCGTCTGCACCGTGTCGGTGAAGATGGAGGCCTTGAGCCCGCCGTAGGCCGTGTACGCCAGGGTGGCGGTCATGACGATCAGGGCCGTGACCCAAAGTGGTACGCCGGCCACCAGGCTGGCGATGAGGGCCATGCCGGTGAGCTCGGCGGCCAGGAAGATGAACATGTAGAAGGAGATCACGAGCAGGGTGAAGAGGTACATGCCGCGCCCGTAGCGGTGCCGGACGTACTCGGTGAGGGTGTGCCCCTCGGGCATCAACCGCCGGAGCCGCCGGCCGAGCGGTATGAAGACCAGGAGCGGCGCGGCGGCCCCCAGGGCGTAGCCCGCGATCGCCGGCAGGCCGCCCCAGGTCGCCGCTTCAGCCGGGCTGAACAGAATCCAGGCCCCCATCCCCGAGGCCACGAGCGTCGCTGCGGTCGCGGCGGCGCCCAGGCTGCTCCGGGCGGTGATGTAGTCCTCCAGGCTGCCGATGAACCTGCTGGAGTAGGCGATCCCCGCCGCGGCAAACCCGGCCGCAACCAGGAAGAGGAGCGCGGCCGCCACCCCGCCGCTCATCGCCGGCCTCCATCCATCCCCCGGGATGCAGACTCGAAGAAGTCTACCTCCAGCCGCATGGCCCGGCGGTAGGCGGACCTGATTGCCGGTGTATCCCTGCCGTAACGGTCCAGCAGCTCCTCCAGCCGGGAGGCGAGGGCCTCGAATCCTGGATCGGAGTACGTCCGGACCCACTCCGCGTAGGGGTTGTCTTCACCGGGGCCGCTTCCGGCCAGAGATTGTCCCAGGAAGGCGTAGAGGCGCATGCAGGGCGTCATGGCGGCGCAGATCTCACCCACATCCCGCAGCCCGGCGGTCGCCAGCAGGAAGTCCGTGTAGGCCAGCGTTGCGCCGTCCGGGATGACCTCCTCCAGTTCTATGCCCTGGCTCTGCGCGTAACCTTTATGCAGCTTGAGCTCCTCCAGCACGCCGGCCAGCAGCTCGAAGAACGCGTACAGCCCCTCGCGTTCCGGGCTGCGGGCCAGAGCCAGGGCGTAGGCGCGGGCGAAGGCTTCGAGGAAGAAGGTGTCCTGCGCCATGTACCGCCGGAAGTTCTCCTCCGGCAACGTCCCATCCCCGAGGCCCCGCACGAAGCGGTGCTCCAGCGCGGCCTGCGCCAGATCCCGGTTCTCCTCCCACAACGTCTTAGCCAGCTTCATTCCTCTCCCCCTTCCAGGGCCATCTGCCAGAAGTCTCTCTCCAGCCGGGCGACCTCCAGGAAGGCGGCTTCGGCGCGCCGCCCCTCCTCGCCGCCGGATGCGAGCGCGCGGTCGGCTGCTTCTTCCAGTCCGCCCACGTAGTCCGCGAACTCGGGCGCCGTCCAGTGCTCCACGAACTCCCGGTACTTTGGGGCTCCCGGCGCGGCGCTCTGCCAGGCTTCCAGGTAGGCTCTCTCCAGCGCCCAGAGCGCCGTCAGGGCGGCGGAGTAGGGTTCGCGCTCCAGCCCCGCCAGGAAGTCGCGGTAGGCGGCGTTCGGCGGGTGGCGGGGAGCTTCGAGCGGCAGGCCGCGCCGGCCGGCCTGCTCCTCGAACCAGCCGAGCTCGCTCTCCAGCGCCACCAGGCCTTGCACCAGGATCGCCTGGTCGGGCCACGGCGCGCGGGCCAGGAGGCGGGCCTGGAAGGAGAGAGCGTCGTTTACGAAGAGGTAGTCCTGCACCAGCCAGGTCTCGAAGGCCCCGGCGGGCAGGGTGCCGCGGCGCACGGCGTCCAGGAACGGGTGGCGGGTCGCCTCCTCCCAGATCCCGGAGTACCGCTGCGGCAGTTCTCGGGCTTGCATCGTCCTCCCTTCTCCACGGCCCGGGTGCCGGAGGGGAGGACGGCAAAGCGCTCCGGCAATCTTCGCCGGAGCGCCGGTGCGTTTTGATATGGTTCCATCTCTCCCTCCGCCGGCATTACCCGGATCAGGTTCCTCGGGTCGGCGCGGCTCCAGCGCCCTCTCAGCTCCCTGCCGGAAGCTCCCCAGACTGCTTCTTCATTCTACAGCGGGCGGCGGAGAGATTGTAGGGAGCTTAGCGTACCCGGTCGGGCTTGCCCCAGGCCTCGGTGTTTCGCAGGCCGGGTATGCTGTCCGTATGGAAGGTCGGGTCTCTGCCCGTCCGGCGCTGCCGGGTGTAGTCGTTGAGCGCGGCGAAGGCGATTCTGCCGAGCAAACCGATGGCGATCAGGTTCACGAGCGCCATCGAGCCCATGAACAGGTCGGCCATCGCCCAGACGAGCTCCAGAGCCGCCACCGAGCCGAAGACGACCAGCCCCAGCACGGCCAGCCGGTAGTAGAAGACGTAGCGGTCGTCGCCGGTGATGAACTGGATGTTCGTCTCGCCGTAGTAGTAGTTGGCGATGATGGAGGAGAAGGCGAAGGTGAAGACCGCGAAGGCGAGGAACGCCGAGGCCCAGCCGCCGATGTGAGCGCTGAGCGCCTGCTGCGTGAGCTCGATGCCCGAGGCGTCGCCGGCCTCGTAGATGCCGCTGAACAGGATGATGAAAGCCGTGGCGGAGCAGATGAGCAGGGTATCGACGAACACGCCGAGAGACTGGACCAGACCCTGCTTGACCGGGTGGGAGACGTTGGCGGTCGCCGCGGCGTTCGGGGCACTGCCCATGCCGGCCTCGTTGGAGAACAGCCCGCGCTGCACGCCCGCCAGGAGCGCCGCGCCCAGCCCGCCGCCGGCGACCTCGGTGAGCCCAAACGCATTACCCACGATAAGAGCCAGAACTCGCGGTATCTCCGTGAAGTTCGCGAGGATCACGTAGAGCGCCATGAGCACGTAGGGGACCGCCAGGACCACGACGAGCACTTCTGCGGCGCGGGCGATGCGCTTGATGCCCCCGAAGATGATGGCACCCGAGATCGCCGCCAGCACCAGCCCGAGCAGCAGGCGGTTGGTGCCGTAGGCTTCTGAGAAGGCGAGGGAGATCGTGTTCGCCTGCACGGAGTTGAAGACCAGACCGAAGGTGACGGTTATGAGGGCGGCGAACAGAAGCCCCATCCACCGCTGGCCCAGCGCCCGCTCCATGTAGTAGGCCGGACCGCCGCGGAAGGTGTCTCCGTCGCGCACCTTGTACACCTGCGCCAGGGTGCTCTCGACGAAGGCGGAGGCCGCGCCGACGAGCGCGATCACCCACATCCAGAACACCGCGCCCGGCCCTCCGACCGCTATGGCGAGCGCTACCCCGGCCAGGTTGCCGGTGCCCACGCGCGCCGCCGTGCCGACGGCGAACGCCCCGAAGGACGAGACGCCTCCCCGGGAGCGGGTCCCACTGGCCAGGAGCCGGACCATCTCGCCGATCATGCGAAACTGCACGAAGTTCGACCGGACCGTAAAGTACACTCCAAGCCCGATTAGCAAGAAGATCAGGACGTAGGTCCAGAGCAGCGTGTTGCCCGCCGAAATTATGCTCTCAAGTATTCCCAAGCTCGTCCCCTTTCCACAGGCTCGCCCGGCCAACGGGGCCCTGAGAACCCGGATTGCCCGTCAGGCATCGAACGCCGGGATTATAGCGGAGGGCGGGTTTGCGTTAAAATCTTGGAGCTGTGGGAACGATCGTCTCGCCGAACGGTTCTGCGCGACCGCCGGAGCAGGTCGGGACCGGTCCCGTAAGGCCGGTCTGCCAGACCGTTTTCATCGGGCTCTTCAGGTTTCACATCTCGAGGAGGGTTCGTGGCGATTCCCTGCTGCATGTCGATGGCCGCTCTCCCCCGCAGGGGATGACCCTCTAAAGAGGTCGGGCGGGGCACTCTCCGCCGGGTTATCCGAGTTCGTTCGAACGAGGAGGGAGAGGTCGACATGCGCTTTTCTCTGGTTATGCCAACTCTCGGAAGGGTTGAAGAGCCCGCGCGCTTTCTGGCCTCGCTGCGAGAGCAGCGCTTCCGGGATTTCGAGCTGATCGTGGTGGACCAGAACCCGGACGAGCGGCTCCGGCCGCTTCTTGCGGCCTGCCGGGACGAATTCCCGGTGCTGCATTTGCGGCTGCGGGAGAGCGGGGCCTCGAGGGCCCGGAACGCCGGGCTCGAACGGTGCCGGGGCGAGATAGTCGCCTTCCCGGACGACGACTGCCGCTACCCGGCCGGGCTCTTGGAGCACGTCTCGGGCTTCTTCGCCGGAAATCCCGGCATAGACGTCCTGTGCGGCCGGTTGGTGGACGATGAGGGGCGCTCCAGCATCCTGGACTTCGATCTGGAGGCCGGGCTGGTGGACGCCTCCAACGTATGGGTCCGGAGCATAGAGTCCACCATCTTCGTGCGCCGCGGAGCTACCCGGCGGGTGTGGTTCGACGAGAACCTGGGCAAGGGTGCGGGTACGCCCTGGGGCTCCGGCGAGGGCACGGACTACCTCTTGAAGCTGCTGGAGCTGGGGAGCCTGATCTACTACGACCCGGACGTGAACGTGATACACCCCTCGCCCGTGCCGCCTTATGACCGCCGCGCCTGCCGGAGGGCCTACTCCTATGGATGTGGCATGGGCCGGGTGCTCCGCAAGTACAAGTATCCTGTGCGGAGCCGGATCTCGTACCTGTCCGGGCCGGCGGCCGAGGCCGTCCGCTCGCTCGCCGGGCTGCGGCCGGACCGGGCCGGCTACTACTGGAACGTCTTCCGGGGCCGGCTGCGGGGGATGCTGTAGCTACCGCCGCCAGGTCAGGTAGACGGCCGAGATGCCGGCCGCCAGAGCCGCTGCGGCGAGGATCAGTGCCGGCCCCGGACCCCGGAAGACCAGCGCCGCATACGCCCCTCCGGAGAGGAGCAGCAATAGCAGGTAGGGGATCATCCAGAGCGGCGACCGCATCCCCGGCCGCTAGCCGAAGAAGGTCGCCAGGTCGTCGTAGAGCTCGCGCGGAACGGTCTTGGTCTCCTCGGTCGCCTCGGCCAGCGAGACCAGCACGATATCATTGCCCCTGAGCGCGACCATCTTGCCCCACTCGCCGTCCCGGACGGCCTCGGCGGCGCGCAGACCGTAGCGGGTGGAGAGGATGCGGTCGTAGGCGGTAGGGGTGCCACCGCGCTGGAGGTGCCCCAGCACGACGTGCCGGGTGTCTATGCCGGTGCGCTCCTTCAGCTCGCCCGCGAGCGTCTCGCCGATGCCGCCCAGGCGCACGTGTCCGAACTCGTCTCGCTCGGCGGTCTGGGTGATGTACTCCTCGCCGATGGTCACGCCCTCGCTCACGGCCACGATTCCCCAGGGCTCGCCCCGCTCGGCGCGCTTCTTGAAAAGATCGGCTACGGCGTCCAGGTCGGGCTCCACCTCGGGGATGAGGGTGACGTTCGCCGCTCCGGCCATCCCGGCGCCCCAGGTGATCCAGCCCGCGTGCCGGCCCATGATCTCCACGACTATGATCCGCTCGTGGCTTTTGGCCGTGGTGCGGATGCGGTCTATGGCCTCCGTTGCGATGGAGACGGCGGTGTCGTAGCCGAAGGTGGTGTCGGTCGCAGAGAGGTCGTTGTCTATGGTCTTGGGACACCCGACGACCCGGATGCCGAACTCGTCGTGCAGCCTGCGGGCCACGCCTAAGGTATCGTCTCCGCCGATGGCGACCAGCGCGTCTATCCCGTTCTGCTCCATGTTCCTGACGACCTTCTCGGCGTCGCCCTCTCTCTTGTAGGGGTTGGTGCGGGAGGAGCCCAGGATGGTGCCGCCCTCCTGCAGGATGTAGCGGACGTCGTCCACCTTGAGCGGGAAGATGTCGCCCTCCTTCGGGTCCAGAAGCCCCTTCCAGCCGAGGCGGATGCCCGCGACATCGTAGCCGTACTCGCCCGCGCACTTCATGGTCACGGCCCGGATCACGCCGTTCAACCCCGGCGCGTCGCCGCCCCCGGTCAGCATTCCGACCCTGCGTACCTCAGCCATCTCGCCTTTCCCTCCTGTGTCTCTCCCGTACTCCGGCTCAGTCTAGCAAACCGGAATCCTGCGGCCATTATGCTACCCCTGCGCCGGGAGTCTCTACCTGAGGTTCGCCGGGCCCTCCGTCTGGGAGGCGAAATATCCTGTCGAGAAGGATGCTGTCCTCCGGTAGACTGGCCGTAAGCAATCGAGAACCGTTGGGGAACAGATATGTCGGATAAACGGGACCGTCCGCCCTCTTTGCTGGGAGACTCCTGCTCTGAAGGGACTTCGGGGCTGGAGGTCGTGCAGGCAAGGTTCGCCGGTCGCCGGCGGAGCTCTTTCGAGGATCTTGTCTCCGGTTACTCGTCCATGAGGGTGCTGACTTACTCCAACAGCGTCTCCATGATCGGGCGTGCCGCGGAGTTGCTGGACCGGATGGAGATCGTCTTCGGGTGCGAGGACGTTATCGGGAGCACGGCGGCGTACTTCCAGTTCCAGGAACAGCTCATCAAGGAGTTAGTAGACGAGGTAAGGGGCAAGGACGCTCTGGAGCAGAAGATCTCCTCGGGGGACGTGCGGCTCTACGTCGCGACGGAGACCGTCAACCACGAGAAGCTGTTCCTGCTGGAGGGCGAGCGGGGCCGGCGGGTCATTACGGGCTCGGCGAACTTCTCGGAGCGGGCGTTCTCCGGGCGGCAGAACGAGAGCTACATCTGCTTCGAGGACGACCCGGAAGCCTGGGAGTACTTCGACGAGAAGTACGAGCGGATCAAGGCCGCCTCCACCACGAGCATCTCCAAACGAGCGGTGCTCGCCGGCGGGTTCAGCCCGGAGCACCTGCCCGCTCTCTCTTTCGAGGAAGATTCCGGCGGGATCACCGTCGCGGTGGGAAAGCCGCCGGCACCCTCGGTGGTCCACAAGGTCATCGTGACGCGGCCGTCCAGGAAGTACGAGGGGATGAGCCAGGTCATCCCGAGCCGCAACGGCCGGGCGAACATCGACCTTCAGAGGGCCTCCAGAGCGATCCGTTACATCAAGAGCAACTCCCGCACGGAGGGTGCGAACCCGGAGGAGTACCTCAGCGTCTACCCGGAGTCCGGGGAGGTGGTCGTCTCGGGCGTGGTGCTGGATCTGGAGCCGGAGAAGCCGGACGTCGCGCGGGACGTGAGGCTGCTTCTGGAGTACTTCCGGGGCTACGAGAACTTCAGGGGCGACGCGAAGAAGCTCGCCCGCGACTACTTCACCTTTATGGCTTGGCTCTACGCCGGTCCTTTCGTCTGCGATCTCCGCAACGCGGCCCTCTCTCGCGAGGAGCACGTCCTCGACTACCCCACCTTCGGGATCCTCTACGGCAAGAGCAACTGCGGCAAGTCCGAGCTGGTACGGACGCTGCTGGTCTCGATGTTCCAGAGAGAGGGGTTCCTGAAGAACGAGTGGTTCACCCGGACCCGGATGGAGGGTCTCATGGTCCAGAACAAACGTTACCCGCTCGCTTTCGACGATCTCGACCGCACCCGCTTCAACACTCATGCCGTCGCCCTGATCAAGGACGACTACCTGACCCTGGACGAGTACCCGGTGACCGTCCTCTCCATGAACGCCGAGCAGGACACCTTCGGCACCGAGGTTCGCAAGCGGGCCTTGATCTTCTACACCAACGCTTCTCTTCCGGACCACGTGGGCGAGAGCCGAAAGCTCGCCAGCGACGTCCGGCGCACGAGACGCGAACTCGGCAACGCCCTCTATCGCGAGTACCTGCGGCGGGCGTTAGTAGCGCTCCGGGAGGAACGTTCGCGGGACATCCTGGCCTTCTCTTCGGAGATACTGCACGGCATCTTCGCCGAGCACTGCGAGGGAGAACTTCCCGCCTGGTGCCGGATTACGAGCATGGCGGACTACGAGCGGAGCAAACACGACAAGGTCCGGGACGAGCTGCTCCAGCTCATGCGCCACGCCCCGGACGCCTGGAAGCGGGACGCCAGCAAAGTCGTCCTCCGCCTCGCCGACATCCACGACCTGAGAAAGCTCAAGAAGGATGTGCCCGACTACCTCCTCGCCAGCGGCTCCCGGGGGAACGCCCTGGTCTTCGAGGCCCGGGATCTGGAGGAGTTCCTGGGAAGGCTCCCGCTCGAGAGACCCGGCCTCTCCGGCCTTCTGGCCCGCCTGTTCAAGGGCCGCGGGTAGGGAGCGGAGCGCACTGCAGCACCTTGGTGGACGCGGGGAGAGCGGCGTACGCGAGTCGGAGCACCGGCTGAGCCAGGTTGGGAGGTGGCCTGCAACCGGACGCGATTTCTGGTATCCATTTAACTTGATGTCTGGTTGTGGTGCCGGACCGGAGGTGGCAGCTTGGCAAGCGTTCTCTTCGTCTGTATGGGGAACATCTGCCGCTCGCCGACGGCTCAAGGGGTCTTCGAGCGGCTCGTAGAGCGCGAGGGGCTGGAGGGCGAGATCCGTGCCGACTCGGCCGGGACGGGCTCCTGGCACGTCGGCGAGCCTCCGGACCGGCGGGCGCAGGAGAGCGCGCGGCGGCGCGGGATAGACCTGAGCGGCCAGCGGGCGCGGCAGCTGGAGCCCGAGGACTTCGAGCGCTTCGACTACGTCGTGGTCATGGACCGGGAGAACTATCGCAACGTGCTCGCCATGTGTCCCCCGGAGCACCGGGAGAAGGTGCGCCTCCTGATGGAGTACGCGCCGGAAACCGGCGTCTCCGAGGTCCCCGACCCCTACTTCGGCGGGCCGGACGGCTTCGAGCGGGTTCTGGACCTCGTAGAGGAGGCCGCCGAAGGGCTGCTGGACGAGATCCGGGCCGGAGGCGGCGATGATGGCCGCTGAAGTGAGACGGGAGGCGGAGGCCGCGCTCGGAGTGCGGCTCACGAGCGTCCGCCCGCTCGGCGGCGGATGTATCGGGGAGGTCTACCGGCTGGACCTCCCGGACGGCTCCCGGCTGGTCGCCAAGGCGGATCCGTCCCACAAAGCGCACCTGGAGCGCGAGGCATACATGCTGCGCTACCTGCGGGAGAATAGCGACCTGCCGGTCCCGGAGGTGATCTACTCCTCCGAAACCCTCCTGGTCATGGAGTTCGTGGAGAGCGACGGAGACATCTCCGGGACGGTGGAGGAGCACGCGGCGGAGATGCTGGCCGACCTGCACAGCCTCTCCTGGAAGGCCTTCGGGCTGGAGCGGGACACCCTGATCGGGAGCCTCCCCCAGCCGAACCCTCCCTCAGAGTCCTGGGTGGAGTTCTTCTGCGAGTACCGCCTGCTCTACCTGGCGCGGGTGGCCCGCGAGGCCGGCCGTCTGCCCGCCGATACCTACCGCCGCCTGCAGCGGTTCGCGGACACCCTGCCAGGAAGACTGCCGGAACCCGAACGCCCGGCCCTGATCCACGGCGACGTCTGGAGCGGGAACGTGCTGGTACGCAACGGCCGGGTGGCGGCCTTCCTGGACCCGGCCATCTACTACGCCGACCCCGAGATCGAACTCGCCTTCATCACCCTCTTCAATACCTTCGGCGAGCGTTTCTTCCGGCGCTACGCAGAGCTCCGAGACCTCCGGGAAGGGTTCTTCGAGGAGCGGCGCGACGTCTACAACCTCTACCCGCTCCTCGTGCACACCTACTACTTCGGCGGCAGCTACCTTGGCTCAGTGGAGAATACCCTGACCCGGTTCGGATTCTGACCGGAGCCGCAGCTCTATGGTGACCATGTTGCCCCGGTTGCCCCGCAGCAGGTTCATGAGATCCATCACCCGCTTGAGCAGCCCATACTTCTGCCGGACCCGCTCGTTGATCTCGTAAGCCTCTTTCTCATCCTCAACTAAGCGCGCCTCAGCCCG
The DNA here is from genome assembly GCF_004337705.1 of Rubrobacter taiwanensis. Classification (GTDB taxonomy): domain Bacteria; phylum Actinomycetota; class Rubrobacteria; order Rubrobacterales; family Rubrobacteraceae; genus Rubrobacter_C; species Rubrobacter_C taiwanensis. The sequence continues at coordinate 63,986 of NZ_SKBU01000012.1, forward strand.
GACCCAATCCCCCCGTACCCCCCCACCCCAGTCACACGGAGCGACCCCGACCTCCGGGTTGTTCCGAATGCGCCTCACCTTCCCCGCCGTCCTCGGCGTCCGGACGTACAGCTTCCCATCCTCCTCCACAAACCACATCGGCGTCCTTACCGCCACCCCACTCCGCCGGTAGCTCTCCAGATTCAGATACCTCTCGCCCGCAAACTGCCTCAATCGCTCCGATCCCATACCCCTCCAGACTATATCTACACCCCTCTGAATGCAAATATTCAAAAACTTGCGTGCCGGGAGGGTGTTACTGTATAGTATTATTCAGAATGGAGGAGAGGGCGTCTAGATCCGGGGGTTCCGGCGAGGGGCGGCTGGCGGCGTTCTTCGAGCGGCGGCGGCTCTCGCCGACGCAGCGGCGGCTGGCGCGGTACATTCTGGATCATCCGCGCGAGGTTCCGTTTCTGTCGGCTGTGGAGTTGGCCGCTCGGGTGGGGGTGAGTCAGCCGTCGGTAACGCGGCTGGCGGTTGCGCTGGGGTTCCGGGGGTATGGGGATTTTCAGAGGGAGCTGCGCCGGATCGCGTTGAGCGGTTCGGGGGAGGAGACGGGCAACAAGTTCCAGAGGGCGGTTACGGCCGAGATCGAGAACCTGAAGCTGCTGCGCGATTCGCTGGGGGATGCGGGGGAGATTTCGGCTCTCGGGAGGGGGCTCGCCGCTTCGGAGCCGCTGGTGGTGCTGGGGTTGAGGGCTTCGGCTCCGATGGCGGAGTACTTCGGGTACTTCGCGGAGAAGGTCCACCCCGATGTACGGGTTCTGACCTGTGGCGGCAGCGTCGCAGCCGACCGGTTGGCGCATGCCCGGCATGCGGGCGGTGACCGGGTGCTCTGCTTCCTGCTGCCGCGTCATCCGCGCGAGACGCTGGAGGCGCTGTCGTACGCGAGGCGGCTCGGGTTCTCCATCTCGGTCGTCACGGACCGCAGGACGGAGGCCGTCTTACGGTTGAGTGATGACGTTCTCACGGTGGGGATGGGGACGCGGCTCGTCTTCGACTCGCAGGCGGCGGCGATGGTGCTCGCCGGGGTGCTTCTGGAGGCGCTCTCGGATGCGTTCTCCGGCCGGGCGCAGGCGCGGCTGGAGGACTTCGAGCAGCGGGCGGCGGAGCTGGAGTGGTTCGTGATCGAGGAAGGAGGCGAGGGATAATGGAAGAAGCGGCGGCCGGCAGGTCCGCGGCGGCGCTCAGGTTCGTTCTCACCACGGTAGTGGGGGCGTTCTTCTTCCTGGTGCCGGTCTATTACGCCGGGCAGTGGACGATTCCGTTCGACGTGGTGGTCAGCTACATCCGCGGCGGTTTCCCGCAGGCGGTGGCGCTCTACTGTCTGGTCGTGATCCTGGCCTCCGTGGCGCTCAGCGTCGCGGCCGAGCTGCAGGCGCGCGGGAAGTTGGAGGCCGGGCGCTTCGATGTCCGGTACTTCAGGACCGGCCCGGCGTTTCTGTTCTTCAGGTTACTGGGCGGGGTGTTCGCGGTCATGATCTACTTCGGTGCAGGGCCGGAGTTCATCCTCGCCGAGAGCGCCGGCGGTCTGATGTACAACACTCTTGTGGCATCGGTGGCCGTGATCGTGCCCATCGGCGCGATCTTCATAACGCTGTTTGTGGCCTTCGGCGGGCTGGAGTTCGTCGGCACGCTGGCGCGCCCGGTCATGCGCCCGCTCTTCAGGGTGCCGGGGCGGGCGGCGCTGGATGCGACCGCCTCATATGTGGGCAGCTACTCCATCGGACTCTACGTCACCAACAAGATGTACAACGAGGGACGCTACTCGGCGCGGGAGGCCGCCGTCATCGCCACGTGCTTCTCGACGGTGAGCATGGGTTTCTTCGCGGTCGTGGCGGCGACGCTGGACCTGCTGCCGTACTTCCCCCTGATCTTCCTCTCGACCACGTTCGTTATCATTGTGCTGGCGGCGATCCTGTGCCGGATACCGCCGCTCTCGTGGAAGCCGGATGCGTACGCCGCGGAGCCGGTGCGGGAGCGGGAGTACTCGGGTAACCTCTTCCGGCACGCCGTGGAGGAGGCGGTCGGGCGCGCTGCCCGGGCCCGCAACGTCTTCGTGGAGCTGCGGGACGGGTTCATCGACGGGCTGAAGCTCACGCTCGTCATCATCCCCACGATCCTGGCCATCGGCCTGCTGGCGATCCTGCTCGCCGAGCACACCCCGCTCTTTACCTGGCTCGGGGCTCCGGTGGAGCCGGTTCTGGAGCTTTTGGGCGTTCCGGACGCGGCGATAGTGGCTCCGGCGACCCTGATCGGGATAACCGAGATGTTCCTGCCCGCGCTGCTCGCTACCGAGGCGGCGCTCGCGGCCAAGTTCTTCGTCGCGGTGCTCTCGCTGAGCCAGATCCTCTTCTTCTCCGCCGTGATCCCGCTGCTTCTGGAGATAGATATCCCGGTCAAGCTCTGGGAGATCCTGCTCCTCTTCCTGCTCCGGACTATAATCGCGATACCGCTCATAGCGGCGTTGATGCACATCTTCTTCTAGGGGTGGCGTGGAGACGGTCCGCCTGGAGAGTCTGAGCCCGGACGGCGTGGTGGCCGTAGCCCGCCGCGCGGCCCGGGTTGCGGTGAGCCGGGAGGCGCGCGAGCGCGTCCGCCGCTTCCGGGAGCACGTCGAGCGTATCGGCAGCGGGGAGGAGGCGGTCTACGGGGTCACGACCGGCTTCGGGGCGCTCGCGACCGCCCGCATCCCCCCGCAGGAGCGGCGGACGCTGCAGCACGCCATCCTGCGTTCCCACGCCGCCGGGATGGGGCCGTTCGTAGAGCCGGAAGTTGTGCGGGCGATGATGGTCATCCGGGCCAAGACGCTCGCGATGGGACACTCCGGCGTCCGGCCCGAGGTGGTGGACGCGCTGGTCGGGCTGCTGAACTCCGGCATAACCCCCGCCGTCCCGGAGCACGGTTCTTTGGGCGCGAGCGGGGATCTGGCCCCGCTCGCGCACGTAGGGCTGGTCCTGACCGGCGAGGGGTGGGTGCTGGAGGACGGTGAGGCGGTACCGGCCGCAGAGGCCCTGGCGCGGGCCGGGATCCGGCCCCTCCGGCTGGAGGTCAAGGAGGGCCTGGCGCTCGTCAACGGCACCGACGGGATGCTGGCGCTCCTGATCCTGGCGCTGGAAGACTTCGGGATGCTGCTCAAGACGGCAGATGTCACGGCGGCGATGAGCATAGAGGCCCTCTTCGGCACCGACCGGGTCTACCGGGAGGAGCTGCACGCCCTCAGACCGCACCCCGGCCAGCTGGAGAGCGCGCGCAATATCTACCGGCTTCTCTCCGGCAGCCCCATGGTCGCCTCGCACCGGGACTCCGACCACCTGGTGCAGGACGCCTACTCGCTGCGGTGTACCCCGCAGGTCTGCGGGGCGGCGCGGGACACCCGGCGGTTCGCGGCGGAGGTAGCGGAGCGGGAGCTCGCTTCCGCCACGGATAACCCGGTGGTGCTGGAGAGCGGGGCGGTTGAGAGCACGGGCAACTTCCACGGGGAGCCGCTGGCCTTCGCATTGGACTTCCTGGCGGTCGCTGCGGCGGAGGTGGGGGCGATCGCCGAGCGCCGCACGGACCGTATGCTCGACCCGGCCCGCTCGCAGGGGCTGCCGCCGTTCCTGATCCCGCGCGCCGGGACCAACTCCGGGTTCATGGTCGCCCAGTACACCGCGGCCGCGCTCGCCGGGGAGAACCGGCGGCTGGCCATCCCGGCGAGCACCGGGTCGCTGCCGACCTCCGCGATGCAGGAGGATCACGTCTCGATGGGCTGGAGCGCCGGGATGAAACTGCGCAAGCTGCTCGAGAACCTCACCCGCATCCTGGCGGTGGAGGCGGTGTGCGCGGCGCAGGCTCTGGACCTGCGGGCCCCTCTCCTGCCCGCCGCCGCGACCAACGCCGTCCTGCTGCGTATCCGGCAGGAGATCCCGTTCATGCCGGAGGACCGCTTCCTGGCGCCGTACCTGCGGGCAGCCGAGGAGCTGGTAGGTTCGGGCGAGCTGCTGAGGGCCGCGGGGGAGGCGGTGGAGCTGGAGTAGTGGACGCGGGAAGGGTTGAGGCGCGCCTGGAAGAGCTCTTCGAGCTCGCCCGCGACCCCGGCGGCGGAGCGACGCGGCCTGCCTACTCGCCGGAGGAGGCGCAGGCGATGCGCCTCGTTGCGGAGTGGATGGAGGAGGCCGGGCTCTCCCCCCGGCTGGACGGCTTCGGTAACCTGTGGGGCCTGCCGCCGGGGGCCGGGCGGTTCGTCACCGGCGGCTCGCACGTGGACACCGTCCCGAACGGCGGCCGCCACGACGGCGCTCTGGGGACCGTACTCGCGCTGGAGGCGGCCGAGGGGCTGGACGGCCCGTTCGGCGTGCTGGTCTGCGCCGCGGAGGAGGCCCCGCGGTTCGGGGCCGGAACTTTAGGCTCTCGCCGGCTCGCCGGGAAGCTCTCCGATGAGGATCTGGCACAGCTGCGCGACGCGGCGGGCGTCTCCGCGCTCGAAGCGCGCGCGGGGTTCCTGGAGCTGCTCGCCGGCATCCCGCGGCTGGAGGATGCAGACCCGCTCTCGCGCGTGGCGGCGCACGTGGAGGTGCACATCGAGCAGCGCCGCGATCTCAGGGAGCGGGGCGCGCCGGTGGGGGTCGCAACCGCCGTGGCCGGTCCCGCCCGTTACCGGCTCGTCTTCGCCGGCACCACCGGCCACTCCGGGGAGACCCGGATGCCGGAGCGCCGGGATGCCCTGTGCGCCGCCGCAGAGACGATCCTGCTCGTCGAACGGCTGGCGCGGGGAGCGGCCTCTACCGTAGCCACCGTCGGGACCGTGGGGGTGGAGCCGGGCTCGCTCACCGCCATTCCGGGCCGGGTGGAGCTGGGGCTGGACGTACGCAGCACCGACCCGGAGGAGCGGGAGGAACTGGTCGCCGCGGTAGCGCGCGGGAGCGGCGAGATAGCCGCCCGGCGCGGCGTACGGTTCTCCGCCCGCAAGCTCTCGGCCGCCGCCCCCGTCCTCATGGACGGGCGGTTGGTGGAGCTGGTCGAACGGGTTGCCCGCAGCGAAGGTATCCCGGCGCTCCGGTGCGAGAGCCACGCCGGTCACGATGCCCAGCACCTCGCCGAAAGGGTGCCGGCCGCGCTGCTGTTTGCCGCCTCGGCCAACGGGGTGAGCCACGCGCCGGAGGAAGCCGTGGACCGGAGGGATCTGGAGCAGGTGCTCGCGCTGCTCGCGGCACTCATGCCCGAGCTGGCGCGCCGATACGGAGGAGGAGAGAGATGACCGACGAGAAGACCACGACTATAAGGGCTCCGCGCGGGGCGGAGATCTCCTGCCGCGGCTGGCAGCAGGAGGCCGCTTTAAGGATGCTCATGAACAACCTGGACCCCGAGGTCGCCGAGCGGCCCGAAGACCTGGTAGTCTACGGCGGGACCGGGAAGGCCGCCCGCAACTGGGAGAGCTTCTGGGCCATAGTCTCGACGCTCCGGCGGCTCGCCGACGACGAGACCCTGCTGGTGCAGTCCGGCAAGCCGGTCGCCGTGTTCCGCACCAACCCGTGGGCCCCGCGGGTCCTGATCGCCAACTCCCTGCTCGTCCCCGACTGGGCCGACTGGGAGACCTTCCGGGAGCTGGAGCGGGCCGGGCTCACCATGTACGGCCAGATGACCGCCGGGTCCTGGATCTACATCGGCACCCAGGGCATCCTGCAGGGCACCTACGAGACGTTCGCCGCCGTCGCCGAGCAGAAGTTCGGCGGCACGCTGCAGGGCCGGGTCTGCCTCACCGCCGGGCTCGGCGGAATGGGCGGGGCGCAGCCGCTCGCCGTCACGATGAACGAGGGTGTTGCCCTCTGCGTCGAGGTGGACCCGCGCCGCATAGAGCGGCGGATTGAGACCGGCTACCTGGACGAACGCGTAGACGATCTGGACGGGGCGGTGCGCCGGGCCGAAGAGGCGAAGCGAAACGGCGAGCCCGTCTCCATCGGCATCCCGGGCAACGCCGCCGAGATCTTCCCGGCGCTCCTGGAGCGCGGGTTTATCCCGGATGCTGTGACCGACCAGACCTCCGCCCACGATCCTTTAGGCGGATACATCCCGGCCGGATATTCGCTGGAGGGGGCCTCAGAGTTGCGCGAGTCCGATCCGGAGCGCTACGTGGCCGAGGCGCGCCGGAGCATGGCCCGCCACTGCGCGGCGATGGTCGGCTTTATGCGGCGCGGAGCAGAGACCTTCGACTACGGCAACAACCTGCGCGGCGAGGCGAAGCTGGGCGGCTTTAAGGATGCCTTCGCCTATCCCGGCTTCGTCCCGGCCTACATCCGGCCGCTCTTCTGCGAGGGCAAGGGGCCGTTCCGCTGGGCGGCCCTCTCCGGGGACCCGCAGGACATCGCCGCCACCGACGAGGCCGTCCTGGAGCTCTTCCCGGAGGACGGGAAGCTCGCGCGCTGGATCCATCAGGCCCGCGAGAAGGTCCGCTTCCAGGGGCTCCCGGCGCGCATCTGCTGGCTCGGGGCCGGGGAGCGGCACAAGGCGGGCCTGCGCTTCAACGAGCTGGCCGCCGCCGGCGAGGTCTCCGCTCCCATCGTTATCGGGCGCGACCACCTGGACGCCGGCTCCGTCGCCTCGCCCTACCGCGAGACCGAGGCGATGGCCGACGGCTCCGACGCCATCGCCGACTGGCCCATCCTCAACGCCCTGCTCAACACCGCGAGCGGCGCGAGCTGGGTGGCGGTCCACCACGGCGGCGGGGTCGGCATCGGGAAGTCCATCCACGCCGGGGCGCAGGTCGTCGCCGACGGCACCGCAGAGGGCGCCGCACGCGTCGAGCGGGTGCTCACCAACGACCCCGCCATCGGCGTCGCGCGCCACGCCGACGCGGGCTACGCGCCGGCCCGGGAGGCGGCCCGCAGGCTCGGTCTCGACCTGCCGATGCTCGACCGTGAGTAGGACTCTCCTGCCGGACCTCGTCCTCGACGCCCGCGGCGCGCGCTCCGGCGTGGGCGTCACGGTCGAGGGCGGGAAGATAGTAGAGGTCGGCCCGGCGAGTACCGGCGAGCGCCTGCCGGGCCGGGCGCTCGCGCCGGGCTTCGCCAACGACCACAGCCACGCCTTCCAGCGGAGCTTGCGCGGGCGGGTCGAGCACCGGGACCCGGAGCGGCCGCACGACGACTTCTGGAGCTGGCGCGAGCGGATGTACGCGCTGGCCGGGAGCCTTACCCCGGCCTCCATGCGGAGCGTGGCGGAGCGCTGCTACCGGGAGCTGCTGGCCGCCGGATATACCTCCGTTACCGAGTTCCACTACGTCCACCACCGGCCGGATGGAACCCCCTACGAAGACCCGAACGCTCTTGCCCGGGCCGTCGCCGAGGCCGCCGAAGCGGCGGGCATCCGGCTCCTGCTGCTCCCGGCAGCCTACGCCCGTGGCGGCATCCCGCGCTTCCGGGACGCGAGCCTAAAATCGTTCCTGGAGCGGGTGGAGGCGCTGCGGGAGTGGGCCGCGGACCGGCCGCTCGTCGAGGTGGGGATCGCGGCGCACAGCGTGCGGGCCACACCAAGGGGCTGGCTGGAGGAGCTGGGCGAGTACGCCCGGCGGGAGGGGCTGCCGCTGCACATCCACGCCGGCGAGCAGCCGCAGGAGATAGAGGAGTGCAAAGAGGAGCACGGCCGGCGCCCGGTAGAGCTGCTGGCGAAGACGGGGTTTCTGGGGCCGCAGACCACCGTCGTGCACGCCACGCACGCCGATGAGAGGGAGCTGGACCTGCTGGCGGCGCACGGTTCCGGCGTCTGCGCCTGCCCGACGACCGAGGGCAACCTGGGCGACGGCTTCCTGCCCGCCGAGGGTATCCTGGAGCGGGGGATCCGGCTCTCGGTCGGCTCCGACCAGCACGTGCGGCTGGACCCGTTCGAGGAGCTGCGCGAGCTGGAGACGAACGCCCGGCGGCTCTCGGGCCGGCGCAACGTGCTCGTGGCTCCGGGCGAGGACTCCCCGGCGCCCTACCTGCTGCGCGCCGGCTGGCAGCGGCCGGGGCTGCGTCCCGGGGACCCGGCGGACTTTATCGAGATAGACCTGGAGCACTTCGAGGTCTCCGGTATCGAGCCCGGGTACCTGGGTGCCGCCCTTATCTTCGGGGCCGGGCGGGATGTGGTGGCCGGCGCGTGGGTGGCCGGAGAGCGCGTCTGCGGGAGGGAGGTATGAGCGGGACTACCTTGTTCATCCACGATCTGAACGCCGCCGTCTCGCCCGCCGGCACCGGGCCGCTGCGGGGCGCGGCGCTGGGAGAGCTGGAGGTGCACGCTCCCGCCTCGGTGGCTGTCTCCGGCGAGAAGATCCTCGCCGTCGGAGATCCCAAAGAGGTCTTGCGCGAGCATCCGCCGGGGCCGGACTGCGTGGAGGTCGACGGGCGCGGGAGGGTGGCGCTGCCGGGGCTCGTGGACTGCCACACCCACGCCTGCTTCCTCGGCGACCGGGCGCGCGAGTTCGAGCTGCGGGCGGGCGGGGCCAGCTACGAGGAGCTGCACGCCGCCGGGGGCGGCATCCTCTCGACCGTCGAGGCCACGCGGGCGGGGAGCGAGGCGGAGCTGGCCGCCGCCGTGAAGCGGCACCTGGACTGGATGCTGGAGCATGGCACCACCACTGCCGAGGTGAAGTCCGGCTACGGCCTGGACCGTGACTCCGAGCTCAAGATGCTGCGGGCCATAGTGCGGGCTGCGGCGGAGCACGCGGTGGACGTGTCGCCGACCTTCCTGGGGGCGCACACCGTCGCGCCGGAGTTCGGGAGCGCCGCGGAGCACGTGGAGTACCTGGTGCGGGAGGTGCTGCCGGAGGCGGCGCGGCACGCGAGCGCCGCGGATATCTTCCTGGAGCGGGGCTCGTTCGAGGCCCCGGAGGCGCGGCGCTACCTTGAGGCCGCGCGGGAGCGCGGGCTGGCCCTGCGGCTGCACGGCGACCAGTTCTCCGAGCGGGGCGCGGTTCCGCTGGCGGTGGAGCTGGGGGCGCGCAGCGTGGACCACCTGGAGGCGACCGGGGAGGAGGGAGCGCAGCTGCTCGCCCGGAGCGGCGTGGCGGCCGTGCTGCTCCCGGCGTGCGCGCTCTTTTTGGACCTCCCGCTCCCTCCGGCGCGTGCCCTGATCGGGGCGGGCGGGATAGTCGCTCTGGCGACGGACTTCAACCCGGGCAGCGCGTTCTGCGAGTCGCTGCCGCTGGTGATGAACCTCGCCTGCACGCGCCTTAAGATGACGCCCGCCGAGGCGCTCGCCGCCTCTACGGCCAACGCCGCGCACGTGCTGGGGTTGGGCGACGTGGGCCGCCTGGCTCCCGGCTACCGGGCCGACGTGCTCGTGCTGGACGCCCCGGACTGGCGGCATCTGGCGTATCATCTGGGGGGAGACCGGTTCGCCGCGAAGGTAAAGGCCGGGAGGTTGCTCGCATGATAGAAGCCCGCACCGACGTCGTAGGCAGCCTGCTGCGCCCGCCGGAGCTGCTGGAGGCGCGGGAGAAGCTGGCGCGAGGGGAGATCTCGCCGCCTGAGTTCAAGCGGATCGAGGACCGCGCCGTGGACGCGGTGCTGGAGCTTCAGGAGCGGTGCGGGCTGGAGGTGGTGACCGACGGCGAGCTGCGCCGGGAGTCGTTCCAGAGCCAGCTCACCGAGGCGGTCGAGGGCTTCGGCGAGCACGACATAAGCGCCTTCCTGTGGGGCGAGTGGCGCGGAGATGAGTCGGTGGGAGATAAGAGCGTGGAGCGTCCCCGCACGCTCGGTGTGGTGGAGAGGCTGCGCCGCAAGCGGCATCTCTCCTCGGAGGAGTTCGTCTACGCCCGCGCCCGCACGGACAGGATCGTCAAGGTTACGCTGCCGAGCCCGAGCCTCTTCGCCAACTTCTGGGACCCGGACATCTCGAAGGAGGCGTACCCTACGCTCGACGGGTTCCTGGAGGACGTGGCCGAGGTCCTGCGCGAGGAGGTCGAGGAGCTGGTGCGGCTCGGCGCGGAGTACGTGCAGCTCGACGCGCCGCACTACCCGCTGCTCGTGGACCCGAAGACCCGCGCCTTCTACGAGCGGCGGGGCTGGAGCGTAGACGAGTGGCTCGCGCGCGGCATAGAGCTGGACAACTACGTGATCGGGTCGCACCCGGGCGTGACCTTCGCGTTCCACCTCTGCCGGGGCAACCAGGGCAGCCGGTGGCTGGCCTCCGGTTCCTACGAGCCCATCGCGCGCCGGATCTTCCGGGACATAGCCGCCCGGCGCCTGATGCTGGAGTACGACGACGAGCGCTCGGGAGACTTCCAGCCCCTCCGCCACGTCCCGGAGGATAAGACGGTGGTGCTGGGCCTCGTGACCACCAAGACCCCCCGGCGCGAGACGGTCGAGGAGCTGGAGGGGCGGGTGCGGGAGGCCGCCCGCATTATCCCGCTGGAGCGGCTGGCGATAAGCCCGCAGTGTGGCTTCTCCACCTCTATAGTCGGCAACGCCGTCACCGTCGAGGACGAGGAGTACAAGCTGCGCACGCTGGTGCGCGCCGCGGGCAGGATCTGGGGGTAGAAACCGGACGCTCCGGGGCGTAGGATACCCCGGTGCGGTTCGGACTCTCAGAGATCGGGTTCCCGGTTTCGGCCCGGCTGGCGGTAGCCGCGATCTTCTTCGTCAACGGGGCGCTCTTCGGCAACTGGGTGGCGCGCATCCCGGCTGTGAAAGAGAAGCTTGGTTTAAGCGAGGGGTTGCTCGGGTTGGCGCTGCTGGCGATCGCGGTCGGGGCGCTGGTGGCGATGCCGGTGGCCGGGGTGCTGATCTCGCGCCTGGGGAGCCGCGGAATCACGGCAGCAGGTGTGCTGGGGGCTTGTGTGGCCCTCCCGCTCGTGGCGGTGCCGGGGAGCTTCCCGGCTCTGGTAGCTGTCCTCCTCGCGCTCGGGGTGCTTCTGGGGTCGCTGGACGTGGCGATGAACGCCCAGGGGGCGGCGGTCGAGAAGGTCTACGGGCGCCCGATCATGAACTCCTTCCACGCCATGTTCAGTATCGGTGGGCTTGCAGGGGCAATGATGGGCGGCGCGATGGCCGCGCTCGGGGCCGGGCTGGGCGCACATTTTCTGGCGGTTGCGGCACTCTTCGGGGCGCTGGCGCTGTTTGCGGTGCAGTACCTTCTTCCCTCGGAGCCCGTCGGGGCCGGCGAGCCCGCGTTCGCCGTGCCGGATCGGGCCATGTTCGGGCTCGGGATCGTGGCGTTCTGCGTGCTGCTCGGGGAGGGTGCGGTGGCCGACTGGAGCGCCGTGTACCTCAGCGGGACGCTCGGCACGGGACCGGGGGTAGCGGCCGCTGGGTTCGCGGCGTTCTCGCTCATGATGACCGCGGGACGCCTGGCGGGTGACCGGTTGAATATGCTGCTGGGGCCGGTGACGCTGGTGCGGCTCGGCGGTGGGGTGGCCGCGCTCGGGATGTCTCTGGCGCTCTTCAGCGGGAGCCCGGCGTTCGCGCTGGCGGGGTTCGCGGGTGTGGGAGCCGGTTTCAGCGTCGTGTTCCCGATCGTACTCAGCACCGCGGCCCGGACGCCGGGGGTGGCACCGGGGGCGGCCATCGCGGCGATGTCCACGATGGGGTACTTCGGGTTTTTAGTGGGGCCGCCGCTCATCGGGTTCGTCGCCGAGATGCTCACGCTGCGCGGGGCGCTGGGTCTGATCTTGATCTCCAGCGCCGCGATAGCGCTGCTGGCGAACAGCGCCGCCCGGGGGAAGGTCTAACCTATATCCAGGAACGGGTCGGCACGGGAGGCGTCGTCGTTCCAGACCATAAGGTGGGACTCCACGCTCCCGTTCCCGCCGCGCAGGATCTCGACGAAGCTCAGCCGCTCCCGCTCGCCCAGGAGGTCGAAGGTATCCGGGAGGATAGGGGTCCAGGTCCCGCTGTTGATGTAGCGGGGGAACGAGCCCCGCTCCAGCGGGTGCTGCTCGGCCTCGTGCGTGTGGCCCATCACGTAGACGGGAACGCCGCATCCGGCCCGCCGCAGGCAGGCGTGGATGCGCAGGGCGGCGTTGAAGAGGAAGCCGTGCTCGTCGAGCTCCTCCGACGCCTGGCGCAGGTAGTCTGGCGAGCGCCCGGCGCGCAGGATGCGCCGCCAGCCCTCGCGAACGAGCTCGCGGTCGCGCCAGACCATGAGGGCCGTCAGCAGCAGGAACCCCAGCAGCGGCCGCCGCTCCGGGTAGCGCTTGAGGATCCGGTAGATTGCGGGACCTGCCACCGGAGCTGAGATAACGGGCAGGTTCATGCGGAGCAGGCTGCGGTAGAGCAGGTCCCGGTTGGCGAGGGTGGGGTCCTTCGCGAGCCGGTCCAGGGACTCCAGCATCCTCTCCGGCAGCCCGAGCCTCCGGGCGTAGGGGCGCACGTACTCCTCACGGTACTCGTCGCGCAGCCGCTTCAGCTCGTGCCCGTCCAGGTTGCCGGCCTTGCGCAGCGTGCGGGCGAGGAAGCGCGGGTAGTGGCGCAGCGCCACGAGCGCCCGCACCGGGTGATTCAGCAGCACCCAGGAGAGATAGCGCGTGGCGGGTTTCACGTTGTCCGCGAACGGATCGGCCTCCTCGATGTGGTTGAACCAGTGGAGCACGAAGAACGAACCGAGGGGGAGCTCGATACGGTCCGGCCGCTTCTCCAGTACCGGGTTGAGCTGCCGCAGGAACGCGTTGTTCGCATCGTACTGGTGGCCGTGCTCGGCGTAGAGAACTCCCGGCACATAGAAGAACCAGGGGTGGAAGGTTATGCCCCTCTCTACGTCTGCTCCCGCGGCATGCCGGGCGACGAGCTCGCGCAGCTTACGTCGCACGCCCGGCCAGAAGAGCTCCACGTCGTGGTTGCCGGGCAGGATGTCCAGCGGATTGCCGGCTGAGACGAAGCGTCCCAGCGCCTCGAAGACGCCGGGGTGGCCGCGCGCGATCACCTCCAGCTTCCGGACGGACGCCTCTTCCGAGGTGTCCCCAAGCTCGTGAGCGCCCGGCGGGTCTACCTGCAAGAACTCCAGAAAGTCCCCCAGGATCACGGGCCGCAACGGGCGGCGCCTGGAGCGTTCGATCAGGTGGTCCGCAAACCGCCCGAACGCCCCGTCGTAGAAGAAGTCCTCCAGCGGATCGAAGGTCCCGGTGCGCGGGTCGTAGCCGGAGGAGAGGTGCAGGTCGCTGACGATGATGATGTCCCGGCCGTCGTCCCGCAGCTTCCGACCTCCTTCCTGGTCGCCGCCCAAGAAGTATACATGTGAAGTCGGTCGAACTCCCGGTCTATAATTGGTGTAGGAACACTAGTAGCATGGAGCGGGAGCGTAGCTACAGGGGGTAAGTCATGAGCATCTTTCCGACGAAGATATTGCTGGCTACTGACGGTTCGGCGGACGCGATGCTGGCGAACGAGACGGCTGCGGATCTGGCAAACACCACGAACTCCGAGCTGCACGTGGTGACCGTTGCGCCGGGGGCTCTGGACCCTACCTACCGGATCGAGTCCTTCGTCCGCTACGAGGATGCGCTCAAGGAGGTGGAGGAAGAGGCCCGGAGGATCCTAAACGAGCAGGTGAAGAAGATAGAGGAAGCCGGGGGGAAGGTAGCCGAGGCGCATCTGCGCCGGGGCCGGCGGGAGGACGAGATAGTGAAGCTGGCCGAGGAGATAGGCGCGGGGCTGATCGTTATGGGCAGCCGCGGGCTGGGTGGGGTGCGGCGGGCCTTGATGGGGAGCGTCTCTGACTTCGTCGTCCGGCACGCCCACTGCCCGGTCATGATCGTGCGCCGGTAGCGTCCATCCTGAAGTATGCGTGGAGGTGTGCGATCTCCCTTCTCGTGCGCGGCCGGCGCGAGCCGGGGCATTTGGAAGACCTCGTGGCTCCCTTCACCGCGGGTGTAATCCGCTGGGGCCGGCCGCACGGAGAGTCCCGGACGTAGTTCACCGGGGGAAGCGCAGATGAGAAAGCTCTAATAGAGAGCGAGAGTGAGAGCATTTTAATCCGTTCCTGAGGCGCGCTTTATGTCGGGGGGCTAAGATTCCTTACCGGGGCGTCGGCACCGTTTGAGGCACATGGGGAGGCGATGCTGAAAGGATCTCCGTTAGGAGCAGGGATTTTCGCCCTTTTGATGATTATGGCCGGCTTCACCTCCGGGTGGTTCCTCTCCGGGCAGCGCGGCCTTACCGGCGGGGAGATGCCCCCGGGCCGGGAGGGGGTGGAGCTCTCGGCCCCCACCGAGCGGTCGCTGCCGGAGACCGACGTTCCCGGTTCGGATATCCCGGAGTTGCCGCGATATCCGGGCTCCGTGATGTTCGAGTACGAACAGAAACTCTACGGGAACATCATGGTCACCAAGGCCGACTACCTCTCCGCCGATGCGGATGTAGAAGAGGTCAAGGCTTTCTACCGCGACGTGTTCCGGCGTGGCGGCTGGCGGGTGAACGACCTCAGCTTCTCGCAGGGAGAGTGGGAGTTCTTCGTCGTGAAGGGCGAGCGAGAGGCGACCATAGAGATAGAGCCTGAAGACGGTCTGATCGAGATCGAGATCGAGATCAGCCGGCCACACCCGACCCCCGCGCAGCAGGCTCCGCCTGCGGTTGTGGGGGATGACGACGACCTCTACGAGGAGTTCGAAGCCGACGACTGAGGGAAGGCTCCGGCCGGTGCCCCTGGACTATCCGGCGAGGCAGGGACGGAGCGCCTCCCAGAGCAGGAGGCCCACGCAGAACCAGACCCAGCCGTCACGAAGTCTCTCCAACTCTACCTCTCTTCAGGGATCTCGGTTCACCGGGAGCCGGGGCTCTTCCGGCCTCTCTCTGCGACATATGCCGGTCTGCTGGCAGATAAATACATGCGGCGCCGGCAAAAAGAGCCGCCTCCTACGAGGAGGCGGCTGAAGAGCAGGGGGAGCGGGGGGAGTTCGCTTACGCGCGGTTATTAATCGTCATCGGTCTCGGGGTAGAGGGCGGGGACGCCCCGCCCGCAGTCGCCGGTGTTCTGGCCGCGCATGATGGTGGCGAGGCTGCGGCCGATATCTGCGTGGCCGCCGTTTATGCTCGCTACCCGCTGGTTGAAGGTCCCGCGGATGATGTCCTCGATCTCCTCGGCTATGTCGTCCCGTTCGATATCGCGGGGAGCGGCGCTGTACATCAGCGCAGCCTGGCCGGCGACGAACGGGGCGGCCATCGAGGTGCCGTTCCAGTTGGCGTAACCGCCCGGCACGGAGCTGCGGATACGCACGCCCGGCGCGGCGACGTTCACCCAGGCCCCGTAGCTGGCCCAGGCCGGGCGCTGCTTCTGAGCATCGGCGGCCGTCACCGCCAAGCCATCTTCGGCGGCGGGGTACTGTTTGATCGCGCTGCCCCCGTTGCCGGCGGCGCTGACCACGACGACCTCGTCGTCCACGTCGTCTATCACGTCGTCCAGCAGCTCCGATTCCGCCGGCATCCCGAAGCTCATGTTTATGACGTGCGCGCCGTTGCGCTCGGCGAACTTTATCGCCTCGGCTATCGCGAAGACGTTGCCCCGGCCGTTGGAGTCCAGCACGCGCAGGGGCATGATCCTCGCCTGCGGCGCGGTGTAGGCCACGATCCCGGCCACGTGCGTGCCGTGCCCCCACATCTCGTCTATCTGGCCGTCGTTGTCGGTGTCGCGGTTCTGGCGGCGGTCCAGGGGTTCGGTGGTGCCGCGCAGGAAGTCGTAGCGCTTGGCTGTCAGGCGGTCTCTGAGGTAGGGGTGGTTGAGGGCCACGCCGGTGTCTATAACGGCGACCACCGCGCCCCGACCCTGCGTGATCTGGCGCGTGCAGGAGAGGTTGAGGTTCCTGAACGCGTAGCCGTTGGAGGTCTCCGGGCCGGTGCTGCTCTGGCCGAAGGCCCTGAATCTCTTGCCACCCTCCGGGGTATCGACGACGAAGTTCAGCTCGGCGAAGACCGTCCGGCGGTCCCGGTTCATGGCTGACACCTTCGCCTTCGTGTTGACCCGCTGGCCCTTGAGTTGCAGCAGGTAGATGCGCTTGCTCTGGTAGATCAGGAGCGTATCCCGGATCGAGGCGTTGTACTGCCGGAGGAAGTTGTTCCGGGCCGTGCTGGTGACGCCGGGCTTGAACTGCACTACCGCCTGCCGGGGTACGAAGCGGGTGGTGCCGTCGTCATCGTCGGCGCGGGCGGCGGCGGAGACGCCCGCGATGCTTGCTCCTGTGATCAGGAGGACGAGAGCCAGAACTCCCAGCCACTGCACCCGATTCGAAGCCCCGTAAGAAGTCATCCGTGCTCTCATGCAAGCCCTCCTGAAGGTGATGCCCGATTGCATATTCATAAGGACCTGTGCGCCGCTTGACAAGAGCAGATACATTGGAGTTCTCTCACATTAGAGGTTTCTAATGCGCCCTACCGCCTGCCGACCAGTACGAACGGGGCCCAGTAGTAGGGGTGGGGATGCCTGGCTTTGATCTCCAGCTGGGCCACCCTGAGCGCCTCGGCCCTGCCTAAGCCTTCCTGCAGGTGCCCGTACCAGCTCTGCATGAGCTCTGCAGTGGTCTCATCCTGGACCAGCCAGAGGCTGACCACTAGCGTCGTCGCTCCGGTTCCCAGGAAGGCCCGGGTGAGGCCCAAGATCTCGTCGCCTCCGATCACCTCGTTGCGTCCCGACTCGCAGGCGCTGAGGGTTACTAGCGCTCCTTCGAGGTTCAGGTTCATCGCATCCGCTGCGGTCAGCCAGCCGTCGTGCAGCTTCAGGGACGAGAACATGGGATTGTCGCTGCGGAAGAGACCGTGGCAGGCCAGGTGTAGCACCCCGCGTCCGGCAGAGCTGCTCTTGAAGGCTTCGATGGTCGCCTCCTTGTCCAGCAAGAGCTCCGAGTCCGGGAATATCCTCGCGACGGCCTTCGCCTCCGCCATCGTAGCCGGGATCGAGGGGTCGGAGAGCCCCAGCGCGAGTGCCCGGTTCGTGCTCTGCGGGACCCGCTCCTGACACAGGGCGTAGACCGTGGCGCTGGGCGCGTAAGAGATCTCAAACCGCTCCAGCAGGTATCTCTCTCCGTCGAAGAGGGCGTGGAAGGGTACTCGATGCAGGAGCCCGTGGGGTATGATCGCCAGCCTCCGTACTTCCTTATCTCGTTCCAGCAGTTCTTCGAGAGGGGCGAAGAGCACGCCGTAGAGCGCACCCAGTACCCGCCGGACGGAGCGGTGCATTACCTCCATGTGGCGTTCGGTGAATCCCTGCCCGGCCCGGAAACGATCCATCTGCACTTCGAAGCGCTGCAGAAGCTCCCGTACCTCGGCTACGGCGCCGAGGTTGCGGACGACCCGGAGATCTCCGGAGTCACTGATGAAGGCCAGGATTTCTTCCCCGACTATGTGGTAAGCTGCCAGGAACTCGTCTGCCGGGAGCCGGTCCGGAGTCGTGTTCGGGGAAGCGGCGAAGGGGTCGGGCGAGGCGGTCGCGGCGGCCTGTATCCGGAGGCGGTTTATCTCCGTCTCCAGTTCCGCGGCCCGGCTGCCGGGCTCCAGGATCTCTTCGCCGGTTCCTTCGAGCATCTGGTTGTATATGGCGTTCAGGTCTGCCTGGAGCTCCTGGATGCGGTGCTGTAGCTCCCCGCCGGTTGAGGGCTCTTTGCCGACTATTCCCGTGAGCAGGTCTACCAGCGCGCGAGACTTCGCCCGCTCGGCTGCAGCGAAAGCTTCCCGGACGCTCTCTTGACCCCGCCGGGCCAGATGCACCCGCAGCAGCCCTTCGTAGGCAGCCAGTTTGTCTTTGAGGAAAGATGCGCGGATGGCCTCTTGGGTTACGGTCCCCCGCAGGTTCTCTATTTCATCCACGGCTGCCTGAAGCAGCTCTCTTGCTTCAGGCAGCCGTCTCTTTAGGAGATGCAGATTTCCGAGGCGTTCGTTTACCCGGTAGCGCAGGTTCGGTAATGCCAGGCTTTCGGCTATCTGCTTCGCTTCGAGCAGATGCCGCTCCGCTTCTTCTGGCCCGGTGAGCCGCAAGTCGGCCAGCCGGAGGCGGGCGTAGAAGTTCTGCACCGGCCAGTCACGGCCGGAGACGAGCTCCAGAGCCTCGCTCGCTTTCTGTAGGGCGGCTTCGTGGCGTCCGCGGGCTTCCAGCAGAGCTGCCTGCTCCAGCATCACGCCGGAGAGTAAGGGGAGGTTCCCGGCTTCGGAGAACAGGCTGGCGGCTTCAGCGAGCGTACTCTCGGCTTCTTCAAGGTTTGACCGGAAGGCCAGGGCTGATCCCAGGCCCCACAGTGCTCGGGCTCGCTCGTAGGACATGCCCGTCCTCTGAAGGGCTTCGCTGGCTTCCCGGTATGCCGCCAGGGCTTCCGAGTAAAGGTTGAGCGCCAGGTAGGCGTCTGCGGTGTCGCGGAGGAGCAGATGCCTGTCTGCGAGCGCTTCTATCGAGTCGAGCAGCCGGCGCGCTTCTTCTAGAGCGGAGAGACCATCTCTGTAGTTTCCCAGCCTTAGATGAGCCTCGCCCACGTTGTTGAGAGCTTTGGCGTACGACAGGGTGAGCCCCGCTTCGGCGAAAAAGTCGGCGGCGCTCTTGAAGGCGTTCAAAGCATCTCTGCTGCGTCCCAGATCCAGGAGTATAAGCCCCCGGTTGTTGCGGATTTCACCGAGCCGCTCGGTCATCCCCAGCTCTTGGTAGGCGCTTTCGGCAGAGGTGTAGGCTTCGAGCGCCTCTTCATAGCGCCCCATATACTCGTAGCAGCCGCCTATATTCTGGAGGGTGAGGGCGGTAAGCAGGCTTACATCCCGCTCCTCTACGTGAGGCCCCTCGATTCCTTTGAGAGCTTCCAGCACCTCATGTCCTATCCCGAGCGCCTCTCTGTAGTGCCCCAGTTCGAGCAGAACCGCCGCCTGGCCGACGTTGGTCCGGAGCGTCTCCAGTACCCTGCCCAGCCTCAGGTAGCCTTCTTGAGCTGTTCTGGCTAGCCGGAGAGCCTCTTCGAATCTGCCGTTTATGAAGTTGGTCTCTACGCAGAGGTAGATTGCCCGCGGCTCGATGGCGGGCGCGCCGGCCACTTCTGCCAGCCCGGCACAGGCTTCGGCCAGGCGCCGGGCGCGGCCGGGGTCGCTGTGCACCAGCTCTTCGGCGGCGTCGAGCAGGCGGGAGAGCCCGGGCTCGTTCAAAAGACCGCGGGAGCGCAGGCAGTCTTCGCGCCCGGGGGCGGGGAGGGCGAGCAGATTCTCTATCAGGTCTGAGTCGGCATCTGCCGCCATTCCACGATTTTACTCTATGCCCGGGCTTCTATGGGGGGGATCAGGATCTCGTACTCCCCGTTGCTGAGCACCAGCTCGTAGGTGTCGGGCTCCAGCTCCCGGAAGGCGAACTCGCCCAGATCGTCGGCGATGGTTATGCCGGCCTCCTTCGAGCCGCGCAGGAGCTGGACGATGAAGCCTTCGGGCTCCACGTCGCCGGTGGGGAAGATCTGGCCGCTTAGGTCCAGCCGCCGGTTCTGCCGCTGCTGGATGTTTACGGCCACGTCTGCCAGGTCGGTGGCGTAGACGAGCTGCTGCCGGCTCTCCTGAGCCCCGCCCGACCGCACTCCGGCGAGCACGGATTGACGGCCGCTGTCGAAGGTGAGGCTGGCGAGCATCCGCTCCAGCAGACCCGGCTTCCGCGCTCGGCTCTCGAAGCGGCGGGCCAGGGTTTCCCGCACCTCCGGTGGGGGAGTGTCGAAGACGGTGCCGGCGCTAATCTCCCGGAACTCCCGAAGCCAGTCTACCTCGGAGCGGACCTCCGGACCGGCGCTCTCGACGTAGCGGGCGACGGCTGCCGCTTCGTCCTCGGGAAGCCGGCCTTCGAGCCAGTCCAGGATCTTCTCGAAGTCGGGTGTGTTCGGCCTCGGCATGGTCTCTCTTCTCCCTAAATATACCCGAAGGGTTTGCTGGAACTCACTAGTTAAGATGTCGCGGCAAGAGCCCTGAAATACACCTGGCAAGGGGGCACTCAGCCGAGCTTCGCCTTGAGCTGCTTCAAGCAGCGCGCCCGCGTCGGGCCGATGCTCCCGACGGGCATCCCCAGCCTCTCGGCCACCTTGGCGTAGGAGGGTTCCTCTGGGGCGAAGTAGAGGGCGAGCAGCAGCTCGCGGCAGCGGGTGTTGAGCTGCGAGAGGCCCTGGTCCAGCCACTCGACCAGCTCCCAGCGCTCCATGCTGCGGGCGCTGGAGTCGTCGGGCAGCGGGCTCTCCGGCAAGTCTCCCTCTGCTCCGGTCGTCTCCCGGCGTTTGCGCTCCATCAGCCGCCAGGTGTGCCGGCGGGCGACCACCGCGAGCCACGGCCCCAGGCGGCTGTCGTCGGCGATTCTGTCTATGCTCTGGAGGAGGATGGAGAAGGTGAGCTGCGTTATATCGGCGGCGTCCTCGCGCGAGAGGCCGTAGTTGAGCGGGATGGAGAAGACCAGCCGCTCGTAGCGCTTGAACAGCCGGTCCCACGCCCGCCGGTCGCCCCGGCGGCAGGCCGAGATCAGGGCCGCGTCTGAGGTGTCTCTTCTCAGCATTTGCACCGATCTCCGCCCCGGGAGTCGCTGTTAGAGTTCCCCTCCAGAACCGATCCGGTTTTCATGAGCGTATTCTAGTCGAGCGGGAGGTTACTCGCTCCCGGGGGAGGCGGCCGGGTCGAAGCGGTATCCCGCCCCGCGGATGGTGGTTATAAGGGAGGGTTCTCCCGGCCGGTCTATCTTGCGCCGCAGGTAGCGGACGTAGACGTCTACTATGTTGGACCCGGGGTCGAAGGAGTAGTCCCAGATCGCTGAGAGCAGCTGTTGGCGGGAGAGGACCTGCCGCGGGTGGCGTGCGAAGTACTCCAGCAGGGCGAACTCCCGGCTGGAGAGCTCCACTCTCTTCTCCCCCCGCCACACCCGGCGCGAGAGGAGGTCTATCCTCAGATCTCCCAGCTCCAGCCGGGAGGATCTGGGCTGGTCCGCGCGGCGGGTGAGGGCGTGGATGCGGGCCAGCAGCTCCTCGAAGGCGAACGGCTTGGTCAGGTAGTCGTCGGCGCCGGAGTTGAGGGCGCTCACCTTGTTCTGCAGGTCGTCGCGGGCGGTCAGCATGAGCACGGGCAACTCGGGCCGCGTCTGCCGGATGCGCCGCAAGACCTCGTGTCCGTCCATCTCCGGCAGCGAGATGTCCAGCAGTACGAACTCCACCGCCTCGTCGGCGGCCAGCGCAGCGCCGTCTCGGCCGTTGTCCGCGCTGAGGACCTGGTAGCCGTGCGCCGCGAGGCCGCGCTCCAGCATCCGGACTATCGGGGCCTCATCTTCGACGACCAGAATTCTCATAGCTCCGGTCACAAAGTATAATTGATCTCCCGGCTGCGAGAACGGCACGCCCGCGCAAATACTCTGGAGGGCGGTAGGTGGAACAACCCAAGCGAATACGCTCCCAGCCGCTGCAGATCGCCGTCTCCGCCGTGGGCGGGCTTCTGATCTTTATCGCGGTGGTAGGGGTGGTGGGCCTGGTTCTCAACTACCGGATCACGGGGGTGACCCAGGAGGCGCTCACCTACGACGTGGAGCTGGAGGATCACGGCGACGACCTGCGGGTGGCCGTTCTCGACGTCCGCCACTACCAGCGCAACCTCTACTTCGAGGCTCTAACGGGACAGGGGATCTCCAGGACCAGGGTGGCAGATTTCGAGGGTGCGTACGCCACCTTGCTTCAGGAGATAGACGAGCTGGAGGAGCTCGGCATTCGAGACGAAGACGTGCCCCAACCGGAGGATTTCCGGCGGGTGGCCCGCGAGTACTACGAGGGGTTCCGCCCAGCGATAGACCTTGAGGCGTCTGATCACAGGGCCTTCCTCGACGCTCACGAAGAGGCTCTGGTGAGGATAGACGAGCTCGAAGCCGCTGCGCGGCAGATAGACAAGCTGGGCGAGCAGCGGTCGGCGGCGGCGCTGAGCAACGTGCAGCGTACGGCGCAGAACGCGGAGTTCCTGATGCTGGCGGTGCTCGGAGGGCTTGTCCTGGTCGGGGCGCTGCTGGCGTATGCGGCGTTGCGCGTGGTCGCCGAACTGCGCCGCCTCTACGACAGCGAACAGCGGGCGGCCGAGGCGCTGGCCCGCGCGAACCAGGCCAAGGCGGACTTCATCGCCGACGCCTCGCACGAGCTGAGGACGCCGCTCACCGTGCTGCACGGGAACGCCCAGATCGGTCTGCAGCTCGAGGACCGCCCCGAGCAGCGCGAGATCTTCGAGGACATCCTCCGGGAGTCCACCCGGATGTCCCGGCTGGTCGAGGACCTGCTCTTCCTGGCCCGTTCCGACTCGGCCTCACCGCCGCTGCACAGGGAGCTCGTGGAGGTGCGGTCCTTTCTCTTCGGGCTGGCGGCGCGGGCCGCGGCGCTGGCGCAGGAGCGCGGCGTCCCCTTCAGCAGGGAGCTCGGCGGCTACGGGACCCTGAATGCAGACGTCGCCCGCATCGAGCAGGCCGTCTTGATCTTCGTGGACAACGCCGCCAAATACTGCCCGCCCGGGACCCCGGTGAGACTCGTCTCGGAGACCGCGGGCGGCGAGTTGCG
Source organism: Rubrobacter taiwanensis (assembly GCF_004337705.1). Lineage (GTDB taxonomy): Bacteria > Actinomycetota > Rubrobacteria > Rubrobacterales > Rubrobacteraceae > Rubrobacter_C > Rubrobacter_C taiwanensis. The sequence goes on from NZ_SKBU01000012.1 coordinate 86,466, forward strand.
CATCACGGTCGAGGACCGGGGACCGGGGATCCCGGAGGAGGACCTCTCCCGCATCTTCGAGCGCTTCTACCGGGTGGACAAGACCCGGGCGCGCAGGCAGGGCGGTTCCGGGCTCGGGCTCTCCATCGCCCGGACCATAGCCGAGGCGCATGGCGGCCGGGTCGAGGCGGAGAGCCGGGTGGGCGAGGGGACGAAGATGACCCTCGCCGTGCCGCTCGCCGCTGGCACCGTCCCGGAGAGGGACCGCGAAGCGGCGATGGGTGAGGGACGGTGAGCCGGGTCCTGGTGATAGAGGACGATCCCGGTATCGCTCGGCTGCTGAAGCGAGGCCTGGCGCTCGAAGGCATAGAGGTGGATATCGCCGAGGACGGGTTCGCCGGCCGCGAGCTGTGGGAGCGGGGCGGTTTCGATCTCGTTATCCTGGACGTGATGCTCCCCGGCGTGGACGGCCTGAGCCTGTGCGCCGAACGCCGGACGGCCGGAGACGAGGTACCCATCATCCTGCTCACCGCCCGGGATGAGGAGGAGATTGCGCACCGGGCACGGGAGGCCGGGATCACGGCCTGTATCGGCAAGCCGTTCTCGTTCCCGGAGCTGCTGGAGCGGGTTACCGCTCTTCTGAAGGCCGGTTAGGTGGTTGCAGCAGACCCTCTATACGCTCCACCTCCTCCACGACCGCCTCTGCGCTGCGGCGGCGCTCTTCGGGCGGGGTGTCTTCCCGGCTCAGCACCAGCTCTACCTCGCCCCGGATCACGGTCACCGGCCCGCGCAGGTCGTGGGCCAGATTACGCACCCGCTCTGTGCAGGAGCGCTCCAGCGTCCGGAGTTCGGCGGCGAGGACGGCCCCGCCCGCCAGCGCGCCGGCGGCCGCTCCGAGGAGGACGAGGGCCCCGCCCAGAACCAGCTCTCCGGTCGCGATCTCAATCTCTTCCCGGGATGCGAGATCCTCGAGCCAGAGCGCGCCGGCTGCGGCGAGCCCGAGCACCGGCGGGATCAGGCAGGCCGTTACGAGCTTCATTCCGGCGAGCCGGCGGCCCCGCAGCTCGCCGAAGACTCGCAGGGCGGCTATCTCGGCGACCGCTGCTATGACGATGCGCGCTCCGAAGAGCGCGAAGACACCGCCGGTCTGCCACAGCAGGCCGGCGAGCGCCGGGCCCAGAGCCTCGCCGGCCGTCTGCGAGGTGTCCAGAGCGCCGAGGCGCCGCCCACTCCGCCGGGGATCTCTGGCCGCTATCTCCGCCACCGCCGAGGCCCAGGCGGGCCGGAAGGCGGCCTTGCCGGAATCGTCCACCGAGCGGGCGGCGGCGAACCCGAGGAAGGTGGGGCTGATCAGGTACAGCACTGAGGAGCCGATGTTGGCTGCAGAGCGCCAGGCTATACCGATCAGACGCCCCTTGCGGTCCACGAGCATCCCGAAGACCGGCCCGGAGACCAGGAACACGGCCGCCGAGAGGCTGTAGATTGCCCCGGCCTGGACCTCGCTCAGACCTGCGTACTCGGTGGCCAGGATGGGGAAGAGTCCATGCACCATGTAGGCGCTGGCGGCCACGAGCATCCCCACCGATGCCGGGCCGCCCAGCTCCCGCAGCAGGGAGAGGGTCCCACCCTTGACCGGCACGTCCTCCCGCGCCTCGGCCGACCCCTCCAGATCTTCCGGTGCGCTCTTCCTGGCCACCTCCTCGTCGGAGACCTCGCGCAGACCGAGCCAGGCGGCGGCCGTGGGGAGTACGGAGAGGGCGAGCACGGTCAGAAAGAGCGTCTGGTAGCCGGCCGCCGCGATGATGAGCCCGGCCAGGGCGGCCCCGGCGACGCCGCCGACGTGCTTGGCGCTGGAGTACCAGCTGTAAACGGTCCCGACGCGGGCCTGCGCCTCGCGCGCGATTACGCCGAGCGAGGCCACATCCCGGCCGGCGGCGCTCGCTCCCTGCAGCAGCCGCACGAGCAGCAGGCCCAGGAACCCGCCCGCGGCGAGCAGGATGGCCGCGGCCGCCACCCGGCAGAACGCCCCGAGCATGTAGACGGCACGGACCCCTATCCTGTCCGAGAGCCAGCCGGCGGCCGGTTTGAGCGGGAGCACGAAGACCGTGCGCAGGCTGATGAGGATCCCCACCTCCGCGACCGAGAGCCCGAGGGCTATTGCGTACAGCGGCAGTCCGAAGCTGACCATCCCGAACGCCAGCCGCCCGAGCAGCCCCTCGGCGACGACCGTGGCGAGCGCGACCCGGGGGTTGCGGGATCTCACGGCAGCGCTCCCTCTATCTCGGCCAGCAGGACCGGGACCGCCTCCGGGAAACCCCGGTATCCTGGGAACGGGTTGGCGTCTATGATGAACGGCTGCCCGCTCTCGAAGCGCAGGTCCACGCCGAAGAGCCGGAGACCCAGAGCCTCTCCGGCGGCGAGCACGACCTCTTGCGTGCCGCCGCTCAGCTCCACCGGCTCTATCTCGTCCGCCGCGTAGCTGGCGGGGGTGAATCTCTTGGTGCCGGCGAAGATGCGCCCGCCGGCCACATACGCCTTCACGTCGGGCTCATCGCCCCCGATCCGACGCTGCACCAGCCGTGTTCCATCATCCACGATGCAGGAGCCGGCCGGCATCTTCGTCCCGGCCGGCTCCCGGAGTGCGGACTTGAGGTCCGGGTGCGCCGCTACGCCCCTTCCGTGCACCCCGCGGACCGGCTTGACGATCCAGCCGCCGGGGGAGTCCGGGATTCGGCCGTCGGATCCCGGCACGAAGAGATGTGTCTCGGGGACCGGCAGGCCCGCGGCCGCCAGGCGGGCGATCGTGGCCGCCTTGTCGTGGGCCCGGAGCGTGAACCGCGCGCCGTTCAGGAAGCGGGTGCCGGAGGCTTCTGCAACCACGGCCCGGGAGAGGGCGAGCGTCGTTGCCGACTTGAGCAGCGCGAGGTCCGGGCGGCGCTCTTCCCGCGGGTCCGCGAGCTCGTGCTCCGGAACCCGGACGGTGGCGCGCGCTCCGGCGGCCTCCAGCCGGTCGAGCAGCGCCCGCATCACGGGGTTGACGGCCGCAGCTCCGTTTCGGGCCTCGACCCAGAGCTCGATTCGCCGCCCCCGCAGCATCAGAGCGCCGCCTCCTCCGCGGCGCGCTCGTGGTAGCTTCGGCAGATAAGCCGGGCCAGCTCGTCCTGCGGGGCCAGGGTGCTCACGGTGGAGAGCACCTCGGCCGGGCCCAGCAGCTCCAGCTCCCGCTGGAGGTTCACGGCCTGCGGGTCGGATGGATCGGCGTATGAGAGGGCGGCGGCCGCAGCGGTCGCGAGCGCGGAAGGCTCAATGCCGGCGGCCCGGCAGGCGATGGCGGGACCGATCAGCCGGTCGTCAGCGGCCAGCTTGCGCCGGGGTTCCCGCGCCACCCGCACTACGGGATCGGCCAGGGCTGGATCGGTGTAGCGGTCCAGGATCCAGCCCGGCGGGCGGGACGGAACGGGAACGGGCCTGCAGTATATCTCAAGGTATGCCTCGAAGGCCCGCCGGGCCTCGGCCACTATCTCGCTCACGGCAGCCCGGATTCCGGGGCGGCTCATGGCCTCGTGCAGCGTCCGGCATCCGGCGTGCCAGCCCAGATAGGCTGCGGCCGCGTGGCCGGCGTTGAAGATCCAGAGCTTCTCGATTATGCGGTCGTCGAACGCGCGCACCGGAGACAGGCCGGGGATCGAGCCGTCGAGCGGCGGGACGCCGGGGACGAGCGAGGCGGCGTCCACGTAGCACTCCTCCACGGCGTCCGCCTCGAAGCGGATGCCATCTTCCGCCACCGCGCGGCGGGAGACGGCGCGCCAGACGGCCGCGCCGCCGATCCCGAGCCGGACCCCGATCTCGCCGGCGAGCTGCGGGTGGGCTTCCAGCAGGCCGAGGGTCAGGAGCTCCGGGGCGCGCCGGTGGTTCTCGAAGGTGATCACGTTCGCCGGAGCTGAGGACTCCTCCAGCCGTTCGCCGAGCAGCGGGGCGAGCATCCGGCCCGCCGCCGCCAGCGACGACGGCCCGACCGAGGTGGCGAAGAGATCCGCGCCGGCGGCTGCGGCGAGCAGTTCCGGGTCCTCGGGCGAGATCGCCCGTACTCTGCCGACCCAGCGGTCCGGCGCGCCCGTAACGCGGAGCCACAGGCCGCCGCCCGCGTTTATAGCGTCCCGCACCTCTCGGTTGCGGCAGATCAGGAGCGTTTCCCAGCCCGCCGCGCTCAGCAGCGGGGCTACGAAGCCGCCGGCCACCCGGCCCGCACCGGCGATCAGACACCGGGGCGCGCTCACCGGAGCCCCTCCGCTACCCGCGAGATCTCGGCCGCCAGCGCCTCCGCGGCGCCCTCCGCGCCCTTGTAGCCGGGGAAGGCGTTCACGTCTACCAGCCACCACCCGGCGCTGCTGCGGACGAAGTCGCAGCCGAAGCAGGTGAGGCCGAGCAGCTTCCCGGCCGCTCTCGCAGCTGCGGCGGCCTCTTCCGGCAGTTCGGCGGGGCGACCCAGCTTCTCCTCGTAGGTCTCCGCCGGGAACGGCCGCTCCACGGCGGCCATCCACTCCCCGGCCGCGAACACCTTCAGGTCGTCTCCGGCGTGCTCTACCCACTCCATGATCAGGTACGGCCCCGCCGGGAGACGGGGGAGCAGCTCCGGCAGTTCTCCTGCCGCGGCCCTCCACAGGCCCCGCCCGCGCGAGCCCCGGGCGGCCTTCACCACGAGCGGCCGGCCGGCAAGCTCCTCCAGACCGGGCGGCGTCCCCGATCCCAGCCACGCCAGGCGAGCGGGCGCGATCGGGAGCCCCGCTCGCTGCAAGATCGCGGCGCTCGCCAGCCTGTCCTGCGCCAGCCGGGTGGCCTCGCTGCCGTTGAGGCTCGGGATGCCCCAGGCTTCAACTGCTGCAGCCAGGTGTAGGGCGGCGGCCGATCCGGACTTCAGCACGACCATATCCCAGGGCGGGCGGACATCCAGCCGGTAGGGTCCGGTCTCGGCGTGGACGAGGCTCACTTCGGCGCCCGCCTCCCGCAGCATGGGTATCAGGCGGTCTGAGATTGCGCCCCGGTGGCCGGGAGGGTGGCGGCGCTCGATGAAACCCACGCGCAGGCCGTTCATGAGGGCTTCCTCACGATGGAGTGCATGCCGCTCCGGCCCGCCCGGCGGGCGACGGCCTCTATCTGCACCAGGGCGAGGACGTGGCGGGCGATGGCTTCCCCCGCCCTCGGGACCGCCGAGTAGGTGGGGAAATCGTTGACCTCGATTACGTACGGACCGTCCGGGGTCATCGCCACGTCCACGCCCCAGAGCTCCAGCTTGCAGGCCCGCCCGCACGTCAGCGCGATGTCCCGCAGCCGGGCGTCGAGCTCGACGATTTCGGCCCCCTTCGTCTCCTTGAAGACGGCGGGACCCGGCTCTGGGAAGCTGACCGGCGAGGGCTTGCGCACGGCCCAGGTCTGAGAGCCCACCCCGTAGAGCTTGAGATCCCAGCCGTCGGTCTCCAGATACTCCTGTGCCAGGTACAGAGACCGGCTGCGCTCCAGCGGCGGCAGGAGGTCCACGTCCTCCGGCCGGGTCAAAAGGGCGAGCCCCCGTGCTCCGTCGCCGTCGAACGGTTTGACGACCAGCGGGAACCGCTTGCGGGGCACGCTGCGGAAGACCGCGGCGTCGGCGGCGAACCAGGTCTTCGGCAGCGGCAGGCCGTGCTCCAGCAGCACGGCCTGCATGGCGATCTTGTTCCGTACAAGCTCTATGGCACGAGGGCTGTTGATCGCCACCACCCCCAGCGCTGCGGCTGCGGCGAGCAGTCCGAGCCCGGCGAGGTCGCGCCCCCGGCTCAAGACCGCGTCCCAGGGCGGGGCTTCGGCCGGTATGTCGAAGAGCCGGTTCGAGTCCGGTACGACGAGCGGGACCTCGCACCCGGCTGCTTCAAGAGCTGCCCGGGCTTCGCGGAGAGCCCGGTTTTTCAGGTGCCGCCGCTCGGCCAGGATCGCTACCGTCGGACCGGCCTTCACGGCTTACGCCCCGCCTGGGCCCCGGAACGGCGCAGCAGCGCCCGTACCCGGGCCTCGAACTCCAGGAAGCTGAACGGCTTGGTCAGGTAGTCGTCGGCGCCCAGATCCAGTCCCCGCGCCTTGTCCACGTCGGAGTCGCGGCCGCTCAGAAGCATCACCGGTATGTCGCTGGACTCCCGGATCCGGCGCAACACCTCCCAGCCGGAGACGTCCGGCATGACCACGTCCAGGATTACGAGATCCGGCTCCGAATCTCCAAGGCGCGAGAGACCCTCCAGCCCCGAGGTGGCGGTCTGCACCTCCAGGCCGTTCTTGCTGAGGGCGAGCCGGGCCAGCGCCAGCAGCCGCTCGTCGTCTATCACCAGGACTCGCTGCCCGCCGGGATTATGGGGATCCATCGGCAACCTCCCGTGGATGCCCCGGCGGGTGGAAGCGGGTGCTCACCCCGGAGCACGTCTCGAACCTGCTGCCCATCTTCACCGCCTCCATGGTCTTCGCGCTTTTAACCTGCATTTAACAAATGCGCGATTTCGGGTTTGTGATACACCGGCCGGGCGGATTTTTGCATCCCGGGGCGGTTCCGGTTAACACAGATTTAATTCAGGGTTTACGTTGATGAAACTAAATCCGGAATCCTATGCCTTATCATCCGGCTGGTGAAGCGGCACGCGTGTCCTCAAGGGTTTTGAGTTGTCTCTGAGAAAGGAGCTGGCGGGTTGAGTCGGATTGCGCGGTGGAGGTTGCTGGCCGCCGGGCTGGCTTTGTCGCTGTTCGTTGTGGCCTGTGGTCCCACGGTGGAGGAGCAGGCCGGAAGGGAGGGGCAGCCGGACGGCGGCGAGGCTCAGAGCGGCGATGTGGAGCCGGCCCGGAGCATAGACGGGGCCGGGGCCACCTTTCCCGCTCCGCTCTACAGCGAGGTCTTCTCGGCGCTCGCCGAGCAGGAGGGCATCCAGGTAAATTACCAGTCCATCGGCTCCGGGGGTGGCATCGAGCAGTTCACCAACCGCACGGTGGACTTCGGGGCCTCGGACGCGCCGATGACCGACGAGCAGATCCAGCAGGCCGGCGGCGATGTGCTGCACGTGGCCACGGTCGGTGGCGCGGTGGTGCCGACCTACAACCTCCCTGGGGTCGAGGAGCTGAACCTGACGGGCGAGGTACTGGCGGACATCTTTCTGGGCAACGTCACGCGGTGGAACGATCCGGCGATAGCGGAGCTCAACCCGGATGCGGACCTGCCGGACGAGCCGATCCAGGTCGTCCACCGTTCCGACGGCTCGGGGACCACGTTCATCTTCGTGGAGTACCTCTCGGCGGTGAGTGAGGAGTGGGCTGATGAGGTCGGTTCCGGCACCGAGGTTGCCTGGCCGACGGGCAGCGGGGCTTCGGGCAACGAGGGTGTTGCGGCCCAGGTCTCGCAGACGCCGTACTCCATCGGCTACAACGAGCTCGCCTACGCTACGGAGAACGACATCCCGTACGCCCGGCTCGCGGACGATCCGGAAGGGCCGTTCGTGGAGGCCAACATAGACACGGCGAGCGCGGCGATCGCAGCCGCCGAGGTCCCGGATGACCTGCGGGTCTCCATCTCCGGCCTGAACGTCACCGAGGGGCCGGAGGGCCAGGAGGCGTACCCGATCACGGGCCTGACCTGGCTGCTCATCCGGCAGGAGATGGACGATCTGGCGACCTGCAAGGCCGTGGCCCAGGCGGCCTGGTTCGCCACGCACGAGGGCCAGGAGTTCGCTCCGCCGGACTACGTACCGATCGGCGGCCGGACCCTGGAGATCGGCGAGGAGTTTATTCGCAGCATGGAGGCTCAGGGACAGCCGTGCTACGAGGAGTAAGCGTATCTCGGGGCCCGGCGTGGGGCATAAGTACGGCAGAGAGGGAGCCTTCAGCGGCTCCCTCCGCCGCGTCTTTCGGAGGCGGAGGGGCTCACGGGCAGATGTGGAGAGAAGACTGCCGGAGGGAGGGACGAGGCTGATGGATCTGTTCAAGCAGCTCCGGCGGGGCAATCCCGGAGACGCCATCTTCAAGGGGCTGGCGGTCCTGTTCGGGCTCTCGCTCCTGTTCATCTCTGGGCTGGTGGTCTTCGAGCTCTGGTACCAGAGCTCGCTCTCCCGCGGCGAGTTCGGCTGGAGCGTGCTCTGGAGCACCGAGTGGGATCCGCCGGGCGAGAGGTTCGGGGCGTTGCAGTTCATCTACGGCACCTTGGTTACGGCTCTGGGGGCTCTGCTGCTCGCCGGGCCCATCGGGATCGGGATCGCGGCGTTTTTGGTCGAGATCGCGCCCCGGCGCGTGGACCGGGTGGTGGGGATCGTGGTCGAGACGCTGGCGGCGGTCCCCTCGGTCGTGTACGGGCTCTGGGGCATCTTCGTACTGGGGCCGTTCCTGTGCTCGTATGTCGCCCCGCCGCTGCAGGCCGTGCTCGGGTGGCTGCCGCTCTTCTCCGGGCCGTGCCGCTCCTACAGCGTGTTCACGGCCACTTTCATCCTGGCCATAATGATCCTGCCGACGGTGGCGGCGATCTCGCGCGACGTGATCCGGGCCGTCCCGGACGCCCAGCGGGAGGCGATGCTGGCGCTCGGAGCGACGCGGTGGGAGATGTTCAGCCGGGCGGTGCTGCCGTACGCCAAGAGCGGCATCGTCGGGGCATTCGCCCTGGCGCTGGGCCGGGCGGCCGGCGAGACGATGGCGCTGGCGATCATCATCGGCAATGCGCCCCGGATCTTCACCTCGCTCTTTGACCAGGGGGCGACGATGGCGAGCATCATCGCGGCGAACTTCGCCAACGCCGGCAGCGCGATGTTCGTCTCGTTCCTGATCGAGCTCGGTCTCATACTCTTCGCCATCACCCTGATCATCAACGTCTCGGCCCGGCTGCTGGTGTGGACCGTGGCCAGCGGGCCTTCGGGAGGTATACGCGCATGACGACCAGGCTGACCGACGTGACGAGCAACTACCGCCGCCGGAAGCTCGTAGACTCCGTCATGACGGGCGTGGCGTACGTGTGCACCGCGGTCGCCGTGGCGGCGCTCGGCTTCGTCCTCTTCTACGTTGTAGTGCGGGGGCTGGGGGCGTGGAACCTGGAGTTCTTCACCAGCACCACTAAGTATTTTGGGGAGGGTGGCGGCATCGCCAACGCGCTCTACGGCACGGCCGTCATAGTGGCCTTCGCGGCGCTGATGGGCGTGCCGGTCGGCATCATGGCCGGCATCTACCTGGCCGAATACGGGGAGAACCGGCTGGGCAATGTGGTGCGGTTCGTTGCGGACACGATGACCGGATTCCCGTCCATCGTGCTGGGCCTCTTCGTCTACGGCCTGCTGGTGCTGGCGTACGGGTTCCACGGGTTTGCGGGCTCGGTGGCGCTGGCGGTGATGATGTTGCCCATCGTCGCGCGGACGACCGAGGAGATCATCCGGCTCGTCCCGGACTCCATCCGGGAGGCGTCGCTAGCCCTCGGGGTGCCGCGGTGGAAGACCATTCTGCGCGTGGTGATCCCCACGGCGATGAGCGGTATCATTACGGGCGTGATACTGGCTCTGGCACGGGTGGCGGGCGAGACGGCGCCCCTGATCTTCACCATCCTGGGCAACCAGTTCTGGAACACCGACCCCTTCTCCGGTGCGATGGCCGCCGTTTCGCTCTTCGTTTTCGAGGCGTCCAAGTCCCCGTATGAGGCCGTGCAGCAGACGGCCTGGGGCGGAGCGCTGGTGCTGGTATTGATCGTCCTGGTTCTGAACCTGACGGCTCGTTTCATAGCCAGCCGCGGGAGCGTCAGGTAAGGGGCCGCCTGCAGAGGAGGCGAGTTGCGGATGAGGATATTCGGGGAGACGAAGGAGAGGATGGACAAAAGACAGGCCGACCGGAGGCAGGGGGCTCCCGGGGAGCGGGAGGTGCAAACGCGGACCGCGCCCGCCGTCGAACGGGCCCAGGAGATGGTGGTCGAGAACCTCTCGGCCTACTACGGGAACTTCAAGGCCATTACGGACGTGAGCATGCACATCCGGCCGAACAAGATCACGGCCCTCATCGGCCCCTCGGGCTGCGGCAAGAGCACCTTCATCCGCACTCTGAACCGGATGCACGAGGTGGCCCCCGGAGGCAGGATCGAGGGCCGGGTGCTCCTGGACGGAGAGGACATCTACGCCAGGGACGTGGACCCGGTGCGCGTCCGCCGCAGGGTCGGGATGGTCTTCCAGAAGCCCAACCCGTTCCCGACCATGTCCATCTACGACAACGTGGTCGCCGGCCTCAAGCTCACCCGCCGGCGCAAGAAGAGCGAGCTGGATGAGATCGTGGAGAGGACCCTGCGGCAGGCGGCGCTCTGGGACGAGGTCAAGAACAAGCTCAGTGAGAGCGGCACCTCCCTCTCCGGCGGCCAGCAGCAGCGGCTGTGCATCGCGCGCACCCTGGCGGTGGAGCCGGAGGTGATCCTGATGGACGAGCCCGCCTCGGCTCTGGACCCGATCTCGACCCAGAAGATCGAGGACGCCATGGAGGAGCTCAAAGAGCGCTACACGGTCGTCATCGTGACGCACAACATGCAGCAGGCGGCCCGCATCTCGGACTACACCGGCTTCTTCTACATCGAGAACATGGGAGATCCGGGCCGCCTGTGGGAGTTCGACGAGACGGACAAGATCTTCTCCAACCCCGGCCGCAAGGAGACGGAGGACTACGTCACGGGGAGGTTCGGCTAGGAAGTGCCGCGTGAGACCTTCCACCAGGAGTTGGAGGCGCTCGTCGGCGACCTCCTGGAGCTCGGGGAGGAGGTCAAGTCCACCCTGAGCCGTATGGTCGAGGGGCTGGAGCGCCGCGACGCGGAGGTCTGCAGGGGCGAGCTCGGCATCGATGCGCGGTTCAAGCTGCGCGGCGCGGAGATAGACGAGGAGTGCATGATCCTGCAGGCCCGCCAGGCGCCGGTGGCCCGGGACCTCCGGCTCCTGTACACGGTCCAGACCGTAGCCAACCATCTGGTGCGTGCCGGGACCCTGGGCGAGCACATCTGCCGGGTCGTGGTGGACACCGCCGGGGAGGAGAAGGAAGAGGCGCTGGAGAGCGTCCTGATCCAGATGGCCAAAGCCGCCAAGGAGCTCATGGACCGGGGGCTGGCGGTCTTCAAGAGCCGGGACATAGACGGCGCGCGCGACCTGCGGGCGATGGATGACGAGGTGGACCTCATGTACGCCGAGGCGATGAACCTGATCGCCAACCCGCCCACCGGGAACCGGGGCTCGCCGGAGTGGCGGGCCAAGGCCGCTCTGGTGGTCCACTACCTGGAGCGCATCGCCGATCACGGGGTCTCTTTGGGCAACCGCACGGTCTTCCTGGTGACCGGCGAGCGCATCGAGAACGCCATGCTCCAGTACCGGGAGCGCGGAGACTCTAAGTAAGCCCCTGCCCCGCGATCTGATAGAATGTTACTAAGCGGACCGCGGCGAGCAGGTGATTCGGCTTTGAGGCTTACACAGAAGAGTAAATACGCGGCGCGGGCGCTCGTCGAGCTGGCCCTGAGCGAGGACGACTGTCCTCTGGGGGTCTCCGAGGTAGCCCGCCGGCAGCACATCCCGGAACGCTTTCTGGAGCAGATCTTCGGCGAGCTCAGGCGTGCCGGCATCCTGGAGAGCCGCCGCGGCGCTCACGGCGGCTACCGCTTCGCCACACCGACGGAGGAGATCACGGTCCTGGACATCGTGGAGCTCCTAGACGGCGAGGTCCGTCCGGCCCGGTGCAGCGCGGGCGGGACCTGCTACATCAAGGATGCCCCGCTGTGCGCCACGAGCCGGGTCTGGGACGAGGCCCGCCTCGCGATAGAGGGTGTCTTCGGCAAGTACACCATCGCGCAACTCGCCGAGACCGAGCGAGCCCTGCGGGAGGCCGCTCCGCTGGCCGGTTCGGGCCAGAAGTAGGTTTGCTGCCCGAGCGTCTGCGCGCCCACCTCTCGGGCCGGACGGACCTGAAAGAGACCACTCTCCGGATCGGGGACCGGGAGTACCGCCTGATGCATCCCGCAGCCCCGTACGCCCTGATAGACGAAGAGGAGTTTGCCCGGGACGAGCGCCTGCCCTACTGGGCGGAGCTGTGGCCGAGCGCCGTAGCTCTGGCCCGGCAGCTGGAGGAGTTGGGCCCCTGCCTCTCCGGCCGCCGCGTGATAGAACTGGGGTGCGGGGTGGGACTTCCCGCCATAGTCGCCCTCGCGCATGGAGCGCGCGTGCTGGCCACCGACCACTACGCGTCCGCGCTCGACTTCGCCCGACACAACGCGGAGCGCAACACCGGGTATGCCCTCCAGACCGCGCTGCTGGACTGGCGCGCGCCGGAGCCGGTCGGGAAGTTCGGCCTGGTAATGGCCGCCGACGTGCTCTACGAGCGGCGCAACGTGGGGCCGCTGCTGGCTCTGATCTCGGAGCTGCTGGAATCTGGCGGCGAGGTCCTGATCGCCGACCCGCAGCGCGCGAGTGCGCCGCTCTTCGCGCAGGAGATGCGGCGGCAGGGCTTCCGGCATTCCTCCGGGATGGCGGAGGTAGAGCTGGACGGTCCGGTGGTTCGGGTAGAGCTGCACCGCTTCGTCCGGCAGGGCCGGCATACTACGCGGGCGTGATGCCCGGCTGGAGATCCGGGGCTTCATCCTCGCCTTCAGAGGCACCATGCCCGGATTCGTATTGGGCGAGATCGGGAAAAAGCGGTGTCTGTGCCGGGGTGCATGAAGGCTGCGGCGATGGATCCGGAGAGAACCGGAATCCCGGGCAGGAGTACGAGCAACCCTCCTGATCCCAGGTTATCTCCCGCGGCCGCGCGTAACTTTAGCGGTGTGAGGAGCCGGGGTCGTCCGCCTGTTATACTCTCCGTGCTGTGCTGCTGGATTCACTTAACCCCGCGCAGAGAGAAGCCGTAGAACACACCGAGGGGCCGCTCCTGGTCCTGGCCGGGGCCGGGAGCGGGAAGACCCGCGTTCTGACGTACCGCATCGCCCACCTCATAGACCGGGGGCTGGCCGCGCCGGACGAGATCCTGGCCATCACCTTCACCAACAAGGCCGCGCAGGAGATGAAGGAGCGGGTCGCCCTGTTAGTCGGGCCGGAGTCGCGCAGGATGTGGGTCTCCACCTTCCACGCCTTCTGCTCCCGCGTGCTGCGCGCCCACGCCTCCAAACTCGGCTACAAGAGCGGCTTCACCATCTACGACGCGGCGGATCAGGTGCGGCTCGTCAAGCGCTGCATCATAGAGCTGGACAAAGACCCTAAGCGCTTCAACCCCCGGCAGTTCCACGCCCAGATCTCGGACGCCAAGAACCGCCTGCTGGACGCCGACGACTACCTGCGCCGCGCCGAGGGGTACCTGGCCGAGAACGTCGCCGAGGTCTACCGGCTCTACCAGCAGCGCCTCTACGAGAACAATGCCCTGGATTTCGACGATCTCATCATGCAGACCGTTGCCCTGCTGGAGCTCTTCCCCGACGTGCGGGAGCGCTACCAGACCCGCTTCAAGTACATCCTCGTGGACGAGTACCAGGACACCAACCGCGCCCAGTACCGGCTGGTCAAGCTCCTCGCCGACAGGCATAAGAACATATGTTGTGTCGGGGACGACGACCAGAGCGTGTACTCGTGGAGGGGGGCGGACATCCGGAACATCCTGGAGTTTGAGCGGGACTATCCGGAGGCGAAGGTGGTGAAGCTGGAGCAGAACTACCGCTCGACGCAGATCATCCTGGATGCTGCGAACGCGGTGGTGGTGAACAACGCCTCGCGCAAGCCCAAGAACCTCTGGACGGACGGGGAGGAGGGGGAGCGCATCCGCATCTACACCGCGCCGGACGAGTACGCCGAGGCGCGCTACGTGGTCTCGGAGATGGAGCGTTTGCTGCGGAGTGGTGCGCGGCCGGAGGAGATGGCCGTCTTCTACCGGACGAATGCGCAGAGCCGCGTGCTGGAGGACGTGCTGGTGCGCGAGGGCGTACCGTATCAGGTAGTGGGCGGCGTGAAGTTCTACGAGCGGGCCGAGGTAAAAGACGCCATGGCCTACCTCTCGGTCATCGTCAATCCCGGGGACTCAGTCTCGCTGGAGAGGATCATAAACGTTCCCAGGAGGGGGCTCGGTTCGGCCTCCGTCGGGAAGCTGCGGGAGCACGCCTTGCGGGAGGGGATCTCGCTCTACGACGCGCTCGCCGAGGCGGAGCGGGCCGGGCTCGCGGGCAAGGCGAAGAAGGCCTGTTCGGAGCTGCGCCGGCTCTTCGAAGGCTGGCGGGTCGCCGCGCGGGAGATAGAGCCCTCCAGGCTCATAGAATCCGTGCTAAAGGAGTCCGGATACAGGGGGGAGCTGGAGGCCGAGGGCACGGTGGAGGCCGAGTCGCGGCTGGAGAACCTGGAGCAGCTGGTCAGCGCGGCCCGGGAGTACGAGGTCGTCGATGATGAGGCGCGTCTGGAGGAGTTTCTGCAGGAGCAGGCGCTCTACTCCGATCAGGACGAGCTGGTTGACGGGGCAGCTGGTGTGACGCTGATGACGTTGCACAACGCCAAGGGGCTGGAGTTCCCCCACGTCTTCATCGTGGGGATGGAGGAGGGCACCTTCCCGCACGCCCGCTCGCTGGACGAACAGAACCTGGAAGAAGAGCGGCGGCTCTGCTACGTGGGGATCACACGCGCCATGAAGACGCTGACGCTGACGCACGCCCGAGTCCGCTCCGCGTGGGGGGAGCGGGAGTTCCGGCTGCCCTCGCGCTTCCTCTCGGAGATCCCGGACCGCTGCAAGGCCGGAGGTGCCTCCGGAACGCGCCGTGCCCCGGCGTTCGGGAGGCCGCCGGAGAGGACCGGGGATGGCGAGCCTCCGGCGTTCCGGGCGGGCGAGAGGGTGCGGCACGCCAAGTTCGGCGTGGGAGAGGTCGTGGACGCGCGGGCCGGCCGGGTCGTCGTGCGGTTCGGTTCCGAGGACCGGACCTTCGTGCCCGGGCTCGCTCCGCTCAGGAGGGTATAAATTGTTTCGACGTCCGGACTCTCTGCGGTCAGGAAAGGAGCTGCATTGAAGCACGTTTACGTGACGGGGCACAGGAACCCCGATCTGGACTCCATAGCCTCTGCCATAGGCTACGCGGAGCTCAAGCAGAAGCTGCATCCGGGTGATACCTATGCTCCGGCCCGGCTCGGGGATCCCAATCCGCAGACCGAGTGGGCGCTCAAGAAGAGCGGGGCCCGGGCTCCGAAGTTCGTCCCCCACATCATGCTGCGCGTCAAGGACGTCATGAACCAGGACGTCATAACCTCCAACTGGAACGATCCCATCCGGGACGCGGGACTCGCGATGGCGCGGCGCGGGATAAGCCAGATCCCGATCGTGGACGACCGGGGGGTGCTGGTCGGGATCATAACCGAGCGGGACCTCGCCCGCATGTACATCCGGGAGTCGCGGGAGCCCTCCACCTTCGCGCACAGCCCGGTCTCCGTCTCCTCTATCGTCAGCGTGCTGGAGGGCGAGCTGGCCGCCGGCGGCGACCAGCAGGTCGCGGGCCGGCTGTGGGTGACGGCAATGAGCCTGGAGTCCATGGGCAAGGCCATGGGCAGCGGCGACATCGTGGTCGTGGGCGACCGGCCGGAGGCCCAGCTGCGGGCGCTGGAGCTCGGGATCTCGGTCCTGGTCATAACCAACGGCGCGCATCCGGAGCGCGAGGTCGTCGAGCGGGCTAAAGAGCAGGGAGCCAGCGTGGTGCGCTCACCGCTGGACTCCTACGTAACGAGCCGCATGATTCAGCTCGCCGTTCCCTGCCGGACGGTGATGAGCGAAGACCCGCTGACGGTCGGGCCGGAGGAGCTGATCTCGGACATCACCGACCAGGTGATGGAGGTGCACTACCGGGGCGCCGTGGCGGTGGACTCCGGGAACCGGCCCATCGGGATCGTGACCCGCACGGATCTCGTGAACCCCGAGCCCCGGCGTGTGCTGCTCGTGGACCATGCCGAGCGGGGTCAGAGCATTCCCGGCGTGGACCAGGCACACATCGAGGAGATCCTGGACCACCACCATATCGGAGACATCCAGACCAAGGTGCCGGTGGCCGCGACCTTCGACCCCGTGGGGTCCACCTCCACCCTGGTCATGGAGCGCTTCCGGCTGCACGGGATAGAGCCCGAGCGCTCCACAGCCATGATGCTGCTTGCGGCGATCCTCTCGGATACCGTGATCCTCAACTCTCCGACGACCACCGACCGGGACCGGAAGGTGGTGAGGCATCTGGAGGAGATGCTCGGCGTCGACGCGGAGGAGTTCGGACGGGAGATGTTCGAGGAGTCCTCCGACGTCTCGCGGCTCTCGGCGGAGAAGTTGATCTCCCGCGACTCCAAGACCTACCAGCTCGCCTCGGGAGATGAGATCTGCATAGCCCAGGTGGAGACCGTCGGAACCGCTCTTTTGGAGCGGAAGGATGAGCTGCTCCGGGCGCTGGAGGAGGCCCGCCGGAGCAGCGGATACCTTCTCTACGCACTCATGATCACCGACATCGCCGAACAGGGGACCAAGCTGCTTCTGGCCGGCGACGCCGCTCCGGTCGAGAAGGCGTTCAACACGAAGATGAAGGACAACGTCATAGACCTGCCAGGAGTCATGAGCCGCAAGAAGCAGGTGGCTCCGAAGCTGATCTAGGCGTCTGGAGAGGGGAGTGTCTTGGCGCGAATCCTGAACGGCCGGGCCGCCGCCGCTGCGGTGCGGCGGGAGGTGTCGGCAGAGGTGATGAAGCTGAAGAGCCGGGGGGTTTCGGTGCGGCTGGACGTGATCCTGGTCGGCGAGGACCCCGCCTCGGTCACCTACGTCCGCAACAAGCAGAACGACTGCGCCGAAGTCGGGATAGAGTCGCAACTGCACAGCTTCCCCGAAGATGTTCCGCAGAAGGAGCTGGAGGTGCTGGTCGAGCGTCTGAACGAGGACGATGCCGTCTCCGGGTTCTTCATCCAGCTCCCGCTGCCGAGAGGTCTGGACGCCCAGCCGCTAATCTCGCGCATAGACCCGGACAAGGACGTGGACGGGCTGAGCCCCCTGAGCGCAGGCCGGCTCGCGGTCGGGCTGCCGTCTCTTCTGCCCTGCACGCCGCACGGCGTGATCCAGCTTCTGAAGAGGAACGGTATCGAGCTGGAGGGGAGGGAGGCGGTAGTGCTGGGACGCTCGAACCTCGTCGGCAAACCGCTGGCCCAGCTCCTCCTGCGCGAGAACGCCACCGTTACCGTCTGCCACTCGCGCACCCAGAACCTGGCGGAGGTCGCCTCCCGCGCGGACATCCTCGTTGCGGCCATCGGGCAGCGGGAGATGATCGGCGGAGACCATGTGAAGGAAGGGGCGGTGGTAATAGACGTGGGCATCCACCGCACTCAGGACGGTATCACCGGCGACGTCCGGTTCGGGGAGGTGGAGCCGAAGGCGTCCGCCATCTCGCCCGTCCCCGGCGGCGTGGGCCCGATGACCCGCGCCATGCTCCTGTACAACGCCCTGGAGGCGGCGCGGCGCTAGCCGGGTATCTGTCCCCGCGCCCAACCCGGTCCTCCGGAGGGCACTTATTCGACGTTGAGAGCTGCCGGGTGCTGGCGTGTCTCCAGCGGCCCGCCGGGGTAGCATGTAGGGCCGGAGGTGCCGGGTGAAACGCGAGGAACGAGATCTCATGAAGGAGCTGGCCGCGGCTCTGCCGGACGTACCGCGCTGGGTGGAGGTCCGCTCGTTGCTGCTCGCCGGTCACGGCGAGCTGTTCGGCCCGGACGGGGAGGGCTTCGCCCTCTGTGACCCGGATGACGAGCTGGTGATCGTAGTCCGGAAGCCGGACCATACTCTCATCCGGCAAGCCCTAGCACGCACCGGAGGCATGGGCTCCGTCCTGGCTACTCCGGAGGACGCAGACCACGCGGCGCGGGTGTTGCCGGACCACAGGCGTGTCCGGGCCGTGATCCACCAACTCGGCGCCGGCACAGAGCGCCTGCTGGAACCGGTGGATGGTGTACGCCTGCTGGAACCCGCCGAGTTGGAGGGGCTGCGGGACCTTCCGCCGGAGCTCGCATCCTGGCTGCGGCTCGCCGCCGACCGGAGATACCTCACCGCCGCGGCGTTCGCCGGGGACCGGCCGGTCTCCTTCTGCTGCGTCGCGGCCCTCACCGAGACCCTGTGGGACGTAGCGATAGACACCCTCCCGGAGTACCGGCGCCGGGGGCACGCGGTCCGGTGCTCATCGTACATGATCCGGCACATGCTGGAGCGGGACAGGTGGCCCGTCTGGGGAGCCGAAGAGGACAACCGGGCCTCGCTGGCCCTCGCCGCGCGCCTCGGCTTCGTGCCGGAGGACGAGCTGGTGGTATTCCGCTCCGGGGGCCGGTATCCCCCCGCCGGAGAGACTTCGCCTGCTAAGATATAGCGGTCGCAGGCTAGTGGAGGTATTCGTCCGATGATATCCGAAGAGCAGGTGCGTCACGTGGCAGATCTCGCCCGGCTGGGGCTGACCGACGAAGAGGTTTCGAAGATGCGCGACCAGCTCGGCGTCATTCTGGAGAGCATAGAGAAGATCTCGGAGCTCGACCTGGAGGGCGTGCCGCCCACGGCCAACCCGCTCAACCTCACCAATGTCCTCCGGCCGGACACCCCGCGTGAGCCGCTGCCACGCGAGGAGGCGCTCCGGGTAGCGCCGGAAGTCATGGACAACATGTTCGCCGTGCCGAGGATAGACTAGAATGCTGGAGCTAACCGCCTACGAGCTGGCGGAGAAGGTCCGGGACCGCGAAGTCTCGGCCCGCGAGGCCGCCGAGGCCGCGCTCGCCCGCATAGACGAGGTGGAGGAGCGCGTCCGTTCCTTTATCACGCTCACGCCCGAGCTGGCCTTAGAGCGCGCCGGCCGGGTGGACGAGCGGGCCGGGAGCGGCGGCATCCGGCTGTGGGAGGCGGTTCCGATCGCGGTCAAGGACGTGCTCTCCACCAGGGGCGTTCAGACCACGTGCGGCTCGAAGATACTCGAAGGTTTCGAGCCGGTCTACGACGCCTCGGCGCTCCGGAACTTCGGCGGGGACATGATCATGCTCGGCAAGGCCAACATGGACGAGTTCGCGATGGGCTCCTCGACCGAGAACTCGGCCTACGGTGTCTCGCGCAACCCCTGGGACCTGGAGCGGGTGCCGGGTGGCTCCTCCGGCGGCTCCGCCGCGGCCGTCGCCGCGGGCGAGGGCTGGTGGGCGCTCGGGACGGACACCGGCGGTTCGGTGCGCCAGCCGGCAGCGCTCTGCGGCATCGTGGGCCTGAAGCCCACCTACGGACGCGTCTCGCGCTACGGGCTGATCGCCTTCGCCTCCTCGCTGGACCAGATCGGGCCCATGACCCGAGATGTGCGCGATGCGGCGCTGCTGTTGCAGGCCGTAGCCGGGCACGATCCCCGCGACTCTACCAGCGCCGGCGTCGAGGTCCCGGATTACCTCGCGGAGCTGGACCGCGGGGCAGAGGGTCTGCGCGTCGGGCTGGTGACCGAGCTGACGAACATCGAGGGGGTGGAGCCCGGAGTGCGGGAGGTGGTGGAGAGCGTGGCCCGCAGGCTGGAAGGCGCCGGGGCCAGCGTCGAGGAGGCCAGCCTGCCGCACGCCGAGTACGGGCTCCCGGCGTACTACATCGTGGCTCCGGCTGAGGTCTCCTCCAACCTGGCCCGCTACGACGGTGTGCGCTACGGACTGCGGGTGCCTGCCGACGGAGTGCACGAGATGTACCGCCGCACGCGCAACGAGGGCTTCGGGGCCGAGGCGAAGCGCCGGATCATGATCGGCACCTACGCCCTCTCCAGCGGCTACTACGAAGCCTACTACGCGCGGGCACAGAAGGTGCGGACCCGGATCATCCAGGACTTCCGCGCCGCGTTCTCGCGCTTCGACGTGTTGCTCTCGCCCACCTCCCCCACGGTGGCGTTCAGGATCGGTGAGCGCGTGGACGACCCGCTGGCGATGTACGCCTCGGACATCTGCTCCATCCCGGCCAACATGGCGGGGCTTCCGGCGATCAGCGTCCCCGGCGGCCTCTCCGAAGGGCTGCCGGTCGGCGTGCAGCTCATGAGCGACCACTTCACCGAACCCATGCTCCTGCGCGCCGCCCGCGCCGTCGAAGAGGTGGTGGACTTCCGCTACCGGATGAAGCCGTGAGCTCTTCCGGGTTTGGCGCGCCGGTCGGGGACCGTTACTTCGAGGACTACGTACCCGGTTCGGTGCACGAGTTCGGTCCGATCCTGGTCGAAGAGGAGGAGGTGATCTCCTTCGCCCGACGCTTCGACCCGCAGCCCTTCCACACCGACCCGGACGCCGCGAAGCGGAGCGTGTTCGGGGGCCTGATCGCCAGCGGCTGGCACACCGCCGGGCTCATGATGCGGCTCCTCGCCGACCACTACCTCTCGAAAGTTGCGAGCCTGGGCTCGCCGGGCATCGACGAGCTGCGCTGGCTCAGGCCCGTCCGTCCCGGCGACGAACTCTCGGTGCGCGTGACCGTGCTGGAGGCAAACCGTTCCCGCTCCAAACCGGACCGGGGCGCAGTTATCTCCTACATCGAGGTCCTAAACCAGGACCGCAGCGCCGTCATGACCCTGAAGGCCGTCAACCTGCTGCTCTGCCGGAAAGGACCCTGAATGACCTTCGATCGCCGCCGGCGCGAGGAGATTCTGCGCGAGCGGGCCGCCGGGTACGTCCGGACCGCGCTGGCCAACATTACGCGCGAGTACCCTCACATGCCGTACTTCGTCGCTACGGGACCGGGAGCGTACCCGACACACCGGGAGCTGCATCCCGCCTTCTACGGCTGCTTCGACTGGCACTCGTGCGTCGAGATGCACTGGGTCGTCGTGCGCCTGCTCCGCCGCTTCCCGGACGCCGTCCCCGGTTCTGAGGCCCGGGCCACACTCGACGAGCTGCTGACTGCCGAGAACATAGCGGCCGAGGCGGGCTTCTTCAGCGACCCCAACCATCGGGCGCTGGAGCGCCCCTACGGCTGGGGCTGGCTGCTGGCGCTGAGCTACGAGCTAAAGACGTGGGACGACCCGGACGCCCGGCGCTGGGCGGCGGCGCTGGAGCCGCTCGCCACCCTCCTGGGTTCCAATCTCGCCGAATGGCTTACCGTCGTGACGTACCCGCAGCGCACGGGCGTCCACCAGAACACGGCCTTCGCCCTCTCGCGCGCCTACGACTACGCGAAGCTCCGCGCCGGACAGGGCGACGATGCGCTGCTGGCTACGATCCGGGCCGCCGCCGGGCGCTGGTTCGCCCGCGATGAGGACTACCCGGCGCATTACGAACCCTCCGGGGCGGACTTCCTCTCGCCCGCCCTGTGCGAGGCCGAGCTGATGTCCCGCATCCTCGGCCCCTCCCGGTTCCCCGGCTGGCTGGAGCGGTTCCTGCCCACCCTCGCCGATAGCAGCCCTGAATCGCTCTTCCGGCCGGCCGTGGTCTCGGACCCGACCGACGGGCACATTGCGCACCTGCACGGCCTGAACCTCAGCCGCGCCTGGGCGTTCGCGACGCTCGCCGAGCGCTTGCCGCAGGACGACGTGCGCATCCCGCCGCTGCTCGCGGCGGCCGAACGCCACGCGGCCGCCGCGCTCCCGCATGTCACCGGCAGCGACTACATGGTGGAGCACTGGCTTGCGGCCTACGCGACGCTACTTTTGAGCTAGCTTTTCAGTAGGCGGTCGAGCTGCGCGAACAGCTCCCCGACCGCCGGGCGGTCCGCAGGGGCGGGCTCCAGACAGCGGTCTACGGCGGCGGCGAACGCCGGTGGTACCCGCCGGTGCTCCCGGACGGGATCCGCCCGGCGCTCCAGCTGCTCGTAGCGGGCCTCGTGTTCGGTGTCGCTGCCGGTGGAACCGGGAAAGGCCCGCCGGCCCGTGGCCGCCTCGTAGAGCACGACCCCGATGCCCCAGACGTCGGCAGCTGCTGTGAGATGCCCGCCGCGGGCCTGTTCTGGAGACATGTACGGCACCGTTCCGACGCCGCTCCGGCCCCGCCCCGGCGGACGGGCGATGCTCAGGTCTATAACCTTGGCGAGCGGGGGCTGAGAGATGATGTTCGAGGGCTTGAGATCCAGGTGCAGGAGGCCGTGACGGTGCAGGTAGTGCATGGCCGAGCACAGGTGCAGCCCGAGGTAGGCGATCTCCCGGAGCGGGAGCCTCCGCCCCCGCCGGTGGATGAGGTGCGCCAGCGTCTCCCCGGTGAGGGTCTCCAGGATCAGGACCGGCTGCGGCTCTTTCAGTGCCTCGTAGAGGCGCACGAAGTGGGGATGGGTCAGTCTCCCGAGCAGCCGGCCCTCGCGCAGCAGGCGGTTGCGCGCGGAGCGCTTCTCCAGCATGTCCGGAGCCGGGGTCTTGGCGATGCACCGGCAGCAGCGCTCGGCACTCCAGACGCCGTAGACATCGTAGCTCCTGCTGCGGTGGAGATGCTCCAGCACACGGTAACCGGGGGCCAGTTCGACCCCGGCTTTCAGCGGCGGCAATCCGGCGTCTCCGGTCACGTCAGGACCTCGCTTCCGGGCGCCCGGTAGAGGTCGGCATAGAGCCCGGCGCCCCGCATGAGTTCGCCGTGAGTCCCGCTCTCCGCTACCCGGCCGCGATCCAGCACCAGAATTCTGTCCGCTTCCCGCACCGTAGAGAGATCGTGCGAAATGATTATAGTTGTTCGGCCCCGCATCAGCCGCCGCAGCGGCTCCAGCACCCTCCGTCCCGACTCCGCGTCCAGTCCCGAGGTCGGCTCGTCCAGCACGAGCACGGGAGCGTCCCGGATCATGGCCCGCGCTATGGCTATCCGCTGCCGCTGCCCGCCCGAGAGCCGGCGCCCCTTCTGGCCGACGACGGTCTCATAGCCGTCCGGCAGCCTCGCTATGAACTCGTGCGCGTCGGCGAGCCTTGCGGCGCGTGCCACCTCCTCGTCCGTCGCACCGGGCCTGCCGTAGGCGATGTTCTCCCGCACCGTGCCGTCGAAGACCAGTGTCTCCTGCAGCAGCACGGCCACGTTCTCCCGCAGCGAGCGCAGCCGGATGTCCCGGATGTCGGTCCCGTCCAGCCGCACGGCACCCGCATCCGGGTCGTAGAAGCGCAGAAGCAGCTTAACGATCGTGGACTTGCCCGCTCCGCTCGGCCCCACGAGCGCCAGCGTCTCCCCCGGCTCTACGCGGAAGGAGATGTCTTCGAGCGCCGCGCCCCTGCCGGCCGGGTAGGAGAAGGAGACCGCCTCGAACTCCACGCGTCCGGAGGCACGGGCGATGCTCCTCGCGCCGGGCCGGTCTTCCACCGAGGGGCGCTCGTCCAGAAACTCGATAATGCGCTCCGCGCTCGCCGCGGCCGCGTACACGGTGTTGATCAGGCCGCTCAGCTCGCGCACCGGGTCGTAGAGCTGGCTCAAGAAGGCGATGAAGACCAGCAGCCCGCCCAGGGTCAGCTCGCCGCGGGCGAGCAGGAGAGCTCCCACTCCGATGACCACCAGCACCCCGGAGAGCTCTATGAGGTCTATGAGGGGCGAGAAGAGCGCCTTCAGGCGGGTGGCGGCCATCTTGGCCCGGAAGTTGGCCAGAGCCTCCCGGTGAAAGCGGGCAGCCTCCTCCGCCTGTCGGTTGTACGCCTGGACCAGGGCGGCGTTAGAGAGGCTCTCCTCGGCCACCGCGCCGGTAGCTCCGCTGCGCCGCCGGTGCTCGCGCGAGGCGTGCTTGATCCTGCGCGAGAAATACCTGGCCGCCGCGTAGAAGAGCGGCACCACGAAGAGCGAGATGAGCGCCAACTTCCAGCTCAGGTAGAAGAGCACCCCGACGAAGATGACGAGCTGCGCTACGGCCGCCAGCGCCTGCGTCACGCCGGAGAGCACCAGGCTCTCGATGGCCGCGATGTCGCCGGAGAGGCGGGAGATGACGTCCCCGAGCTTCCGGCGCTCGAAGAAGTCCAGCGAGAGGCCGTGCAGGTGCTCGAAGAACCCGCGCCGCAGCGAGAGCAGAAAGCTCTCTCCGACCCAGTCCCCGAGGTAGTCGTCGCAGAACGAGACGATGCCGCCCAGCGCCGTCAGCCCCACGTACGCCAGCGCGATCCAGACCAGCGGCCCCAGATCCCGTGCGACGAGCACGTCGTCGACCAGGAGCTTGAACAGATACAGGGTTGCGGCGTCCACCGCCGGGGCGAGCGCCACGAAGAGGAGCAGCAGGGCCAGCCACCGGCGGTAAGGGCGGGCGTAGGGCCAGAAGCGCCGGAAGACCTCGCGCACCGGCACCGCCGGCGCGAACTCCACCGGCGAGTACGTCTCCTCGATGTGCCCCAGAAAGCCCTGGATTCTCTCTCGCAAACGCATCACGATCGCCGCTCCGCTGGTATATTGACCTCACGGCGAGAGGGCCTCGCCCCTGACGAGGCCCTCTCCGCTGCCCACACCCTTCTCAGGTGTCCGTGCCCCGGCGCCGGCGGCGACGGTTCCGCCTCCGGCGCCTCCGCCGGCGCCGCCGCGGGCGGGAGGTGTCGGTGCTCGCCGCGGCGCGCCTCCGGGCCGGGTAGACCGCTCCGAACCAGGCCATATCTCACCTCCTTCTCAACGAGCCTGTACCGGCATCCTATTGCGGAGGACCGCGCCAGACAATGGGGATCGGGTTAGAAGCCTCTAATGTGAGAAACGTCTAATGTAATGCGGGTGATGTGTCTCGTTACCGGTTCTCCCGGTGCACGATCCCGGTCACCTCGTCTACCGGCAGGACGAAGGCTATGCCGCGGGCGGGCTCGTTCAGCTTCCCGGACTCCACCACGGCGTCCAGCACCGACCGCACCTTCTCCGGCTCCACGAGCGTCAGCAGCACCTCGCGCTCGGCGCTGATCGAGATGCCGAAGAACTTCCGGGCCTCGTGGATGCCGGTTCCCCGGGCGAGCAGTATGGTTCCGCCTTCCGCCCCGGCTTCGCGCGCCGCGTCCATGACGGTGTTCGCCGAGCCTTTGGGGACTATCGAGACTACCAGCTTGTATCCCTGCATCTCTACTCCTAGCCTGCCGGGTCTCCGAGGATTATTCCCAGGATCAGGACGCACAGAATCGGCCCCAGCGCGGCGAAGGCGACGAGCCCGAAGCCGAAGACGAGTATGTCCCCGCGGCCCAGGGCGAGCGCCAGCCCGCTGCCCAGGGCTATGGCGAGCGGGACGGTAACCGGCCCGGTGGTGGCGAGCGCGGCGTCGAAGGCCAGTCCCGTATAGCGCTCCGGAGCGAAGAAAGTGAGAACTATGACCAGCGCCAGCGCCGGGATGAAGAACGGCGTTATCTCCACACCGAGTACGATGCGCGCTGCCCCGACCGCCACGCCCAGTGCCACCCCGACGGCCACGGTCTGCACGAAGACGGTCGCGCCGAGGGCTCCGGCGGTCAGATCTTCGACCCGCTCCGCCAGGATTGCGAGCGCGGGTTCTGAGAGCGTGGCGCCATAGCCGAGGGTCAGACCGAAGACAACGGCCAGTACCAGCGAGCCCCGTTGCGCCAGTGCCCCGGAGGCGGATTCTCCGAGCGGTAGCAGCCCGATCTCCAGCCCTTTGAGGAAGATGGCGAGCCCGATCACGGTGAGCAGAAGCCCGATCGAGACCTCCTTCCAGTTCCTCAGGGGCTCGCGCAGCACGATGAGGTGGAAGATGAGCAGGATCCCGATGATCGGGGCGACGCTCCGGAGCGTTCCGGACCCGGTGTTCTTCACCGCTTCTAGAACCGTCCGTAGCAGTTCCACGGGGATACTGTCCTCCTCGCTCGGCTAGCAGTAGACTACGTTGCGGCCCAGGCTCTTGGCCCGGTAGAGGGCCTCGTCGGCCGCGCTTGTCAGCTCCTCGGTGGTGCCGCCGTCCTCGGGGTAGGCCGCCACCCCGACCGAGATGGTGGGGTTCACCACCACGCCCTCCCGGTCGAAGGCGTACTCCTCGACGGCCCGGCGCAGCTCCTCGGCTACCTCCCGCGCGCCGGCCTTGTCGAGCCCGGGCAGGATGGTCTGGAACTCGTCGCCGCCGAAGCGGGTGGCCCGGCGGCCGCCCTCGCCGTGAGCGGCCCCGATCAGGCGCCCGACCTCCTGAATGGTGAACTCGCCGAGCAAGTGACCGCGGGCGTCGTTGATCTTCTTCAGGTTGTCTATGTCTATCATGAGCACGCCGAGCGGTTCGCCGCTTTCGCGCGCCGCCGCCAGTGCGTGCTCGAACTCCTCGTCGAAGCGGGGCTTGGCGAGCAGCCCCGTGAGGTAGTCGTAGTTGAGCATGCGGTGGATGGCTCCGTGAAAACGGGCCCGCAGCGGGTCGGGCATGGAGAACTCCAGCACGCTCATCCCCAGGAAGATGCGGTCCCCGTCGGAGAGCACGGCCGCACCGTCCACAGTCTCGCCGTTGAGGGCGGTCTTGCCACCGGTCTCCAGATCCCGGAGCACGTAGCTGCCGGAGCCCGGGTCCGCATGAATACTGGCGTGCTGCGGTTCGACCTCCCGCTCCCGCAGCACGATATCTGCCCGCAGGGGGTCGCTGCCCAGCACGGTCTCGTCCGACTCCAGCTTATAGAATGTGCCGACGTTGGTCCCCTGCAGGACGATCAGATGCGGCCGGTCCGCCTCCGGAACCGGCTCCCCCCGATCTTCCTGTGACTCGGATTTGTTCATGGAGCGGGTACATTATAGCATGCGGCCTCCACCCGGGATGGTGTTAGAATGAGCCCGGCAGAGCGGAGAGACGCGCAGAAAGAGGCGAGGAAGAGCTCTTGGAGACGAGGGAGCGCAAGAAGACCTACCAGGCTGTGATAGGGCTGGAGTTCCACGTCCACCTGGCTACCGAGACTAAGATGTTCTGCGGCTGCCGGGTGACCTACGGCGAGGAGCCTAACACGCAGGTGTGTCCGGTCTGTCTGGGACACCCGGGAGCGCTGCCGGTCATCAACGAGCGGGCCGTGGAGCTGGCGGTCATGGCGGGGCTGGCGATGGGCTGCGAGGTGGCTCCGCGTTCGGTCTTCGCCCGCAAGAACTACTTCTACCCGGACCTGCCGAAGGGGTACCAGATCTCGCAGTACGAGGAGCCGCTGTGCACCGGCGGATATCTGGAGGTCCCCACCTCCGAAGGGACCCTCCGGGTCGGCATCACACGCCTGCACCTCGAGGAGGACGCGGCCAAGAACGTGCACGTCGGGGAGTCGGGCCGGATGCACGGCTCGGTCGGCTCGCTCGTGGACTTCAACCGCGGCGGCACGCCGCTGATCGAGATCGTCACCGAGCCGGACATCCCCTCGCCCGAGGCCGCCCGCGCTACCGCCAACCAGCTCAAGAGCATCCTGCGCGCGGTCGGTGTCTCCGAGGCGGACATGGAGAAGGGGCAGATGCGCTGCGACGCGAACGTCAGCATCCGCAACCCCGACGGTTCCTTCGGTACCAAGACCGAGCTGAAGAACATGAACTCCTTCCGATTCGTGGAGAGGGGCCTGACGCGCGAGCTGGAACGCCAGATGGCGCTGCTGGAGAGCGGGGGGCGCGTGGAACAGACCACCCTGCACTACGATCCCGACGACGACGAGGTGCACGAACTGCGCAGCAAGGAGTACGCCCACGACTACCGCTACTTCCCGGAGCCGGACCTCCTGCCGCTGGAGCTGTCCGGGGCGTGGGTGGAGGAGATCCGGAGCCGCCTGCCCGAGCTGCCGGAGCAGATGAAATCCCGCTTCATGGAGAGCTACGGCCTCTCCGAGTACGATGCCAGAGTGCTCACGAGCAGCCGGGAGCTGGCCGAGTACTACGAGCGGGTCGCCGCAGAGACGGACCCGAAGCAGGCGGCCAGCTGGGTGAGCGTCGAACTGCTGGGCCGTCTGAACGACGCGGGGCTGGGGATCTCCGACTCCAGGGTCACGCCAGAGCACCTGGTGGAGATCATAGAGCTGGTCCGGAGCCGGACCATCTCGCGTACCGCCGCCAAGGAGGTCCTGGATCAGGTCTTCAAGACCGGAGATAGACCCTCCGACGTGGTGGAGCGGGAGGGCCTCAAGGGGCTCGGCGAGGATGAGCTCTCCGGCATCGTGGAGCAGGTCATCGCCGAGAACCCCGAGCCCGCGGCGAAGGTCCGCGGAGGAGACCAGAAGGTGGTGGGCTTCCTGGTCGGGCAGGTCATGCGGGCCACCCGCGGCCAGGCCGACGGGGGAGAGGTGCGCCGGATCATCCTGGAGAAACTCCAGAGCTAAGTGCTGCGCGTCGGTGTCGCAGCTCCTCCCGGTTCCGGCTACCCGGACCGCCTGCGGGACGCGGGCTGCGAGCCGGTCCTCATACCCCTGCCGGAGACCGCCTCCCGCGGCATCGGGCTGCGACGGGAGTGGACGGCGGACGCAACCGAGATGGCGGCCGCCGTCCGGGAGCCGGACGGGCTGCTGCTCGCGGCTCCCGAGCCCGAGGTTCTGGCCGGACTCGTGATCGCCGCGCTGCGCCTGAATCTCCCAGCCGTGGTCGCGGGAAGAGCTCGGGATGCCACCTCCGCCGCGGTTGCAGCGATGGGACTCGCGCCGCAAGAGGGAGATGCCGCAGAACTGGCCGCCGCACTCGCCGGGGAAGGCGGACCGAAGCCGCAAGAGATCGTGCAGAGCTTCTCGCTTGCCAATGCTCTGCGGGCGAGCTGCGCCCTGAGCGGCGGTCCGGAGCCCCTCGTGCACCTGGCCGCCATAGCCCGGGAGGCGAACGTGCCGGGGTTCGGGAGCGTCATGCGGGTGATCTCCCGCGAGACCGGCCCCGCAACCACCCCCGGCTCGGAGTGGTTCCTGAAACACGGCGTGCCGGGAATTCTGAAGCACCTGGGCAGAGCCGTGCACGACACCCGTACGGTCGCCGGGAGGCTCCGGGACCGGCTGCCGGACGATGTCCCCGAGCCGCCGGATGCTGAGGGTTCGGGACTGGTTTTCATGCGGGACCGCAGGAAGACCGTCGAGGCCGTCGGCTGGTCGGCGGATACCGATAAGACCTACGCTTCAGGCAAGTGTCTCGTCTTCGCCGGAGAGGAGGCCGCCGTGCGCGCCGTGGAATCCGGCGGGGTGGAGCCCCGGCGCGTGCTGGTCGTCGCCGGCTGCGGCCCCCGCAGCGGCTCCGGCCTCCTGCGCCTCACGCGCTTCTCCGAAGTTCTGGAGGAGTCCGGACTCGCCGGCCGGGTTGCGGTATTTACCGACGGAGTCGCCCCCGCTGCCGCCCGCGGGGTGTGGGTCTCACTCGCCACGCCCGAGGCCGCCGCAGCCGGCCTCCCGTCGCGGCTCATGGACGGGGATATGCTCTATCTGGGACTGGATGACGGCGCGATCCGGGTCGGCGTCTCCTCAGAAGACCTGGAGGGCACGGAGCTCCTGATCGAAGCCCCCAACCCGCCCCCCGGCTACCAAGGGCGCTACACCAGAGACGCCCGGCCCGCGCTCGAAGGCGCAGGATTCCCCTAACCTCCCAGAACTTGACGCCACACCTCAACCCGCCATATAATTCCCGGTAACGTTACCGGGAAACAGGGAGCGGATGATGGGTCAGACCGGCGGCAGGGGTGACGGCCGCGTTCGGGGAGGGGTGACCATTGTGGACGTGGCCCGGAGGGCTGGGGTTTCGGTCTCTACGGTATCGCGGGTGATGAACGGGCGGCCCGACGTTTCGGAGCGGACGCGGCGGCAGGTGATGGAGGCTGCTGCGGCGCTGGGGTATGTGATGCGGGATGCGGCCCGCAACCTGGCGTCCAGCACGCAGCTGGTGGCGATCCTGGTGCAGGACTTTGCAGACGAGTGGATGGCGCGGGTGTTGCGCGGGGTGGGGTCGGAGATCGAGCGCTGGGGGTACATGGCGGCGCTGTTCACGGTCGGTTCGAGCCGGGAGCGGCGGGCGCGGAGCGTGGAGTGGCTGGCTGGATGGGGTGAGGCGGCGGGGATGCTGGCCGTACTGCCCGCTGACGGCGGTTTGCTGGAGGGGGCTGTAGGGCGGCTTCCGGTGGCGATCGTGGACGATGGGACGGCCGGGCTGGAGGTGCCGCGGGTGCTCTGTCCCGACCGGGAGGGGGGCTACCGGGGCACGAAGCACCTGCTGGAGCTCGGGCACTGCAGGATCGGTTTTCTCATGGGCATCCCGGAGATGAACGCCGCTCGGGAGCGGCTGGCCGGCTACCGGCGAGCGCTGGCAGAGTCCGGGGTGCCGGAGGGGCCGGTAGTGGCCGGAGACTTCACGAGGGAGTCCGGGCGGGCTGCGGGCCGGGAGCTGTTGGCTGGCGAGATGCCGACGGCCGTGTTCGCCTCCAGCGACCACATGGCTTTGGGTTTGATCGAGGCCGTGCGGGAGGCCGGGGTGCGGGTTCCGGAGGACCTGTCGGTAGTGGGATACGACGGCCTGCCGGTTGCGGCCGAGAACCGGCTCACGACCGTGGACCCGCTGCTGCACGAGATCGGGAGCGAGGCGGTGAAGCTGCTCGCCGAGCAGATACAGGCCGAGCGGCCGCTGCCCGCCAAGCGGGTGGAGATACCGCCCCGGCTGGTGGTCCGGGAGACCACCGCGCCGCCGGGGCGGGGGGAGCCGTAGTGGGAAGGCAGGGAAGGAGGACCATCTTGCTGGGAAGAAGGAAGCTCACGCGCCGGCAGTTTGTGGCGGGCATGGGTATGGCCGCCGGGCTTGCGATGCTCGGGGGGTGCGGGGGCGGCGCCCGGGTTGGCGACGGGCCCCGGACGGTCGAGGAGGCGTCCGGGACCGTGACGCTGACCGGGTTCTCGTCCTCGCCGGCGGAGGAGGAGCGGCTGCGGGAGATGCTCGCGGACTTCGAGGAGGCCAACCCGGAGATCCAGGTAGACTACCAGGTGACCACCGGGGACTACATGCAGCGGCTCGTCACCCAGCTATCGTCCAACACGGCGGCCGACGTGTTCTACCTGGACTCGCTCTTCGCCCCGCAGCTCATCGCCACCGGGGCGCTGCGGCCGCTGGACGACTACATCGAGGGGAGCGAGGTCATAGACCCCGCAGACTTCTACCGGCCGCTCGTGGACGCCTTCACCTCGCTGGAGGACGGCATGATCTACGGGATGCCCAAGGACTACTCGATCCTGGGCCTCTTCTATAGTCTCGAGCTCTTCGAGCAGGCCGGGCTCGACCCGGACAGCCCGCCCGCGACGTGGGACGAGGTCTGGGAGTACGGGCGCAAGCTCACGGACGGCGACGGGCGGTGGGGGCTCTCGCTCCAGCCCGAGCTGCCCCGGTATCTGGCCTTCGCCCTGCAGCAGGACGCGCCGATCATAGACGACGAGCGCAACGTGATGCCCAACCTGGAGGGCAACCTGCGGGCTCTGGAGTTCTTCGCCGGGATGTATACCGGGCCGGAGAAGATCGCGGTCCAGCCCGCGGACACCGGGGCGCAGTGGGCCGGTGACGCTCTGGGCAAGGGCGGTATCGGGATGGTCTTCGAGGGCAACTGGGCCATCCCGTTCCTCAACGACACCTACCCGGACCGGGAGTACCGCATCGCGCCGCTGCCCTACGAGGGCGGGCAGGACAGCCTGCTCTTCACGGTGGCCTACTGCATGAACGCCAACGCCGAGAACCCGGACGCGGCGTGGAAGCTCATCGAGTACCTCACTGGCCGGGAGGGACAGCGGCGCTGGGGCGAGCTCGGGCTGGCGATCCCGCCGCGGGAGGACGCCGTGCAGTCCTACCTGGACCAGCATCCCCAGGCCCGGGCGCTCGTGGACTCCACGCCGGAGGCGACAGCCTGGCAGCTCAACACCTCCGACCCGCAGCCCGTGCTGGACAACTCCAACAACTCCATCCAGCGCGCCTTCAGCTCCGGGCCGGAGCAGTTCCGGAGCATCCTGGAGGAGTGGAAGAGCACGGTGGAGTCCGACGTCGAGCGGGCGGACGGGTAGCGGGGTGAGGTCGTGGAGGCCGTAAACCAGAGGACCGGCGGCCAGCCCCCGCCGCCGGCCACTAAGACCCCGCGCCGGTGGAACCCGTTCCGGGGCCGCGTCTTCGAGGACGTGACGATGGCCTACCTCTTCCTCCTGCCCACGCTGGCGGTCATGGCCGTTTTCGTCTTCGGGCCCATCTTCTACGCGTTCTGGGTCAGCCTGCACGACTGGCCGGTGCTGGGCGCCAACCGGCCGTTCGTGGGGATCGAGAACTACGCGTACATAATCGGGCAGGACGAGGTATTCCGGACGGCGTTCTGGAACAGCCTCTACTACACTTTAGGGGTGGTCCCGGTGCAGACCGTGGTGGCGCTGGGGCTCGCCATCGTGATGAACAGCGGCATCCGCTTCCGGGACTTCTTCCGGGCGGCGTTCTTCGTCCCGACGGTGACCAGCTCGGCGGCGCTGGCGGTCATCTTCACGCTGGTCTTCTCCTCGGACCCGAACTCCATCGCCAACAGGTTTATCGGGCTGTTCGGGTTCGGGCCGCTGCAGTGGTACACCAGCGCGAGCACGGCGCTGGAGACGATCATGTTCATGAACATCTTCGCCACGGTGGGGCAGTTCATGGTGATCTACCTCGCCGGGTTGCAGGGCGTGCCCCGGCAGCTCTATGAGGCCGCCGCCATAGACGGCGCGGGCTGGTGGCGCAGGCTGTGGTACATAACCATCCCGATGCTCAAGCCGGTGACGTTCCTCATCGTCACGCTCGGCATCATCGGGTGCTGGCAGGTCTTCGACCAGATCGCGATCATCACCGAGGGCGGGCCGGAGTTCTCGACGCTGACGGTTGTTTACTGGATCTACCGCGAGGCGTTCCGCAGCCAGGAGATGGGAACGGCGGCGGCCGGGGCGTTCATATTGTTCGTGATCATCTTCGTCACCGTCCTGATCCAACGCCGCATCGTGGGCGAGTCGGCAACGGAGTGAGGGGTAAAGATGGCTTCTACTACGGTCAAGACCGAAGCGAGCGGCAAGAGCCGGGCCCTGGATGTGCTGCTGAAAGTGCTCGCCTATGCCGTGCTGGTGGCGATGGCGGCCTTCTTCCTGGTGCCGTTCGCGTGGTCGCTTACAACCTCGCTCAAGACGCCGGACCAGGTCTTTCAGGGGAACTGGATCCCGGATCCGGTGAGCTTCGACGCCTACCGCAACGTGTGGGAGATCGTGCCCTACGGCCGGTGGTTCCTGAACAGCCTCATCTACACGGCCTTCGTCACGGTTATAAACATAGCTCTGGCGACGACCGCCGGCTACGCGCTGGCGCGGATGCGCTTCCCGGGGCGGCAGGTGATCTTCTACGCGATCCTGGGCACGCTGATGATCCCGGTGCACGTCTATCTGATCCCCATCTACCAGATGATGTCCTTCCTGGGGCTGGTGGACACGTACACGAGCGTGATCCTGGTGCAGGCCGCCTACACCTTCGGCGTGTTCCTGATGCGGCAGTTCTTCCTGGAGATGCCCTACGAGCTGGAAGAAGCGGCGAAGGTGGATGGCGCGTCGCGCTTCAGGACGTTCTGGCAGATCATGCTCCCCCTGGCGCGTCCGGCGCTGGCCGCGCTCACCATCTTCAGCTTCCTCTCGGCGTGGAACCAGTTCTTCTGGCCGTTCATCCTGCTGAACAGCCAGGAGAAGTTCCCGCTTACGGTAGGGCTCGCCGCGTTCCGCAGCCAGTACGACACGCAGTGGGAGTTTTTGATGGCCGGCTCGCTCCTGGCCCTCTTGCCCACGCTGCTGGTCTTCCTGGTGGCGCAGCGCCAGATCATCGAGGGCGTCTCGTTCACGGCCGTGAAGGGGTAGGGCCCGCCCGGTGCTCCTTTACCGCCCGCTCCAGGGCCGCGGCGGCGAAGAACATCGTCACCGGCCAGAAGAAGAGGAGGCCGACGGTCGTGAAGGTCAGGAGCAACAGCAGAGAGCCGGCTATGAGCGCCACCGAGACGGCGTTGAGCGGCTTTCGCAGAGCGGCGAGGGTCGCGTACCGGACCGTGTCCCGCAGCCCGAGGTCGTCCCGGACCAGCGCCGGGAACAGGAAAGGAGCCACCACAGTGACGATAAACGCCAGCGCCAGCGTGAGGGAGAGCGCCGCCGTCCAGAAGATCCCCTCGCGCGCGGCGTAGAACTGGACGTTGAAGAGTATGGCGGCGAAGATGAAGACCAGGAGCAGGAAGATGACCCAGGACCGCAGGAAGTACCTCAACCCGGAGGCGAAGAAGTCCCGCAGGCCGAACTCCTCGTCGCGCACCCCGCGCACGGCGGCGTCGGCCACCGCCGCCAGGGCCGGAGGGAGCAGGAGAACGGTGAGCCCGAGCGGGAAGCTCAGGAGACCGGTCCATAGCACGGTCCCCAGCCGGTCCCAGATGCGCGAGAGGGCCACCACCGTAAATGACTCGCGCCAGTCTTCCACGGCTCCAGTATAGTCTTATAGTCTTCCGCGGCGCTTGCAGTATTCTCAGGAGAGAGAAGGGAGAAGATATCAGTTTGCTGAACGGATCGGTGTGGGTGACGGCGGGCAGTGCGTTCTGCATCTCGGACGCCCGGGGTGACGTGCGCGGCCGGGAGGAGGGGCTCTTCTACCGGGATACGCGCCACCTGTCCAGGTTCGTGCTGCGGGTGAACGGGGAGATCCCGCACCTGCTCTCCTCCGAGAGTTCCGGGGACTGCGCGGGCTTCTATCTCTTCGCCCCGGCGGGCGGCTCGCGCAACGGTCTGAGCATCATGCGCCGCCGCGAACTCGCCGGCGGTCTCCGGGAGGAGATCCGGCTCACCAACCACACCCGGAGGCCCGTGGAGGCGCTGCTGGAGCTGGAGCTGGACGCGGACTTCGCCGACCTCTTCGAGGTAAAGGAACACCCGGCCGGAAGGACCGACGAGCCGGTGCGTGAGGACGGTGGCGGGCTGCGATTCGTCTACCGGCGAGAGGATTTCCGCCGCGATACCCGGGTCCGGTTGGAGACCGCCGAAGGTGGGGTGAAGCTGGACTCGGGCAGGGTCGGCACGCGCCTCTCCCTGGAGCCCAAGCAGACCGCCACCGTACTCGTCACCATCACGCCGGAGGCGGGCGGGGTGCCGGCCGCCGCACCCGCCGGTCCGCAACGGTCCGTATCCCCCGCCCTGCACACCGATTGGGAGACGCTGGAGAGGACCTGGGAGCAGAGCCTGGCGGACCTGCGGGCGCTCAGCTTCCGGCTGGACGGCGAGCCCGGGCTCCTGCTGGCCGCCGGGCTGCCGTGGTTCATGACCCTCTTCGGGCGGGACGCCCTGATCACCGCCTTCCAGACCGTCCATCTCGACCCCGAATTTTCCAGGAGTACGCTGCGGGCTCTGGCCCGCCGGCAGGCTACGGACTTCGACGACTTCCGGGACGCGGAGCCCGGCAAGATCCTGCACGAGCTGCGCTTCGGGGAGCTGGCGCACTTCGGCGAGGTGCCCCACTCGCCCTACTACGGTACGGTGGACGCCACCCCGCTCTTTTTGGTCCTGCTGCACGAGGCGTGGCGCTGGACGGCGGACGAAGAGTTCGTGCGCGAGCTGGAAAGGCCCGCCCGGCGGGCGCTGGAGTGGATCAAACGCTACTCCGACACCGACGGCGACGGCTACGCCGACTACCGGATGCGCTCCTCGCGCGGCCTCAACAACCAGGGCTGGAAGGACTCCGACAACTCCGTCCTCTACGCCGACGGCACGCGGGCCGAACCGCCGATAGCCCTCTGCGAGGCCCAGGGCTACGTATACGACGCGCTGATGAGGAGCGCCGAACTCGCCGAACGGGTCTGGAGGGACGCCGGGCTCGCCCGGAAGCTGCGGGAAGATGCCGCCGACCTCAAGCGCCGCTTCGACCGGGACTTCTGGGTGGAGGCGCGGGGCGGCTACTACGCCCTCGCCCTCGACGGCACGGGCCGGCAGGTGGACTCCGTGACCTCCAACATGGGGCACCTGCTCTGGAGCGGCATCGTCCCGGAGGAGCGGAGCCGGGCCGTCGCCGACCGGCTGATGGAGGACGCGCTCTTCAGCGGCTGGGGCGTGCGCACCATGAGCGAGGAGGACGGCGGCTACAACCCGATCGAGTACCACAACGGCACCGTCTGGCCGCACGACAACTCGCTCATAGCCTACGGCCTCTACCGCTACGGCTACCGGGCCGAGGCCAACAGGATCGCGACCGCCATGATAGAGGCCGCCCGGCACTTCGACTACCGGCTGCCGGAGGTATTCGCCGGCTACCGGCGGGAGGAGACGCGCTTCCCGGTCGGGTACCCGACCACGTGCAGCCCCCAGGGCTGGGCCGCGGGCACACCACCGCTCCTGGTGCGCGCCATGCTCGGCCTGGAGCCGGACCCGGAGAGCTGCGAGCTGGCGCTCGACCCCGCCCTGCCCGAGCCCCTCTCTACCCTGCGCCTGGAGAACGTCCCGGCCTTCGGGGAACTTTGGACGGTCGAGGGGTAAGATAGAATCACGAGCGGTTGCTATTCGGAATTTTTTCTATCAACCGGCTGCGTATGTGTAGCTAGCACCTAGTTTGGTGACTAAAATGAGGCCGATGCCGGCTGAAGCAGCAGAGGAAGGTTAGGGGCTCGATGCAGAACAAGTACCGTCTGATGTCGCCCGGTCCGACCCCCATCCCGCCGGAGGTATCGGCGGCGGGGGCGTTGCCGATCATCCACCACCGCACGCCGGAGTTCGGCGAGGTGTTCACCCGCGTGAACGAGAACCTCAAGCGGGTCTTCATGACCGAGAACGACGTCTTCATCTACGCTGCGAGCGGCACCGGGGCCTTTGAGGGCGTCGTGCAGAATCTCTTCTCGCCCGGGGACAAGGTGCTCATCGTCAACAACGGCAACTTCGGCAACCGTTGGGTTAAGATGGGGCGGGCGTTCGGCCTGGAGGTCGTGGAGCTGGAGTACGGGTGGGGCCAGAAGGCCGACAACGACGAGGTGGCCGAGGCGCTCGCCAACGACCCGGAGATCACGGCCGCCGTCTGCGTCTCCTCCGAGACCTCTACGGGCACCGTGAACGACATCCAGGGCTTCGCGAAGGCGACCGAGAGCGTCGTTACGGTGGTGGATGCGATCTCGGGTCTTGGGGCGTGCGAGCTCCGGACCGATGAGTGGGGCGTGGACGTGGTCGTGGCCGGCTCGCAGAAGGCGCTCATGACGCCGCCGGGGCTCGGGTTCGTGAGTGTCTCCGAGCGGGCGTGGCGGGCGCACGAGGAGTCGAGGATGCCCCGCTACTACTTCGACTGGACGGCGGCGAAGAAGGCGGCGGCCAAGACCCCGCCGCAGACGCCGTGGACCCCGGCTGTAAGCGTCATCATGCAGCTGGATCTCGCGCTGCGGCAGCTGCTGGATGAGGGTTTGGAGAACGTCTTCGAGCGGCACGTGCTGCTCGGACGCGCGGCGCGCGCGGGCATCAAGGGCATGGGGCTCAGGCTCTTCGGGCCGGACGAGGATATGAACTCGGCGGTCACCGCCGCCTGGGTCCCGGAGGGCATAGACGGCAAGCAGCTGGTGCGCGCTATCTTCCGGGAGCACGGCATCCAGGTCGCCGGGGGGCAGGGTCCGATGGAGGGCAGGATCTTCCGCATCGGCCACTGCGGGTACTTCGACGCCTACGACATCATCGCCACCATCGCCGCCACCGAGCTCGCGCTGGAGGCTCAGGGCTATCCCGTGGAGCTGGGCAAGGGCGTCGGTGCGGCCCAGAGAGTCTTCTCGAAGAGCGGAGCGAAGGTGTGAAGGTACTCGTAACCGAGAAGCTGGCGGATGTAGCCGTAGATTTCCTCAGAAAGGAGGGGTTCGAGGTAGACACCCTCTACGACCTCTCGCCGCAGGAGCTGCTGGAGCGTATAGGGGAGTACGACGGCCTCATCGTCCGCAGCGCCACGAAGGTGACGGCGGAGGTCATCGAGCGGGCCGGCCGGCTCAAGGCCATCGGCCGGGCCGGGATCGGGGTGGACAACATAGACCTCGAGGCCGCCTCCCGGCGGGGCATCCTGGTAGCCAACGCCCCGGAGAGCAACACGGTCGCCGCCGGGGAGCACACTCTGGGAATGATGCTCGCCGTCGCCCGGCGCATCCCGCACGCCGACGCCTCGCTGCGAGAGCGGCAGTGGAGGCGGAGCGCGTTCAAGGGCGTGGAGGTCGCGGGGAAGACGCTGGGGCTGATCGGGATCGGGCACGTCGGCTCCATCGTGGCGCGGGGCGCTCTCGGGATGAGGATGCGTGTGCTGGCCTACGACCCGTACGTCGCCGCGGAGCGGATGCGGGACATGAACGTGGAGCCCGCAGAGAGCCTGGAGCAGATCTACCGCGAGGCGGACTTCATCTCGCTGCACGTGCCCAAGACGCCGCAGACGGTCGGCCTGGTGGACGAGAAGGCCATCTCGATGATGAAGCCGACCGCCTACATCATCAACGTGGCGCGCGGCGGCATAGTGGACGAGAAGGCGCTCTACCGGGCCCTGAAGGAGGGCCGGATCGCCGGGGCTGCCATAGACGTCTTCGAGGACGAGCCGGCCACCGACTCGCCGCTCTTCGACCTGCCTAACGTGGTGGTCACCCCGCACCTGGGGGCCAGCACGGTCGAGGCCCAGGACCGGGCGGGCGTCACGGCCGCCGAGCAGGTCGCGGCGGCTCTGCGGGGCGGGGTCCCGGTCAATGCCATCAACGCTCCGGTCCCGGTCGGCGAAGGCGCGGAGTCCGTGGCGCAGTTCGCCGGGCTCTGCGAGATTCTGGGCCGTCTCCTGTACCAGCTCACCGACCGGCCCGGCAACATCCTGAAGGTCGAGTACCGGGGCGAGATCGCCGACCGCGACACGCGCCTTCTGGACGTGGCGGCGCAGAAGGGTCTCCTGACCAACATGGTTCACGAGCCGCTAAACTACGTTAACACACCGGCGCTAACCCGCGAGCGGGGCCTGCGGGTCGAGACCTCCCGCATCCCGGAGAGCTCGGACTACACCAGCCTCATAACGCTGCGCCTGGAGGGCGGAGCCGGGGAGAGCGTGGTGAGCGGCACGCTCATCGGTCCCAAGATGGAGCCCCGGCTGGTGGAGATCCAGGGCTACACCATGGACATCATCCCCGAGAAGCACATGCTCTTCATCCTGAACGAGGACGTGCCGGGCATGATCGGACGGGTCGGCACCATACTCGGGAATCACGGTATAAACATCGGCAACATGGCCGTGGGCCGCGGCGCGCCCGGCACCCGGGCCGCCATGGCGATCACGGTGGACGAGCCCGTCCCGGAGGCCGTGCTGCAGGAGATCCTGAAGATCCCCGGCTTCCGGGACGCCCGCTTCGTCACCCTGAGCTGAGCGCGTTTTTGGGAGGGTTAGATAATGGCTTCGATTCTGGATAACGTGCGGGCCCGCTACCGGCCGTACGGGCAGGTTTTCAGGCCCGGGGACCGGGCACCTTTCACCGGCACGTACATCTGTAACCGGGGGACGATGCTGCCCCCGGTCCGGGTCCAGCTCTCCAGGGGCGAGGAGTTCCCGGAGGCGGAGGGTCTCGGGGAGCACACCCGCTGGAAGATGACGAACATTCAGGCGTGAGCCGGACGGGGGCCTCTCCGCCGGTATGATCCGGAGGCGTATGTCCGAGGGGCGCAGGCTCAGAGTGCTAATGTCACGGCACGAGATAGCTCCGGAGCGGCTCCCCGGAGCCACGGCCGTCGTGCTGGACGTGCTGCTCGCCACCACCACGCTCGTGACCATCCTGGAGAACGGGGCGCGCCGGGTGTTCCCCGTGGCGACTCTGGAGGAGGCGGAGGCTCTCTGCGAAAAGCTGGATGATGGGACCCTGCTCCGGGGCGGGGAGCAGGACGCTCTCGCCATAGAAGGCTACGACCACGGTCCCTACCCCGAAGAGTACCCGCCGGAGGTGGTCTCGGGCAAAGACGTGGTCTTCGTCACCACCAACGGCACCCGGGCCATCGCCCAGGCCGCTCCGGCCGGGGAGCTCCTGATCGCCAGCCTGCGCAACGCTCCGGCCGTTGCGGAGTACCTGCAGGCGAAGGGGCCCGACTCGGTGTACATCATCTGCGCCGGTTCCCGGGGGCGCTTCGTGCTCGACGACTTCGCCGGGGCCGCGGTCCTGCTCTCCTGCCTGGATACCGGCGGCTGGCGGCTTAACGACGCTGCAACGCTGGCACTCGAGCTGGGCGGCCGCTGCACGGGGCGGGTGCTGGAGGTGCTGAAGGCCAGCCGCTCGGGGCGGTGGTTCGTGGAGAACGGCCGCCTGCCGACGCTGGAGTTCGCAGCCGAGGTGGGCGCGAGCGGAACGCTGGCCCGGGTCAGGGACGGGCAGTTGACCGAGATCCGGAAGGAAGGGTGATCCAGATGGCCGGTGAGCAGAGGGGGGAGACCATCCCGGTGCGGGAAGGGGAGGAGCTAGACCTCGGCGCGGTCGGGCGCTACCTGCGCGCGAACGTCGAGGGTGTTCCGGAAGGGGAGCTCGTGGTGCGGCAGTTTCCCGCCGGGGCCTCCAACCTCACCTACCTGCTGCGCGTCGGGGACTGGGAGGCGGTGCTCCGGCGTCCACCCTTCGGGCCGGTCCCCCCCAAGGCCCACGACATGATCCGGGAGGCCAGCATCCTGCTCCGGCTGCACCCCGTCTACCCACTCGCCCCGAAGCCGTACGCCATCTGCGAGGACGAGTCGGTGATCGGTGCGCCCTTCTACATAATGGAGCGCCGGAAGGGAGTGGTGCTGGACGACTCCTTCCCCGAGGGCTGCGAGCCCACGCGGGAGTTGTGCCGCCAGATCTCGGCCTCCACCGTGGAGACGATCGCGGAGCTGCACGCCATAGACTGGGAGGCCGCCGGGCTCGGAGACATCGGCTACCCGGAGGGCTTCCTGGAGCGGCAGGTGAGGGGCTGGATCTCGCGCTACGAGAAGGCCAAGACCGGCGAGATGGAGGAGGTCGGGCCGCTGACGGCCTGGATCTCCGCGAACGTGCCGCAAAGCCCGCCGGCGACCGTCATCCACAACGACTTCAAGCTCAACAACATGATCCTGGACCCGCAGAACTTAAGCCGGGTGGTCGCCGTCCTGGACTGGGAGATGACCACCATCGGGGACCCGCTCTTCGACCTCGCCGTGACCCTCAGCTACTGGGTGGAGCCGGACGACCCGGAGGAGATCCGCTCCGTGCTCCCCGCCGTCACCGATACGCCCGGCTTCATGACCCGCGAAGAGTTCATGCAGCTCTACGCCCGGCTTAGCGGGCGCGACCTCTCAGAGATGCACTTCTACCTCACCTTCGCCTACTTCAAGCTGGCCGTGATCTTGCAGCAGATCTACGCCCGCTACGCGAAGGGCCAGACGAGAGACTCCCGCTTCGCCGACTTCGGACGCCGGGCGGAGGGTGTGATCCGGCACGCGCACCAGCTCGCGGCAGCAGGAGGGGCGTAGATGCTCGGCCGGGAAGAGATCGACCGGCTCGTCCGGCACTTCGAGGAGAGGGTCACTTTCTCCAACCACATCCGGAGCCGGGTCCTGGAGGTGGAGCCCGGCAGGGCCGTCCTCTGCATAGACGTCGAGGACTTTCACCTGAACGGTAACGGCACGCTGCACGGCGGCGTC
This sequence comes from Rubrobacter taiwanensis, assembly GCF_004337705.1. Lineage (GTDB taxonomy): Bacteria > Actinomycetota > Rubrobacteria > Rubrobacterales > Rubrobacteraceae > Rubrobacter_C > Rubrobacter_C taiwanensis. Next base: position 127,916 of record NZ_SKBU01000012.1, read on the forward strand.
TACGCCTCCATCATAGACAATGCCATGGGGATCGCGCTGGCGGCGCTGGTGGGTGTGCGCATCGCCACCACCCAGATGAACGTCCACTTCCTCGGCCCCGTGAGCGAGGGCCGCATCGAGTGCCGCAGCGAGGTCGTCCACCGCACCCGCCGCACCGCTACCGCCGAAGCGAAGGTCTACAACGACTCGGACGAGCTCGTGGCCATGGGGACCGGAGCGTTCAGGATCTTCGAGCGGCCCGGCACCCCGATCGTCTAGGACCCGCTAGCTGCGCAACTGCCCGGCGGGTAGCGGCCTGAGGTTGGCCTCGATCTCCTCCCGGCGGTCCTCCAGGAACGGCGGGAGGGAGAGCCTCTCCCCCAGACGCGCCGGGTCCTCGTCGGTGGCAAACCCGGGGCCGTCGGTGGCTATCTCGAACAGCACTCCGCCCGGCTCCCTGAAGTAGATGGACCTGAAGTAGTAGCGGTCTATGATGGGCGAGACCATGAGCCCGACCCGCGTCAGGCGCTCCCACCAGGCGGCGTGCTCCTCTTCATCCGGAGCCCGGAAGGCCACGTGGTGAACACCCCCGGCCCCAACCCGCCGGTGAGGCGGGAGGTCCGGCCGCTCCTCAACCCTTAACCGCGCGCCGGGACCACCCGGCCCGACCTCGAATGCAGCCACCCTGTGCCCGGCCTCCAGATACTCATCCACCTTCCGGAAGCCCAGAACCCGGGTAAGCACCGCCGCGGTCGGCCCAATCTCCTTTACGGTCAGCGTGACGGAGTCGAGCCCCCGAATTCCCCGCTCCCCGGGCACAGGACTCCGCTCCCAGGGCACCCCGCCCGGCAGAGCCGCCCCGCCGTCGTCGACCAGCTCCAGCCGCTGCCCTTCGGGGTCAGCAAACCGGAGCGCCACCCGACCTCCACGGCCCTCGACCTCCCCACGCTCAACCCCCAGCTCGTCGAAGCGCGCCGCCCACCACTCCAGCGCCTCGCGCCCCGAAACCCGGAAAGCCACCGAAGAGATCATGCCCCGCCTAGCCTCCCGCGGCGGCGCCCACGCCCAGTCGAAGAACGTCATCTCCGTGCCGGGACGGCCCAGCTCGTCGCCATAGAAGAGATGGTAGGCCGAAACGTCGTCCTGATTTACCGTCTTCTTTACCAGCCGCATCCCCAGCGTACCCGTGTAAAACGCCACGTTGCCCGGCGCATCCGCCGTTACCGCCGTGACGTGGTGTAGCCCACCCAACTGCATCTTCCAAAACCTCCCACATAATTACTCTGCTTAAGCAACTATAGAAAAGTAATTAAGTTTCGTCAAGTTACTAAACATGGTAGACTGTGGGGCATGGAACGGGAGGTTGGGCACAAAGTCGGGGGAGCGTTCTGTCCGCGGTATCATCGGGCGGTGGAGATTGTGGGGCGGCGCTGGAGTGGCGCGATCATCCGGGCGATGCTTGCGGGGGCGAGTCGTTTCGGGGAGATCCGGTGTGAGATCCCCGATCTGACCGGCCGGATGCTCTCTGAGCGGTTGAAGGAGCTGGAGGCGGAGGGGATCGTGGAGCGTGTGGTGATCCCCGAGAGGCCGGTGCGGATCGAGTACCGGTTGACCGAGAAGGGGCGGGAGCTGCGGCCTGTGGTGGAGGCCATCTCCGGTTGGGCCGAGAGGTGGGTGGAGCTCTGAGCCGGCCGGTTTCGGTTGCGTCTGTTCCGTTGCTTCCGCAATATGGTTACCTGATCTGTCCCGTTTAGCTTCCAGGAAGGGGGCTTGGTGAGCGTGCTGGATCTCTTTCGCCTCGAGGGCAGGACCGCCATCGTGACCGGCGGTGGCCGGGGGCTGGGCCGGTACATGTCCGAGGCGCTCTCTGAGGCGGGGGCTAACGTGGTGATCTGCTCCCGCAGGGTGGAGGCTTGCGAGGAGGTCGCGGCGGAGATTGAGTCCTGCGGTGGTCGGGCGTTGGCGCTGGCCTGCGACGTAGCGGACCCGGAGTCCGTCGGGAAGGTCGTCTCAGAGGCGCAGGACGTCTTTGGCGGGGTGGACATCCTGGTCAACAACAGCGGCGCGACGTGGGGTGCTCCGGCTGAGGAGATGCCGCTGGAGAAGTTCGATCAGGTACTGCGGGTGAACGTTCGGGGTACGTTCGTGATGTCTCAGGCGGTGGGGCGGGCCATGATCTCGCGCGGCGAGGGCGGCACCATTATAAACGTGGCGTCCGTGGCCGGGCTCGTCGGCGGCAACCCGGAGTACATGCAGACCGTGGGCTACAACGCCAGCAAGGCCGCGATTATCAACATGACCCGGGATCTGGCCACATCCTGGGCGCGGCACGGCATAACCGTCAACGCCGTCGCTCCCGGCTGGTTCCCCACGAAGATGTCCGGCGGGTTGATCGAGAAGTTCGGGGAGCGGATGTTGCGGGACATTCCCCTCCGGCGCTTCGGGAAGCCGGAGGACATAAAGGGGGTGGTCCTCTTCCTGGCCTCGCCCGCCGCCGCCTACATGACCGGTCAGACGGTGGTGGTAGACGGCGGCATCACGGCCTGGTAGCGGGTGTGGAGAGGAGGAGTGTGGATCGGATGAAGGCGGTTAGGGTCGGCGAGTTTGGCGGCCCGGAGGTGCTGGAGTACACGGAGGTAGAGCGCCCGGAGCCGGGTCAGGGGGAGGTTCTGATCGCGGTCCGCTCCATCGGCGTCAACTACGCCGACACCATGCGCCGCAGAGACCGGTACGTCCTGCGCCAGACGCTCCCGTTCGTGCCGGGTTCGGAGGTGGCCGGCGTCGTAGAGGAGATCGGGGCCGGTGTAGAGGGCGTGCGGCCCGGGGACCGGGTCGTGACGCTGCTAGGGACGGGCGGTTACGCCGAGTACGCCGTGGCTCCGGCGCGGGGGCTCATCCCCGTGCCGGACGGGCTGGACTTCGACCGCGCCGCTGCCGTTCCGTTGCAGGGGCTCACGGCCTACCACGTTCTGAAGACCTCCGGGCGGCTGCGGGAGGGAGAGTCCGTACTGGTGCACGCCGCGGCCGGGGGTGTGGGCACTCTGGCCGTGCAGATGGCCCGGCTCATGGGAGCGGGAACTATCATCGCGACCGCGAGCTCGCCGGAGAAGCTGGAGCTGGCGCGCTCGCTCGGAGCCGGCGCGCTCGTCAACTACACAGAGGAGGACTGGCCGGAGCGTGTGCGGGAGGCCACCGGCGGCCGGGGAGCGGACGTGATACTGGAGATGGTCGGCGGGGACTTCCCGGAGAAGAACCTGCACTGCCTGGCTCCCTTCGGCCGGATGGTCGTCTTCGGGGCGGCGAGCGGGGAGCGGGGGACCATAGCGCCCGTGGATCTGATGCGCAAGAACCAGGTGGTCGCCGGGTTCTTCCTGCCGCAGATCATGCGTCGTCCTGAGCTGCTCCTCCCGAGCCTGCGGGAGATTCTGGGCTGGATCTCCGCGGGGAGCCTGAAGCTTACCATCGGCGCTCGCTTCCCGCTCGCGCACGCCGCCGAGGCCCACCGGGCGCTGGAGGAGCGCCGAACTACCGGCAAGATCATCCTCAACCCCTAGGGCGAATCGACATATAGGCAAATGTCTGCTTCACTCGGAGGGCAAGCCAACGACCGAGGTGGAGATATGCCCGCACGCTACGAA
>NZ_SKBU01000013.1 GCF_004337705.1 Rubrobacter taiwanensis
TGCAATGCCAAAGTCTCCACGGCGGTGACCGTCGAGCAGGCCTTTCAGTCTCCTATCTGGCGGAGTGGGGTCTGCAATAGGAGCCGGCCGTGAGCAGCGAGCGCGCCGGCCGCGTCTTTCAGTCTCCTATCTGGCGGAGTGGGGTCTGCAATATCCCGGTTGATGATGGCTTCCTGGCCGAAGACCACTTTCAGTCTCCTATCTGGCGGAGTGGGGTCTGCAATGGACCCTTGAAACACTTTGTGAGTAACTTATATTCTGCAAGTTTTCTGCAGTTTTCAAGGATCTGTGGTATCTCGAAGAACAATAACATACCGGAGTTCGCCGGACCAGGTTTCGCAGACATGGTTTCTGCCGGTAGGTTAGAGGGGTTTGCGAAAGGCTGTTTTGTGGGGATTTGCAGGCAGAATGCGCAAGCAAAAGTTTTTGAAGTGCCACCGGGTATTGATTTGCAACGCCTTGTAACTGTGGTTTGCGAATGTGATGTGTAGGATCACTCTTCGAGCAGCACATCGAGCAGCAGGGCTGCCGTCCAGGAGAAGAAGTCCGAGCCGTGGCCCCGGCCGGTGAGCGGGTTGAAGTACTCGTAGAAACCGCGATCCCGTACGAGGCGGATCGTGGTCGCGCGCAGATGGTCGGCTTGTTCGGTGAAGCCGTAGCGCTCGAAGCCGCGCAGTAAGAACCAGTTTATGTTGATCCAGACCGGTCCCCGCCAGTACTGCACCGGGGAGAAGCCGTAGCCGTACATATCGTAGCTCGGGGCGCAGATTCCGCCGCTCTTCGCTGGGTAGAAGCCGTGGTGTTCCATGCTTCGAAGCATACTCTGGGCCTGGTTTCCGTCCGGGATGCCGGCGAAGAGCGGCAGGTAGCCGGAGGCTGCATAGACGCGGATGAGGGTTCCAGATCGGAGGTCGTAGTCCAGGTAGGTGCCGTGCTTCTCATCCCAGAGCTTCCCGTTCATGGCGCGGGCGGTCTTCGCGGCCCGGATCTCGAAGCGGGTGGGGTCTTCGCCGAGCGCGCGGGCTAGTTCGGCCAGATCCCGCTCGGCCCGGCAGAGAAGGGCGTTGAAGAGGACGTTCTGTACCAGGAAGGGGGAGGAGTTCCGGATCTCCGCCTCGTCGTATCCATATCCGGCAAAGAGGCGGATCAGGTACGCATAGCGGTCGTAGGCGGACATTTCGGGACGATCCTCGGGGTCCACGATGTGGGTGTCGGCGCGCTGGTAGGCCGGGATTTCCTCCGGGGAGAGCTGCATGCCGAGCAGGATCGGGTCCCATATCGGGGAGTTGTCCATGCCGCTCTCCCAGGGGTGGCGGATGTAGACGAGCCCTTCTCCTTCCGGGTCGCGTTCGCGGTAGAGGTAGTCGTGCCAGGCGGCAAGCTTCGGGAAGAGCTCCGTAAGGAACGGGCGGGCATCCTCACCGAGGCGGCGGTACAGCTCCAGCGCTGCGGTGGCGTGGACCGGGGGCTGCACCACGCCGGAGGTCTGGTGGTCGTCGGGCGAGTCGGGGCTGAGGTGAGCGTCCCAGAAGCCGATGCCGGGGAAGTACTCGGAGAAGCCCGGGTCGAAGACGACGTGGGGCAGGAGGCCGTTCTTCCACTGGCTGCGGAAGAGGTGCAGGAGCTCCTGTGCGGCGCGCTCCGGCGCGTAGCGGGAGTAGCCGATGGAGATCAAGGCCGAGTCCCACGACCACTGGTGCGGGTAGAGCCGGGGGCCGGGGCGCGTGTACTCGCCGGTCCAGTTGAACTCCAGCACCATCTTCGCCTGCCGGATAAGTATTCGGTCTAGATGTTCCATATGCCTCTTGTGCTCTTCTTCGGAGCGTACCCCGGTAGTATAGTTTGTCGGCGCGGGATGCTATGGCGAAGAGCGTAAGATACGGGCCTCTTGAAGGAGATGGGGCTCGTTGAGGTGTGTTAAACACACCCCATTTCGCTTGAGAGGGGGCTGCCCGGAGAGCGTCTCGAGGGGTTCCTGGCGCTTCCGGCCCTGCTCATCCTGCTGCCGCCCTTCCTGCAGGAGGGAGGGGCCCTGGGGGGTATCCTCTCCAGCCGGCTGGCATCCAGGCTGCATCTGGGGCTGCTGGAGCCCAAAGGCGTGCCCGGAGCCGAGGTCTTCCGCGACTTCGCCCTGATCTACACCTTCGCCGCCGGGGTGTTCCTGTTTATCGGGGCGGCTTCCGACTCGGTCTTGATCCCGACACTCAGAGCATACCGATCATAACCGCCAGCGTAGATTTCCTGGGAGCGGTGAGCCTCGTGATATCCCTGGCCGTTTTCGGTCTGGCGGGCTGAGCCGTATGGCGGAACGGCTCGTGACCGGCTGGTCCGGTCCTTTCAAAGAGCCCTCGTGGCACCGGGCGGCGAGCTGGTCCATCCGGTCCTAACGCCGCTTCTTCTTGTGCTGCTTCCCCCGCCGAGACTTGCCCGCCTTCGGCCGGGTTTGCGTGCGATCCCCCGCGCTCCGCTGCTCCTCCGGCGCGCGCTCCGTCTCCCTAGGGCTCCTGTAGATTAGCAGGTTCTGCAGGAGGGTGATGGAGCTTGAGGTGACGTAATAGATCAGCAACGCCGCCGGAAAGCGGCTGAGGAAGGTCGCTATGGCGATAGGCATCAGGCGCATGATGCGTCGCTGGCGAGGGGCCACGTTGCGGCTCGCCAGCTCCTGGGCGACGAGCATGGTCCCGGCGAAGAGCGCCGGCAGCACGAAGTACGGGTCGGCGCGGGTGAGGTCGGTGAACCACAGCAGGCCGCCGCTCTCGAAACCGGGAACGTGGGTTTCGAAGTCCCGGATGGTGTAGTAGAGCGTTATGAAGATCGGCATCTGCACCAGCACCGGCAGACACCCGCCGAGGGGATTGACCTGCCGCTCCCGGTAGAGCTCGGCCAGCTTCTCCTGCTGCCTCTGGCGGTCGTCTTTGTACTTGTTCCGGATCTTCTCCATCTCCGGCTTTAGCTCCTGCAGAGCGCGCACGCTCTTGACCTGATGCAGGGTGAGTGGGAAGAGGACGGACCGCACGGAGACCGTCAGGCACACGATGGCCAGCCACCACGGTGCGCCGAGGTCGTGGAAGAAGTTGAGCTCGCCCGAGATCAGGTACGCCAGCGGAGCGAATATGTCGCCGATCAGACCCACAGAACCTGACGCGCTCTCTTGAGGCGGATGGCAGTGGGATCTTTCTGACCCGGAGTCCTCATGCGAAACCCCCGTACTTTGCGGATATCGTTGTCCTCCTCTTCCGGCACCACATCCAGGAGCGGGGCTGCGGTCCAGGAGAAGAAGTCCGAGCCGTGGCCCGTCTTTGTGGTTGGGTCGAAGTACTCGTAGAGCCCCGCCCGCAGCTCGTGCGGCGGGCGGCTCTCTCACGGCGCCGTGCAGAGCCCTATGGCCGGGACGGGCACCTCCCAGTTCGGAAGGGTCTCGTAGAGATAGACCGTGAAGGTCACCGGCACGAGGAACGCTCCGAGCAGGATTACCGAGGGGATGAAGTTCGGGTTCTGGGTCGCTGCGAGCGTGCGCTCGGTGAGGTAGAGCAGTGCCACGCCCGCGATGAAGATCTGAAACCAGCGGCGGCCGAAAAGGCGCAAGCTATATCTCCTACCATCTCAAAACCCCGCCCGGGAGCGGCGTGGCCCTTCCGGGCGACCCATTATACCGGCTCCGGGTGATGGTGTCGCCCGACCTCACCCGTAACAGTCCCGGCCCGTTCGGAGCTACTCGTAGCGCAGCGCCTCGGCGACGGGTATGTTGGCCGCCCGGCGCGCGGGCCAGTAGGTGGCGACGAGAGCGGCGAGGTAGGCGATGCCCACGATCACGGCCAGTTGCGTTACCGGCAGGCTGAAGGCTGCGCCCGTGCCGGCGATCTGGTCGTCGGTAAGGAGCAGGTACGCCAGGGAGATGCCGAGCACCAGCCCGATAGCTATGCCGACCACTGCGATGAACGAGTACTCGATCATGAACGCCGCCTGTACCATCCGGCGCTTGAACCCGATGGCCCGGAGCATCCCGATCTGCTGCCTCCGTTCCACCACGCTGCGGATGGAGATGACCCCGAGGGCGGCGATGCCGACGAGCAGCCCCAGGCCCATGAACGCCTGCAGGAGCGTGTTGAACGTGTCATTGGTGCTGTTCTGTTCCTCGAACTCGGCGGTCATCGAGCTGGCCTGGAGCCCGTTGGTCACGAACGCCGACTCCAGCTCGCGGGCCGTGGCGACCTCCTCCGCGCCGCTCTTTAGCCGGAAGAGGTACTGGTTTGGCGGGACGGCCATCCCGGCGTAGCGCTCCAACCCGGCCTCGGAGGTGTAGATGTCGAAGGTGCGGGCGAAGTCCAGCACGCCGATGACCGTGTACTGCGTCTCCTCGCCCGTCTGCGGGTTGCGGGCCGTGATCTCCGTCGGGCGCATCGTGTCCTGCTCGTAGGAGACGCTCTTGAGCTGGAAGCCGGTGTCCCCGACGATGAAGGCGTTCTCCATGCGCACGTTCATCGCGCTGACCACGGCGAGGTTCGGGTCGTCCCGGAGCGCCTCCCAGACCTCCCGGTCGTTCTCGTAGCCTTCGGCGCGGACCTTGATGGGGAACTCGTTCTCCCGCAGGAAGTCCTCGTCTACGCCCTGGAGTGTGGCCTCGGCGAACTCGCTCTCGCCGCCGGCCTCCCGGACCTCGGCCGGAGCGGTAGAGACGGTGGCGAAGCCTGCCACCCGGTCGCGCAGCTCCGGGTCCTCGGAGATCGCGGCTTCCAGGTTCTGGGGCGGGTTGTTGGGGTTGGCCGACCCCTGCACCATGTAGCCGCCGGCGTATTCCCGGATCGCCTCCTCGTCGCCGGAGAACGACTCGGAGATCACGCTCATCATCACCAGCGAGAAGACGATGAGGGCGAACATGCCTAAAGTGAGACCGGTGCGGAACGGGTAGGCCAGCGGGTAGGAGGTCGCCGTCTTGATGACCGGCGCGAGCGACCGGGAGCGGCGGAAGATCACGGTCGCCAGCGAGAGCACGCTCTGGGCGTTGTACATCACGAGCCACACGGCCCCGGCGACCAGCATCACGCCGGAGAGGAAGAACATCTCGAAGCCGCCGGAGAGCTCGTAGATCCGCTCCACGCGGTCGTCGAGCCAGAAGCTGCCGAACCACCAGGCGAGCAGCCCACCGCCCGCTAGCGAGTACGCGACCCGCTCGGAGGCGACGAAGCGCCGCACCAGCACGGCCGCCGCGACGATGACCGCCGAGGTCCCGAGCCAGAAGGCGGAGCCCCAGATCTGCTGCCAGGCGACCGCGGAGAGCGCGGCTCCCCCGACCAGCGCGAGCAGCGCGATGACCGTTGAACGGCCGCGCAGGCGGCGGTTCTCCGGCTCCGGCACGTCCCGGATGGCCGCGACGATGTTCAGCCGCGAGACCCGCCAGGAGCTGAACAGGACGGTTGTGAAGGTGATGATCATGCCTAAAGAGTAGCCGGCGATCAGGCTCCAGGGCGTGATGTCGAAGCTGAAGGTCCAGCCCGGTTCCAGGGTGGCGAAGATGCGGCCTACGGTGCCTATGAGCAGCCAGGAGACGAGGACGCCGAGCCCGGCCCCCACGGCCGCCGCCAGCAGGGAGTAGAGCGCTCCCTCGGAGAGGAAGCTCTGGATCAGGTGCCGCCGCTTGGTCCCGACCGCCCGGCTGATGCCCATCTCCGGCTTGCGCTCGGCGGCGAGCATGACGAAGATCAGGAAGATGAGCAGCACACCGACCATCACGCTGAAGAGGCCCAGGATCATGAAGATGGAGGTGAACGCGTTGGCGACCTCCTCGGCTCCGCTGAGCCCGTCCTGCTTGGTCGCTTCCACCGAGAGCCCGGTTCCGGCGGTCGCGGCCTCCAGCGCCTCCACGGCGGCTCCGGTCTCCTCTACCCCGGCCTCCGCGTCGCCGCGGTTGGAGACGAATATCGCGGAGAGCCGGTCACCGGCTCCGGTCAGCTCCTGCACCGCCTCCAGCGGGGCGAGCATCCTCGGCTCCGTGCCGGCCAGCCCGCCATCCGGGACGACGCCGGCCACGGTGATCTCCAGGGGTTGCGGCCCGGCGAAGACCTCCACGGTGTCGCCGCTTGCGAGCTCCAGCTCTTCGGCCAGAGCTTCGTTGACCAGGACCTCGTTCTCGTCCAGGTCCGGGAGGGCGGTGCCGTTCGCGGCCCGCAGCTCCTGCATCTCCTGGTCGGTGGGGAGGCCCATCAGCGCCGCACCGGGTGCGTTCCGGTCTCCGGCCCGCACGGCGGCCGGGGCTTCGAGGGCGGGCACGAGCGTCTCTATGGCGGGCTCGCCGGCGACCTGCACGGCCAGCCCCACGTAGTCCGACTCCGGGAAGAGCGCCAGCCCGCCGCTCTCCTCGTCCTGGCCCTTGACGGTGATGGTCTCGTCTATGGGGCCGAGCTCGCGGTAGATGTCGGACTTGATGGAGTAGTTCAGCGAGTCCCCGAACCCGAAGGCGCTGGTCATAATGAGGGTCGAGAGCATCAGGCCCAGCACGATCAGGGCGCTCTGGGCCTTGCGGCGGGGGATGTTGCGCAGGCCGATGCGGAACATGATGCGGTTGAAGAGCAGCGTCCACAACACCGGGACGAGCAGCACGGCGAGGATGGCGGCCAGCGTGAGGGCCAGCCCGTCCATCGGGATCCCGAAGAGCTTATCCATTGCGGCCATCCACGTTCACGATCACGCCGTCGCGCATCCGCACCACCCGGTCGAGCATGCCGCCTATCCTCGCGTCGTGGGTGACGATCACGAAGGTCTGGCCGTTGGTCTTGTTGAGGTCCAGGATCACGCCCATCACCTCGTCGGCGGTCTCGGAGTCTAGGTCGCCGGTCGGCTCGTCGGCCCACACGATGGACGGCTCGTTGACGAGCGCCCGGGCTATCGCGACCCGCTGGCGCTGGCCGCCGGAGAGCTCCGCCGGCCGGTGCCCGGCGCGGTCGGCCATCTGCACCATCTCCAGCGCTGCAAGCGCCCGCTTGCGGGCTTCCTTCGCCCGCGTGCCGGAGACGAGCAGCGGCAGCTCCACGTTCTCTACCGCCGTGAGGACCGGCAGCAGGTTGTAGAACTGGAAGACGAAGCCCATCTCCTGCGCCCGGTACTCCGTCTTCTTGTTGTCCGACATGCCCTTGAGCGGGGTGCCGTCGACGATGATCTCGCCGGAGTCGAAGTCCTCCAGCCCGGCCAGACAGTTAAGCAGCGTCGTCTTGCCGCAGCCGGAGGGCCCCATGATCCCCACCGTCTCGCCGCGCCGGACGCTCAGGTCCACGCCGCGCAGGGCGTGAACCCGGATCGCGCCGGTGTCGTAGGTCTTGTTCACGCCGCGGGCGACCACTATCTCGTCCACCGCCGCCCGGCTACTCTTCACGCTCGCCTCCACGCAGCCTCCTTTGCGGGTCCTTATCTGTCTGACCTAAAGCTAGCCAACCCGGATTACCTGCGCATCGGCCGGAGGTCCGATTCCGGCACGGCCCGGGGTATGACCGGAGTCATGTGCACCTCCGGCGACCCTCGCGGGGTAGTAGAGTGAGGGCATGAGCCGCACGCTAAAGTTCTTGCCCGGAGCAGCCGATACTCTCCCGGCACAGAGAAAAGCGACCCCGCCCCGCGGCGGAGCCCCGGACCACCGGGGGGAGAGGAAATGTATATGCGACGTTTGTTGGTGGTGCTGGCGTTAGCTAGCGTGCAAGCGATGCTCCTGGCGGGAGCCGCCGGAGCTTCATCGGCGAGCTTCTTCGACGGTTTCGCCTACTTCGACGCCGAGCGGTGGTCCAAAGGAGACCATAAGCTGGGCCGCAGCTACCTGGACCCGCGCAACGTCAGCGTGGCCGGGGACAACCTGCAGATAAAGCTGCCCGCCCGCACGCTCAACGGCGGCGAGGTCCTCACCAACGAGCTCTACGGCTACGGTTCCTACACCGCCCGCATGAAGGTCCCCTACGCGCCGACCTCCATAACCGGCTTCTTCCTCTACAAGAGCCCGGACTACGAGAGCGAGATAGACATCGAGGTCTTTAACGACTCCTCGCGCAAGGTCATGTTCACCACCTACGCCAACGGCTCCCAGACCCACACCGAGACCATGCTGCTCCCCTTTGACCCCACCGCCGGCTATCACGAGTACCGCTTCGACTACGCTCCCGGATACGTCAGGTTCTACGCGGACGACAACCTCATGAAGGAGTGGACCGACGGCATCCCCCAGACCTCCATGCACCTGATGGTCAACGCCTGGTTCCCCAACTGGCTGGGCGGCAAGAAGCCCCGCAAGGATGCCTACCTCTACGTGGACTCCATCGGCTACACGCAACGGTACTGACGCAGGCCGGGCTCTGCGGGGGATCTCTAGCCGCGCTCGCCCCAGCCGTGCTCGGCGGCGTAGAGGGCGGCCTGGGTGCGGTCGCGCAGGTCCAGCTTGCGGAGGATGCTGGTGATATGGTTCTTGACCGTGCCCTCGGTGATGTATAGCTTGCGCGAGATCTCTCGGTTCGACGCTCCTGTCGCCAGCAGCCGCAATACCTCTCTCTCGCGCCCGGAGAGCAGGTCCATATCGGGAGCGTGTTCCCGGGGCGGCGCCAGCCGCCGGAACTCCGAGACGACCTTGGAGGTGATCGAGCCGCCCAGCACGGCCTCGCCCCGGTGGGCCCGCTCGATGGCGGCTACCAGCTCCTCCGAGGGGGTGTCCTTGAGCAGGTAGCCGCGCGCGCCGGAGCGCAGGCCCTCGAAGACGTACTCGTCGTCGTCGAAGGTGGTGAGGATGACGGCCGCCACCCCCGGGTAGCGGCGGGAGAGGTAGCCGACGAGCTCCACGCCGTTCATGCGGGGCATCCGCACGTCAACCAGCACCACGTCGGGGTCTATGGTGGGGAGCAGCGCCAGCGCCTCCACGCCGTCGGCCGCCTCCCCGACGACCTCCACGCGCTCCTCCAGGTCCAGGAGCGTCTTGAGCCCCTGGCGCATGAGCGCCTGGTCGTCCACGATCATGACCCGGACCGGCTCAACCACCGGCCGGCTCCAGCGGCAGCTCCAGCTCCAGCACGAAACCCTTGCCGGGAGCGTTGGCCGCCCGCAGCGAGCCGTCCAGGGCTGCGGCCCGTTCGCGCAGGCCCCGCAGCCCGAAGCCGCGCTCGCTCGCGTCCTCCGGCGCGCCCCGGCCGTCGTCCGCGACGGTCAGCCGGACGCTCGGGTTGCCGAAGGCGAGCGTGGCGCGGACCCGGTCCGCCCCGGAATGCCGGAGCACGTTGGTCAGGGCCTCCTGGAGCGTCCGGTAGAGCGCGAGGGCGGCCTCGGGCGGCAGCTCCCGCTCCTCGCCGCTAACCTCGAAGGAGACCCGCATGCCGGAGGCTTCGAACTCGCGCACGAGACGCTCCAGGGCCTCCGGGCCCCGTTGTTCCTCCATCGCGGCGGGCTTGAGGGCGCGCACCGAGCGCCGGACCTCCTGCAGCGCCTGGGAGGAGAGCTCCTTCGCCTTCAGGACCTCCTGGCGGGCACGGTCCGGCTCGTGGTCGATGAGCTTGCCCGCCGCTTCGAGCTGGACGTTGACGACGGTCAGGTAGTGCCCGAGGGTGTCGTGGATCTCGCGCGCCATCCGGTTGCGCTCCTCGGAGATGGTGAGGTCGCGCACCCGGTCGGCGTAGCGGCGCAGCTCGGCGTGGGCCGCCTCCAGCTCGGAGAGCAGCTCCTGGGTGCGCTCCTTGCGCCGCTCGGCGAGCACGGCGATCATGCAGATCCCGATAACGAACGCCAGAGAGGGCAGCACGAGCAGGCTGTTTATCAGGGCGTCGCGGAAACCCAACTCCGGCACCAGGACCAGGAGCGCCAAGAAGAAGGCGAGAGTGATCCCGGCGGAGTACGCCAGCGCCCGCAGGAAGCCGAAGAGGAAGACGGCGTTGGCTACCGCAATGCCGAGAAAGCCGAAGGCGAAGCCGCCCGTATCTAGGAAAGCTACCGTGAAGGCGGCCGCCAGAAACACCGGTACGAACAACAGCCGGCGGCGGTCGGAAGGAGGTTCCCACGGCAGGAGAGGCCACAGTACTCCCAGCGCCAGGAACCCGAGAACGACCGGCCAGTCACCCGGAATCGCATCGGACCTGTATACGTGAAAGAGAAAGGCTCCGGCGAAATACGACCAGAAGATCAAATTGAAGAAGCGGTCCAGGTGCCGGTCTTCGACACGCTCCGGCTCGCTCTCCCGGTGTCTGAGCAGCTCCTTTATCTTTCCGGCTACCATACCCGGTACTCTACCGCCGTTCCGGCGAGGAGTCATCGTGCTCCGGTCATGTTCGCGGCATGACCCGGGTAATGGCTTACCCGGCTATTACCTCCGGGCCGTCCGGGCTGAGGATGAAAGTCTCCTCGGCCTTGGCCCCCGGAAGCGAGGGGTTCCAGGCGAACGCCTGGTTGGCCCGGATCCCGTACGGGCTCTCCGGCGTGGCTATGACCTCCCGCGAGGCGTAGCCGGTGAGGCCGCCCTGGTGGTGGTCCCGCCAGCCCTCGGGGAAACCGGCCTCCTCGTAGAACCGCCGGCAGTCGGCGAAGGCTTCGCCGAGGGTGCGGCCGGGGCGGGTGGCCTCCTCGCGCATCCGGTGCAGGATCTCTTCGCAGGCGGCTAACCGCCGCTCCAGCCCGGCGTCCGGCCGCTCGAAGTGGACGAAGCGGGTAAGGTTGGCGTAGAGGCCGCCGCGCTCGGCGCAGACCACGAGCATCGCCCGCTCTCCGAGCCGGGCTTCCGGAACCGGGATCGGGTGCCGATAGAGCCGCAGCCGCTCCCAACCGGCGGCCATCAGCACCGGGGCGAACAGCCCGCGCCGCCGGCCGGCGGCCGCGAGCTGCGCGGCGGCCTCCTGCTCGGTGGTCCCGGGGGTCAGGTATTCGGCCGCCTCCCGCACCGCCGCGGTGGCGTCCTCGCCCACCCGCCGGTAGCGCTCGATGGCCTCCGGGTCGAGGACGCGCCGCAGCTCCGAGACCTCGGCGGCCAGCTCCGCGCCGGGTTCGTCCGTCCCGAGCGGCGCGCCGCCGGAGAGCTCCCGGAGCGTGGCGTCCGGCGGCTCGTACCAGGGGTGCTCAGCCACCTCCAGCTCCGGCGTCACCTCCCGCCGGAAGCGCGGGGCCTCGATGTTATCGGTCAGGACGTACTCGGCCTCCGGGGTAAGCAGGATACCGGCCACACCCGCCGGGGCGGCGTGGTCCACCCGGTTATCCGCTCCGCCGGTGTACCAGGCGAAGTTGGCCGGGCTCTTGAGGAGCGCGGCTCCAAGCCCCAACCTCTCCAGCAGCTCCCGGACGCGCTCCCGCCGCGACTCCCGGCTCATCTCACGACCTCCGCTCCGGCGGCCGGGAGGAAGCGGTAGAAGGCCGGCTCGCGGAACCCGGAGTCCCGGAAACTATTGCGGACGGTCCGTTCCAGTTCCTCCGCGCGGCTGCTCTCCACCAGGGCGATAGCGCAGCCGCCGAAGCCCGCGCCCGTGAGGCGGGCTCCGGGCGCTTCCGACTCCCGCGCGCATTCCACGAACGCGTCCAGCTCCGGGGTGGAGACCTCGTAGTCGTCGCGCAGGGAGCGGTGCGAGGCGTACATCAGCCGGCCGAACTCCGCGAAGTCCCCGGCTCGCAGCGCTGCGGCTGCGTCCAGGACCCGGGCGTTCTCGGAGATCACGTGCCGGGCGCGCCGGCGCTCCTCGCCGGAGAGCCTCCGCAGGTCTTCTTCGGCGGCGTCCCGCAGCTCCGCTACTCCCAACGCTGCGGCGGCGCGCTCGCAGGCTGTGCGCCGGTCGTTATAGCCGGTTTTGGCCAGGCCGCGCTTGAGGCGCGTGTCGCAGACGAGCAGGGCCAGCCCGGCGCTCTCCAGCTCCAGCGGCACCGGCTCGGCTTCGAGGGTGCGGCAGTCCACGAGCAGGGCCGTACCTGCCTCGCAGAGCAGCGAGGCGTACTGGTCCATGATGCCGCTGTTCACCCCGACGAACTCGTTCTCGGCCCGCTGGCAGAGCCGGGCAAGGTCCTTGCGCCCGGTACCCAGCTCGAAGAGCGCGTCCAGCGCCAGGGCGGTCGCCGCCTCTATGGCCGCCGAGGAGGAGAGGCCGGAGCCGAGCGGCACGTCCCCGGCGAAGGCTGCCCGGAAGTCCGGGATCTCGTGGCCCGCAGCCCGCAGGGCCCACAGCACGCCGCGCGGATAGTCCGCCCAGGAGCCCTCCCGCTCGCCGGCGAGCGGTTTCGTCTCCTCGAAGTTGGCGGAGTAGAGTTCGTTACCGCTGCGCCCGACGGCGGCGGCCACCCGGCGGTCTATGGCGCAGGGGAGCACGAAGCCGCCGTTGTAGTCGGTGTGCTCGCCTATCAGGTTCAACCGCCCCGGTGCGCTGGCCACGAGTTCGGGGTCTTCGCCGAAGCGCTCCCGGTAGGCGCTGGCGGCTCGTCTCTCCACCTCTCTCATCCCGAGCGCTCCACAGCTTCCCGCAGCTGCGTGGCGGTCTCTTCCGGCAGGGCGTCAACGATGAACGCTCCGGCTCCCACCTCGCTGCCGGCCAGGTACTTCAGCTTCTCGGCTGTGCGGTTGGGCGGGTAGAACTCGATGTGGAAGTGCGCCGTGCCCGAGTAATCCTTCCCGTCCGTAGGGGCCTGATGCATGACCATCACGTAGGGCAGCGAGTAGCCGAAGAGTGCGTCGTAGCCCAGCAGGACCCGCTTGAGGGTCCGGGCCAGATCCCACCGCTCCTCACCATCCAGCTCAGAGATTGCAGGAACGCAGCGCGTGGAATAGATGTGTACTTCGTAGGGATAGCGGGCGTAGAACGGTACGAAGGCCGTGAAGTGACTGCCCTTAGCCACTATCCGGCGCCCGTCCTCGAGCTCGGCGGCCAGAAGCTCGCAGTGCAGGCAGCGGCCATGCTCTTCTCTGTGTGCTTTTGCGGCTTCGAGCTCTCTGGCCGGGCGGGGAGGGATGAAGGGGTAGCCGTAGATCTGGCCGTGCGGATGGTGCAGCGTGACCCCCATGACCTCTCCCTTGTTCTCGAAGATGAAGACGTACTCCACCTCTTCTCTGGAGCCCAGATCCTCATAGCGGTCGGCCCAGACGTGGATCAGGTCGCGGATGCGGCGCGCACTCATCCGGGCGAGCGTCGTGTCGTGCTCGTCGGAGTAGAGGACCACCTCGCAGATCCCGCGGCCGGGAGCGGTGGGGCTCAGCCGGGTACCCGGCTCTTCCGGTTCAGGCGCGTCCGGCCTGAAGGAGGGGAACTTGTTCTCGAAAACGACTATCTCGTAGGAGGAGCGGGGGACCTCCGTTGGCGTTCTCCCCTCGCGGGTGGGGCAGAGGGGACACCACTCCGGAGGGGGCAGGAAGGTGCGCTCCTGGCGGTGGGTGGCATAAGCGACCCACTCTTTGAGGGTCGGGTCCCAGCGCAGCTGGTTCATCCTTCGTCCTCCTCGTCCTCTCCTCCCTCCTCGAGGGAGTAGAAGATGATGTAGCGCCCGTCGTCTTTGGGCAGGATCTCTTTCTTCATCCGGCGCTCACCATCGGAGGCGGTTTGGGGATGTTCCTCCACAGGACTAACCTT
Source organism: Rubrobacter taiwanensis (assembly GCF_004337705.1). GTDB lineage: Bacteria > Actinomycetota > Rubrobacteria > Rubrobacterales > Rubrobacteraceae > Rubrobacter_C > Rubrobacter_C taiwanensis. Next base: position 13,545 of record NZ_SKBU01000013.1, read on the forward strand.
CCTCCAGAATCGCGATGCCCCGGGGGGCGAGTTGCAGAGTGTCCCGACGCTCTCCCGTCAGCAGGTCCCGGGCCGGGTCCTCCAGACGCAGCTCTACCGGCTCTTCGCTGTGGTTAAGCGCGAAGAGAAAGGAGCGCTCGCCGGCCGTCCGGCGCACCACTTCGACACCTGCGGGGGCTTCGAGCGGCGGCCGGACACCCGCCTCCTGGCAGATCCCCTCCAGCAGCGAGGCCATATACGCCTCTTCCGGCTGCGTGCCGAGGTAGTAAGCGGTTCCGCGGCCGAAGCGGTGGCGCGTGATCGCGGGCTGCCCGGAGGAGAAGCCGGATGCGAAGGTCGCGACCGGCTCGGCTCCTTCCAGGCGGATCACGTCGCTCCACAGGTGTGCCGCGCGGGTGTCTCCGCTCTCCGTTCGCAGCAGGATCTCCTCGTCCGGCGTCGAGGGGGCGAATTCCTCAACCCGGAGGCCGAGTAGCTTCCGGAGCGGCGCGGGGTAGCCGCCGAGCCAGATGTGGTCGTGCCCGTCCGCGATGCCGGAGAAGAACGAGATCACTAGCGTTCCCCCGCCGGATACGAACCGCTCCAGGTTGCGGGCCGCCGTTTCGCGCAGCAGGTAGAGGTTCGGGACGAAGACGGCCCGGTAGCGCGAGAGGTCCCCTTCGGGGTGGGCGAAGTCTACTAGTATGTTCTTGTGCCACAGCGGGGTGTAGTAGCTGCGGAGCTGCTCCAGCAGCCGCACCTCGCAGGAGGGCTTGGAGCCCAGCTCCAGCGCCCACCAGCTCTCCCAGTCCAGCAGGATCGCGGCCTCGGCCTCGCCGCGCGAGCCGGGCAGAGCGTCCAGCCGCTTCAGCTCGTTGCCGAGCTGCACCACCTCGCGCCAGACGCGGCTGTCGGTGCCGGCGTGAGGAACCAGAGCGCCGTGAAACTTCTCCGCCCCGGCCTTGGAGGCCCGCCACTGGAAGAACATGATCCCGTCCGCCCCGCGGGCAAGGGCCGCATAGCTCCAGAGCCGCATCTGGCCAGGCCTCTTCGGGACGTTCACGGGCCGCCAGTTGACGCTGCTCGGGGTCTGCTCCATGAGGACCCAGGGATTCCCGCCGCCGAGCGAGCGCATCAGGTCGTAGGTCATGGCCGCGCCTGCCGGAGCGTCCGGGTCGGCGGGGTCGGGGTAGCAGTCGTGGGAGACGACGTCCTCGTGCCGGGCCCACTCCCAGTAGTCCAGCGGCTTGAAGAGTCCCATGAAGTTGGTGGTGATAGGGATCTCGGGTGTGATCTCGCGCAGGATCCCGGCCTCCATCCGGAAGCACTCCAGCAGCGCGTCCGAGGAGAACCTGCGCCAGTCGAGCTGCTGCGTAGGATTGGGGAAGGTGGGGGTGGGGAGAGGCGGTCCTACCTCCTCCCAGTCCGAGTACTGCTGGCTCCAGAACGCGGTGCCCCAGGCCCGGTTGAGCTCGGCCAGCGTGCCGTACTTACTGCGGAGCCACTCGCGGAAAGCGGCGGCGGAGGTCCGGCAGTAACACTCGGGGACGTGGCAGCCGTACTCGTTGTTCACGTGCCACATGGCGAGCGCGGGGTGGTCCTCGTAGCGCTCGGCTATCCGGCGCACGAGAGCAGCGGCCCTCTGCCGGTAGACGGAGCTGCTCGGGCAATACTGCTGCCGGGAGCCGGGCCGGAGTGTCACTCCCTCCCGCGTGACGGGCAGGGTATCGGGGTAGAGCTTCGCCATCCAGGGCGGGGGAGAGGCGGTTGCGGTGGCGAGGTTCGCCAGGACGCCGTTTTCGTGCAGCAGGTCCAGGACGCGGTCCAGCCAGGCGAAGTCGTACTCGCCGGGATGTGGCTCCAGCTTCGCCCAGGCGAAGATCCCGACCGAAACTAAATTGACCCCGGCCTCCCGCATCAGCCGCACGTCTTCGGCCCACACCTCCTCCGGCCACTGCTCCGGATTGTAGTCGGCGCCGTAGAAGACGTGCGGCAGCTTTTTAGAGATCATCTAACCCCCTCCGGCAGTGCGCCGCCATGGGTTTCTATCAGGTCGTCTGCCAGGGCCCGGATCTCGTCCAGTGAGAGCACGCTCGCGGCGTGCCGGTCCAGCATCGCAGCATGGTAGACGTGATCCCGCTTGCCCTCCAGCGCAGCGCGCACGGTAAGCTCCTGCACGCTCACGTGCGGCAGGCACATCCCCGCGAGCTGCGGCGGCAGCTCTCCTGCGTGGCAGGGCCTGAGGCCTGCGCCGTCTGCCAGCACCGGCACCTCGACGCAGCAGTCCTGCGGCAGGTTGGTTATGAGGTTCGTGTTCCGGACGTTACCGTAGATCACCCGCGGCGTGTTCGTCTCTATGGAGTGGATGATGGGCGCAGCGTACTCAATGCTCGGCTGCAGCGGGAAGCTCTCCCCGGCGAGCAGCTTCTTGCGGCTCCGCTCGTACTCGCGCAGGTTCTCCTCGCTGCGCCTCAGGTACTCGTCCACCGGGATGTCGAATCTCTCTATGAGCCCCTCGTCCTTGAGAAAGTAGGGGGTGTACTCGGCGTTGTGCTCGCTCGACTCGGTGACAAAGTACCCGAAGTGGCGCATCAGCTCGAAGCGCACCTTATCCTTCGCATACACCTCCGAATCCTCCATCGCCGCGAACAGGCGCGGGTAGGCGTCTTCGCCGGCCACCTCCAGCTTCGTCATCCAGGCGATGTGGTTGATCCCGGCGCACTCGTAGAGCAGCTCCTCCGGCGCGACGCCTATGTAGGAGGCTATCTGCCGTGCGGTGTACTGCACACTGTGGCAGAGCCCCACCACCTTCAGCTCCGGGTACGCCCGGTAGAAGGCCCACACCAGCATGCTCATCGGGTTGGTGTAGTTCAGAAGCAGCGCGTCCGGGCAGAGCTCGCGCATCTCCCGGCCTAGCTCCACCACGAATGGTATGGTCCGCAGGCCGCGGAAGATGCCGCCTACCCCCAGAGTATCGGCGATGGTCTGCTTCAGGCCGTACCTCTTGGGGATCTCAAAGTCTGCAAGGGTAGCCTCGTGCATCCCGATCTGGACCATGTTTATCACGTAGTCTGCGCCTTCCAGCGCGGAGCGGCGGTCGGAGTGCTCCTCGACCCTCGCCTCGCCGTTCAGTTGCTCCGAGGTCCAACGGGCCATCATCCCCGCCGTCTCCAGGCGTTCGGGGTCTATGTCGTGTAAGGCGACAGTGGCCCCACGCAGCTCCGGGTAGTGGAAGATGTCGGTCAGCAGAGTCCCGGTGAACTCTACGCTTCCCGCGCCGATGAATGAGATTTTAATCACTGCAACCTCCTTCTGGCTTAGACGACTGGCTACTTCAATCCGGTGCGGGCGATGCCCTGGACGAAATAGCGCTGGAAAAAGATGAATATGAGCAGCATGGGTAGTATTGAAACCAGAGTCATTGCCATCAAGTAAGTCCACTCTGTGTAATAAGCGCCTTGCATTAGATTGAGGCCAAGAGGGACAGTGTACGCTTCTTGGTCTTGCAGAACTACTATAGGCCAGGCGAAGTCATTCCACCGCCACATGAAGGTAAAGATTATGAGCACAGCAATGACAGGACCTGAGAGCGGCAAGACGACCTTGCGGAAGATTGTAAACTCGCTGGCTCCGTCAATCCTGGCGGCTTCAATTAGCTCGTCGGGAATGCTCATCATGAACTGCCGTACCAAAAAGATCCCGAACGCTTCTGCTGCTCGCGGGAAGATTACTCCCCAGTAGGTGTTGACCCATCCGAGTTGAGCTACGATTAGGTACTCAGGGACGATATAAACCTGAATTGGGATCATCAGAGTGCTAAGCAGTAGGAGAAAAATAACATTACGACCAGGGAAGTCATATTTGGCAAATGTATATCCCGCTAGCAAATTAATGAACACAGTGATTACGACTGCGATAAGAGCTATTGCGAAGGAGTTGATATACCATTGGGTGAAAGGTAGTGTGTTCCAAGCTTCTACAAAATTGCTCCAGACAAACTCAGAAGGCCATAGCTGGACTTCAGGCGCAAAGATCTCTTCTCTGGGACGAACTGCAGTAACGAACATCCAATAGATCGGGAAGAACATGACCAACGCAGCTACTACTACAGAAACCCAGATAACGGCATTCTTAATCTTTTGGCTCATTTGCCTGTTGTAAGAGACTTTCAACATGAGCATAACCTTCTCACTCAATCGATTCCCCCTGCCTGGAGATTCGCCACTGTATAGCTGTGAAAGCGAGAATTATGAAGTAGAGCACGACACCCATTGCTGCTGCATAGCCCATTTGACCGGTTTGGAAGGCTGCTTGATAAATGTACTGAACTATTACAGTAGTTGAGAAGCCCGGACCACCACCGGTCATCACATAGATCAAATCAAACACATGGAACGAGTAAATTACGTTAATAATTAGCAAGAAGAAAGTGGTTGGTCCTAGCAGTGGCCAGGTAATGTACCTGAACTGTTTCCAGCTTGAAGCGCCATCTACTTGAGCCGCATCATAGTAAGAACTAGGTATCGATTGAAGACCTGCAAGGTAAATAACCATGCAGAACCCTATCCTCGTCCAAAGTGTGGCTATGATCAAAGACGGCATGGCCCAAGTTGGTGAAGATAGCCAAGGGATAGGATCACTGCCCATTTGTCGGAGTGTGTTATTAATTATCCCGTAGTGATCATTGAATATCCACGAAGCTACTAGAGCTACTGCTACTCCTGAGATAACCACTGGCATGAAAAAGATACTGCGCAGTATTCCCCGAGCTGGAATCCACCGGTTAAGTAAAATGGCTACACCTAACCCTAAGATCATACTTGTGGGTACTGTGCCAAGAGTGTAAATGGCTGTATTGATCAATACCTGCCAAAATAAATCATCCTGCATCATGTTAAAATAGTTTCCGAGCCCGATAAATTGGGAAGTTCCGATCAAAGACCAATCGTGAAAGCTTATGTAGAATGCATATAAGATTGGAATAAACATGAATGCAGCAAATACAATCATGTTTGGTGTTATGAACAAGTAAGGGATCAAACGGCGCTGATGGCGTTGCCACCAGCGCCGTATCCGGATGCGCAGTTCGCCCGTGCCTTTCTGAAGAGGTCGGCGTTGCATTATTTAGCCTTTCGCTGCTGTGTGAGTTGAAACAGACTAATTGCCTAATGCATTCGCAGTACCTTCTTCAATCTTTTGAGCTGTTGTTCGTGGATCCTGGCCTGCTACGAAAGCTAGTTCGAGTTCGTCAGCCATGACCTGGTTAATTTGGTTGAATTCCGGAAGCGTTTGTACGCTAGCCATATGCTCTGGAATCGTTCTCGCCTGTTCGAGGAAAATCTCCATAGCATCTGGGCGAATCCGGTAGTCAAGTTCTTGCTCCAGAAGCGATGTACGAACCGGAATAAATGTTGCAGAAGTAACGAAGTTGCGCATGTTGTCTTCATTAACAACGAATTTTATAAAGTCTGCGGCAACTTCTGGATGATTGCTATCCTTGCTCACAGCAAGAGCGTTTCCCCCCATATCAGAGGCTTTCTCAATATTGCACGGCATATAAGTTACACCATACTCAAAATTGGTCATATGGTCCTCTAAATACGGCAAATACCAGTCACCGTTGAGCATCATGCCGATTGTGCCATTCGCGAAGAGTGCATGGATTTCTTCAGTGCTCTTGACTGAGGTGTTTGGGGGAACGAGGTCTTCTTCGAACCAACTTTGAGTCCAGGCGATAGTATCAATGCCTTCAGGGGTATTGATTTGTGGAGCACTCAGATCATCATTGAGAAACTGTCCACCGCGCTGATAAAGGAATGGCATCCAACGATAAGGATTGCTCTCCTGCCAATTCATGGCGAAACCAAAAGTAGCATTAGTCTCTTCCTTGATCTGCCGAGCTAGGTTAGTGAACTCTTCCCAAGACCAGCACTCTTCTAGACTTTGAGGTACTTCAACGCCAAGTTGCTCAAAATAGTCAGCGTTATAGAAAAGCGCAAAGGTGTCAGTGTGATGTGGCAAGCCATAAACTCGATCTTCATAACCTACTGCTTGCCAGAAAGCCGGTTCAAACTCATCTCCATCCCCTTCACTGAGGTAGGGAGTTAAGTCTACCAAAGCGCCTTCTGAACTATAGCGACCGATTTGCTGGTATTGCATGCGCACTATATCAGGTGCGTTACCTGCAGCCAGCCGTGTGTCAAGTTGCTCATAGTAATCAGAGGGAACATGGGTCAGATTAATGGAAACATCAGGGTTTTCTGCTTCATACTGATTGATAATGTTCTGGAACGCTTCTAACTCGGCGTCGATACCCCAAGTAGCAAAGTTAAGTTGAATTTCTCCTTCTGCCTCTGAGGTATCTCCGCCGCACCCTCCCAACAGCACAAGACCAGCCCCGGCCCCCAGGCCGGTGATCAAAAACTCCCGCCGGGTGAGACCACGCCCCCGCACTCCTCTCGCCATCCGCCTGCTCCTCCTTCACGCAAACTGCACGTACTCGAGAGATTGACACAAATTTACCAGCACTCCGAACTAAAGTCAACGATATCAAACAGATATCATGTGGAAAATTTGCTTGTTTTGCAGAGTACGGGAGCTGGCAGGGGCATCCGGGGCTCTTGCCAGGGGTGTGCGAAGGCGGTGGAGGGGCGTGGTAACATAGCGCCCGAGATGGGATCCGAGCGGAATACGATCTTGAGCGCCCTGTACTCGCTAGGGGTGCTGTTCGTCTCCGGGGTTATGCGCTGGATCCTCCTCTACTGGCCGGCCATCTCCGGGGCTGCGTTCCTGGCTCTGATGGGCTGGGAGCTGGAGAGGACTCTCACCGCCGGCGTCGCCGTCGTGATCCTCCAGGGGACATGGACCCTAATGTATGTCGTGTACATGAGCAACCGGGAGGTGTGATGGAGGTCTTCTTCCGTCGCCTGCGGCCGGGGGCTGAGGCGCCGGCTCGCGCCCATGCCGGGGATGCGGGCTACGACCTGCGTGCCGCCGGGAGCGCGGTGCTCCCGCCCGGCGGCCGGGCTCTGGTGGGAACGGGGATAGCCGTCGCCATCCCGGAGGGGTACGGGGGTTTCGTGCTGCCGCGCAGCGGGCTGGCGGCGAGGCATGGAATCTCGCTCGTCAATGCTCCCGGACTCATAGACTCGGGGTACCGGGGTGAGATCAGGGTCCCTCTCATCAACCACGACCCGGAGGAGAGCTTCGAGGTGGAACCCGGGATGCGGATCGCCCAGCTCGTCATCCTGCGGGTGGAGGCGGTCCGCTTCGTCGCGGCGGACTCGCTGGAGGCTGCGGCCGACGGGCGGGGGGAGAAGGGGTTCGGTTCATCGGGGATATGAAGTTCCTCTGCGACGCCATGCTCGGAGGGCTCGCGAAGTGGTTGCGGGCCTCCGGGTACGACACCTACTACGCGCGGGAGGGCACCGAGCTGGCCGACGGATTCCTGGTGCGGCTAGCGGCCGATGAGGGCCGGGCGCTCCTCACCAGCGACGGCGGATTTCTGGAGCGGAAGCCGGTGCGCGACGGCGAGATAGAGTTTCTGCTGCTGCCGCACGGACCCGTGGAGGGACAGCTGCGGCGGGTGGTGCGGCACTACGGGCTCGTCCGGCGGGAGTCCCGCTGCATGGAGTGCAACGGGGAGCTGCGGCAGGTCTCCGCCGGCGCGGTGTCGGGCAGGGTGCCCTGCGGGGTCGCGGAGGACCATGACAGGTTCTTCCTGTGCGGGGGCTGCGGGCGCGTATTCTGGCACGGTTCGCACTGGGAGAGGATCGGGGGGCGGCTGGCGCGGGTCTTCGGATGAGGATCTGCATCGTCTCTCCCTACTCCTGGGCCTTCCCCGGCGGCGTGGTGGAGCACGTCGACGCTCTGGCGCAGCATCTGGAGCGGCGGGGGCATGTGGTGCGGGTCATCGCGCCGAACGACCCTCTGGATTTGCGCACAAGGGTCCTGCACCCGCGGCTGGGGCGGCACGGTGCCCTTCCCTCCCGCGTGATACCCGTGGGACGCTCCATCCCGATCCCCTCCAACGGTTCTCTGGGGAACCTGGCGTTCTCGCCGCGCACCCTGTGGCGCGTGAAGCGCACGATAAAGCGCATCCGGCCGGAGGTGGTGCATCTGCACGAGCCGCTATTGCCCCCGATCTGCTGGCTTGCGAGCTGGGCCGTGCAGGAGATGGGGATCCCGATCGCGGGCACCTTCCACGCTCACTACCCCGGTGGCTGCTACCATTACCGGCTCTTCAAGCCGCTGCTGGAGCCCCTGGTCGAGGCCCTTGACGCCCGCATAGCCGTCTCCCCGGCGGCGGCCGCGACGGCCGGGGAGCACTTCCCCGGCGAGTACGCCATCATCCCGAACGGGGTGGACGTGGACCGCTTCCGGAACGGTGAGACCGGGCGCGACCCTTACCGGGTGCTCTTCGTCGGCCGGCCGGACGAGCGCAAGGGGCTGCCCATCCTGCTGCGCGCGTTCTACGGCGTGGTGCGCCGGGTGCCGCAGGCCCGGCTTGTTGTGGTCGGGAGCCGCCCGGAGGATGTGAAGGTGCCGAAGGGGTTACTCTCCAGCGTGGAGGTGCGGGGGATGGTGGACGATGCCGGGCTGGTACGCAGCATGCGTACCGCGGGTGTGCTCTGCGCGCCCTCTACGGGAGGAGAGTCTTTCGGGCTCGTGCTCATCGAGGCCATGGCCGCCGGGCTTCCGGTCGTGGCGAGCGACATACCCGGCTACGACGCGGTCGTTACCTCCGGGGAGGACGGGCTCTTGGTTCCGCCCGGAGAGCCCGCCGCGCTGGCGGACGCCCTCGTGCGCGTGCTGAAGGACCGGCGGCTGCGGGAGAAGCTCTCCCGCGCGGGGGAGAGGACCGCCCGCCGCTACGCCTGGCCGCGGGTAGCGGCGGAGATAGAGCGGGTCTACCTCAGGATTCTGGGCTGACCACCCTTGGGGGTCAGCAGCACGACCGCCGCCGCAGCCGCCGGGTAGGCGAGCGTCAGGACCGTGGCGACGAGCCCCGAATCGTTGAGCGCGCCCATCGCCAGCGCCGCGACCGCGCCGCCGAGCATACCGGCTCCGAACGCCGTGCCGCGCACCCGGAGCCAGCCGGCGCAGGCTATCCCGGCGAAGGCTGCAAAGACGGCGAGCAGCGCCGGGTTCAGGAGGTGTTGGAGGCTCAGAAGCAGCCTCTGCGCCGCGACCGCCGCGAGGTCCAGCCGGCCGGAGAGCGCCCGGGTACCGTGGGACGCCTCCGGGTCCAGCAGGGCGGAGAGCAAGGATGCCGCCGCTGCGAGCCCGAGCCCGCCGGCGCTCCAGAGTACGGCTCCTGCCGGACCGTTCCTGCGCATCAGCCCGAGCGTGGCCCCGATCCCGGCCCCGGCCGCCAGCGAGGCGCCCACGTTCGCTCCCGTGACCGGCAGCCCGAGCACCGGTACGGCCAGGGATCCGGCCACCGCTAGGCTCCAGAAGAGCTGCGGCCGGCGGGCGCAGAGCGCGCCCAGGCCCACGCAGAGCGCCCCGAGCAGCACGGCCGCGTACTCGTTCCCGATACCGTAGAACCGGGCCCCGTAGGCCGGGTTGAACCCCAGCGTGCTGTAGCGCATGAGGGCACCGCCGGCGGCGGAGTCGGCTGCTATGGCGAGGGTGGAGATCAGGAACACCAGCGCCAGATGCCCGCTCCACGAGCCGGAGAGCCGGAGCGCCAGAGCCGCCAAGCCCGCGGCGAACCCCAGCGTCAGGGCAGCCGCGGGTGCGGCGCCGGTCACGGGGAAGGCGGCGGCGAGCAGGGCCCCTGCGGGCAGTGCGGTGCCGGCGAGTATTGAGTATGCCACCCCATCCCGGCCCCACCGGAGCGCGCTTCCGGCGAGGAGGGGGATGCTCGCGGCGGCGATCAGAGCCCACACCGCGAACCTCTGCTCCGCTACGAACGCCAACCGCTCCTGCATCCGCTCCACCGGTTCCGGGCCGCCCGGCTCGATGGTCGCCGCTCTTCCGGTCATCTCCGGCGGGGCGGGGGCGCCGAGCGCCGCGAGCAGCGTCGGCGCTACGTCGGCGCTCGAGATAAGCCCCGCCGTGCGGGTGCCGGGAGAGTAGAGCGCTCCCGGTTCGCCGTCCGGCTGCAGCAGCGTGAAGGGGGTCAGGTTCGCCGCTCCTTCCGGAGCCAGGGGCGAGGCGACGGCCACCGCGGCTCCCGCGGCGCGGGCGGCCTCGACGGCTTCGGCCGCCTCCTCCGGACCGGCGGCCTCCAGCGCGATGAAGCCCGCGCCGGCCTCCAGCGCCTCCCCGAGAATCGCGCCGGGGGGACCCTCCGGGTACCTCAGCGGTACGTTGCCTGCGGAGTCCATGGCTACGAGGAGCGCCCGGTCTCCCACGGCCGCAGCCTTCACCCCCGATCTCGCGAGCGCGTCGCCCAGAGCTCCGGGGTGCACGGTGGATGCGGGGCCGGTGAACGCCTCTCCGATTCGGGCGGTCGCCCCGGGCAGCTCCCGGGGGGCTACGGACGTGTCCGCCCGCGCTCCGGCGCCGAGGAAGAGGTAGGGCAGCCGGGGGTCTTGGGGCTTCTCGCCCTGGACGGTGGAGAGGTTCGCCACCGCTCCCTCCTCGAAGACCGCAGCGAGCTCCGGGTTCTCGCGCACCGCTTCCCAGGAGAGCTCCTCTACCAGCACGAGCACGGCCGGGCGCTCCGGCGGGGCAGCGGCTGCCGGGTGTGCGGCGCCGGCCAGCAACAGCAGGCAGAAGAGCAGCAGGACGGGGGCTATCTTTCGCACAGCGAGCTTATCCTAGCAGAGCGCGGGGGCGGCCGGATGTTGCTAGACTTCTGCTCCGTGAACGCGACGACGCACGCCGTTTTCGGAGTGGCGGCTCTGGCGGGGGCCGGGGCCGCTCTGGGCGTGGAGCCCAGCCCGTACGCGTACCCGGCGGCCGTGGCCGCGGCCTGGCTGCCGGACATAGACAACCCGCGCAGCAGGCTGGGCAACGGCCTGAGCCGGCTGAAGAGCCCCGTTCTGAACGCCGCAACCCGGCCTCTGAGCTGGGCGCTGCGGACGATCTCCTTCGTGCTGGCGCGGACCGTGGGCCACCGGACCCTGACACACTCCCTTCTGGGGGGCGCTCTCTTCGCGCTTTTGGTCTCGCCGCTGCGGGAGCTGCTGCCGGGACTCTGGCTGGCACTGGTCGCGGGCTACGCCTCGCACATCTTCGCCGACGCGCTGAACACCCGCGGCGTGCCGCTCCTGTGGCCGGTGGGGCGGCCGTTCCGGCTGCTGCCCGGCGGCGTGAGATCTGGCGGGGCGGCGGAGTTGGCGATCGCGGCCGGGACGGCGGTAGTGGCCGGTTACCTACTCTCGGTGGCGCACCCGGAGATCCCGGGCCTCCTCTAGCCACTCCAGGGCGGCGCGGCTGCTGGGGTGGATCTCCCTGCCCTTCGCCTCGATGTGCTCGTTCTGGTCCCGCAGCGTGATAGCGGCCGCTTCGTAGAGATCCCGCTCCCGCACAACCTCCCGCAGCCGCTCGACGCCGGGGTACCGGCGGCCGGGCTCGGTCTTGTCTGCCAGGTAGAGCACCAGCCCCAGCGGGCTCATCTCCGGGGCGGTGGTGGTGTGGGTGCGGATGGCGGCCAGGATCTCCGCGTCCTCGAGGCCCAGCTCCCGGCGGACGAGCTCGGCCGCTACCGGGGCGTGCAGGAGGCCCGGCTGCCGCCGCTCGAATTCTCCGACCGGGATGCTCCACTCTTCGGCCAGCCGCAGCAGCTTCTCCGGCGGGATCTCGCGGGCGGCGTCGTGCAGGAGGCCGGCGAGGTACGCCCTGTCCGGGTTCGTGCCGTGGATCTTCGCCAGCTCCCGGGCCGCGGCCGCCACCCGCCGGGAGTGACCGCGGCGCTCGCCGGAGAGCCTGCGGGCTACGTACTTCTCCGCCCGCCGGATGGTTTCGGCAGAAGCCATGGAGGGAATTGTAGAATACCGGAGTGAGTAAAGACCAGCGCACCATAGAGACCGCGGAGATAATAGCCGTCGGGAGCGAGATGCTGCTGGGCGAGCTGGTGGACACCAACTCCGCCTGGCTGAGCCGGCGGCTCGCCGCGCTCGGGATCTCCATCTACCGGCACACCACGGTTGGAGACAACCGGGAGCGCATTACGGCCGTTCTGCGGGAGGCCGCCGCTCGCGCCGACCTCGTCCTCACGACCGGCGGACTCGGTCCGACCTCCGACGACCTGACGATGGAGTGCCTGGCGCGCGCTGCCGGAAGGGAGCTCGTCGAGTATCCGGAGGCGCGGGAGCACATAGAACGGGCGTTCGCCCGGATCGGGTACACCAGCCCGCCGCGGTCTAACTACAAGCAGGCGCTCTTCCCAGAAGGTTCTGCCCTCATCCGCAACCCTTTAGGGACCGCGCTGGGGGCGATGGTGGAGCTGGACGGGACGCTCGTCGCCACCTTCCCCGGCGTGCCTGCCGAGATGCAGATCATGTTCGATGAAGAGGTCGAGCCCGTCATCCGGGCCCGGAGCGCCGGGGGCGTCATCCTCTCGCGCACGCTGTGGTTCGTGGGGATCGGGGAGTCCGCGCTGGCCGAGCGGGTGCAGGATCTCCTGGACATGTCCGACCCCACGGTCGCACCGCTCGCCGGTCAGGGACGGGTGCGGCTGCGCATAACCGCCCGCGCCGGAACCGAGGAGGAGGCTAAGGAGAAGATACGGCCGGTGGAGCACGAGATCCTCTCCCGCCTCCGCAAGTACTACTTCGGGGCCGACGACGATACGCTGGAGAGCGTGGTGGGCCGGATGCTGCAGGAGCGGGGGGCGACGCTCGCGCTGGCCGAGAGCTGCACCGGCGGTCTTCTGGCCAAGCGCTTGACCGACGTGCCGGGCTCCTCCGCGTACTTCAGGGAAGGCTTCGTCACCTACTCCAACGAGTCCAAAGAGCGCCTGCTCGGCGTCCCGCACGAGCTGCTGGTGCAGCACGGGGCCGTGAGCGAACCGGTCGCCCGCGCGATGGCCGGGGGCGCGAGGGAGGTGGCCGGCACCGACTACGGCCTCTCGGTCACCGGCGTCGCCGGGCCGGAGGGCGGCACGGAGGAGAAGCCCGTCGGGCTGGTCTGGATCGGGCTGGCGCACGGGGAGGGCGTCATCACCGAGCGCCTGGATCTCTCCGCCTGGGCGCGCTCGCGGTCCGCCATCCGGGAGCGCAGCGCCAACCGCGCCTTCGACCTGCTGCGCCGGTACCTTTCTGAACATAATTAAAATTTTCTTAACGCCCTTGTCCGGGTGCGTGGCGGGTAGTACACTTCCGGTAGTCGTGAGGCACGATGAAAGGAGGTGATCCAGATCAACGCACCGAGTAGCAGTAGTTGCGGGTGTCTTCTGGGCGAGGTGGTGCTGGCCTAGTCCAGCGAAAGCCCTGCAGGTCTGGGTCAGCCTCCCGCCTCGCCGGTAGTTGCAGGCGGCGTGCCACGACCAAGGATACCTGCAAGCGCTCGAAGGGTACGGCCCCCGGGGGATCCGGGGGTCGTTTCTTCTGGCCGAAGCGGTTTGGCGGCCTCAACTCTCCTTGGAGACCCACTTGCCGGTGCGCTCGTCCTTGCGGTACTTGTTCTTCACCGCGCTCCAGGCCACGCGGTGAGCGCGCTCTTCTTCGCCGTACTGGTCTTCCGCGGAGTTGAAGGCTTCCTTGTAGATCTCCTGCGCGTGTTTGGGCAGGTGCTCCCGCACGCTGTCGGGCAGGTCGCCGATGTTCTTGTACGGCATCTCGCCCCCTTTCCTCGCTCGCTCTTACGGAAAGGTACCCCGTACGGCGGGCGCTAAACTATCCGAAGTGATCCCAGCCGGAGAGCGGCTCCGCCCGCTCTGCTCCGCGCAGGAACTCTATGCCGCCTTCCGTGATCTCCCCTATGACGGTCAGCGGCGGGTCGGTCCGGGCGGCGAGCTCCTCCAGCGTCTTCCGCGGGGCGGCGATGAGCAGTTCGTAGTCCTCACCGGCGGTCGCGGCCAGCCGCTCCGGCTCGCTGCCCCGGCTCAGCAGGAACTCCCGCGTGTCCGCCGCGACCGGCAGGCGGTCCAGATCTATCCGGCAGCCGGTGCCGCTCTGCTCGCATACGTGGCGCGCGTCGGAGGCGAGCCCGTCGGAGAGGTCGATCATGGCGTGGACGCCGAGCCGGGCGGCCTCCAGCCCGGTCTCCACGCGCGGCTCGGGCCGCAGGTGCTTGCGCACCAGGCGCTCCGGTTCCCGCGCCCCTCCCTCCAGCGCCAGAAAACCCGCGGCGGAGGCTCCGAGCTCGCCGGTCACCGCCAGCGCGTCGCCGGGCCGGGCGCCAGAGCGCAGCACGGGCCCGCCTTCCAGCTCGCCCAGTATGGCTACGTCTACCGTGAGGTGATCCGCGCGGGTCGTGTCGCCGCCCAAAGGGTAGACGCCGAACGCCGCGCAGGCTTCTAGCACGCCCCGAAAGCAGCGGAGCGCGGTCCCGGAGTCCGCCGCACCGCCGGAGACGAGCACGAAGCGGGGCAGGGCTCCCATCGCGGCCACGTCGGAGACGTTCACCGCGACGGCCTTGTAACCGACCTCCTCCGGCTCCGCCCAGCTGCGGAAGTGGTGCCCGGCGACGAGCATGTCCGCCGCCGCCACCCACAGCTTCTCCCCGAGGCGCAGCACGGCGCAGTCGTCCCCGATGGGGTGCACGACCTCCGCGGGCTTCTGCGGCAGGCTCTCCGAGATGCGGGCTATGACCTCGAACTCGTTCACAGCTCGTCTATGGTAGCCCAGAGGGTGTCCAGCTCCTCCGGCGTGTACCAGGTCCGCAGCCTGCGCCACTCCGCCTCGGTCGCCCAGCGGCAGGCGTCGTGGGCGGAGCCCTCGAGCCTGACCTCCCCGCCCGCGCAGCGGGCGACGAAGCCCACCCCGGCGTACAGCTCCTCGTCTTCCGGGTGCCGCCAGGGCTCGACCCGCGTCCACCAGGCGGCCTCCGGCTCGGCGGGGATGCCGGTCTCCTCCAGCGCCTCCCGGCGGGCGCACGCTTCGAAGTCCTCGCCGGGCTCCAGCATCCCGCCCGGATTCTCCCAGAGCCCGGCCGGGGGCTTGCGGCGGCGCAGAAGCAGCGCCCGGCGCTCCGGGTCTACCAGCACCACGCCCGCACCCAGGTTGGCCGAGGCTATGCCGGCCGCCGGGCCGGCGGGCGGCGGGGGGGGCTCCGGGGGCTCCTCCGGCAGCCGCGCCGCCAGGCGGGCGGCGCGCCGGATGTCCCTCTCGCTCCACCAGCTCGGAAGCTTGCGCCACTCTGCCGCGGTCACCCAGCGGTAGTCCAGATGCTCTCCGGAGAGCCGCACGCCGCCCTCCGGGGCGCGCCCGATATAGGTGATGCTCGCCAGGCGTTCGCCGCCCGGCCGCTCCCCGACCCAGGTGGCCGCGATGCGCTGCGGGGACACCAGCAGGCCCGTCTCCTCGTAGACCTCCCGGACCGCGCCCTCCTCGAAGCTCTCGCCCGGCGCGATGCGCCCCGCGGGCGGGTCCCAGGTCCCGGAGGGGCGCAGCACGAGCAGGAACCGGCCGTCCGGCCGGACGGGGAGGATGCCGCCTGCCAGGTCAGCCTTCAAGGCAGGAGCGCAGCTCGCGGGCGGCGGCCTCCGGGTCTGCGGCGTCCAGGACGGCGCGCACGACGGCGAATCCCGGCGCCCCGGCGGCGGCCACCTCTTCTGCCGTCTTTAGCGTGACGCCGCCGATGGCGAACCAGGGCACGGGGATGTCCTGCCGGGCCAGCTCCCGGATAAACTCCAGCCCGGGCACGTCCGCGTCCGGTTTGGTGGGGGTGGGGTAGACGGAGCCGGCTCCCAGGTAGTCCGCGCCCTCCTCCACGGCCGCAAGAGCCTCCTCTAGCGTCCCCGCCGAGCGGCCCACGACGGCGTCCCGGCCGAGCACGTCGCGGGCCAGGGAGACGGGGTCGTCCTCCTGGCCGAGGTGCACCCCGGCCGTCCCTGAGAGCCGGGCGAGCCGGATGTCGTCGTTGACGGTGAAGAGGGCCCCGGCGCGGTCGCACAGCTCCTTCAGCTCGCGCGCGAGCGGCAGCAGCTCCTCGCGCGCGGCGCGCTTGTCCCGGAGCTGCACGATGTCCACCCCGCCGCGCAGGGCGGCCGCGACGCGGTCCGTGAGGTCGGGTCTGGGGTCGGTGACCAGTATCAGGCGGGACTCTTGCAGGCGCTGCTTCGGGTTCATGACTTCACCCTCCTGGGGAGCCAGGCTACCACGTCGAGCCGCTGCGCGAAGTGCAGAACGGGTGCGGTGTCCGGGAGTTCGACCCCGATCTGGCCCGTCATCTCCAGCGTTTCGACCTCGGCCTCCGCGTGGCGCAGCGGCCAGGCTTCGTGGTGGATCTCGGCCCGCAGCGGGCGCCCGCCCGGTTCTGAGGCGTAGAGGCAGTAGCGCTCGGTCAGGAAGTGCTCCAGCGTCCCGGGGCGGCTCTCCGGCAACTTCCGTAGCGGCCGGTAGCGGGCTGCGAAACGGGCCGGCGGCGCTCCCCGGTGCGTGCGGACGCTGCGGTAGCGGACCTCGCCGCCGGCGGGTTCGCACGACATCTCCGCGTCGAAGTACGGCAGCCTGAAGAGGGCGCGGGCGAGACGGACGGCCGGCCGGTTGTGTGCGTCCAGCGAGAAGAACCACACGCCGGGCCTGTCTCCGGCGGTGACGTAGGTGCGCACGTTCAGCTCCGGGAAGGCGGAGAGCCCCGGCATATCCGGGAGGAGGCGGGGCCGGACGCCGCTCATGCGGAACGGCACGACCCCGAGCCAGGCGTTGTTATCGAATGTGTCCAGCTTTAGCGCGGGCGGGATGAGCGGCCGCAGCTTGCGCTCGGGGACTGGCCAGTGCATGAAGAGCAGGTCGTGCCAGCTCATGCGAATGACCCACGGGCTCTCCGGCGGGGGGTATGGCCGGTGATCCGTGTTTCTGAGTGCCGCGTCTGCCATCTTGAGGCGCATCTTAGCATCGGGGACGGGGACCGAGCGCGCCGGTGCGCCGCAGGGCCTTGAGCAGGATGTAGCCGATGATCGCACCGGGAATGCTGGAGAGGGCGAAGGCTATGGCCAGGGCGATCAGGCCCCCGGCAGCGCCCTCCATCGCCGGCGCGATGAGCAGCGCGCCGAGCGGCGCTCCGACGAGCACCGTGCCCAGCGGCTCGGCCAGCCCGGCCTCGTCGCGCCGGAGGTAGCGGTAGGCGAGCCCGACGGCTACCGCGCCGAAGGGGCTGCCGGGCAGCGCGAAGAGGCTGCCCGTGCCGAGCGAGATGCGCAGGATGGCGGTGACCAGCGCCGAGCCCGCCGCCCACCAGGGTCCGAGCACGACTCCGGCCACGGCGTTGATGGCGTGCTGGAACGGCAGCACCCGCGCGCCGCCCACGGGCACGGCGAAGAGCGAGAGGAGTACCCCCAGCGCCGCGAACAGGGCCGCCAGCACCAGCCGCCGGGTGAAGGTTCCGGAGCGGTTCAAGCGGCCTCTTCTATACGGAGGTTCGCCTCCAGTCCTGCCGGGGACGCTGCGAGCTCCGCCAGCGCGTCCAGCCAGAGCGGCTCGAAGGTTCCGGGACCTGTGGCGTCCTGCGCGGCCAGCTCTCCGGCCCGTCCGAGGTACGCCAGAGCGTTGGCAACGGTCTCCGCGTCCCCGCCGCCGGCTGCGGCGAAGCAGCCCACGACGGCGGTGGCGGCGCAGCCGCTGCCCACGACGCGGCCCATCAGGGGATGCCCGTTTCTGACGGCCAGCACCCGCTCGCCGTCGCTCACGTAGTCGGTGGGACCGGTCGCCGCCACGGTTGCGGAGAGCTTCTCCGCTGCGAGGCGGACGGCCTTCAGCGGGTCGCCGGAGATGCTCTCCACCCCCCGGACCTCGGCGGCGAGCCCGGCGAGGGTGGAGATCTCCCCGGCGTTGCCGCAGATGGCGGCTATCTCCAGCCCGGAGAGCAGGCGCCCGGCGGTCTCGGTGCGCAGGGAGGTGGCCCCGGCTCCCACCGGGTCCAGCACCACCGGGATGCCGCGCCGGTTGGCGCGCCGGCCGGCCAGGATCATGGACTCCACCAGGGCCTCGTCCAGCGTCCCGATGTTTATGACGAGGGCGGAGGCCGCCTCCTCCATCTCCTCCACCTCGGCGGCGGCGTGGGCCATCACGGGCAGCGCCCCGGTACAGCGGGTTACGTTGGCGACCAGGTTCACCGTCACGTAGTTGGTTATGTGGTGCACCAGCGGCCCCTCTGCAGACAGACGTTCCAGCGCCTCCCCGGCTCTCACAGGTCTGCTCCTTCCAGGATCGCCCCCAGCGCGTGGACCGGGCCGGCTCCCTTCCCGATCTCGCCCAGCCCGTACTTCACGGCCTCGCTCGCGATGCGGCGGGCGTTACGGGCGGCCTCCTCAAGATCCATACCCCGGGCGAGGAAGCTCGCCAGCGCCGAGGAGTGCGTGCAGCCCGCGCCGTGGGTGTTGTTCGCGGCGTGCACCGGCCCCTCTATGCGGGTGAACCGCTCGCCGTCGTAGAGGAGGTCCGCGCCGGACTCCGTGTGCCCGCCGGTGATGATGACGGCCCGGGGTCCGAGTTCGTACAAGGCTCTGGCGCAGTCCTCGATCCTGCTCTCGTCCCGCTCCTCTCCGATGAGGGCGAACGCCTCGTTCAGGTTGGGCGTGATGGCGGTGGCGAGCGGGAAGAGCTCCTCGCGGTAGGTGCCGACGGCCTCAGGCTCCAGCAGGACCGCGCCGCTCTCGGCGACCATTACCGGGTCCACGACCAGGTTCGGCAGCTCCAGCCGCCGGATGGTGCCCGCCACGGCAGAGATGATACCGGCGTTGAACAGCATGCCGGTCTTCACGGCGTCGGCTCCGATGTCCGAGACGACGGTCTCTATCTGCCGGACCGCGACCTCCGGCGGGAAGGGGTGGATATCGGTGACCTCGACGGTGTTCTGGGCCGTGGCAGCCACTATGGCCGTCGTACCGTAGACCCCGCAGCGCAGGAAGGCCTTCAGGTCGGCCTGGATCCCGGCCCCCGCGCCGGAGTCGCTGGTGGCGATGCTCATCACTCGCTTCATCGAACCCTCCCGGAGGTTGCCGAATGCACCGTTTGCCGGGAAGGCCGCCGCTCTGAGCCTCCCTGCGCCGGAATTACCCGGATCAGGTTCAACGGGTCGGTGCCTTCCGGCACCCTCTCAGCCTCGCGGCTCCCCGGTTAGCGGTCCTGGAGGGGATTATATACCCTGGAGGCGCTCGGCGGAGAGCTGTTCGTCCAGCAGCCACCGCTCCCCGTCCCGCACCAGCCGCCAGGTTATGAGGAAGCGCGGGGTGCCGGTGCGGTCGGTGAAGCTCACATCCACGGTGACCACGGCGACGTCACCTTCCACGCTCTCCACCTCCAGGGAGTTTATCGTTGAGCTGCGGATAGCGTAGGAGCGCTGGCTGCGGATCCAGCCCTCCCGCGGCACCCGCTGCCGGAAGTCCGGGCTGAAGTGGGAGTAGGCTCCCGCGAAGTCGCGCGCGCCGATCAGGGCGTAGTGGGATGCCACCGCATCTCCGGCATCCGCTGCGGGCTCTTCCGGAGCGGGCACCGGGATACGCACTCCCAGAGCACCGGACTCGCCGGTCTGGCCCCGCTCGTCGGTTGCGCTGGCCTGCAGCGTGTGGTAGCCGGGCTCGCGCGGCGTCCAGAGGAAGGAGATCTCAGGCCCGGAGCCCGCCCAGATCTCCCGCCCATTCGCCGTCACCACCGCGTGCTCTATCTCCAGCGGGGACTCGACGACCGCACTTACCGGGACCGGCTGCCCCGGCCCGAACACCGAGCGGTCCTGCGGGCTCGTGAAGCTCACCTCCGGCGGCGGTGCCTCCGCCTCCCGCACCGTGACCCTGATGGTATCCGAGGCGAGCTCGCGGCCGGAGGTATCCCGCAGGATCGCGCCGAGTTCGTACTCCCCGGGTTCTTCGGGGCGCCACTCTGCCGCGTAGGGAGATGCGGCGTCCTCGGCTAGGGGTTCGCCGTCCACGGTGAAGGCGACCCGGCCCCGCTCCACGATCTGGCTTACCTCGGCGGCGAGCCGCACCCCGCCTGAGTCCGAGAGCTCCACCTCCCGGGGCGTGGAGAGGCTGATCTCCGGCGGAGCCGGAGGGATGGAGCCCGGCTCCTCCCCGAACAGCGCGTACATGCCCGCGATACTGCTCCCCAGCAACGCCAGCAGCGCCGCTGCCGCCGCCACGTATACCCAGGGCCTAAGCCGCCGGCGTCCGGGGGGGACGTTCTCCTCCAGCAGGGCGCCGCAGCGGTCGCAATAGACCGCCTCTCCCGGAACCGTCCGGCGGCAGCGGGGGCACCGGGTGCGGGAGTTCATGGTTTCGAGTCCCGTCCGCACATGGTGCTAACCACGAAGTTTATAACAGGGGGCTGGCGGCGGCCGGGGGCCGCCGGGAGGAGCGATCGGCACATATTGTGGGGGTTCACTCCCTTCCGCTGCGTGTCATCCCGCATCTTGTGGGCGAAGGTTTTTCCCGAACTGCTGGAGCCGGGTCCAGATCAGGCCCAGCACGGTTGTGGCGGCCGTGATCTCGCCCGAGGCCGCCAGCTCCAGCGCACGCTCCAGCGGCAGCTCCACCGGCTCTACGAACTCGCCCGGTTCCGGGTGCGGGCCGGACTCCTCCCGCACGGCCCGGCAGCGGAAGAGGTGGCAGACCTCCGTGCTGCGCCCGATGCTGGTGTGAACGGAGGCCAGGTGGATCAGCTCTTCGGCCCGGTAGCCGGTCTCCTCGAAGAGCTCGCGCTCCGCGGCCGCGGCGGGATCTTCACCGGGGTCCACACCCCCGCCGGGCAGCTCCAGTACGAAACCCCCGACCGGCTGGCGGAACTGGTGCACCAGGACCACACCGCCGTCGTCGGTCACCGGGACGACGGCGGCGAAGCCCCCGCTCTCCAGCGTGCCGTACTCGATGATCCGGCCGTCCGGCAGGAGCACCTCGTCCAGCCGGAAGGAGCACCAGGGGCTGCGGTAAAGGTGCCGTTCTCGCAGGGTCTTCCAGGGTTCTTCGGCCATGAGGCCAGTATAGATATAATTCCGCGGGCATGGATGCGAGCAGTAAGAACGGTGCGGAGCGCCGGCGGATCGGGGCGAGCCTCTTGGTCCCCACCGCGCCGGAGCGGGTCTACGCCGCCGTGCTGGACGCACAGAGGTTCCCGGAGTGGGCGGCGGGCGTCAGAGGCGTGGAGATCCTGCGCCAGTCCGAACCTCCGAATTCTCCCGGCATGGTCTCCGAGTGGGAGGTCTCGGTGCTGGGGGTCCGGCGCAGAGTGGTGAGCGTTCTGGAGGAGACCGAGGCCCCGCGGCACCTGCGCTGGTCGTACGTCTCCGTACTCGACGGCTGGGGGGAGTGCCGGATCCGGCCGAACGGCTCCGGTACTCTGGTGGAGTTCGCGACCGAGTTCCGCGTGTGCGAGCCGCACGTGGAGCGGCTGCTCCGCTCTCCCATCTCCGAGAACGTGATGCGCCACTACCTGCAGCGCTCGCTGCTGCGGCTGGGCGAGATCTCGCTCCCCGACGGCCAGGGCCGGGACGGGGTCCGGGTCGGCCCCCTCGGCGGCCTGAGAGGATAGAGAGAGCGGCCCTTCGCGGGGCCGCTCCCCTAAAAACTCAGGCGAGCCCGGCTACCTCAGAGCGTCGAAGTCGGTCTCCTCGGCCTCGGTGATGTACTTCTCCTGGTCCTCGGGAACCTCGTCCTCCGGGTAGATGGCCTCCACCGGGCACTCCGGCTCGCAGGCCCCGCAGTCGATGCACTCCTCCGGATTGATGATGAACTTCTCACCACCGTCGTAGATGCAGTCGACCGGGCAAACCTCCACGCAGCTCTGGTCCTTGGTCCCGATGCACGGCTCGGTGATCACGTATGTCAATCCGGCCTCCTTCGCACTCCGCCTGCAACTCTCCCTGCCCGGACATTACCGCACCGGAAGAGAGATGACCACCGGCCATTGACGGCCGTCAACCGAGATCATGACCCGGGTCATGAGGAACCGTGATCCAGATCACGCAGAACAGACCGCCCGGAGATCCGGGGCGCTACTGACAACCGTTATCAAGAGGGAGCATAGCGGGTATGTGGCTGTGTTGCAACCCCGGCTTTGCTAGGGGTCTCCGGTACGCGCCCGCAGGCCGGCGGGTTCGAGGATGATGATGGACTTACCGTCCAGGGCGAGGATGCCTTCTCTGGCGAGCCGGGAGAGTGTACGGGAGAGGGCTTCGCGTGAGATACCGGTCGCTTCGGCCATCTCGTGTCGGCTGAGGGAGGGTTCGAAGACCACGCCCTGTTTGGTCACCCGGCCTTCTTCGGTGGCGAGTTTCAGGAGCATTCGGGCCACGCGTTGGGGAGCGCTGTGGAAGACCAGATCTCCGACGAGCTCTTCCAGTTCGCGGACCTCGCGTGCCAGCACCCGGGAGAGCCGCACGGAGGCGCCCGGGAAGCGCTGCATTATATCCGTCAGTTCGTTGTGGAAGATGACGTAGAGCCCGCAGTCGGTGAGGGCGGTTGCGCCGTGGCTGCGGGGTTCGCCTTCGAGCGAGGCTGAGAGTCCCAGCACGGAGCCGTCTCCGAGGACGTTCAGGATCTGGGCTCTTCCCCGGCGGGAGGTGCGGTAGAGTTTGATCCGTCCCTCGCGCAGCAGGTACACGCTCCCCGAAGGCTCGCCTTCGCGGTAGATGGAGGTGCCCTCGCCGACCTCCAGTGCGGTAACCGCACCTGCCAATGCCTGGAAGAACTCCTCGCCCAGCCCGGCGAACGTTTCGAACTCCTGCAGCCCTTCCAGCCGGGTCAGATGTTCTATGGCCCGGCAGCGGGCTCCGGGCTGGCGGGTCCAGGCGGGGGGCGCCGTCTCGCGCGACATCAGACCTCCGTCCGGTGTGTGGGCGACGCAAACATCATCCCCCTTTATACGCCATGCGGGGCGGTTTTGCATGAGCGGTCCCGGGATGGGAGGGTTTAAACTGGTGGGCGTTGCTGTGCTCGACCGATAGGAGTAGAGATGCTGGAAGGCAAGACCGTTCTCATAACCGGGGCGAGCCGGGGGCTTGGCAAGGCGCTGGCGCTGGCCTGCGCGCGGGAAGGGGCGGATCTCGTCCTCAACTCCCGGAGCGCGGAGTCGCTGGAGCCGGTGACCGTGGAGGCCACCGGCTTCGGTGTCCGCGTGATGCAGGCTCCGGGGGACGTGACCGACAGCGGGTTCGTGGAGCGTATGGTTTCGGAAGCGGCGGAGCGCTTCGGGAGGATAGACGTTCTATACAACAACGCTGGCATCCTGGGCCCGCGGGTCGAGATAGTGGAGTACCCTGAGGACGAGTGGCGGGCGGTGCTGGAGGCGAACCTGACCGGTCCTTTCCTGGTCTCTAAGGCCGTGATCCCGCACATGCCCGAGGGCGGTTCGATCGTGAACGTCACCAGCGGCGTGAGCGTTGAGGGCCGGGCGAAGTGGGGGGCCTACTCGGTGAGCAAGTTCGGTCTGGAGGGGCTGACCCAGATCCTGGCCGCCGAGCTCCAGGAGCGCGGCATCCGGGTCAACTCCGTGGACCCGGGCGGGATGCGCACCGAGATGCGGGCCGCCGCCTACCCGGACGAGGACCCCATGACCCGCATCCCGCCCGAAGAAAACACGGACGTCTTCCTCTATCTGGCCTCCGACGACTCGCGGGGAGTGACGGGCCGGCGCTTCAAGGCCCAGGAGTTCGGGCGCGGCTGACCGGTCCGGCCGGAGGAGGGATCTCTCATCGGTTTCGGACTCATCCTGAGCTTACTGCTCGGCCTGGCAGGAGCCGTGGCAGGATACCGGCTGGGATTGCCCGCCGGAGTTCTCACGGGAGCTCTGGCGGGAATGGGGCTGGGGAAGGTCGCCATGGGGCTGCCGCCGGTCCCCGCTCCGCCGGAGGCGAACGCGGTGCTGCAGGTCATGGTCGGCATCATGGTGGGCCTGCGCATGTCGCGGGGCGCGATCCGCTCGGGAGTACGCTCGCTGGCGCCGGCAGTCCTGGTCTCGGCGGCCATGATCGCCGTGGGCGTCGCGGCGGCGCTCGTGGCTGCGCGGCTGACCTCCCTCGACCCGGTCACCGCTCTCTTCGCCGCCGCACCCGGCGGGCTGACGGAGATAGTGGTGGTGAGCGCCGCCTTCGGCGCTGACGGGGCGGCCGTCGCGGCGGTGCACCTCGCCCGGCTGCTGACGGCCATCGCGGGGATCAACCTCCTGCTGGCCTACCTGAACCGTAAGGAGTCCGGAACCAGGCGCAGCGCACCGCCCCTCTGGAGCGAGAGCAGAGGAGACTGGCGGCGGCTGGGACTGGCCACGGCGGCCGGGGCAGCAGGAGGCACTGCGGGCCTCCTGATCTCCATCCCGGCCGGGGGCGTGATCGGGGCCCTGGCCGGCTCGGCCGCCTTCCGCCTGCTGACGGAGAACCCCGTCCCCGTGCGCCAGTACGGACTCGGAGTGCAGCTGCTCGGGGGAATGGTTATCGGGCTTGGCCTCTCGGCGGAGTTCTTCGCCGAACTCGTCTCGCTCGCCGGAGCCGGAGCCATCCTCATCTCTGCCCAGATGCTGCTCTGGATCTCAATGAGCCTCCTGCTCGCCCGCCTCTTCGGCCAAGATAACCTGACCGCCGCCTTCGCCGCCGCACCCGGCGGGATGGGCGAGGTGATCGCCACCGCAAGCTCGGCCGGTGCCAACACGGTGGTCGTCGCCTTCATACACCTGGTGCGCCTCAGCACCATTATCGTTGTCGTGCCCGCCCTGATCTCGCTCTTCCCAAACTAGCCCGTCTTCAGAACCGGTGAGAGCGCAGGCACCCCCATCCCCGACTTTTGTATACAACCCTTGACGGTCTCCCACCCATCTTCACCGTCCGACCGGGAGTACACCCATAATTAAGCGGCATATATAGGAAATTTCTCCCCGGACTCTTGACACGAATGTTGCCGCACAGGTATGATTGTATACAATAGCCTTGCGGTCTGGAGGCAAGGGCCGCATACGGGGAGTGAGTGTAACGGAGGAGCGAGGATATCTTGGGTTCTTCTTTCCCGGCCGGGGGGCTGGAAGTTCGGGCGGTTTTTCGTCCGGTTTGGCGGCGCGGGCGCTATGCGGGGTGGGGTCTGGGTGGTGAGTGAGGCTCTGCGGGACGGGGGGCGTTCGGGAGTTCTGGAGAGCATCCGGCATTCGATCTTGGTCGGGGAGTATGGTCCGGGCGAGCGGCTTGTGGAGGAGCAGCTGGCCCGGCGTCTGGGGGTAAGCCGGACTCCGGTCAGGCAGGCTCTTGCGATGCTCGAGGCCGAGGGGCTCGTGGAGATAGCGCCCAACCGGGGTGCCATGGTCTGTGGGTTCACCATTGAGGAGGTCTGGGACATCTACGATCTGCGGGCTGTGCTGGAGGGGCATGCTGCGCGGCGGGCTGCCGCCCGCATCCGGGCGGAGGAGCTGGAGCGGTTGGGAGCGCTTTGTGAGCAGATGGAGAGCGTAAAGCCCGGCGGCTTCGGCGACCGGGAGGAGGAGATCCGGTGTCTCGTACGGCTCAACAACGACTTCCACGGCGCCATAGTCGAGGCCAGCCGCAACCGGCGGCTCCGGCATCTGGTGCAGCGCACCGTCCAGCTGCCGCTGGTCTTCAAGGCGTTCTTCTGGTACACGCCCGAGGAGCGGTTCATCTCGAATCACTACCACCGCCAGATCCTGCGGGCGCTCGAACAGGGGGATGCCGAGCGGGCCGAGATCGTGATGCGCGAGCACGTCTACGAGGGCCGGGACTTCGTCATCCGGGCCCTGGAGGAGGAGCGAGAGAATGAGAGGTAAGCGGCCGCTGGAGGGAGTGCGGGTCGTAGAGATGGGGAGTCTATTGGCCGGGCCGTTCTGTGGCCAGCTGCTCGGGGACTTCGGGGCGGAGGTCATAAAAGTGGAGCCGCCCGGCAAGGGCGACCCGATGCGGGAGTGGGGCCGGCACCGCAAGGAGGGGCGTACTCTTTGGTGGCCGGTCATCGCCCGCAACAAGAAGAGCGTGACGCTCAACCTGCGCGAGGCCGAGGGGCAGGAACTGGCCCGGAGGCTGGTAGCCGAGGCCGACGTGCTGGTCGAGAACTTCCGGCCCGGCACGATGGAGAGGTGGGGCCTCGGCTACGAGAAGCTGCGGGAGATCAACGCCGGCCTTGTAATGGTGCGCGTCTCCGGGTTCGGGCAGACCGGGCCGTACAGAGACAGGGCCGGCTTCGGGGCCATCGGCGAGGCTATGGGCGGCATCCGGCACGTGACGGGCTTCCCGGACCGGCCGCCGCCCCGGGTGGGGATCTCCCTGGGCGACTCGCTGGCGGCGACCTTCGGGGCTTTGGGCGCGCTCACCGCCCTATACCACCGGGAGCACAACGGCGGGCTGGGACAGGTGGTGGACGTCGGGATCTACGAGGCCGTGCTGGCGCTGATGGAGAGCACGATTCCCGAGTACGCCCTCACCGGGCATGTCCGGGGCCGCACCGGCAGCGTGCTGCCCTTCGTCGCGCCCTCCAACATCTACCCTACAAAAGACGGGGACTACGTGCTCATCGCGGGTAACGCCGACACTGTTTTCAGGAGGCTTGCGAAGGCGCTCGGGCATCCGGAGTGGGCTGATGATCCCAAGTACGCCACGCACCACGCGCGGGGCGAGAACATGGAGGAGTTGGACGCCAAGATCTCGGAGTGGACCGGGGAACGCACCGCCGAAGAGGTGCTCGACACCATGGTCGAGGCCGGGGTTCCGGCGGGCAAGATCTTCACCGCCCGGGACATGATGGAGGACCCGCACTACGCGGCCCGGGAGAACATCATCCGGGTCGAGGACCCCGAGATAGGCGAGGTCCCGATGCAGAACGTCGTCCCGCGCCTGACCGGGACGCCCGGCGAGGTCCGCTGGACCGGCCCGGCTCTAGGCCAGCACAACGAAGAGGTATACGGGAAGCTGCTCGGGTTGAGCGGGAAGGAGCAGAGTACGCTCAAAGAACGGGGGGTCATCTAATGCGCGTCGGGGTAGTCGAGGTGGGGCCGCGCGACGGCCTGCAGAACGAGGAGAAAGTTCTATCTCCGGAGGTGCGGGCGGAGCTGTGTAACCGGCTGGCCGAGGCTGGGCTGAGCAGGATCGAGGCTGCAAGCTTCGTCCATCCCAGACTGGTGCCGCAGATGGCCGGGGCGGAGGAGGTGATGTCCGGGCTGCGCCGCAGGGAGGGAGTGATATACGCCGGGCTGGTGCTCAACGAGAAGGGCTACGACCGGGCCGTCGCCGCCGGGGTGGACGAGGTTCGCTACGCCTTCCCCGTCACCGGGACGTTTGCAAGACGCAACCAGAACACCACAGTTGAGGAGGCCATACAGCTCTCCGGGAAGCTCGCCCGGCGCGCCAGAGAGGACGGCCTCCGGTTTGGGGTAACGCTCAGCGTGGCGTTCGGCTGTCCGTTTGAGGGGAAGGTGGAGGCGCAGCGGGTACTCGAGATAGCCGCGGAGGTGGCCCAGGAGATGCCCGGCGAGCTGGTGCTCGCCGACACCATCGGGGTGGGGGTGCCCGGTCAGGTGCGCGAGCTGGTGGAAGGAGTGAAGGGCCTCGGGGTCAAGGTCGGATGCCACTTCCACGACACGCGCAACACGGGCATCGCCAACGCCCTGGCGGCCCTGGAGTCTGGGGCCGAGGTGCTCGACGCCTCGGTCGGGGGTACGGGGGGTTGTCCGTTCGCGCCGAGGGCTACGGGCAACATAGCAACGGAGGACCTCGTCTACACGTTGCACGGAATGGGATATGAGACCGGTATAGATCTCGGTTCCCTCATAGAAGTTGCCTCGTGGCTCGCAGAGCAGCTAGGTAAAGAGCTTCCGGGGCGTGTCTACAAGGCCGGCGGCTTCGCGCCCGTGGCCGGGTGAGAGCGGGGAGAGATGGGGATCGTCGGGTGGGGTAAGCGCCGGTGGTCTGAGCCGGCGGTTAGATTTTGGAAGGAGAGTATATGGCGTACAACGTGGCCGTGGACGTGGGCGGAACGTTTACCGACGTTCTGATCTTCGACCAGCAGAGTGGGGAGCTGACCGAGGGCAAGGTCCTCTCGACGCCCGACGATCCGTCGAGAGGGGTGGTGGAGGGGATAGAGACGGTCTGCCGGAAGGTGGGGATCTCCTTCGAGGACCTCAACCTCCTCTTCCACGGTACGACCGTGGTGACGAACATGATCCTCACGAACACCGGCTCGCGCGTGGGGCTGCTTACGACGAAGGGCCACGAGCAGATCCTGCTCCTCGCCCGCGCCTGGACGCCGGGCCCGCTCTACGGCTGGATGTCGCTCCAGAAGCCCGACCCGCCAGCAGACCCGACGGACACCGTCGGCATCAACGAGCGCATCGGCCCGGACGGCGGCGTCCTGGTGCCGCTCGACGAGGGCGAGGTGCGCGAGGCCGTGGAGAGGCTCGTGGGCCGGGGCGTCGAGTCGCTCGCCATCGGCTTCCTCAACTCCTACGTCAACCCGGCGCACGAGCGGCGGGCGCGCGAGATCGTGCGCGAGATGTACCCGGACCTCTCGGTCTCGATCTCGGCGGACATCGGGCAGGAGTACGGCGAGTACGAGCGCACGCTGACGACCGTGGTGAACACCGCCGTCCAGCCGCGCACGATGCTCTACATGCGCAACTTCGAGAGGAGCATCCGCGAGCGGCGCTTCGGGGGAGCGCTCTCCATCGTCCGCTCCGACGGCGGGGCGATGAGCACCGAGGCGGTCGCGGAGAGCCCCATACAGATCGCTCTCTCCGGGCCGTCGGGGGGCGTGACGGGGTCTGCGTACCTGGCGCGCGAGATCGGCATCAAAGACATCCTCACCTTCGATATGGGCGGGACCTCCACGGACGTCTCGCTGTGCCTGAACGGGGAGACGCCCGTGCGCCGTGACATCCGGCTCGGCTACTTCCAGTTCAAGAGCCCGGCGGTGGACGTCCACAGCGTCGGCGCGGGGGGAGGCTCGATCGCCTTCGTCTCCGCGAGCGGCGCGCTGCAGGTCGGCCCGGCGAGTGCGGGGGCCGACCCGGGACCGGCGGCCTACGGGCGCGGCGGCGAGGAGCCGACCGTCACCGACGCGAACGTCGTGCTCCACCGCATCCCGCCGGGCGTGGCTTTGGGGGGCACGCTGGAGATGGACGAGGAGGCCGCCAGGCGCGCGGTCGGCAAGGTCGCCGAGCGGCTCGGGATGGGCGTCGAGGAGGCGGCGGAGGCGATCCTGGAGATCGTCAACGAGAACATGCACGCCGCGCTTCGCGTCGTGAGCGTCGAGCGCGGCCACGACCCGCGGGAGTTCGGGCTCGTGGCCTTCGGCGGGGCCGGGCCGATGCACGCCAACGCCCTCGGGCGCCTGATCCGGTCGCACTCCGTTATCGTGCCGCCGACCCCGGGCGTGATGAGCGCCTTCGGCTTCCTCTCCTCGGACATCCAGAACGAGTTCCCCGAGACCTACCTGCGCACCGCCGAGGAGACGCCGGCCGCTGAGCTCAGGGCGACCGTTGAGAGGCTTATAGCCCAGGCGAACGAGTGGCTCGACGGCGAGGGGGTGGAGGAGGAAGGGAAGCGCTTCGACCTGTACGCCGACTGCCGCTACTACCTGCAGAACATCCAGATCCCCTGCCGCTTCGAGCTCGACGAGCTGACCGGCGAGGACTCGACCTTCCTGCGCGAACGCTTCGAGGAGGCCCACCGCCAGCGCTACAACTTCGAGCTTCCGGACTCGCCCCTCGAGATCGCCACCGTCCGGGTCGTCGGGCGCGGCACCATAAGGGGCGTGAGCCTCGTCGAGAGCGAGGACGGCGCCGGGGCAGACGCCTCGGAGGCCGTGCTGCGCACCGAGAGGGTGTACTTCGGCGGGGAGTGGATGGAGACGCCCATCTACGACCGCGGCAGGCTCAGACCCAACCACACCGTGGAAGGTCCTGCCGTCGTGGTTCAGGACGACACCACGACGGTCATAGAACCCGGCTACCGGGGCGCGGTGGACCGCTTCGGGAACATCCTGATCGAGGAGGCCTAAAGAGAGATGGTGCTGCACGAGAGGCAGGAGCTTCCGGACTTCGTCCGGGAGCACAACATAGACAACGTCACCCTCGATATCATCGAGAAC
This sequence comes from Rubrobacter taiwanensis, assembly GCF_004337705.1. GTDB lineage: Bacteria > Actinomycetota > Rubrobacteria > Rubrobacterales > Rubrobacteraceae > Rubrobacter_C > Rubrobacter_C taiwanensis. The sequence continues at coordinate 43,639 of NZ_SKBU01000013.1, forward strand.
GCCCTCAAGAACATCCGCCACGAGATGGACCGGGTGCTCGTCACCACGGCCGTCAGCCCGATCATCCGCGAGCAGGCCGACGAGTTCCCCCTCATCGCCGACCGGCAGGGGCGCATGGTCGTCGGCCAGTTCGGAAGTCCCGTGGACACCGTCCTTGAGAACTCGCCCTACAAGGCAGAGGACCTCAAGGACGGCGACGTTATCGCCCTCAACGACCCGTACATGATGGAGGGGAGCACCTCCCACCTTCCGGACATCCTGCTGGTGCGCCCGATCTTCTACGAGGGCGACCACGTCGGCTACGCCCTGCAGTGGGGCAACCTGATGGACGTCGGCGGCAAGACCGCCGGTTCCATCCCCATCGACGCCCGCTCGATCTACGAGGAGGGCGTCCGGATGCCGCCCGTCAAGCTCTACGACGGCGGCAGGCTGAACGAGGAGGTCCTGCGCTTCTTCTGCCACAACTCCCGCACCCCGCGCGAGACCCGCGCGGACATCATGGCGATAGCCGCGGGCACGGCGGCGGGCGCGCAGAGGGTAAAGGACATCTGCGACCGCTTCGGCAAAGAGACCTACCTGGAGGCGTGCGACGCGCTGCTCGACAGGACGCGCACCAGCATCATAAACCTCATGCGCCAGCTCATCCCCGAGGGCGAGCGCTTCGAGTTCGAGGACTACACAGACGACGACGGCCTCGGCAACGGCCCCATAAAGCTCAAGCTCGCCATGTGGCGCGAGGGGGACACGCTGCACCTCGACTGGACCGGGACCGACGCCCAGGTCCCCGGCCCCGTCAACTTCCTCCTCAACCACCGGATGTTCCAGATGTTCGCCGGCGTCTTCCTGATCTCCGCCGTCGACCCCACGATCCTCTTCAACGACGGCTACTCCGACGTCATAAAGGTCAACATCCCCGAGGGCTCCGTCCTGCGCCCGGTAGAGCCCGCTCCCCTCTCTAACCGCCTCGTCGTCATGGCCCGCCTCTTCGACGTGCTCGGCGCGGTCTACGCCAAGGCGATAGGCTTCAACGTCTCGGGCTCCTACGGCACGAGCCCCAACTTCGTCTACTCCGGCGTGAAGAAGAGCGGCGAGCCGTTCCAGACGATGGAGATCCTGTACGGCGGCATCCCGGCGATCCCCGGCAAGGACGGCCTCGACGGGCACTCCTGGTGGCCGGAGTTCCTCGCGGTCCCCGCCGAGTACATGGAGACTTACTACCCGATGATCGTCGAGGAGTACGCCGCCCGCCGCGACTCCTGCGGCGCGGGGCAGTTCCGCGGCGGCTGCGGGATAAGGAAGGTCTACCGCTTCCTCGCCAACGGGCGCATCACCTACCAGGACGACCGCCACCACACCTATCCCTACGGGGTGGCCGGCGGCAGGCCCGGCGCCCCCTCAAAGAAGACCCTGATCCGCAAGAGCGGCGCGTCGGTGGAGCTCCCCTCCAAGGTGAGCGACGTCCCGGTCTTCGAGGGGGACCGGCTCGTCTTCGAGACCGCGGGGGCCGGAGGCGTCGGCGACCCGCTCGAGCGCGACCCCGAGGCCGTCGCCAGGGACGTCCGCTGGGGCCTCGTCAGTCGCGAGGCCGCCGGGAGCGAGTACGGGGTCGTGATAGGCGAAGACGGCTCCGTGGACGCGGCGGCTACAGAGTCGCGGCGCGAGCAGATAAGGAGCGCCCGTCCCGAACTGCCCGCCTTCGACCACGGCGACCTTCCTCCGCTCGAGGAGCAGCGACGGGTCATCGCCGAGACGCGCCGTAAGTTCAACGAGTGGCTCTCGCACGAGCTCGGCGCCGCTCGAGCCAACGGCAGGGGGTGAGCGGATGCACATAGAGGGCTTCGGCGGACGCGGCGGCTTCGGGCGCCGCCCCGCCCTCGCCGTCATCGACATGACCCTGGGCTTCACCGACCCGGAGTCGCCGCTGGCCTGCGACCTCGACGGCCCTGTAGAGAACATCCGGAGGCTGCTGGATGCCGCGCGGGAGGCCGAGATCCCGGTCGTCTTCACGACCATCGCCTACCAGGAGAGCGACAGGCTCACCGCCGCCGCGTTCATAGACAAGGTGCCCGCCCTCCTCACCCTGGAGGCCGGGAGCCGGTGGGCCGAGATCGACCCGCGAATAGCCCCGCGCGCCTCCGAACCCGTACTGAACAAGCTCTTCGCCTCGGGCTTCTTCGGGACGCCGCTCGGAGCCTTGCTTACCGCGGCGGGGGTGGACACCCTGATCATCACCGGCGCCTCGACGAGCGGCTGCGTCCGGGCGACCGCCGTCGACGCCCTCCAGCACGGCTTCCGCCCCGTCGTCCCGCGCGAAGCGGTGGGTGACCGCAACCCGGATGCTCACGAGGCCAGCCTCTACGACATAGACGCCAAGTACGGCGACGTGGTATCTATCGAGGAGGCGCTGCAGTATCTGAAGCGGATGGGAGAGCTAGCAAAACGATGATAGTTCGCGACGCCGGAGACGGCTACCAGATCGTCTTCCAGACCGACCACGCCACCCTCTCCGGCCAGCTCGCGGAGCGCTGGGGTAACGAGCGGTTCGCCCGCCCGGAGCCGTTCGAGCCCATGAAGATCGCCGCCTTCCGCCACGACGACGGCTGGAGCGTCTGGGAGCGCGCGCCGCGCCTGGACGACGAAGGGAGGCCGCAGAACTTCCTGGACCGCGACGTGGCCGTGCACCTGCACCTGTACAGGGCGGCCATCGCCGCCGTCTCCGAGGAAGACCGGTACGCCGGGCTGCTGGTCTCAATGCACGGCGCGGGGCTGTACAAGGGCCGCTATGCAGGCGAGGAGTCGCCGCCGCTGACCGGAGCCGCCTCCGCCCAAGACCTGGTAGACGAATTCGTGCGGGAACAGGAGGCGCACCGCGGCCGGCTGGTGGAAGAGATGGGGCTGGACGAGACCCGGCTCTGGACCAATTACCGGCTGCTCCAGGTCTACGACCGTCTCTCGCTCTACTTCTGCATGAACGACCTGGAGGGCGGCGAGCCGGCCTCGCTGGAGGACGTGCCGGTAGACTACTCCGCCGGGCGGGTGGACCTGAAGCTCGCGCCGGCCGCCCCTTGGCGCGTGCGCGCGCAGCCGTTCCCGTTCGGTGAGTCTCCATCCCGCTTCACGCTGCTCCGCCGGCTCGTACTCAAACGCGACTGGCCGGACCACGAGAGCTTCCGCCGGGATCTCTTCTCGGCGGAGCCGGAGGTGGTTGAGATAACCGTGGAGAGCGGGTAGCGGCTATTCCCCGGTGCGGGCGGTCTTGCGGGCCAGCGGCAGGTAGAAGAGCGTGGCGGCGGCCGTCCCGGCGGCGGTGAACAGGAAGGCCGCGGTGTAGGCCTCGGGCGGGTACCGGCCCGCAGCGTCGGCGGGGAAGAGGTCCACCACCACCCCGATGAGCCACTGCAGGAGGAAGGTGCCGGCGATGCCGGCCAGATTCACCATGGAGACGGCCCGGGCGGTCATCCCCGGCGGGAAAGCGGTGCGGGCGTGTATCAAGAGCCCCGCTCCCGCCCCGCCAAAGAAGCCGAAGAGGAAGTAGAGCGCCGGGAGCAGCGCGAGCGGAGCCCGGAGTGCCAGGGCGAGCTGGCAGAGCGCGAAGAGCGCACAACCCGCGAGCACGACGCGGGCCACACCCAGCCGGTCGGCCAGCCAGCCGATGGCTCCGTACCCCGCGACCACCCCGATGCCCATGAGTAGTAGTAAGTTGCCGACGGCGATGCTCCCCAGGCCGGCGGCGTCGTAAAGGTACGGCCCCGCCCAGAGCCCCTGTATCCCGAGCAGCCCGCCGCACATGAAGAAGTTCAGCGCCGCGATGCGCCAGAAGCGTCCGCTGCCGAACACGCGCATGAGCCCGTCGCCGTTGGAGTCCGCGGACGGCCACGCCGCTCCCGGCGGGGCGTTACGGGCGAAGATGAGAATGACCAGCGCGCTCGCCGCGATCACCAGCGCCCCTCCGGCGAAGACCGCCCGCCATCCGAAGGTCTCGTTCAGGTATGCCAGCGGCGTGGCGGCGAAGAGCGCTCCCGAGGCCCCGACGCCCATCAGGATGCCCGAGACGGTCGCGAACTGGTGCGGCGGAAACCAGAGCGAGAACACCTTAAAGGAGCCCATGAGCACCACCGCCATCCCCACGCCGAGCAGCGCCCGGCCCAGGATCAGCATCGGGAACGAGTCCGCAGCGGCGAAGACGAGACTGCCCGCCACTCCGGCCGCCATGAACACCGGCACCACCGGCCGCGGTCCCCAGCGGTCCAGGCTCAAGCCCACGGGGAGCTGGGCCAGGGCGAAGGCGGCGAAGAAGACGCTGGTCATGAGCCCGAGCTGCGCCGCGTCCAGCGCCAGCTCGCGAGAGAGGTCCGGCGCGATGACGGCATTTGCCGAGCGGAAGAAGTACGAGAGAAAGTAGGCGAACGTGAACAGCCCGAAGATGTGAAACCGGTTCATCTGCCAGGCTCCCCCTCAGAGGCGTTGCTAACCTCCGCGTCCATACGCGGAACATACAGGCCTGCCGGGCGCTGTCAAGAAGCCGGAGTGCCGGAAGGGCCTCCCGGACATGTATAATGGTCTAGACCGGGTAGAGGAGGTGGATTGGCCGGGATAGACACGAACAGCCCCATACCGAAGTACTACCAGCTGAAGGAGATCATCCGCGGGATGATCGAGTCCGAGGAGCTTCAGGAGGGGCAGCTCATCCCGTCGGAGCGGGAGCTGTGCGAGCGGTACGGCATCAGCCGGATGACGGCCCGCCAAGCGATAATGGAGCTTGTGAACGAGGGGGTTCTCTACCGGGAGCAGGGCAAGGGCACGTTCGTCGCCGGGAAGAAGGTACAGCAGGAGGCCGCGCGGCTGACCAGCTTCACCGAGGACATGCGCGAGCGGGGGATGGCGGTCTCCAGCACGGTACTGGAGATGGAGGTGGAGCCTGCCGGGCCGGTCGTGGCGCGGTTTCTAAGGGTGGATGAGGGGGAGCGCATCATCCGGCTCAAGCGGCTCCGGAATGCCGACGGGGAACCGATGGCGCTCGAGACCAGCCACCTCCTCTACGATGTGGCCCGGGGGACGCTGGAGGTGGATATGTCGAAGAGCTCCCTCTACGAGGAGCTGCGCCGTGGCGGGGTCAGTATCTCGCACGCCGAGCAGAGCTACGAGGCGGCGCTCGTCGGCGAGGCTGACGCGGAGGTGCTGGGTGTGGCGCCCGGCAGTCCGGCGCTGCTCATCGAGCGGGTGACCTTCGACGCGAAGGGCCGGGCTTTCGAGTATGTCCGGAGCGTCTACCGGGGCGACCGCTACCGCATAACGAGCGTGCTGCGCGTCTGAGCCATGGGGGAGCGGGACGGCACCGTAACGGTTCTCGCCACCGGGGGCACGATCGCGTCGCTGCCGGGGCCGGAGGGGGGCGTGGTGGCGGCGGCGAGCGGGGAGGAACTGCTGGCGGCGGTTCCGGAGCTGGCGCAGGTCGCCGACTGCCGTGTGGAGGAGCTGTTCAGGATCGGTGGCTACCTCATGACGCCGCGGGAGATGCTTGTGGTGGCGCAGCGCGTGCGGGAGCTGGAGGCGGAGCGGGGCGTGAGCGGGATCGTGGTGACCCACGGCACCGACACCATGGAGGAGACAGCGTACCTGGTAGATCTCCTCTACGCCGGGGAGAAGCCCGTGGTCTTCACCGGGGCGCAGCGCAACGCCGCCGTTCCGGACACCGACGGGCCGCGCAACCTGCGCGACGCTGTGCGGGTCGCGGCAAGCCCGGCGGCGCGGGGACTCGGGGCGGTTATCGTGATGGGCGGGGTGGTGGAGGCGGCGCGCGAGGCTACCAAGGTTCATACTTCGGACCTACGGGCCTTCGGCTCGCCGGGGGCCGGAAGCCTCGGCGAGGTGACCGAGGAGGCCGTCCACGTCTTCCGCTCCCGGCCCCGGCCCGGCAACCTGAGCCGAGTGGATGCGCTGCCGTATCGGGTGAGCCTGGTGAAGCTCTTCGCCGGGATAGACGGAACGTTCATCAGAGCGGCGCGCGAGGCCGGTGATGGGGGGATCGTTCTGGAGTGCTTCGGCATCGGGAACGCGAACCGCGCCGTGCTCTCGGAGGTGGAGCGCTGCATCGAGTCCGGAATGGCCGTGCTCGTCGTCTCGCGCTGCCCGGAGGGGCGCGTGCGGCCGGTCTACGGCAACGGCGGCGGCCACGATCTGGCCGCCGCGGGCGCTATCTTCGGCGGCTCTCTCAGCGGGCAGAAGGCGCGCGTCCTGCTCATGGCCGCGCTCGCGGCGGCCGGCGAGTCCGGCGGGGCGGTCGAGGAGCTGCTCGCGCCGCACCTGGCGCTGTAGCGCCGGCGAATTCTTGCGCCCGGCGGGCGTCGGACCGGATAGAGTTGAGGTAGACGAGAGAGCTGCCGGGAAGAGGAGCGGAGATATCTCTCGGCCTCGGGCGAGAGAAGATTCGCGCTGCCCGCCGGTTCCGACGGAGGAGGAACGGGAGATGTTGTTCGCCACTATCTTTGTCCTTGTCGGGGTTGCCGTTTGGGTGGCCGCCGGGGTGCTGCTCTACTTCCGGCGCAAGACCCTCCAGAAGACGGAAGCGATGCGCAGGGTCGAGACCTCCCGGGCTGCAGACGTCTCCCGCATGACCCCCGGCGAGCCGGTCGAGGTCACGGGCACGCTGCGGTGCGGGAGCCCGCTGACGAGCGAGATGGCCAGGCACACCTGCGCCTACTACCATTCCCGCGTCATCCGGGAGTACGAGGAGCGGTACCGCGACTCCGAGGGGCGCTCCCGCACTAGCCGGCGCTCAGAGACCGTGGCCTCCAGCGAGCGGTTCGCGCCGTTCGTCGTGGAGGACGAGTCGGGTAAGGTCGGCGTGCACGGCGAGGGCGCGGAGGTGGACGCCCTAGAGATCATAAACCGCTTCGAGCGCGATCCGGGAAGCGGCTCCAGCATCACCCTCGGCGGGTTCACGGTGAGCCTGGGCGGGGGAGACCGCACCATCGGCTACCGCTACGTGGAGAGCGTGCTGAACTCGGACGCGCCGGTCTACGTGCTGGGCGTCGTGCGGCCGGATGGGGAGATCGGGGCTCCCGGCGAGGACGGAGAGGGGCGCTTTATTATCAGCTACCGCTCCGAGGCGGAGCTGGAGAAGAAGTTCAAGCGTGAGGCGCGGGTGCAGGCCCTGATCTCTGCGGGCCTCTTCCTCTTCGGGGCGATCTTCGTCGCCGTCGGGGTCGCCGCCGCTACCGGAGCCTTCGGACTCTCATAACGGTTGGGGAGCGGCTAGAATCGGGGCATGCCGGAGCGGGATGTGCACTACGATGCCGTGGTGGTCGGAGCCGGGCCCAACGGGCTAGCGGCCGCCGTGGAGCTGGCCCGTGGTGGCCGGTCGGTGCTGGTGCTGGAAGCTAACGAGCAGATCGGCGGCGGAACCAGCTCCATGGAGCTGACCCTTCCCGGATTCGTTCACGATCTCGGCTCGGCGATACACCCGCTCGGGGTCGGGTCGCCGTTCTTCCGCTCGCTGCCGCTGGAGGAGCACGGTCTGGAGTGGGTACACCCCGCCGCGCCGCTCGCCCACCCGCTCGACGGCGGCCGGGCCGCCGTCCTCGAACGCTCCATAGAAGAGACGGGCTGCACGCTGGGCGGGGACGCCGCAGCCTACCGCCGCCTCATGCAGCCGCTCGTGCGGGAGTGGGAGAGGATCATCCCCGCCGTCCTCGGCCCGCCGCGCCCCACGAGGCACGTGCTCGCGCTCGGGCGCTTCGGGTTGCAGGCGATCCGTTCGGCGCGCAAGCTCGCGGCGGGCGCGTTCCGCGAGGAGCCTGCCCGGGCGCTGTTCGCCGGGAACGCGGCCCACTCCTTCCTGCCGCTGGAGCGGAGTCCGAGCGCGGCCTTCGGCCTGATACTGGGCCTGCTCGGCCACGCCGTGGGCTGGCCGTTCCCGAAGGGTGGCTCGCAGAGGATAGCCGGCGCGCTGGCGAGCTATCTCCGCTCTCTGGGCGGCGAGATCCGGACCGGCGTACGCGTGAGCTCCGTGAACGAGCTGCCGCCGGCCCGCGCTTATCTCTTCAACGTCACGCCGCGCCAGCTCCTGAAGATCGCCGGGGACCGGCTGCCGGCCCGCTACCGGAGCGCCCTCGGGCGCTACCGCTACGGTCCCGGCGCCTTCAAGCTGGACCTCGCCCTCGACGGGCCGGTCCCCTGGGAGGCCGAAGAGTGCGCCCGCGCCGGGACCGTGCACCTCGGCGGGACGCTGGAGGAGATAGCCGCCGGGGAGCGGGCCGTCTGCCGCGGGCAGCACCCGGAGCGCCCGTTCGTATTGCTGGCCCAGCAGAGCCTCTTCGACCCCACGCGCGCGCCGGAGGGCAAGCACACCGTGTGGGCGTACTGCCACGTCCCCAACGGCTCGTGGTACGACATGACGGAGAGGATAGAGGCCCAGATAGAGCGCTTCGCCCCTGGCTTCCGGGACCGCATCCTCGCGAAGCGTCCGACGGGACCGGCGGAGCTGGAGCGCATGAACCCCAACCTCGTCGGCGGGGACATAAACGGAGGGCTCATGGATCTCCGGCAGTTCGTCGCCCGCCCGGTGGCGAGCCCCACGCCGTACCGGACCCCGGCTCGTGACATCTACATCTGCTCCTCCTCCACCCCGCCGGGCGGCGGCGTGCACGGCATGTGTGGCTACCACGCCGCCCGCGCCGTCCTGAGCGACCATCCGTAGAGACCGGCGGGCGCGAAAGAGATATTATTGTGGTGGTTGCAAACGCCGGAAAGGAGGCGGGATGCCAGAACAGAGGGTTGCCGGGGGTCTCCGGCTCAGCCGCAAGGAGTTCTTCCGGCTGGGCGCCGCCAGCGTGGCGGGCCTCGCCCTGCTGGCCGCCGGCTGCGGGGCCGGGGAAGGGGAAGACAACGGTGGGGAGGAAGAAGACGACGAGGACGACGAAGGCGGCTATTAGAGACGAATTCCCGGTATCAGGGGAAACCGAGCGCTGACGCTGCGGGTTGCGGCAGGCTCCTGCGGCCCGCTCTCATCCCTTCTTCTCCAGCCGGCTCAGAGCCAGCGCCACGATCAGGGAGAGCCCGGCGATCGCCAGCGCCAGGTAGACGAACGTCGGCCGGATCCCGACGAGCGAGAGCAGCAGGCTGAACGCCAGGGGCTCGATCCAGGTGGCCGAGCGGTTCGCCAGCACGCGTAGTCCCACGCCTATGCCGCGGTTCTCTTTAGGGGTGTGGTCCGAGATCAGGGCCAGCGTGAGCGGCTGGGTGAAGCCGAGTGCGGCGCCGGCTACAGCCGCCAGAGCGAACAGAGCCCAGAGCGTCTCGGTGAGGGCCACGCTCCCGATCGCCAGAGCGCCCGTCACAAGCGAGAAGCCCACGACGAGGCTCGTGCGGAGGCGCCGGAGCAGTGCGGGCAGTATCGGGCGGGACAGGAAGGCGAAGGCGCCGCTGGTGGACAGCAGCAGCCCGATCCAGAGCGGCGAGAAGCCCACTTCTCCCAGGTAGACGGGGAAGAACGCTATCCGCATGTCTATCAGGAAGAGGGCGAGGAAGGAGATCGCGGCCGTCAGGAACACGCCCTGTTGCCGCAAGAGGTCCAGCGCTACCCGGTGCGAGTTCAACAACCGGCGCCCGAAGTCTCCGGCGTCCTGCTCCCTCTGGGGCGGGACGGGGTCGCGTATCTGCTGCGAGGCGAGGGCCACCAGGCCCGAGAGCATCAGGAAGACCGCGAAGCTGCTCCGGTACCCGGCCGCATCCGCGACGAAACCTCCGAGCAGCGGGCCGGCAAGCTGACCGCCGGAGACGAAGAGGGAGAGGTTCGTTATTCTCTTGTTCCGCTCGTCCACCGAGCCGGTCTCGGTCGCCAGGAAAGTCATGAGCGACTGGATGGCGAGCCACATCGCGAGCATCCCGGTTCCGGCTATCACCTGGGAGAGGATCAGAAGTCCCGGACCGTCTAGCAGCACGAGCAGGACGCCGCTCGCCACCATCCCCGCGGACCCGAACTGCAGCAGCCTGCGGTTGCCGAAGAAGTCTCCCAGAAACCCCGTCGCGATCGCCAGCAGCGACGGCAGCAGCGAGAAGGCTCCGACGGCGAGCCCGGCGGTGAGCGGGCTCGCTCCGAGCGTGAGCGCGTAAGGGGCGATGAGGGGGCGCAGCATCGAGTGCGCAACCCAGTACAGGCCCGCTACCAGAGCGAGCACCATAATCTGTCTTCTCGCTAGAGAGCCCGCGGGAATACCCCCCTTCGGTGCCGCCGACATCCGCAGAGTCTACACCCCGACCGGCGCGGAGTAGGTATCATGTGGGGCGGGGAGTGCACACGGTAGCGGGGGTGATGCGGGGTGAGGGAGGTATTCGGAAGCCGGTTCGCATTCGTGGCCGCCGCGATCGGGATGGCGGTCGGGACGGGGAACATATGGAGGTTTCCCCGGGTGGCGGCCGAATGGGGCGGTGGTTCTTTCCTGATAGCGCTGGTGATCGCCAACCTGGTGTGGGCGATCCCGATCCTGATGGCCGAATCCTATATGGGGTCCAGGAGCAGGCTGGGGACGATCGGCGCCTTCAGGGATTTTGTGGGCAGGAAGTTCGCCTGGATGGGCGCGTACATGGGGTTTGTGACCATCGGGATCCTGTTCTACTATTCGGTGGTCTGCGGCTGGGCCATCCGCTACTTCGTCTACGCGATCACGGGCACCATCTCCCCGGGAGTGGATACTCAAGCTCTCTGGGATGATTTCACCGCCAACCCGACGCAGACGATATTCTTTCACCTCCTCGCCATCGTGCTGGTGGGGGCCATAGTCTACCGGGGCCTGAAGGGTGGCTTCGAGAGCATCCTGAGCTTCGCGATCCCGGCCCTGTTCGTGATTCTGGCGGTCCTGACGGTCCGGGCCGTCACCCTGCCGGGGGCAGCGGAAGGGCTGCGCTATCTCTTCGTGCCCGAGTGGGGGCGTCTGGGAAATTCCCAGGTCTGGCTGCAGGCGTTCAGCCAGATGGCCTTCTCGACCGGGGCGGGCTGGGGACTCTACCTGACCTACGCCGTATACATGAGAGAGCGCGAAGACGTAGGCCTCAACGCCACCGTGCTCTGTGCCGGCAACCTGCTCGCCTCTCTGATGGCGGGCACGGCGGTCATCTGCACGATCTTCGCGCTCCGGGCGCAGGGGTTTGCGGAGGAGGCCTTCGCCGCGGGAAACGAAGGGCTCGCCTTCATCTACTTCAGCCGGCTTCTCGTGGAAATGCCGGGCGGCGCCGTCTTCGCCCCCCTCTTCTACCTGGCGCTCGCTCTGGCGGGTCTCTCGAGCCTCATAGCCATGGTCGAGCTGGCCACCCGCAACGTCATGGATATGGGTCTCGACCGCCATCGAGCCGTTGTGATCGTGGTCGCGGTCGCGTTCATGGCGGGCATACCCTCCGCCTACAGCCTCACCTTCCTCAGCAATCAGGACTTCGTCTGGGGCGTGGGGCTGCTGATCGGCGGCCTGCTTGCCGCACTGGCCATGATGAAGTACGGCCTCGACAGGGCCCGCGCCGGAGCGCCTCCCGAAGGGAGGCCCTCGGGCCTCTCCGCGATCTTCCGCGGCCTCGACCTCATCCGGGGCGATCTGGACGAGACCAGCGACTTCCGCATCCGGCGGTGGTGGCCGATATGCATCCTGCTCTTCCCCGTCATGTTCGTGGTGCTGCTCGGGTGGTGGATCTATCAGGCCATCTTCGTCTTCGCCCCGGATACCTGGTGGAACCCGTTCGAGACGTACAGCCTGGCTACCATGGTCGTGCAGTGGGCGATCCTCTTCGGCGTGCTGTACGTGCTGAACGACCTCCTCGCCGGCCGGATCGGCGGCGGACCGATGTCCGGCTGGCGGGAGGCCCCGGCCGCCGCGACCGAAGGGCGCGGCACGAGTTAGGGGGAAGAGATGGATTTCGAGGTGATCTTCTGGACCGCCTTCTTCTTCGGAGGAGACCTTCTCGCCGTGATAGGGCTGCTACTCTGGGCGTTCAAGAAGGATCGTGAGAAGGCCCGCGCGCAGGCGGCGGCCGGGTCCGGACGGCGGGAAGCCGGGAGCCTCGACGAAAGGGGATGAGCCCGGCGGGGATGGTTGCTCACGGGTCGAGGCGGCGGATCAGGACCCGTCGGTGATCGCCGGATTCGGCTCCGGACTCACTCTACCGTCCGGAGACTTCGCCTCGAAGCGGCAGCGGGGCCTCTCGCCGTTATCGCACCGCTCGCGGATCTCCACGCCCGCCAGCTCTCTCAACAGGGTCCCGACCATGTGGCATACCTCGGGATGGTCCGCGACGGCGGCGGCCAGCGGACAGCTGTAGCCGCGGATGACGAAGCCGCCGGCACACTCTTCGAGCTCCGCAAGCCCTCCCAGCTCGTTGAGCGCTGCGACCGCCACCTCCGGCCGCCCCCCGTCCGGAGGCGCCCCCCACTCCTCCGCTAGACGCCTCCCGGCAGCCCTCAACAGCACCTCCGTCTCCCCGGAGCCTAGCTGCTCGAACAGAACCTCCAACAACCCCCGGAGCACCGGCTTATAGGCCCGGGAGAAGAGAGCTTCGGCCTCCGGCGTCAGCTCGTAGACGTACGCGGGCTTGCCCCCGCCCTCCCTACGCCGTACCACGCCCCGCTGACGTACGATCCCGTCGCGCCCGAGCGTGGCCAGGTGAGCGCGAACGCCGTTGTGCGTCAGACCCAGCTCCCCCGCAAGCTCCTCGACGGTGCGGCCCCTGCGTCTGAGCAGCGCAGCGACCTGCCCGCGCGTGCTCTCAAAAAACCTCTGATCCCAGCGCACCATCAACTCTCCTACTTCGGATATCGTCCCAAAATACTAGAGCGGCGCACAACTTACAATAAAACAAATATTTACTTGATTTATTTGACCGGGTTTCATATCCTCTCTCGCACGGGACCGGGGTGTCTGGTTCTGGGCATAGCGGGCCTGATGGTCGCTGTGGGAGGAGGTGTTACCGGTGCCCATAGGAGACTGGGAGATACCGGTACTCGGCAAGAACGCCACCATCGCCGTACTGGTTCAGACGCACATTCTCATCGCCACCTTCATTCTGGGGGCTATAATCATAGCTCCGGCTGCGGAGTATCTGGGGTTGATAACCAAGCAGCCCAGGTACGAGCGGTTTGCCCGTTCGCTGGCCCGGTTTGTGGTTCTGCTCTTCGCTTCGGGTTCTGCGTTGGCGATCACGTTCGTTCTGGCTTTGATCACGCTCTTTCCCATCTTCTTCAGCTACCTGCAGAACATCTTCTTCTGGGTGTTTCTGGTCGAGGCGTTCATGTTCCTCGCCGTGATAATCATCCTGTATGCCTGGTACAACGTGTGGGACAAGCTGGCCTACCGCAAGAGTCTACACGTGGTCTTCGGGTTTGTGGCCGGAGCGATAGGGCTTCTGCAGATGACCATGATCAACGCCATAGCCTCTTACATGCTCACCCCCGCCGAGGCTCCGGCCACCGAGGTCGGACAGACCTTTTTGAACCCCACCTTCATACCGCTCAACATGCACCGTTTCGTGGGCAACCTCTCCTATGCGGGGTTTTTGATCGCCGGGTGGGCTGCGTGGCGCTACCTGCGCTCTGTGCGCGAGGATGACCGGGAGTACTACGACTGGATGGGGCACTGGGGCATGATCTGGGGCTTCGGGTTCCTGATTCTGCAGCCGGTCATCGGCTACGGCTATCTCAAGGCGATCCGGGAGAGCTCTCCGGAGGCTTTCAACGTCATCATGCTCGGCGACAAGTCGTGGCTCTTCAATCTGCTCATGCTGGAGCTTGCGGTGATGGGGATAGCCTCCGTAGCCTACTTCGTGCACCGGCTGCGCTTCGCCGTGCGGCCGATGCCGGCCTTCAGGAACATGGCGGTGGGTGCTCTGGGCTTCACGGCGCTCTTCAGCGCTCTGAACCTGATCCCCTCCAACGCCAGTCTGGTGCCGCAGCTGGGGCTGGTCTTCGCCGACGGGGAGGACACCCTCATCCCGCTCGGTGCGATGTACCCGTGGAAGTACATCGGGCTTATCGGGATGATGCTCGTCGGCTTTTTCATCATAGCGCTCTATCTGAAGGCCACGGCCGAGGGGTTCCATTGGGGACGCTCCAGCCGCTGGAGCCAGTGGGCGCTCATGGTGAGCGCAGTGACCGTCGTGCTCACCATGATGACGATGGGCTACACCAGGGAGACGGCGCGCCGGCTGGACAACGATCCGGGCTATCTCATCTACAACTGTATAACTCTGGAGCAGGAGATCGTTCAGGAAGGCTGTCCGGGAGCCACGGACCGCTAGGGCAGATCTCACCGCCGGACGACGGCAGAGACGTCCGGTGAGAAGAGCTTGCCCGAGCTCTGGGAGCGGGGGAGTACTACTGTCCCTGGTCGTTGCGGCCGGGCGCCTGCGCGAGATCATGCCGGAGAGTAAGCAGTCCGGGTCAGGGTTGTAACGTCAGCAGGAGGAGCGCCCTGCCGGGGATCGCCCGGGCATCCATATGATGTTATGGAAGGGGCGATCCCGCCTCGGCCAGGAGAACGAGATGCCCTGCCGGATCTTCTTACAGGCAAGCTCCCTTCCCTCAGATGCCGTTCTTGCCCGCGAACGCGCGGCCGGACCCAGCGGCACTCAAGAGAGCCCGGAATGACTAAAGGCGGGTTGCGCCGTACTCCTCATCCACCTGCTGGCGGAAGGCTGCGAGCCGTTTCTCCTGATCTCCCTCTCAATCATCACCGCGTGCCTCACACGTAGCTCGTCGCTCAGCGGTAGGTCATCCGCTCCAGATCTTCCGGGTACCGCGCGCCCTGGATCTCGATCCCGGAGGCGGCGTTCTCGATCTCCCGCAGGTCTTCGGGCGTCAGCACGATCCCCGCCGCGCCGATGTTCTCCTCCAGGCGCTCGAGCCGGCGGGTGCCCGGGATCGGCACGATCCACGGCCTCTGCGCCAGCAGCCAGGCGAGCGCTACCTGGGCGGGTGTTACACCCTTCCGCCGCGCGATCTCGCCGAGCAGGTCGACCAGGGCCTGGTTCGCCTTCCTGGCCTCCTGCGCGAAGCGGGGGATGGTGTTGCGGATGTCGCCCTCGGCGAACGCGGCGTTCTCGTCGATCTTGCCCGTGAGGAACCCCTTGCCCAGCGGGCTGTACGGGACGAAGCCGATCCCGAGCTCCTCACAGGCGGGCAGCACCTCCTCCTCGGGACGGCGCCACCACAGCGAGTACTCGCTCTGGACCGCCGTGACCGGCTGGACGGCGTGAGCGCGCCGGATCGTTTGCGCCGCCGCCTCCGAGAGGCCGAAGTGCCCGACCTTGCCCTCCGCGATCAGGTCCCTCACCGCTCCCGCCACCTCTTCGATCGGCACGTCCGGGTCAACCCGGTGCTGGTAGAGGAGGTCGATGTAGTCGGTCTTCAGGCGCCTCAGCGAACCCTCGACGGCGCTCCTGATGTGCTCCGGTCGGCTGTCCAGGCCGTTCGCCGGGCTCGGGCGCCCGCTCTCGCCGTACCTGAAGCCGAACTTGGTGGCGATCACGACCTGCTCCCGGACGGGAGAGAGCGCTTCGCCTACCAGTTCCTCGTTCGCGAACGGTCCGTAGACCTCGGCGGTGTCGAAGAACGTGACGCCGCGCTCGACGGCGGACCGGATCAGGGAGATCATCTCACGCCTGTCCCCCGGGTTGGGGCCGTAGCTCTGGCTCATCCCCATGCAGCCGAGCCCGATGGCCGAGACCTCCAGGTCGCTGCGTCCGAGTCTACGCTGTTGCATCTCTGCTCCTCTATGCGCTCTTTACTGACAGGTTTTCCCGATCACGCCTCGGGTATCTCGCGTCCATGCCCTTCGAGGGTGATGCTGGCGGGGTCTGGTCCGCCGCGCACTCCGGTGTCGAGGGCATCGATCGCGGCTAACTCCTCGGCGGACAGCTCGAAATCGAAGACGTCGAAGTTCTCTGCGATACGTTCCGGGCGCACCGACTTCGGGATTGCGGAGCGACCCTCCTGCAGGTGCCAGCGCAGCATCACCTGCGCGGGCGTCTTGCCATGCTGGCGCGCGATCTTGCCGATGGTCGGGTCTTCGAGCGTGCTGCGCCGCTCCTCACTGCCCCACCCTGGGTAGAACGTGATCCCACCGATGGGCGACCACGCCTGGGTCACGATGCCCTCTTGGGCGTGCAGTCGCTGCAGCTCCTTCTGCTGGAAGTATGGATGGAGCTCGATCTGGTTCACGGCGGGTACGACGGACGTCTCATCAAGCAGCCGTTGGAGGTGTTCGGGCATGAAGTTGCTCACCCCGATAGCGCGCACCTTGCCATCATCGAGCAGCCTCTCGAGCGCCCGGTAAGCGTCGAGCGTAAGATCGAAGCGGCTTGGCAGCGGCTGGTGCAGGATCAGCAGATCGATCCGGTCGACGCCGAGCTTGCCGGCGCTCTTGTCGAACGCGTGCAGCGTGGCCTCGTAGCCGTAGTCACTGATCCAGACCTTCGTCTCGATGAACACTTCGTCACGAGCAATGCCCGAGCGGCGGACGCCTTCGCCGACCTCACGCTCGTTGAAGTACGCGGCGGCCGTGTCGATATGACGGTAGCCGGCCCGCAGGGCCTCCTCGACCGCGTCGGCCGTTATATCGGGCGGGGCCTGGAAGACGCCGAGCCCGAGGACGGGCATCTCGACGCCATTATTTAGGGCAATGAGGGGACTCCTATTAGTCATTGCTCCTTACTCCTTTTCTGTTGTGCGTAATGTCCCGACGTCCGATCCGGCGGCCGTGCCGGTCAGCGTCGTCAGCGGAACGGTGAACGCGACCAGCACCAACAGCGTCCCCGCCGCTGTGACGGCGAGCGCCCGGTGGCCAGCGGAGGTCAGCCCGTCCGTCGCGGTCTGGAGGGCCGGCTCTTCGCGGTCGGCGAGCACGACGGCGGCCCCGGACTCGGCGAACGCCCGCGCCGTGGCAAGCCCCATGCCGGAGCCGGCGCCGGTGACGACGGCAACGCGGTCGTGGAAGTCGTAGGTCGGGTTCATGTTGTCTCCTGGTGGATCATTGGAGGATCAGGGGAGCGCTCACGGGCGCAGGAGCGTCTTGATCGCGCGGCGCTCGTCCATCGCGCGGTAGCCCTCCGCTACCTCCTCGAGCGGCAGTGTCAGGTCGAAGACCTTGCCGGGCTCGATCTTGCCCTCCCAGATCAGACCTATGAGCTCGGGCAAAAAGCGCCTCACCGGGGCGGGGCCGCCGTGCAGGTGCACGTGCGAGAAGAAGAACTCCTCGCCCGGGATCTCCACGCCGTGGAGCACGCCGACGAACCCGACGTGCCCGCCGGGCCGGGTGGAGCGGATCGCCTGCATCATCGCCTCCTGCGTTCCGACGGCCTCGATGACCGAGTGCGCGCCGAGCCCCTCCGTCATCTCCTTTATTCGTTCCACGCCCTCATCCCCGCGTTCCTCGACGATGTCGGTCGCGCCGAACTCCCGCGCGAGCTCCTGGCGCGAGGCATGCCGGCTCATCGCGATGATCCTATCGGCGCCCATCTGCCTGGCGGCGAGCACCGCGAGCAGGCCGACGGCCCCGTCGCCCACCACCGCCACCGTCTTGCCCGGACCGGCCTCGGCCGCCACGGCGCCGAACCAGCCGGTACCCAGCACGTCGGAGGCCGCGAGGAGGTGCGGGATCAGCTCCTCGTCCGGGACCTCCGGCGTCGCCACGAGGGTGCCGTCGGCGAGCGGGATGCGGGCGTACTCTGCCTGCGCGCCGGTGGGGGCGCCGGGCTGCCGGTTGACGCAGGAAGCCTGGTAGCCGGCCCGGCAGATCTCGCAGGTGTTGTCCGAGGCGAAGAACGACCCCACGACGAACTGGCCCGGCCGGATGTTCCTGACCTCGCTGCCGACCTCCTCAACGATGCCGGCGTACTCGTGGCCCATCGGAACGGGCTCGGAGACCTCGTCGATGCCCCGGTAGGGCCAGAGGTCCGAGCCGCACACGCAAGTAAAGGGTAAACGGATGATGGCGTCCGTCGGCTCGACGATCGTCGGGTCGGGTAGCTCCTCGGAACGCACATCCCTGGGGCCGTAAAGTACAGTTCCTCGCATGGTAGATTACCTCCTGTTCCCGATGGGCCGCGGTCTGTATCGTCTACCGGGCAGGGCTTTCTTCCTCTGCGGTCGGCTTCGTACATCACCGGCCGCCATTGGACGAAAGTACGAACCGTACCCAAATATCAGGGTCGGTTCTCTCCGTCCGGCCCTTATTGTAGGGACGTCGGGCACAGACCGGTATAATGATCGTCCAGAACTCTTGTACTATTCTGCAAATCTTTGGAGACGAGGGAGGCGGGAGACTGACGAAGAGGTTGCTATGGATTTAACAGAGCATCAACAGGTGGAACGGGAGTCTGAGGGGGCACAGGCTGGCCGCGAGGAGTTGGTTGAGCGCATCGCGCGAACTGTTCGCAGGGATGGTGCCGTCGAGCTGCCGGGAGGTCTGCGTTTGATCCGCCATTCTTCGCCAACGCCGAAAGACCACGGCGTCTCTTCCGCCGCCTTCTGCGTTATTGCGCAGGGCGCGAAGGAGGTTCTGCTGGGCGATGACCTCTACCGCTACGACGCCAACCACTACCTCATCACGGCTGCCGCGCTGCCCACCGCGACCCGCGTTACCGAGGCCTCGGAGGAGCAGCCGTACCTGGGGCTGGTTCTCGGGCTCGACCCCGCTCTTGTCGGCTCGGTGATGGTCGAGGCCGGCCACCTCGTGCCGGGGGACCGCGCTGCCGTGAGAGCCTTCGACGTCAGCCCGCTGGATGGGGGGCTGCTGGAGGCCGTCGTGAGGCTCGTTCGGCTTTTGGACGCGCCTGCCGAGGAGGCCCGCTTTCTCCGGCCGCTCATCACCCGGGAGATTGTCTTCCGGCTCCTCAGAGGGGATCAGGGCGCAAGGCTGCGTCAGATCGCGGTCCTTGGCGGTCACGCCCACCGCATCGCCCGGGCCATAGAGAGGCTGCGCGAAGGTTTCGACCGTCCGCTACGCATTGAGGAGGTGGCACGAGAAGCCGGGATGAGCGTCTCGAGCTTCCACCACCACTTCAAGGCGGTGACTGCCATGAGCCCCCTGCAGTTCCAGAAGCAATTGCGGCTGCAGGAGGCCCGGCGGCTCATGCTCGGCGAGGACCTTGATGCTGCGAGTGCCGGACGCCGCGTGGGCTATCGCGACCCCTCGCACTTCACCCGCGACTACAAAAGGCTCTTTGGCGAACCTCCGGCGCGGGATGTGCAGCGCCTGCGGGAAACTGCCGTGTTCGGTGGATTCTAGAGGACAGGCTCCGGGCTTCACCCTGCCGGCTTGCCCTGCTCGGTCGGTGCGGAAGGAAGCGCCCGCAGTAGCAGCGTATGGGAAGCACGACCATAGGAGGCGGTGAGGATCTTGGATGGCCGGCACGAGGAGGTGGCTTTTCGGCAGGCGTATCCGCCTGGTGGATCTGAGCAGGCCCCTGGGGCCTACGGAGAGCGAGCCATCCCCGCCACGCCTGCGCCGCATTACCCACCGGGAGGGGGCCGAGCTCTGGGGGCAGATGTTCGGGATACCGCAGAGCGTACTGCCCATGGGCCTGGGGTTCGCCGGGGAGATCGTGGAGTCCTCGACACACGCCTCAACCCACGTCGACACGCCCTTCCACTACGCTCCGCTCTGCGGCTGGTGGCGGGCGAGGAAGGCTGGGGTGCGGCCCCGCAGGATGTCGGTTGGCGAGTGCCCGTGTATCATCCAGGAATGGTGTGGAGGCTGCTTTCTGGGCTACCTTGGGTCCCGGCCGGGTGTCTTGGTCCTTCGGTCGGGGCGGAGTCCGGCCCGCCATGGTCCTCGGAGCGCGCCCTTTGCGCTCTGCAGCCCTGGCCGCCCACGGCGGGTGCCGGGAAGGGGGCCGGGTGAGGCTCGAGGATCTTGTGTTGCTGCGCCGGGTCCGCGACCGGATCGACCGGGAGTACGCCCGTCCGCTGGACGTAGAAGCTTTGGCCCGAGGCGTTCACATGTCGGCCGGGCACCTCAGCCGTCAGTTCAAGCTCGCCTACGGAGAGCCACCCTACAGCTACCTGATGACCCGCCGCATCGAGCGCGCCATGGCGCTGCTGCGCCACAGCGACCTCAGCGTCACCGAGGTCTGCTTCGCGGTCGGCTTCTCCTCGCTGGGCACCTTCAGCACCCGCTTTACCGAGCTGGTCGGCGTGCCGCCCAGCGTCTACCGGCGCCAGGCTGACCGGGCGGGCTCGGGGATACCTCCGTGCTTAGAGAAACGGGTGGCGAGACCGATCAGGAATCGAGAAGGGTTTGCCACCGGCCGCAGATAGAATCCGCTCCATGAGTAGACCAGCGCAGGAACAGAAAGGATGACTTACTCTCATGGACCTCACCATACACGCGAGCTTCCTCCCGCACGAAGACCCGGAGGCCTCTCTGGCCTTCTACCGGGACACCCTGGGCTTCGAGGTCCGCGCCGACGTCGGGAGCGGCGGGATGCGCTGGATCACGGTAGGGCCCGCCGGGCAGCCGGACACCTCCATACTTCTGGCGCCCCCGGCCGCCGATCCCGGCATCACCGACGAGGAGCGCCGCACCATCCGCCAGATGATGGCCAAGGGGACCTACGGCTGGATCCTGCTGGCCACCTCCGACCTCGAGGGCACCTTTGCGCGGCTGGAGGCCAGCGGAGCGGAGATCGTCCAGGAACCGGCCGAGCAGCCCTACGGCGTCCGCGACTGCGCAGTAAGGGATCCCGCGGGCAACCTGGTCCGCATCCAGGAGAGGCGCTGAGCCTCCCGGAGGCCAGAACCATGGGATCCGAACCCCGCTCCCGCGCCCAGCGCCGCCGCGACACCGAGTACAGGCTCGCCCACGACATCGACGTCTGGGTGGCCACCGCCGCGGCGGACGGCACCCCCTACCTGGTGCCGTTGTCCTTCGAGTGGGACGGCAAGACGCTGCTTATATCCACGCCCTCGGACAGCCCTACCGGGAGAAACCTGGCCGCCAGCGGGACGGTGCGGCTCGGGGTCGGCCACACTCGTGACGTGACGATGATCG
Source organism: Rubrobacter taiwanensis (assembly GCF_004337705.1). Classification (GTDB taxonomy): domain Bacteria; phylum Actinomycetota; class Rubrobacteria; order Rubrobacterales; family Rubrobacteraceae; genus Rubrobacter_C; species Rubrobacter_C taiwanensis. The sequence goes on from NZ_SKBU01000013.1 coordinate 64,665, forward strand.
ACGGCGAGGTCGAGGTCCTCGAGATCGGCGAGCTGCCTCAAGAACGCGGCGACCGGTTCGCCGCGCGAACCGGCTTCGACCCGCGCGTGCCGGGCACGCCCTACCGCTGGTTTCTCATCTTCCCGTGCCGCATCCAGGCCTGGCGCGAGGAGAACGAGCTTCCCGGCCGCACGCTGATGCGCGACGGCCGCTGGCTGGTCTGAGGCAAGGACGGGAAAACGGTCCTCTGTGCAACGGGGGAGCGAGAAGATCTAGCAAAGGAGGAGACGATTGGGTGCTAAAAGGGGCTCCAGAGAAGGGTTCACGGCAGAAGAACGGGCCGCGATGAGAGAGCGCGCCAAAGAGCAGAAAGCGGAAGCGCAGAAAGCGGACGGAGAGAGCCAGGTGCTCGCGAAGATCGCCGGGATGCCGGAACCGGACCGCACCATGGCCGAGCGGATCCATGCGATCATCAAAGCCAGCGCGCCATCACTCTCGCCCAGAACCTGGTACGGAATGCCGGCCTACGCCAAGGACGGCAAGGTAGTCTGCTTCTTCCAGAGCGCACAAAAATTCAAGACCAGGTACGCGACGCTGGGCTTCAGCGACAAGGCCAGCCTCGACGAAGGCGCCATGTGGCCGGTCGCCTTCGCCTTGCAGGAGTTGAACGCCGAGGTCGAGGAGAGAATAGCCGAGCTCGTGAAGAGAGCGGCCTCCTGAGGGCCGCGGGCGCACAAAGCAGCTCAGGGCGGTGTACTAAAAGCCCCGGTGCCAGGCCGGGGCTTTTCGTTTCCCTGCTATTTGCAGGGATTTTGTAAGTGAGCCGCCCAGGACTCGAACCTGGAACCTAGAGATTAAGAGTCTCTTGCTCTGCCAATTGAGCTAGCGGCCCTCGCAACCGGAGATTATAGCAGTCCTGCGGCCTCTGCCAAGAGGCGGAAGGGGCTTCTCTTGGCAGAGAGGCGGCGTGTGTGGAAGGGGTTGCGCGGGGTGGCGATCGGGTTTATAATCTTCATAACATTCCAGCGGGTCTCATCAGGAGGTCCGCTAAGGGCCGGAAGCCCCGCTCCTCTTCTGGGGTTTGTGAAAACCGGCCCTTTTCGCTGCCCTGTCAGGCTATTTCCTCAGCGATGGTGAAGAGCTCTTCGGCGTGGTGCCGCACGGAGCGGGCGAGTGCTTCGTTGGAGGCGACCACGCGCACGCGCCGGATACGGGCATGGTAGCGGGCCATATCGTCGGTGTTCAGGCCGGAGACTTCGGCCCAGGTGACTGGGTTGCGTTCGCCGGGGAGGGGGTGACGGCGGATGACGCGCATCTCGACCGTGAACCGTTTGTTCTCCGGCAGGTCTATGAGGATGTCGGAGGGGCCGGCAGATTCTTTGTGGTAGCGGGTAAGGTAGCGTGCCCAGGCTTCCTCCACCCGCCGGCGCCAGGTGGCGTCTTCTTTGAGGGGGGTGAGCCGGTGGAAGCTCGGGTGGCGGTCGTCCAGCTCCACGGCGCGGCGGTAGAGCTGGCGGCCCTTGATGCGTCGGATCAGGGTGTTCGTGGAGTCGCCGGGCTCGGAGGAGCGCAGCAGGAGCTCCAGGATCCCGGCGTCGTCCTGCAGGGAGAGGTCTTCGGGGCTCACCTTCTCCTGCGCCAGCGCGTCTTGGACGGCGCGCAGGAACATCACGGTGAGGGTGCGGGTCGTGTGGTGCCAGTAGACGTTATAGAACATCAGGTAGCGGGCGAAGACCAGGGACTGCAGGGCTCCGATACCGCTCTCGTCGATCGCCAGCACGGCCTCGTTGCCGATGCCGACGACTCTGAGGGATTGGATCAGGCGCTCCACGTCTATCATGCCGTAGGGTACGCCGGCGTAGCGGGCGTCGCGTACCAGGTAGTCCAGCTTGTCCACGTCCAGTGAGCCGGAGAGCAGGTCCCGCGCGAGCTGCTCGGTGGGCGTGAGGTCCTCCGGGGGGGTGCGCGCCACGAGCCGGGAGACCCGGCCGGGGGCCAGCCCCCACTCCTTTTGCAGCACCTCTCCCACTTCGGACTTCTCGATCACCCGCTGGCCGAGCTCCTCGTGCGGGATAATGTGCGGCAGGGCCAGCTCCTCGATAGCGTGGGAGAAGGGGTAGTGCCCGATATCGTGGAGCAGGGCGGCCGCGAGCGCTCCGCGGACCTCCTCCTCCCGCAGGTACGCCCCGCTGTCCAGCAGGCGCTTGATCGCCAGCCGCGTCAGGTGGTACACCCCGACCGAGTGCTCGAAGCGGGTGTGGTGCGCGCCGGGGAAGGTGTAGGAGGTGAAGCCGAGCTGCTGGATGCCTCGGAGGCGCTGGAAGGAGGGCGTGTCTAGGAGGGACCGCACGGCGTGGTTGACCGGGATGTCGCCCCAGACCCCGTCCCGGATGCTCTCCCCGGGGTTGTGGAAAAGTTCTTCTGCGCCGCTCAAGAAATCACTCCCACCTCGGACAATTGTACCCGAGAGACGGTCCTTACCAAGGGCAAGGCGCCGGTTATAATGGATCGCGATCCGCTACCGGAGTGGGAGGAGCGCCATCTACGCCGGAGAGGTTGAGACGCTCAGAGGAGATTCGGTCGTCCTGCGCCCGCCGCGGGAGGAGGACGTGGAGCTGGCCTACTCCTGGGACCGCGACCCCGAGCTCGCCGCCTGGAACGGCCGCTCCCCCATAAACCTCTCTTTGGGCGCCGCCCGCCGGGACTACCTGCGCCGGTGGCGCGACCGGAGCGTGAAGACCTTCATCATCGAGGTGGACGGCGAGGCCGTGGGCATGGCGACCCTCTACGACTTCCGGCACGATAGTTGCGAGATCGGGATCAAGATCGGAGCCCGCTCCCTCTGGGGCCGCAACCTGGGCACCGAGACGGTGAAGCTTCTGGTCTCCTACGCCTTCGAAGAGCTGGATCTGAAGGCCGTGCGGGGCTCGACGCTGGCGCACAATCGCCGGATGCAGCGCGTGTTCGAGAAGTGCGGCTTCGAGCTCGCCGGAGAGGGCTCGATCGTCAGCGGCTACGATTCCCGCCGCTACACCGAGCTCTTCTACGAGCGCCGCCGGGACGATCAGAGCCCGCCGGCGCGCTAGAATGTCCGTTGTGAACACCACGATCAAGCCGGAGGTCCGCCACCGCGGAGCGATGAGCGGCGTCCTGACGCTGGGGAGCCTGGACGGGGTCTTCGCCGCCGCAGACGTGCCCGGTGGGGAGCCGGTGGTCCTGGACCTCCGGTCCGTGGAGTTCGTGGAACCCGCCGGTCTGACCGGCCTGGCCGTCCTGATCGAGCACCTCTCGTTCAAGACGGACCGGATCCAGCTCAGCCTCTCCGGGGGCAGCATCCCCGCCTACCTGGAGCGGATGGACTTCTTCAAAGCCTTCGGCGACCGCCTCGAGACCAACATAGACCTCACCCCGCTGGAGGAGCGGAGCCGGCATAACCCCGGCACGCTGCAGGAACTCGTCAACTTCCACACCGAGGAAGAGATACCGGAGATCATAGACCGCATCTCCGAGATCCTGCAGAGACAGCAGTACCTCGTAAAAGAGCGCGCCGCCATCTGCGCCACGCTCTCCGAGATCTGCGCCAACGCCGTCGAGCATAGCTCTTCCCCCTTCGGGGCCTACGCCGCCGTCCAGGCCTACCACCACGTCGTGAGCGGCCGGCGGGGCCCCGGTGAAGAGGTCCTTATCGCTATCGCCGACGGCGGCGTAGGCATCCGGCAGACCCTCTCCCGCAACCCGGACCACGCCGAATATACCGCCACCGACAACGAAGCCATCCGCCACTCACTCAAGATGGGGGTCTCCAGCTCCGGCGAGCTCGGGCGCGGGGGCGGCCTCACCGTCGTGGCCCAGATCGCAGCCCGCAGCGGCGGCTCCCTTAGCCTGCGCAGCGGCTCCGGACGCGTCACCACCTACGCCGACCGTACCAGCTCCCGTAACGTCCCCCCCTTCCCCGGTACCTTCGTCCGCGTCTCCCTGCCGCGCCTGGCAGACCGACCCCAGGACGGCGGCCGCAGAAAGCCAGCCCGAAGCGCGAAGACCGCCGGAGCGAATGCCGGATGAGCGGCGGCGGAAAATTCTCGTTGAAAAACCGTCCCGGCTCCGGTACCATACTGGCATATGATCTCACTGAAGACAGTGAAAACAGGGTCGGAGCCGGTTCCGGTGGCTGAGGAGCGGGCGCACAGGGTCTATGATCTTTCATCGGCCGGTCGGATGCTGGTCACCCGGAATGTAGGGCGTCGGGTACGCGAGGAGCTGGCCGGAGTGCTGGAGAGCCTGCCGCGGGGCGGGGTTCTCTACGTGGACACCCGGGGCGTGGAGTTCATGGACTACTCATTCGCGGATGAGACGTTCGGGGTCCTGATCTCGCGGGCGGCCGGCGGTGAGTTCCAGGACCGGTATGTAGTGCTGGTCGAAAGGGAGCGAGATCTCCTAGAGAACGTGGAGGCCTCGCTCCTGCAGCGGAAGCTCGCCCTCCTGCGTGTCAACGATGTAGGGGAGAGCCCGCAGGTCGTGGGCAGCCTCCCCGAACACCTCCTGAATACCCTGCAGGTCATCCAGCAGGCACACTCAATCACTAACTCCGAGCTCGCCGCCCGGCTCGACCTGAACCATACCGCCGGTAATAACCGGGCCGCCAAACTCGCCAGACTCGGCCTTATCCATCGCCGGGTCGAAACCGCAGCCCCCAGCGGCCGGCAGTATGTCTACGAGAAGATCGTCTAATGTTTTATTTCGCAATCAATCTCACTGATGTCAGTGAAGTTAGGGTAGAGTCTAGTTCCGGGGTCGGACGGTTCCGGAGGAGGTAGCGGAGATGCGTGAGGAGTACATGATCGAGCGTCAGGGCCGGCGGTACGTGCTGTACGCCGGGCTTCTGGACGAGGCTCATTCCCGGGGGTTGAGGAGTATTGAGACGGAGCTGTTGCAGGTTCCGAGCGAGGAGAACGGCGGGGTTGCCATCGTGAGGGCGGTTGTGAGGACTGAGGACGGGAGGTTCACGGGCATCGGGGATGCGAGTCCCGAGAACGTCAACCGCACGATAGCGCCGCACATCATCCGGATGGCGGAGACGAGGGCCAAGGCGCGGGCCTTGAGGGATGCGATCAACGTCGGCGTCACGGCGCTGGAGGAGCTGGGGCCGGATTCGGAGGGTATTGAGGAGGCTCCGCGGCCCCGGGCACAGGAGGACCGGGGTGGTTTGCCGGCCACGCGCAAGCAGCTCAACTATCTGGAGGCGCTCGTGGCGGACGTGGTGGAGGATGGGCTGGCGAAGTTCGAGGAGATGATCGGGAAGAAGACCAGCGAGCTGACGCGCGAGGAGGCGAGCGAGTGGATCGGCCGCCTCTCCGGGAGGGCGGCATGAGCCGACTCTGGGTACCCGGGGGTGGCGGGGCGGATCGCTATGTGGAGGATCTTCCCCGCTGTTGCCGAGGGTATGCGCCCCGGGAGGAGGAGAGCTTCGCGTGCCGGGAGTGCGGGGCCGTCTGGGAGGCGGTACGGCCGCCGGAGCTGGATCCCTGCGGGTTCGCCGGACGTCGGGAGCGGCGGGGGGCGGCGTGAGGAAGAGGCTCCGCTACCTGAGGTCCGACACCGTCATGGTTCCTGTGGGGGGCGGGGAGGAGGTGTATCTCTGGTCGCTGCCCGCGTGCTGCCGGGAGGCCGTGAAGGACGCCATCCGGGGTGGGAGCGGGCGGCTAGCGGAGCTGAGGTGTGGTTGCGGCCGTCGCTGGCGGGTCGCCTCTAGTCTGGACGAGCTCGTGCTGGAGCGGTTTGAGACGCTCGAGAAGAGCATGGCGTAAAAGAGGGAGGGGAGAGTGAAGGAGCGAGACGCGGTGGGTCAGTACCTGAAGAGGATCGGCGGTGGGAAGCTTCTCACCGCCGCGGAGGAGCGCGAGCTCTCCCGCAGGGTGCGGCGGGGGGATATGAGGGCTCGCAGGAGGCTCATAGAGAGCAACCTGAGGCTCGTGGTCTCGGTTGCCAAGAAGTACCGGGGGCGCGGCGTGGCGTTTGAGGATCTCATTCAGGAGGGCAACGCGGGGCTTATCCGGGCCGTGGAGCGCTTCGATCCCGAGAGGGGACACCGCTTCTCCACCTACGCCACCTGGTGGATAAGGCAGGGCATAACCCGGGCCGTGGCCGATCAGGGCCGCACCGTACGGCTGCCGGTGCACGTGATGGATGCGCTGTACCGGCTGCGCCGGGAGGAGGCGGCGCTCAGCGGAGAGCTGGGACGGGAGGCCACAGAGGAGGAGCTCGCCGACCGGCTCGGGAGCGGGGTGGAGGAGGTCCGGCGGCTCCGGAGGGTCGCGCAGCCGGTGGCCAGCCTGCACGCCAGGACGGGCTCCTCCGACGAGCGGGACACCGAGATGGGTGACCTCATCCCCGACGAGAGCTCCGGTGAGGAGTACGCTCGCGTGGAGGCCGGTCTGTGGCGGAGCGCCCTCTGGGAGGCCGTAGGGTCGCTGCCGGAGCGCGAGGCGGAGGTGATCCGGCTGCGGCACGGGCTCGACGGCGGGAGGCCCCGGACGCTGCGCGAGATCTCGGAGGAGCTGGGCCTCTCGCAGGAGCGGGTGCGGCAGGTGGAGCTCAAGGCGCTGCGGACCATCCGCACGGGGCGTTACGCCAGCACGTTGCAGGGCGCACTGCTCGAAGCCGTGTAGGAAGGACCCCCCGCCCGGAAACGCCGGGCGGTTCTTCCTTGAGGGGACATCTTCTGAGAGAATGGCTGCCGGAGAGCGGAGACTTTTCCGGAGGAAGGGAGCGCATGGAGACGACCGAACGGTGCTCGAGGCTGTTCAGGGAGCTGGGCGGGGAGCTGGTAGATGGATTCCCGGCCATTCACTCCGGCATCTGCCGCACACCGGGCGGGACACCGTATCTCAGGGCACCGGGGGTGGTGATGCTGGCCCGCCCGCGGACTAACATCTCCGGGCTTGCGGGCTTCCTGGAGGGCTTCGACCCTGAGCTGCGCTTCCCCGAATACCTGGACGACCCGGACCGGCTGCCGGACTCCTCGCAGCTCTGCAAGACGGCGGGACAGCTCTGCTATGCTTCATTCGGTCCCCGGCGCACGAAGAACGCCGGTGCCGCCGGGTATTTCGAACGGCTGACCGCGGCCGGCCATGGGTCGGTCCTGGAGCACGCCGGCTTCAGCTTCCTGCTCTATGGCATCAGCCGCAGCGTCACGCACGAGCTGGTGCGGCACCGGGCCGGGGTGGGGATCTCCCAGATCTCGCAGCGCTACGTCTCCGGGAGCGTCCTGCGCTTCGTGGAGCGTCCCGAGTACCAGGAAGATCCCGAGCTGCACCGGCTCTTCGAGGAGCGGATCGACCGCGCCGCGGCCGAGTACGAGGCGCTGGCGGAGAAGTTGCTGGACCGGCAGGAGGAAGGGAGCGCGCTGCTCGGCGCGGAGCACAGGACCGACGCGCGCAAGAAGGTGCAGCAGACCGCGCGCTCGCTGCTGCCCAACGAGACCGAGGCGCCGATGGTCTGGACGGCGAACGCGAGGGCCTTGAGGCACGTGATCGAGATGCGCGCCGACGCTCACGCGGAGTCCGAGATTCGGAACCTCGCCGTGCGCCTCTTCCTCTGTGTCCGGGAGTCGGACCCGATCCTCTTCGGCGACTACGAGCTGAGAGAGCTGCCGGACGGGACCTACACCGTCTTCACGCAGCACCGCAAGGCGTAGGGAGCCTCTCCGCCCGGGGATGGAGCCGGCCGTCTTGGCCGGTTTTGCGCCCTCACTGCGCCTGAGGGGCGGGATTAACTCATACGCCAGTGCTCGGCCAGCGGGCCGTTCTCCCCGAAGAGAGGGTCCGTCTCCGGCAGCGGGACCCGGCGGATATTCTCCAGAACCTCCGGGCGCTCGCCGGGTTCACCGGTGCGCAGATCCCAGGACTGGCCGCGCGGGTAGGCTCCGACCACCGTGAAGTCGCCGCTGGAGCCTGCGTTGCAGTGTCCGACACCCGCCGGGATCACGGCCACGTCCCCCGCCGCCACCTCCACGGTTACGCCGGACTCGCCGCCGAACGTGATGCGCGCGCTGCCGCGCACGACCCCCAGCGCCTCATGGGCCGTGCTGTGGTAGTGGTGGTAGGGGAAGACACCGTTCACCCAGATGCCGCCCCAGCCGTTGTCACGGAACAGCTTCTCGCATTCCGGCCGCAGGCCTTCGGACGCCGGGAGTGCGCGACGGTAGAGCAGGAGCGGCAGCCGCGGATTGTTGGGTATCCGCCCGTCGTCCTCGAAGAGGTGTGCCTCTACGTCCGGGCTTCGGGACATGCTGCCTCTAGCTCTTCGCAGCCGCCGCCAGCCGGCCCTCGGCGGCGGCGATCTGTTCGTCCTCGACTTTCTTAAAGAGCGGCTTCGGGCTCTCCACCCGGTAGGCTCCCGGCAGTTCCCGGATGTCGCGCACCGGAAGCATCGGCCCGATAAAAGACCTCCGCAACTCCTCCATGGCGAACGGCACGTACGGTGTGGCGTGGTATGCGATGGAGCCGGCCAGCACAGCGCAGACGTACAGGGAGGCCTTCGCCTTCTCCGGCTCTTCCTTGCGCGTCTTCCATGGGGCAGAGGCGTCGAAGAACCGGTTGGCCCGGCGGCCCATCGCCAGAAGGTCCGCCAGAGCCTCGCGCGGCCGGATGCCGCGCATCTTGCGGTCGAAGCTGTTCTCCAGCTCCCGGAAGTCTGCCAGGACCTCTTTCGCGCCGGCAGTCAGCTCCTCCGGCTTCGGCAGCTCGCCGCCGAAGTACTTGCTTGTGAACGAGAGCACCCGGTTGATGTAGTTGCCGAGGTTGCCGATCAGGTCGGAGTTTACGCGCTGCTGCAGCTCCCGCCAGGAGAAGACCACGTCCCCCGTCTCAGGCAGGATGGCGGCTATGTAGAACCGCAAGGAGTCGGCCGGGAAGCTGTCCAGCGCCTCGTGCAGCCACACGGCCAGGTTGCGGCTGGTAGACATCTGCATCGCCTTCCGCTCCCCGTCCACCACGACCTCCAGGTTTACGAACTCGTTGGCCGAGATGTCGTAGGGCAGTATGTAAGGCTCCTGGCCGTCCTCCCGCACGCCCATGAGCATCGCCGGCCAGACCGTGGCATGGAAGACGGTGTTGTCCTTGCCGATGAAGTGGATCAGCTTCGCCTCCGGCTCCTGCCAGTACTCGCGCCAGAGGTCGGGCTCGCCCCGGTCCCGGGCCCACTCCATCGAGGAGGAGACGTAGCCTATCGGGGCGTCGAACCAGACGTAGAAGCGCTTCTCCTCGTATCCGGGCTCGGGTACGGGGACGCCCCACTGCAGATCGCGCGTTATCGGACGCTTCTCCAGCCCGCTGTCTATGATGCCCAGGATGAAGTTCCTGACCTGCACGCGCCAGTGCTCCTGGTTCAGCACCCACTCCCTGAGCCGGTCGGAGAACTGCGTGAGATCGAAGTAGATGTGGGTGGTCTGGCGGACCTCCACCGGACCGCCGGTGAGCTTGGAGCGGGGATCGATCAGCTGGTAGGCTTCGTACCAGCGGCCGCAGTTGTCGCACTGGTCGCCGCGGGCCTCCTCGTAGCCGCAGTAGGGGCAGGTTCCCTCCACGTAGCGGTCCGGCAGGAAGCGGCCCTCGGTCGGACTGTACATCTGGTCGCTCGCGGCCTCCACCATGTAGCCTCCGGCCTTCAGCTTGCGGTAGAAGAGCTGGGTGTTGGCGGCGTGCAGCTCGGTCGAGGTTCTGGAGAAGTTGTCGAAATGGATGCCGAAGCGCCCGAAGGTCTTCTTCATGTGGGCGTTCCAGTACTCGGCCACCTCCCGCGGGGACTTGCCTTCGCGCTCGGCGGTGAGGGTGATGGGGACGCCGTGGTCGTCGGAGCCGCAGACGTAGTGGACGTCTTCGCCGCGCATCCTAAGGTACCGGACGAAGATGTCTGAAGGGAGGTAGGCTCCCGCTATCTGCCCGACGTGCAGGGCGCCATTGGAGTACGGGAGGGCTGCTGTGACCAGATATCTCTCGCTCATAGTCCTAAAGGATAGCACCGGATGACGCTCCTCGCGGCTTCTTAAGATCGGAGAGGACGCCACCTAACGGCGAGCGAGCTTCTTCCAGCTGCCCGCCGGGAGGTTCGCCCGGTGCCCAAAGCCGCCGTCCCGGGGCTCGAAGACCGCAGCCCCGCCCTCGCCGAACGAGACGCCGGTCGCCTCGCGCAGGTTGGACTCATGACCCACGATCACGGTGTTGGTGCCCTCCGGCGGCGGCTTCGAGAGCAGGTCTCTCAGGTACGCGATCTGCTCCCCGCGTCCGGCATCGTCCGAGAGATTGGCGAGCCTGGGATCGGTCTCGAACGTATCGAATGCTATACGGGCCGTATCCCGCGTGCGGCAGTAGGGGCTGGAGATAACCCGGCCCACCGGCACCTCCCAGGCCCGGAAGGCGGCTTCGATCTCGCGCGCCTGCTCCCGGCCCTCCTCCGTCAGGTTGCGCTGAGTCTCGCAGTCCTCCAGGTTCTGCGTGTCCGCGTCGGACTGCGAGAGGTCGGTCTTCGCGTGGCGGACGTAGATCACATACCCCCCCTCCCGCAGAGCCTCCATCGTGGCCTCCGGCGATTCCCAGCGGGGAGCCTCCGTCGCCTCCGCAGGCGGCCCCGGCGTATCCCCTCCGGGCACCCCCCCGCACCCGGCCAGCAGGAGGGAACAAAGGATCACGACCCACCACCTCATACCCGGGATTATATTCGCACCATTTTCTTGACCGAACGTTCCAGAAGGTGTAGGCTCTATCTGTGGCGAGGAAGAAGGAGTTTGATCCCGACGGGGCGCTGGCGCGGGCTATCGAGGTCTTCTGGCAGCGGGGCTACGAGGCTGCTTCGGTGCAGGAGCTGCTGGACGCTATGGGTATCGGGCGGGGCAGCCTGTACGACACCTTCGGGGACAAGCGGACGCTCTTCCTGGCGGCGCTAGAACGTTTCGAGGCGGAGCGCGTGGCCTGGATGGAGGGTATCCTGGATCAGGAGGGCTCCGCGCTGGACAACCTGGAGGAGTTCTTCGCGCGGACCGTCAAGAACCTCACCCGCTTCGAGCCGCGGCGGGGGTGCATGATCGCCAACTCCGCCGTCGAGCTGGCCCCGCACGACCCCGAGGTCGCTCGCCGGGCCGGACGCTTCATGGAGCGTAACCGGCAGGCGTTCGAACGCGTCCTGATCCGCGCCCGGCGGGCCGGTGAGATCCCGCCCGATGCCGACCCGGAAGCCCTCTCCCGGTTCCTCGTCAACGCCCTCCAGGGCCTGCGGGTGCTGGCGAGAGCCGGCTGGGAACGCTCCGAACTCGCCGACGCCGCCCGAACCACGCTCGCCGCCCTGCGACCACCCGGAAGACCGGAATGAGACGCCACCCCCGAAAATTTTTTGGCCACATACTGGAACAGTTGTTCAAGAACGAGCGCGGGGCGGTCCGGGGCGAGGGGGCCGTTGGCGGCGGAGGGGGTTTGGCGTGCCCGGATCGCTGGCGGCTCGTGGTTCCGAGGCAGGGCCTGGTGGTGAGGCTCAACGGCCGCGACCTCGACACGCCCGAGGGGGAGTACCTGCCCGCGGTGAGGCCCTACGGCGTATCGGCGATGGCGTGGGCGCTCTGGCGCGAGGTGCCGGGGCTATCTTTGGGGCCGGCGGTCGCGCTCGCCCGCCGGGTGCGGCGCGAGGGCGAGGGTGAGGTCCTGCTGGCGGGGCGGTGGCGGGCCGAGCGGGTGAGCCTGGCGCTCCGCGTCCGGCACGGGCTGCTCAGCCGGGCGGAGCCGGTGCTGGAGCGTCCGGGCCGCGACGCCTGCGGCGTAGAGTAAGGGCAGAACGGAAGGGAGCGGGGGATGCAGAAGCCCTGGAGCGGGCGGTGGATGCTGGTGGTGATCGCCAGCGGCTGCCTCATAGCGCTGGTGACCTTCGGGTTGAGGACGAGCTTCGGGCTGTTCGCCACCCCGGTCTCCGGGGGGCGCGGCTGGGGGATGGAGGTCTTCGCTTTGGCCCTCGCCATCCAGAACCTGGTGTGGGGCGTGGGCCAGCCGCTCGCCGGGGCGGTGGCCGACCGCTACGGCTCGGCCCGGGTGCTGGCCGCCGGTGGCGTCCTCTACGCCCTGGGTGTGGCGTTCATGGCCTGGAGCGAGTCGCCGCTGGCGTTCCACCTCAGCGCCGGGGTGCTGGTGGGGCTGGGACTCTCCGGCGGCTCGTTCACCATCGTCATCGCGGCGTTGGGGAGGCTGGTGAGTGAGGAGCGCCGCTCGTGGGCGATGGGGCTGGCGACCGCTGCGGGCTCCTTCGGCCAGTTCGTGTTCGCTCCTCTGGGGCAGGCGTTCATCACTTTCTACGGCTGGCAGACCGCGCTCCTGCTGCTCGCCGGGACGGTTGCCTTCGTGCCGCTGCTGGCGCGCGCCCTGAAGGACCCGGGAGCGCGGGAGCCGGAGGCCGGCGAGCCCGGGCTCCCGGCGCGGGAGAGCCTGGCAGCGGCGTTCGGGCACGGCAGCTACCTGCTGCTGGTGGCCGGGTTCTTCGTCTGCGGCTTCCACCTGGCGTTCATCACGACGCACCTGCCCGCCCACCTCTCGGCGGCGGCCGCCCAGTCGCACGCGCACGGCCTGCACGATACGGCCGGGCTCGCGGCGGGGGCCCTGGCCGTTATCGGGCTGGCCAACGTCGCCGGTTCGTACGCTGCCGGGGTCCTCGGCGGGCGGTGGAGCAAGCGCCGGCTCCTCTCCGCCATCTACCTGGCCCGTGGGGTGGTTATAGCGCTGTTCGTCGCGCTGCCGCCCAGCCCGGCGCTCGTGCTCCTCTTCGCCGCTGCGATGGGGGTGCTGTGGCTCTCCACGGTGCCGCTGACCTCCGGGCTCGTGGCCGTCATGTTCGGCACCCGCTACCTGGGGACCCTCTTCGGGTTCGTGTTCTTCTCCCACCAGGTCGGGGCGTTCCTGGGAGTGTGGTTCGGCGGCGTGGCCTTCGAGCGGACCGGCGGGTTCGCGCCCGTGTGGTGGGCCAGCGTGCTGCTGGCGGTGGTCGCCGCGCTCCTGCACTGGCCGATATCCGAGCGGCGCGCGCCGCGTTTCGCTCCGGTACGGGCGTAGAGGGTTGCGAAACGCCCGCTTCGGGGAAGAAATATCCCGAAGCCAGGAAAGGAGCGAGAGTGGATACTACGACGTTGATCATAATAGGCGTGGTCGTAGCCGTGGCGGTGATCCTGCTGGCGCTCTTCTTCGTCTCCCGGCGGCGGGCTGACCGGGAGCGGGCGCGGGAAGAGTTCGGGCCCGAGTACGAGCGCGCCGCGCGGGAGCGGGGCTCCGGGCGCGAGGCGGAGCAGGAGCTGCGGGAGCGCCGGGAACGGGTGCGGGGCGAGATCCGGCCCCTGCCGGAGGAGAGCCGGCGGCGCTACGCGGAGCAGTGGGAGCAGGTCGAGCGCACCTTCGTGGACAATCCGGTGGGAGCACTGGAGATGGCCGACCGGCTGGTTTCGGACCTCATGGAGGAGCGCAACTTCCCCCGCGAGATGCACCGGGACCGGGAGGAGACAGCCCGCGGCGTCGGGGCCGCCTACCCGGAGATAGCCGAAGACTACCGGGAGGCTCAGCGCATCCGGTCGCAGGTGGGCCGCTCTGATGAAGACACCGAGGACCTGCGGCGGGCCATCCGCCGGTACCGGTCGGTCTACGAGCGTCTGGCACGGGAGGAGTGAGGAGGGCATCATGAGCGAGAATCTCGTGACCAAGATCTTCAAGGAGCACATGGTCAGCGGCTCCTACGAGCCCGGTGAGGAGGTGGGGCTGCGCATAGACCAGGCTCTGCTGCAGGACGCCACCGGAACGATGGCCTGCCTGCAGTTCGAGAAGATGGGGATAGACCGGGTCGAGGTACCGTTCGCCATCCAGTACGTGGACCACAACATCATCCAGCTCGACCACAAAAACCCCGACGACCACCGCTTCCTGCAGGCGTTCGCCGCCAAGTACGGCATCCACTACTCCCGGCCCGGCAACGGCATCTGCCACTACCTGCACGTCGAGCGGTTCGCCAGACCGGGGGCGACCCTGATCGGAGCCGACTCGCACACCACCTCCTCCGGCGCTCTGGGCTCCATCGCTATCGGGGCCGGGGGGCTGGACGTGGCGACCGTCATGGCCGGGCTGCCGTTCGAGATAGAGGTGCCGAAGGTCGTCGGCGTCGAGCTGACCGGGGATTTCAAGCCCTGGGTCACGCCCAAGGACGTCATCCTGGAGCTCCTGCGGCGCCGGGACGTTAGCGGCGGGCTGGGGAGAATCTTCGAGTTCTACGGCCCTGGGGTGCGGAACATCGACGTGACGGGGCGCACCACGATCTGCAACATGATCGCCGAGCTCGGCGCGACCACCGGCATCTTCCCCTCCGACGAGCGCACCCGCGAGTGGCTGGCCGCGCAGCAGCGGGAGGAGGACTGGGTAGAGCTGAAGGCCGATGAGGGCGCGGAGTACGACGAGTACGAGCACATAGACCTCGGGGAGCTGGAGCCCCTCATCGCCAAGCCGCACTCTCCCGGCAACGTGGTGCCGGTGAGGGAGGTGGCGGGCACGGAGGCCGCCCAGGTCTGCGTGGGGAGTTCGGTCAACTCGGGCTTCGACGACCTGGCCATCGTGGCCGCGGTGCTCAAGGACCGGACCGTCTACCCGGGGCTGGTGCTCACGGTCACGCCGGGCAGCCGCCAGATCCTGGACTCCATCGCCCGCACGGGCGTCTACTCGGACCTCGTCATGGCCGGGGCACGGATGCTGGAGCCCGCCTGCGGGCCGTGCGTGGGGATGGGGCAGGCGCCGCCGTCCGAGTCGGTGAGCGTGAGGACGTTCAACCGCAACTTCCCGGGCCGGAGCGGGACCATGACCGACCGGGTCTATCTGTGCAGCCCCACCACGGCGGCGGCCACGGCGCTGCGTGGCGTGATCACCGACCCGCGCGAGCTCGGCGACTACCCCGAGCTGCCGGAGGCTCCGGCCAACCCGGCCGTGGACGACCGCCAGATCCTCGCTCCCGCCCCGCCGGAGGAGGCGGCCGGGATCGAGATCCCGCGCGGGCCGAACATCAAGGAGCCGCCGGAGGCTCCGGAGCTGCCGGATTCGCTGGAGTGCACGGTTACCATCAAGGTCCCGGACAACATCTCCACCGGCGACCTGGCTCCCGACGGGGTGGAGGTGATGGCCTTCCGCTCCAACGTGCCGGAGATCGCGAAGTACACCTTCCGGCGCTTCGACCCCGAATACCACAAGAAGGCTAAGGCGATGGCCCCAGGGATTATTGTCGGCGGCGAGAACTATGGCCAGGGCTCCAGCCGGGAGCACGCGGCTCTGGCCCCGCTGCACCTGGGCATCCGGGTGGTGATCGCCAAGAGCTTCGCCCGCATCCACCGCAGGAACCTGATCTCCCAGGGCATCCTGCCGCTGCGCTTCAAGGACCCCGGGGACTACGAGCGGCTGGAGCAGGGGCAGACCTGGAGGCTGGAGGGCATCCGGGAGCGTCTGGAGAACGGGGACCGCGAGGTCCCGCTCCGCTCCGGTGGTGAGGAGATCCCGCTCCTCGCCGAGCTCTCCCGCAGGGAGCGCAACCTGCTGCTGGACGGCGGGCTCCTGCGGCACCTGCGGAAGGATCGGGAGGAGCAGCCCGAAGCTCCCCAACGGGTTTCGCGTCAGGCGGAGAGATAGCTTTTGCCGGCCCGTAAGGAGCGGCGGTGAAAAGGTAGCGCCGGACGTGCCGCCCCCTCATCCGGCACCCTAAAAGCGCCGGCGCTACCTGACCGGAGGGCTTTCTTAGGCCGGTCTGGCCCCGGTTTCAGCCATCTGCTCGCCGCCAACTATCATGCTCTCATTATGGGGCAAGAAGATGAGACTCCGGTTAGAGCGGCATGAGAAATCGGTGAGAGATCGGCGGGAGGCCGGGCTAACCGGAGTCGCCGGCCGGCGGGTCGAACCGGTAGCCGGCTCCGCGGACGGTTGTTATGAGGGTCGGAGCGCCCGGCCGGTCTATCTTCTTCCTCAGGTATCCGACGTACACGTCTACCACGTTGGTGCCGGGGTCGAAGGAGTAGTTCCAGATCGACGAGAGGATCTGTTGCCGGGAGAGCAGCTGCCGCGGGTGGCGCATGAAATATTCCAGCAGGTCGAACTCGCGGGAGGAGAGCTCGATCTGCTCTCCTCCCCGCCAGACGCGGTGCGAGAGGAGATCCATCCGCAGCTCGCCGGCCTCGATCAGGTTCGCCTGAGGCTGGTCCGGGCGGCGCAGCAGCGCCCGGATGCGGGCCAGCAGCTCCTCGAAGGCGAACGGCTTGGTCAGGTAGTCGTCGGCACCGGAGTCCAGCACGCTGACCTTGCTCGCGAGGTCGTCCCGGGCGGTCAGCACCAGCACCGGAAGGTCGGGGCGCCTGACCCGGATCCGGTTCAGGACGGTCCGGCCGTCTATGCCCGGCAGCATGAGGTCCAGCAGCACGAGGTCCACCTCTTCAGTGGTCGCCCGCAGCACGGCGTCCTCGCCGTTGTCCACGCTGATGCACCGGTAACCGTGGGCGGTCAGGCCGCTCTTCAGGGCTTCGACTATGGCCGGTTCGTCCTCGACGATCAGAATCCGCACGGCCCGGATTCCCCAATCATGGACTCAAACGCATCCGCTTGAAAGTATAATACATGGGCGGGCTAAGGAGGCGGTACATCTGTGGGCAGCATGCTGGCGAAGCCGCTCAGGGCGTTGCGCTCCGAACCCCGGGGGCTGGCCATGCTCGCGGTCGGCGTATTGCTGGCGGCCATAGTCGTCGCCGGGCTGGTGGGGTTGGTCTTCAACCAGCGGGTCGAGCGGTTCGCCGACGACGAGCTGCAGTACGATGTCGAGCTGGAGAACCGCGCCAACGAGCTGCGGGCCGCGATCATCGAGCTAGAGCACGACCACCGCGATCTGCTCATCAACGGGGCGTCGGACCGGTACGTCGCGGACTTCGAAGACTCTTACGCGCTCCTGCATGAGCGCATAGACCTTCTAGCCTGAATTATTCATGAGCGAGTTCCGGGTCTGCTGAGGAGAGCACGTGCCAGAGGCGTTGGCCCGGGTGCCCCGAGGCCAGATGCAGG
>NZ_SKBU01000014.1 GCF_004337705.1 Rubrobacter taiwanensis
CCCCCCCGGCGTGAGCAATACCTCCCGCGCCAGCCCCGCCAGCCGCTCCCCGTCCCGCACATCCACCCCCGCCCTCAGCGCCGCCAGCGCAACCGCCCGGTAAGTGGCCCCGGTGTCCAGATGCGAGATCCCGAGCTCGCGCGCCACCTCCCGCGCAACGGAGCTCTTGCCGCTGCCCGCAGGACCGTCTATGGCAACCCTGATCCTACCCATCAGCTAGAGCAAGTATAGCGGATGGACCGGCCACCTCACCGTAGCTCCCCCAGCCGCCTAAAGTAGCCGGGAAACGTCTTGGTCACACACCCCGGATCCCGGATGCATACGCCCGGCACCTTTAACCCCACCAGCGCAAACGCCATCGCCATCCGGTGATCATCATACGTCTCAACGATGGCCGGTCGTACCCGCTTCGGTGGTATTATGCGTAAACTATCGCGAGTCTCCCGGACTCTGACGCCCAGGCGGGAGAGTTCTGTTGCGACGGCGGAGAGGCGGTCGGTCTCTTGGTGGCGGGTATGTTCGACGTTCCGGATGGTGGTAGGTTCGGTAGCGAAGGGGGCTATGGCGGCGAGGGTCATCATGGTATCGGAGAAGGCGTTCATATCCACCTCGACGCCCCGGAGGGTGTGGGGGCCCCGGACCTCTATATGGTTGTCGTTTATCTTGATCTTGCAGCCCATCCTGTGCAGCACCTCAAGGAAGCGGAGGTCGCCCTGGGCGGAGTGGCGGCCCAGGCCCGGCACTCGTACCCGGCCGCCGGTGAGGGCGGCTGCGGCGAAGAAGTAGGAGGCGGCTGAGGCGTCGGGTTCGACGGGGTAGTCCTGCGGGGTGTAGCGGGCCGGGGAGATGTGGAAGATACGGGAGTCCGGGGAGGCCTCCACTTCCACGCCGAAGGCGCGCATGACCTCCAGCGTGATATCGACGTAGGGTTTGGAGACGAGTTCGCCGGTCGCCTCTATGCTGAGCGGGGCGGCGGCGTAGGGGGCGGAGATCAGGAGCCCGCTCAAAAACTGGCTGCTCTTCGCGCCGGAGATGGCGATACGGCCGCCGTGCAGGGTGCCGCCTCTGATGACGATGGGGAAGTGTCCCGGTTTTGAGGTGCATTCCACGCGGGTTCCGAGTCTGCGCAGGGCGTCTATTAGGTCTTCCATGGGGCGTTCGCGCATTCTGGGGGTTCCGTCCACGCGGTAGGGGCCGGCTCCGAGGGAGAGTGCGGGCGGCAGGAAGCGGGCTACCGTTCCGGCGTTGCCGACGTAGAGTTCGGCTGTGGGGGCCGGGATCTCACCGGCCCGGCCTTCGACGCGGACCGTGCCGGAGGCGGGTTCAGCCCGCACATCGAAGCCCAGCCGTCTGAGGGCGTCCATGAGCCAGTAGGAGTCGTCGCTCATGAGGGCGTTACGCACGGTGGAGGTTCCCGTGGCCAGGGCTGCTATGAGGAGAGCCCGGTTGGTTACGCTCTTGGAGCCCGGCACCCGGATGGTGGCGTCGACGGGACGTTCGAGCGGCGGGATCTTTAGCTCCTCCGGGAAGGTGCCCCGGATGTCTTCGATGGTGAAGTCCGTACCGGGCACCTTCAACGCAGCGCCTCCAGCTCTCCGGGGGTGAGCGGGCGGTATTCACCGGGCTTGAGGTTCCCCAGACGCACCGGTCCGACCCGGACGCGCTCGAGAGCGACGACCTGCAGGCCGACGGCGGCGCAGGCCCGGCGCACGATGCGGTTGCGGCCCTCGTGCGTGGTGAGGTGGAAGGTGGTGGCGCCGGGGGAGCGGCGCACGCGCGCAAGCCGCATGGGCCGGGTGGGACCGTCCTCGAGGTCCGGCCCGGCGGCGAGGGCGGCGAGTGCTTCGCGCGAGGCGTGGCCCGCCACGGTCACCCGGTACTCTTTCTCGATCTCGAAGGAGGGGTGGGAGATGCGGTTGGCGAACTCCCCGTCGTTCGTGAGCAACAGCAGGCCCGAGGTATCCCGATCCAGCCGTCCGACGTGCACCAGGCCGGGGACTTGCGGGATCAGGTCCCGCACCGTGGGCCGGCCCTGGGGATCGCTCAGGGCGGTGAGATATCCCGGGGGCTTGTGCAGCGCCAGGTAGGCGTGCTCGTGCGGCGGACGGACCGGCCGGCCGTCCAGGGTGACCTCGTCCCCCTCGGAGACGGTGGCACCGAGAGCGGCGATCTCCCCGTTCACGCGCACCCGGCCGGCGGAGATCAGGGCCTCCGCCTTGCGGCGCGAGGGTGCAACCCCGCTGCGGGCCAGGTACTTCTGCAGCCTCATCCCGCCTCCCGGCCGCTGCGCACCACCCTCTCCCGCACCCGCTCCAGTTCCTCGGCGCTGACCAGTTCGTCCAGCGGCGGGAAGTCCTCCCGGCCTTCGGCTCCGGCCGCGGTGAGGAACTCCTCGGTCACGTCCAGCAGCGCCGGCGAGCCGGGCGCCTCCTCGTCGCGGCCGACCTCCCGCAGCAGCTCCCGGTCCACAAGCGAGCGCACCACGGCGTCGGAGTTCACCCCGCGCACGGCCGAGATGCCACCGCGCGTGATCGGCCCCATGTAGAGCACCGTCGCCAGCACTTCGTAGGCCGCCGCCGAGAGCGGGGCCGGCCGCGCGACCTCCCGGAAGCTCTCCACGTAGCGGGCGCAGGCGGGGTTCGTGGCCAGCTGGTAGCCGCCCGCCACGTGCCGCAGCACCACACCCGAGGACTCCGGGGAGTAGCGCCGGGCGAGCTCCTCTAGCGCCTCCCGGGTCTCGGGTTCGGGGAGATCCGCGGCGCGGCTCAGCGCGCGCAGGCTCACCGGACGCGGGCTCACGATAAGGATGGCCTCGATGCGGGCGGCGGCGTTCACGGTCGGGGTTCGAGGGTTATGGGTCCGAGGGGTTCGCTCTGGAGCAGGTTAAGTCTCCCTTCCGAGGAGAGCGAGAGCGCCGCGGCGAAGGCTACGGCCGTGCGCAGCCGGTCCATGCCGGAGACGATCTCGTCGAACGAGCGCGGGCCGCGGGTCAGGGCGGCCTCGATCAGGGCCGCAAGCTCCTGCACGGTGACGGTTATGGGGCCCAGGTGATGTGTCTGGGGTTCCGGGGCGCGGGAGAAGACCCGGCGGGCCGTCTCCAGCAGCCGCCCGCGGGAGATGGCGAGCCGCTCCCTGCGAGGAGGCAGGCTCACTGCCGAGGGGTGGTATCCGGCGTTGGCCTTAAAGCGGTCCGCCAGTCTCTCCGCAGCGCGCCGGATCTTCAGGTACTCCTTCAGGCGTCCGGCCAGCTCCTCGGGGCTCAGGAGGGGCGCCTCCTCCCCGGCTTCGGCGGGCTCCAGAAGCGGTGAGAGGAGGCGGCTCTTGAGCAGCACGAGCGCCGTGGCCGAATCCGCAAACTCCGTGTCGCGCTCCAGATCCGGGGCGAGATGCGTCGAGCGGTAGAGCTCGACCAGCCGCCTCAGCGGCACCTCGAAGACCTCCAGCTCCTCCCGCATGATGAGCTTCAGCAGCAGGTCGTAGGGCCCGGCGTAGACGTCCAGCTCCACGGTGAACACGGGGTCAGCGAGCCTCCGCGTGCATCGGGAGTACCGATGAGAGCCGGTAGTGCTCGGCGCCGCAGGCCTCCGCCAGCGGCGGGCTGACCACGCGCCCCTCCACGATGGCGGCCCCGCGCCGGAGCCCCGCGTCGGAGTTGAGGGCTCCCACGAGGCCGCGGTCGGCGACCCCGAGCACGTAGGGCAGCAGGGCGTTAGAGAGCGCCTGTGTGGCGGTGATCGGGACGGTAGCCGGCACGTTTTTGACGCAGTAGTGTATGACGTCCTCCTCCACGAAGACCGGGTCGTCCAGCGTGGTCGGCCGCGAGGTCTCCACGCAGCCACCGTGATCGACGTCCACGTCCACGATCACGGCCCCGGAGCGCATCTCGCGCACGGTGTCCCGGTCCACGAGCGCCGGGGTGCGCGCCCCCACGACCAGCACCGCGCCGACCACGAGATCCGCGCCCAGCACCGCCTCCCGGATGCTCATGCCGCCCGCAACGAGCGTGCGGACCCCGCGCAGGCGCAGCCCCTCCAGCTGGCGCAGCCGGTCTATGTCCCGGTCCAGTACCGTAACGTCGGCCCCCAGCCCGCTGGCCACCCGGGCCGCACCGGTCCCCACTATCCCGGCCCCCAGCACCACGACCCGGCCCGGCTGCACGCCGGTCGATCCCCCGAGCAGGATGCCCCGCCCGCCGGAGGGCCGCTGCAGGTAGTGAGCCCCGATCTGGGGTACCAGCCGGCCGGCGATCTCGCTCATCGGGGTCAGCACCGGCAGACGCCCGCGGTCGTCCTGGATCATCTCCAGCGCGAAGGCGCGGCAGCGGGACTCGATCAGCGCCCGCACGAGGGACGGGTTCACCGCGAGCGAGAGGAAGCCGAAGAGGATCATGTCCTCCCGCAGGAGTCCGTGCTCTTCCGGCACCGGCCCGGAGACCTTGACCATGATCTCCGACTCGTTCCACACCGCGGCCGCATCCCCCAGAATCCGGGCTCCGGCGGCGGAGTATTCCTCGTCGGGGATCCCGGACTCCAGCCCAGCGCCCAGCTCAACGAGCACCTCGTGGCCGCGGCGCGTGATCTCGTACACCGCGCCCGGCGTCAGGGCCACGCGGCTCTCGGCGGGCGAGAGCTCTCTTACGACGCCGATCTTCACCGCGATTCACCCCCGAGCGCCAGCGCGACGGCGGCGGCAGCGGCGTCGAAGAAGACCGGATCTTCTCCGTATCCCCGTCCCATGCTCTTAAAGGTTAAACCGAACTTCTCCTCCAATCCACCGGCGCCGAACCCGACCCGCTCGTAGCGGTGCCGCTCCGGAAGACCCGATAGGTCCACCCCGTCCGCGCCCTGCGGAAGCGCGACCCGGCAGCCTCCCAGAGCGGCCCGAATCACGGTCCGCGTGTGGTGGCTCATCCCCCGGTGCCGCTCGCGGGGATCGGCGTGCGAGAGGCGCGGGGCCAGGACCGGGGTTGCGCCCAGAGCAGTGGCGGCGTTGAGCGCCACCGCCGCGCTCATCCCCCCGTGTCCGTAGGCCGCGCCCGTGCCTACGACCCCCGGCCCGATACCGGCCAGGACCAGATCCGCCACACCCGCCGCGGCCAGCAGCCCGGCGTACACGTTCGGGGACTCCAGATCTCCTCCGAAGCAGTTGCCGCAGGAGACGACGGCGTGCAGGAGGTTCTTAGCCTTCAGAACGCGAACGGTCTCGCTGAAAGCCACGGGCAGGGCTCCCCCCTCCTGCCAGACGAAGGCGACCCTCTTCCCCGGGGCGAGCCCTCCGGCCGCAGCACAGGCCGGTGAGAGGTGCGAGTGCAGCGGCAGCACGACGACCGGCACCCCCCGCAGCGTGCCCGACATCCGCGCCGGCCGGGCCGGGAACTGGAGCGGCGTGTAGGGCAGCTTGGTGAAGTGATCGCGGTTTTCGGGAAGCTCGGAGCCGTCTCGCGGCAGGATGAGGGCCACCCCACCGGTCCCGAGCCCCATCTCCGGCCCGGCGGTGTTCGCCAGCACCGTCTCTCCGGGTTCCGGAGGGGGCCCCAACTCCCGGTAGGAGAGGCCCGGAACCTGCCGGCCGGCCAGGCTCCCCTCCAGAATCTCCAGCGTGAACGCGGCGGCCCCGGAGTGCTCGCCCTCCGCGCGCAGCACGCGCGCCCGGCGCAGCCCCGTCACGGGACCTCCAGCCCGAGCTCGCGCGCGAGGCGCTCCTTTACGACCTCCTCCATGCCCCGGACGCCGAGCGCGACCTCCCCACCCCGGACGGTCTCCCACGAGGGGCCGAGCCGGACACGCAGCCCCAGCCCGCGCAGCAGGAGCGCGAGCTCCTCCAGCACCTCCCTCTGCGGTATCACGGGCGCTGCGCTGCGCGTGGCGCGCACCTCCAGAACCGCTCCGGAGAGCGCCGCGGCGCAGGAGATGCGCTCCAGAGCGCGCTCCGCCACCGCGGAGAGCCCGCCCTCCGAGAGGGCGCGCAGCTCGCCGGAGATCTCCAGAGTAGCGGGACCGACCCTTCTCACCCCAAGACCGGCGGGCGGGGCGAGATCCGGCACGTCCCCGGCTCGGCGCCACTGCAGGCGGGCTGAGATCTGCACCGCACCGGCCGTGGAGGTCGCGACGAATCCGGCCGGCTCCGAGCGGAGGAGAGCCGCAGAGAGGGCCGTCCGGTGCATTATCTCTGGCGCGCCGGATTCTCCACCGGAGCAGCCCCCTTCTTCCGGAACCCGAGGCTGGCCTCCACGAAGCCCCTGAAGAGGGGGTGTGGACGCAGGGGCCGGCTCTTGAACTCGGGGTGAAACTGGCTCCCGATGAAGAACGGGTGGTCTGCAAGCTCGGCTATCTCGACCAGCCGCCCGTCGGGCGAGGTGCCGCTCCAGACCATGCCGGCCCGCTCCAGCCTGTCCCGGTAGGCGTTGTTCACCTCATAACGGTGGCGGTGCCGCTCGTAGACCAGCTCTTCCCCGTAGATCTCGGCGGCGAGCGTACCGGGAGCCATCCGGCAGGGGTAGCTGCCCAACCGCATCGTGCCGCCCATCTCGACGCCTACCTGATCCGGCATGATGTCTATGACCGGGTGCGGCGAGTCGGGATCGAACTCGGTCGAGTTGGCGCCTGCAAGCCCGCACACGTTGCGGGCGAACTCGATGACGGCGATCTGCATCCCGAGGCACAGTCCCAGGTACGGTACGCCCTCCTCCCGGGCGTACCGGGCGGCCCGGATCTTGCCCTCAACCCCCCGGGGACCGAAGCCCGGAAGCACCAGGATCCCGGCAGCATCCCCGAGCCGCCGGGCGACGACCCCGGAGTCCGTAAGCTCCTCGGAGTCCACCCAGTCCAACTCCACCCTCGTCCTGTACTCGGCCCCGGCGTGCTCCAGAGCTTCGGATACCGAGAGGTAGGAGTCCCTAAGCCGGGTGTACTTCCCGATGACGGCTATCCTAACGCTGCTCTCGGCGTCCAGAATACGGTCTACCAGCTCGCGCCACTCCTCCAGCCGGGGCGGCGGAGCCGGCAGCCCCAGCCGCTCCAACACGAGCTCGTCCAGCCCCTCCTCGTGCAGCCCGAGCGGGATCCAGTACAGATTCGGAGCGTCCACCGCCGGGATGACGCTCCTGAGATCCGTGTCGCCGAAGAGCGCGATCTTGCGCCGGATATCCTCGTCTATGGGCCGGTCGGCCCGGCAGACGAGGATGTCCGGCGAGATGCCGATCTCCCGCAGGCGCTGCACGGAGTGCTGGGTCGGTTTGGTCTTAAGCTCCCCGGCGGCCTCTATATAGGGCACGTAGGAGACGTGGACGTAGATCACATTCTCCCGCCCCACGTCGCTGCGGAACTGCCTTATGGCCTCAAGAAAGGGCAGGCTCTCGATGTCGCCGACCGTGCCCCCGATCTCCGTGATCACCACGTCCCGGTCGCGCCCGAGGCGCCCGATCCGGTTCTTGATCTCGTTGGTTATGTGCGGGATGACCTGCACGGTGGCGCCCAAATAGTCCCCCCGCCGCTCCCGGCTTATGACCTCCAGATAGACGCTGCCGGTGGTAACATTGGACAGCCGCCCCAGATTCTCGCCCAGAAACCGCTCGTAGTGGCCCAGATCCAGATCGGTCTCCGCCCCGTCCTCGGTGACGTAGACCTCGCCGTGCTGGTAGGGGTTCATCGTCCCCGGATCCACGTTTATGTACGGGTCGAACTTCTGCAGCGCCACCCGGTAGCCCCGGCTCTTGAGCAGCATCCCTAAAGCAGCCGCCGTCGTTCCCTTCCCTATGGCGGAGACCACCCCGCCCGTCACGAAGATGTATTTAGTCAATCCGCCCCCATCTGTCTAGCCTGCGCAACATCCCGCTCCGCTCTATCAGGGCGGAGATGGAGAACGCCTCCGCCACAGCGGTGAGCCCCAGAATCACGGCCAGCGCAACCCACCACACAACTCCCGGCCCGCTCATCACGACCAGATATCCAGCCACCGCCCCGCACACGGCAGCCCCGGAATCCCCGAGCATGAGCCGCCCCCGGAGATCTAGCCCAAACAAAGCCAGCGCCCCGCCCAATACCGGTAACACAGCCACCCGGACATGCTCCGGAACCGCAAGGAGGAGCAGCACCGAAGGAATCCCGAGGAATTTGAGGGTTCGTGCCGGGCGAACGTCGAAAAGATTCGCAAGATTGACGCTGCCCGCCATTAACACGGAGGCGATTATAACACCAAAGATGCCCCCGTCTACAGCCGCAAGAGCGAAGATGAAAGCTCCCCCGCCTAGCACCCCGGCCTTGATTGCCCCCGTGGTCACCCTCCCCCGTACTAAAGCCCCGAAGTGACCCCGGAATCCTCGCGCCTCCGCCCCACCCCACATATCGTCCACATACCCCACCAGCCCCGCAACCAGCGTATATAACAGAAACGCCAGCGCATCCCGCTCCCACCCCGCCAGCATGCCCGCCATATATGCCCCTAGTATTATGGGCATGAATGCCAGTCCGGCGGAGGTCGGGATGCTCTTTTGCCGGAAGTTGGCCCGCCGGGGGAGGAAGCGCCAGAGGAGGGCCAGGGAGGCCAGCGTGACCAGAAATCCTGCCGCTGCGGCTACCAAGGGATGCGGCTCCCCTGCAGGGCGCGCAGGACGTCGAGCCCCTGCCGGGCGCGGTGAGCGAAGCCGGAGGGGCCTCTGCCGGTGGGGCGGTGCGAGAGCGGGAGGGGTATCTCTAGGGGCTGGATCCCGGCGGCGAGGAGGTCCAGGGTCATGCCGACCTCGACCCCAAAGCCCGGAGCGAGTCCGGGGAGGAGGTCGAGCGCCCCGGCGAGCAGCGCCCGCTGGCCGGAGAGCGGCTCCCGCGGGGCGAAGCCGGTGCGGCGCGAGATCTCGCACCGGGCCAGCCTCTTCACCAGCCCGAAACCCGCCCCCTCCGCCGGCGGGAAGGCGGCCACGGCAACGGGAGCCCCATAGAGACCGTCCAGCAAGGGCCTCAGGCGGGCAGCAGAAGCCCCCAAATCGGCGTCGGCGAGCAGCACGGCGTCCGGGTTGTGACGGCGGGCGTGGACGATGCCGGAGAGGAGCGCACGGCCCTTGTCCCCCCGGCGACGCGGCGGTAGCCGGACGACCTCCGCGCCGAACGCCGCAGCTACCTCGGATGTATTATCCATACTTCCGTCGTCTACGACCACGACATGCTGCACGGCGGGGAGGGTTACGAGGGCGCTCAGGGTCTCCGGCAGTCGGGGGGCTTCGTTACGGGCTGGAACCACTGCGACGGCGGGGGTGGTCAATCTCTAGCTTGAGGGCTCGGGGAAGGCGCTAGAGGCGGTGGGTTTGACTCCGTAGGAGCCTTCGGCGGCTCCGGAGGCCAGCAGGACGAGTGCGGCGCGGCCTGCCGGCATATCGGCGTTATCCACCGAGGAGATCCCGGCGCTCTGGTAGAGCGGGATCTCGGAGTTCGCGGCGAACGAGGATTCGGCCGCCACGACCCTGATTCCGGCGTCCTCCCAGGCGCCGAACATCTCCTCCTGGGCCGTGGCCAGGAAGTCCAGTGCGGGCTCGGCCGCCTCCGGGTCCACCGGCGCTCCGCCGCCGACGAAGACCACGACGTCCGGCAGGCCCTCCGGCCGCGGTCCGCCCGCGATGACATCCGCGACGTCTTCCAGGGCCCGGATCTCCAGTGTGGAGCCGGCTATCTCCAGTGCGGCGCGGGCGTAGGGCTCGAAGGAGGCGGCGGAGATCTGCTCCCGATCGGGCGGTTCCAAGCGGATGACGGGTCCGAGGTCCGCTCCGGCGCTCTGGAGGGTCTCCTGGACCTGCCGGGAGACCTCCTCATCCGCGTAGGGACCCGCGACGACGGCCACATCCACCCCTTGCAGGCGGCCGGCGACGATCGTCTCCGCCATCCGGTGCGAGATCTCGTCCTGCGCCTCCAGCTGCGCCCGGAGGGTGGCGATCTCCTGGTCCTTCTCGGCTATGACCTCCTGCTGGTGGCTGAAGCGGTTCTCGATGTCCGCTATCTGCGCCCGGAGCTGCTGGTCGACCACGCCGCGGTCGGCTATGGCGGTGCCGAGCAGGACCCCTATCGCCAGGGCCAGAAACACGGATATGAGCGAGACGAGGTGGTAGCGGAGGTCCGGCATGATCTTAGATCCCCAGCACCAGACGCAATTTTATCGCCAGAAGACGGAAGATCTCGGCTATCGGTTCGGAGGCGTAGACGACCGCGGAGAGCGCGACCAGCCCGGCCATCACGAGCGCGGCGAGCTGCCCGGAGGAGACCCGCGCCGGGTAGAGCTTGCTCACCCCCTTGGCGTCGACCAGCAGCGAGCCGACCTTCAGCCGGGTCAGGAAGGTGGAGGAGGCCCCTTTCCTGCCCTTGTCCAGAAACTCCACCAGCCCCACGTGCGTCCCCACCGCCACGATGAGCTCGGCTCCGCACTGTTCGGCGAGCATGATCGCGATATCCTCCGAGAGTCCGGGGGCCGCGAGCACCTCCGCTTCCTCGATGCCCGCCCGCTTCACCCGTTCCATCCCCGGCGCGGGGCCGCCCGGGTAGCCGTGCACCAGGACGCGGTCCGCGGCGCGCAGGGCCCTCTCGGAGACCGAATCCATGTCGCCGAAGACGAGGTGCGGCCTCCACCCGGCCTCCAGCACGGCGTCGGCTCCGCCGTCGACCCCGATGATGAACGGGCGCATGCCCCGGATGTACGGGCCCAGGGCCTGCAGGTCCTGCCGGTAGTCGTAGCCTCGGACCACAACGAGCACCTGGCGGTCCCGGATCTCGCCCGCCAGCTCGTCCGGAATCTCCAGCGAGGAGAACAGGATGTCCCGCTCCAGCCGCATGAACTCGACGGTGTTCCGGGCGAAGCTCTCCAGCGCCGCCCCAACCCGCTCCCGGCTCTCGCGGATGGCGCTCTCCGCCTTCCCGACGTCCAGGTGCTCCCCGGCGGCCACGAGCCGGCCGCCCAGATATACGGCGTCGCCGCGGACCTCGATCTCCTCTCCCGTCTTGATGCGCTCGAAGACCTTCGACCCCACGCCGTCCAGCAGGTACACCCCGCCGCGAGCCAGTATCAAGGGGCCCAGATTGGGGTAGAGCCCCGTAGAGGAGCACGCAGCGTTAACCACCACCCGCACCCCGGCGGCCACGAGCGATTCGGCCGTGACCCGATCCAGATTCTCGTGATGGATGACCGGGATGTCCTCCGGGGTGAGACGCGGCACGATCTCCTTGGTCTTCATCCCCAACACCGCCCGGCCGGTGAACCGGACCGGAACGCCCGCCGGTCGCCCGTTCTTCGTGAGGTCGATCCGCCTCACCGCTCCCCCACCAGAAGCTCCGAGGCGTGGGCCAGCGAGGCCTCGTCCACCCGCCCAGAGAGCATCCGGGCCAGCTCCCGCCGCCGCTCCCCGCCGGAGAGCCGGCGCGCCCGGGTCAGCGTGCGGCCGCCCTCCTCGAGCTTCTCGACCAGGATGTGATCCTCTGCCCGCGACGCTATCTGAGGCAGGTGCGTTATCGTGAGCACCTGATTGCGCCCGCTCAGCTCCTGCAGCTTCTCGCCCACGGCCGTCGCCGTCTCGCCCCCGATGCCCGCATCCACCTCGTCGAAGACGTACGTGGCCCCGCCATCCACCCGCGCCTGCGCCAGCCGAATCGCAAGCATGATCCTGGAGAGCTCGCCACCCGACGCATAACGGCGTACAGGTAGCTCCGGCTCTCCGGAGTTGGGCGAGATCCCGAACTCCACCCGCTCCCGGCCGAGCGGCCCGGGCTCGACCTGGATCAACCGAGCTCTAAACCTCCCTTTCAGGTTCAGATCGCTCAGGTTCTCCATGACTCTCGCGGTCAGTCTCTCGGAGGCCTCCCGGCGGCCGGCGCTCACCCTATCTGCCAGCTTCCGCAGGCGGGCTTCGCCGGCGGCGAGGCGTTCTTCCAGCTCGCCGACCCGTTCGGAGGAGCCCTCCAGCCGGGCCAGCCGCTCGCGGGCGCTGCGGGCGTAGGCCTCCACGTCGCCGTACTTGCGTTCGAGTTCGTGCAGCTCGGCGAGGCGGGCCTCTACCTCATCGAGGCGGGCGGGGTCGGCCTCCAGATCGTCCGTGTAGGCCTGCAGTTCGTAGAGAATATCCTGCAGTTCGGCGGAGGCTCCTTCCAGGCGCTCCACCAGCGGCGAGAGCGTCTCGTCGTAGCCGGCGGCCCGCCGCAGCTCCGAGCCCGCCGTCCCGACGGACTCCACCGCGCCGCCCTCCTCGGAGGAGAGGGCGGCGGAGGCTGAGGCCGCGGCCTGGAGCAGATCCGTGACGTTGCGCAGCCGGTCCCGCTCCCGGCGCAGGCTCTCCACCTCTTCCGAGGTGTAGCCGGTGCGTTGTAGCTCGTCGAGCTGATAGCGCAGGAAGTCAATCTCGCGCGCGCGGGCTTCGGAGGACTCCCGGATCTCCTGCAGCTCGCGCCGGTCGCGTTCCACGGCGGTCCAGAGCCGGGCGTGCTCTTCCAGGGCCCGGGCGGCATCCGGGGAGAGGAAACCGTCCAGGATCCCGAGCTGCGCCGCCGCCGTGGTAAGCTGCGCCTGCTCCCGCTGTCCGTGGTAGGAGACGAGCCGCTCGCCCAGCGCGGCGAGTGCGCGCACCGGCACGCTCACCCCGTTCACGTAGCACCGCGAGCGGCCGTCTGCTGTGACCGTGCGCCGCAGGATCAGGCCGTCCTCCGCATCCACCTCCCCGGCCAGGTCCCCTAAAGCGGCGAGGATGTCGAGGCTCTCCGGCACGATGAAGCGGCCTTCGATGGTGGCCTGCGAGGCTCCGGAGCGCACGAACTCCGAGCGGGCGCGGCCGCCCAGGAGCATCTGCAGCGCGGTGGCCAGCAGCGTCTTGCCGGCCCCGGTCTCGCCGCTGATCACGTTCAGCCCGGGGCCGAACTCCACGACGGCCCGCTCTATGAGGGCAACGTTCTTAACCGAGATCTCAGCCAGCACCCAGAAAAGTCCTCCTCACGGCCTCCCACCAAGACCAGCCGTCGATCCGGGCTATCCTCAACTTCTCCTGCGAGAGTCTAACCCGCACGCTCTCCCCCGGCGTGATCCGCTGCGGCTCCTCGCCGTCGAGCGAGAGCAGCGCGTTCTTGTTCTCCAGAACCGTCAGCTCCGCCACGTCATCCTTACCCAGAACCAGCGGGCGGCTAAGCAGGGTGTGCGGGGCGATAGCGACCAGCACGTAGCATTCGGCGTTGCGGGAGACGATCGGTCCCCCGGCCGAGAGCGCGTAGGCGGTGGAGCCCAGAGCGGTGGCGGCCACGAAACCGTCGCACATGTACGACCCGATATCGTCGCCGCTCACCCTCACCCCGACCGAGATGAGCCGGTGCGGCCTCTCCTTGACGAGCAGTGCGTCGTTGACCGCGTGGCGGGGCTCGGTGGCCCCGGTGCGGACCTCCAGCTTCCGGTACTCCTGAACGTACAGCTCGCCCTCCACGGCGCGCCGCACGCCCTCCTCCATCTCGTCCGGGCGCATCCCGGACATGAACCCGACCTTGCCCAGGTTCACGCCCAGCAGCACGCTCTCCGGGTACATGCGGGAGGCCCGCAGCATCGTGCCGTCGCCGCCGAGCACGAAGATCAGCTCCGAGTGTGCCCCGCCGGCCGGGTTCCCCTGCACCACCTCCACGCCCCGGCGCTCCAGCTCCCGCACCAGGCGCTCCCGGGCCCCGGCGCTGACCTCGGGGCTGGGGTGCGCAACTATTCCCACCCGCCGGACCTTCACGTCTCCACCGCCTCGCGGATCTCATCCTCCCTCAGGCCGGCCGGAGCACCTCGCAGCAGGTGCAGCGGGTACTCCCGGTTGCCGGAACGCCGCCCCGCCACCGCGGCCCGCATGACCCCGGCGGCTCCGAACCCCATCTTATCGAATTGGTCCACAACCTCAGATATTACCCGGAAGTGCACCTCAGGGTCGCGCACCACACCGCCGCGCCGCACCTCCTGCGGGCCGGCTTCGAACTGGGGCTTGACGAGCACCACCGCCTCCCGGATGGAAGGAGTGGTCTTCACCAGCCGCTCCAGCGCTACCGCGAGCGAGATGAAGGAGAGGTCGGCGACGAGCAGCTCCGGCGCCAACGGAAGCTCTCCTCCCGTCAGGTACCGCACGTTCGTACGCTCCATGACCGTCACCCGGGGATCGTTCCTGAGCCGCCAGTCCAGCTGGCCGTAACCGACGTCCACCGCCACGACGCGCCGCGCCCCGCGCTGCAGGAGCACGTCCGTAAAACCGCCCGTGGAGGCTCCGGCATCCAGGCAATCCCTGCCGGTGACGGAGATCCCGAACCCCTCCAGCGCTCCGGCGAGCTTCTCCCCGGCCCGCGAGACATAGCGCCGGGGGGAGGTTACCCGGATCTCGGCCCCCGGGTCCACCGCGGCCCCGGCCCTGGTGGCCACCTCCTCTCCGACGCGCACCGCCCCGGCCAGGATCAGGGCTCTGGCCCGGCTCCGGTTCTCCGCCAGTCCCCGCTCCACCAGAAGTGCGTCCAGCCGCCGCACGGCCGCCCGGCTAGTGCTCCCGGTGCCGGACGAAGAGGGCCAACTGCTCCAGCCCGGCGGTGTCGCCCTCGATCCTCCGCAGCGCCTCCACGGCCCGTGCGAGAGACTCGTCCGCGGCCCGGCGGGCCCCGTCCAGCCCGTAGACCCCGACGAAGGTGACCTTCCCCTGCTCGGCGTCGCTCCCGGCGCTCTTGCCGAGCCGCTCCGTGGTCGAGGTCGCATTCAGGATGTCGTCTACGATCTGGAAGCAGAACCC
This sequence comes from Rubrobacter taiwanensis, assembly GCF_004337705.1. Classification (GTDB taxonomy): domain Bacteria; phylum Actinomycetota; class Rubrobacteria; order Rubrobacterales; family Rubrobacteraceae; genus Rubrobacter_C; species Rubrobacter_C taiwanensis. The sequence goes on from NZ_SKBU01000014.1 coordinate 14,747, forward strand.
GAGCTCCCGGGCGTACTCCGAGATGTTCTCCTGCTCCTCGACGCTCGCCCCCGCCAGGATCGCGCCTATGCGGGCGGAGGATTTAATCAGCGCCCCGGTCTTAAAGGCGTGGATCATGTGCAGTGTCTCCGGGTCTCCCCCGCCGGTCCCGGTGTACATCATGTCCATCACCTGCCCGCCGACCATGCCGTTCACGCCGGTGGAGTCGGCCAGCTCCCGCACCACCTCCAGGATCTGCTCCGGGGTCCCATCCTGGTGCACGGTGATCAGGGTGAGCGCCTCCCCGAAGAAGGCGTCCCCGGCCAGAATGGCCAGCGCCTCCCCGAAGACCTTGTGGCAGGTCGGGCGGCCCCGGCGGAAGTCGTCGTCGTCCATGGCGGGCAGATCGTCGTGGATTAAGGAGTAGGTGTGGATCAGCTCCACGGCCGCCGCGGAGGGCAGCACGTGCGCCGGATCGGCGCCGAAGACCCGCGCGGACTCCATGCAGATCGTGGGCCTGACCCGCTTGCCCCCGGCGAGCATGGAGTACCGCATGGCCTCCACCAGCCGCTTTAGCCGGGGGTCTTCGGAGAAGACGAGCCCCTGCAGGTACGCCTCCAGCCGCCGCCGGTGTCCCTCCCAGAGCCGCGCGCTATCCATGTATCAACAGCCGGTCGGCCGCCCCCCTCAGCACCCCGCTCACGAAGCTCGGCGCGTCCTCGCCGGAGAAACCCTTGGCCAGCTCCACCGCCTCGTTTATGGCCACATCGAGCGGCACGTCCTCCACGTGCAGGATCTCGTAGAGCGCCAGCCTGAGCACCGTGCGGTCCACGGCGCTCATCCGGTGCACCGGCCAGCCGATGGAGACCTCCGAGAGGATGCGGTCCAGCGCCTCCCGCTCGCCCATCACGCCTCTTATCACGCGGCGGGCGTACTCCTCAAGATCGCTCCGGTAGGCGAGCCACTTGCCCATCAGCGATTCGACCGGAGCCCCGGTGACGTCGCTCTGGTAGAGGATGAGGAACGCCTGCTTGCGGGCCCGCCGCCGGCTCACGCGACCACCTCCGCCACATGCACGTCTACCCGTTCGACCTCGACGCCGGCCTGCTCCCGCAGAGCCCCGGCGACCCGGCGCTGAACCTGACGCGCCACCTCCGGGATGCTGCGGCCGTAACGCACGGCTATTGTCACCTTCGGCGCCGCCCCGGCCTCCCGTTCCGGAAGCTCGACGCTCCCCACCAGCCGCCGGCGGGCGAGGATGCCGAGCTCGGAGTCCTCAACCTGGGAGGCCACGCCCTCCACCTCCCGGGCGGCGAGCGCGGCCAAAAGCCGGAGCGCCTCGTCTCCGATCCGGTACTCTATCCCGGCCGTGTCGCGCGGCTTTAGGTTCATACCCGGGTCAGGTACTCGCGGGTGCGGGTGTCCACCCGTACCCTCTCTCCCTCGCTGATGAACAGCGGAACCTGGACGGTAAGTCCGGTCTCCAGCGTGGCCGGCTTGCTGCCGCCCTGAGCGGTATTGCCCCGGACGCCGGGATCGGTCCGCACGACCTCCAGGTCCACGTGCGCCGGAGGCTCGACGCTCACGATCTCCCCGTCGGCGAAGAGCAGGCTCACCTCACCACCCTCCACGATGAAGTCGGCGGCCTCGCCCACCACCTCCCTGGGGACCGGGATCTGATCGTAGGTCTCCGAATCCATGAAGTACATTAGATCCCCGTCACCGTAGAGAAACTGCATGGGCCGCGACTCGGTGCGGATGTTCTCCACCTTCTCCCCGGCCCGGAAGGTCTTCTCGATCACCGCCCCGGTGTCCATGTTCCGCAGCCGGGTGCGCACGAAAGCGCCGCCCTTGCCGGGCTTGACGTGCTGGAAGTACAGTATGATGAATCGTTTGCCATCGACCCTGATGGCCATGCCGTTCTTGAACTGGTTCGTGGATATCACGCTCTCGCGTCTCCCGATCTCTCATCAGCAGCTGGCAAGCATCGTCTTCGACCTCGCCAATATTAACGCAAATCCCACCGGCTTCCAAAGAGCACGTACCGGGCCGCAACCCGGTATCCGAACGGCCCCATCCCGGCCACCACGGCGTCCACGGCCGGCGAGATTACCGACCTCCTGCGCCACTCTTCCCGCCGGTAGACGTTGGAGAGGTGCACCTCGACCCTGGGTATGGAGAGTATCTCCAGGGCGTCGTGTATGGCGTAGGAGTAGTGAGTCCAGGCCCCCGGGTTGAGTATGAGGCCGGCGGCGTCTGCCGCGGCGTGTATCCTGCGCACGAACTCCCCCTCTAGGTCCGTCTGGAAGAACTCCCACTCCACATCGGGAAACTCGGAGCGCAGGCCGTCCTCGATCTCCTTCAGGGTGGTCCCGCCGTAGATCTCGGGCCGCCGGTCGCCCAGCAGCCCCAAATTCACCCCGTTTAACACCACGACCCGGCTCACAGCGACCCGATCACCTCTACCACCTCCGCATCCTCCACCCTCTGGTCCCAGACCGGCTCGCCCACACCTTTGAGCAGCACGAAGCGGTGCTCGCCGCTCCGGCGCTTCTTGTCCCGCTTCATCGCCTCCAGGACGGGTGCGGGCTCCACCTCCGGCGGCCGGGTGGGCAGAGCGGCGGCCTCTAGAAGCCTCCGGTGCTCACCCCGCAGATCCGTCCCGAACCTCCGGCGCGAGAGCTCAGCCTCGGCCAGCATCCCGACCGCCACGGCCTCCCCGTGCAAAATCCGGTAGCTAGCGGCGGCCTCCAGCGCGTGACCGACGGTGTGGCCGTAGTTCAGGATCGCGCGCAACCCCTCCTCCCGCTCATCGCGCTCCACCACCGATGCCTTAAAGCGCACGGAGTGCAGGATGAGGGTCTCGAGCGCCGCCGCCTCCCGCCCCCGCGCCTGCGGGAGGAGTTCCAGGTCCCGGTAGAACCCTCCGCCGCAGAGCAGCCCCATCTTTACCACCTCCGCGAGCCCGCAGGAGAGCTCGCGGTCCGAGAGGGTCTCCAGCCAGCCCACCTCGGCGATAACCGCCCGCGGCTGCAGGAAGCCGCCGACGAGGTTCTTCCCCTCCGGCAGGTCCACCCCCACCTTCCCGCCCACGGAGCTGTCCACCATCGCCAGCAGGGAGGTCGGCAGCTGCACGAGCGAGATGCCGCGCATGTAGGTGTGAGCTATAAACCCGCCGAGATCTCCTACGACCCCGCCCCCGAGCGCGAAGAGCGTCCCGTCGCGCCCGAGCCCCGTCAGCGCCAGACGCCGCACCACAGCCCCATAGGACGAGAGGCTCTTGGAGCGTTCGCCGGGCGGCACCTCGATCGTATCCACCACCCGCCAGCCGGCGCCTTCCAGCTCCCCGGCCAGCCTCCCGGCGTGCAGCGGCCCGACGTTCGAGTCGGTTAGGATGACGCCGGTTGCGGGCTCGAGCGCCTCCGAGACCAGCTCCCCGATGTCCAGCTCCCTACCGACGACGACACGGTAGGGCGCGCCGGCGGTGACCGTCACTCCCTCAGCCAAGCCACGATCTCCCGCGCCACGTCTTCCGGCGGGCGCTCGTAGACCTCGACCTGCAGCGCAGCGACCTCCAGATAGTACGGCAGCCGCTCCGAGTAGCGCCGGGAGAACTCCTCGTAGTCCTCGCCGCGCAGCGGCCGGTCGGTGCCGCGCGTGCGGCGCCAGAGGATCTCGGTGTCCTCCCAGAGGAAGACGGTGTTCACCTGCGAGAGGAGGCTCCGGTTGCGCGGCTCCTCCACCACCCCGCCCCCGCAGGCGACGACCCGCTCGCCCCCCAGCATCTTCCCGAGCGCCTCGCTCTCCAGCCGCCGGAAGGCCCGCTCGCCCAGAGAGTCGAAGATCTCGGTGATGGAGAGCCCGGCCCGCTCGGCGACGACCTCATCCAGATCCACGAACTCCCAGCCGACCTGCCGGGCCACGATCCGGCCGACGGTGCTCTTGCCGCTCCCCATGTACCCGACTATGGCCAGCGGCCCGCTCTTCATCTCCCGATCCGCCCCAGGTACGCCTCATACGAGGCCCGGATGTCCGTCATGTTGTCTTGCCCGAACTTCTCCAGGAAGGCCTCGGCCAGCACGACGGCTACCATAGCCTCCCCGATAACGGCCGCCGCCGGGACGGCGCAGCTGTCCGCCCGCTCCCGGAAGGCGCGGGCCGGCTCCATCGCGGAGAGGTCCACGGTGCGCAGGGCCCTGGCTATGGTGGAGATCGGCTTCATCGCGGCCGAGATCACGACCGGCTCGCCGTTGGTCATGCCGCCCTCCAGCCCGCCGAGGCGGTTGCTGGCCCGCGCGAGCCGTCCGTCCTCCAGCAGGATCTCGTCCTGCACCTCGCTGGAGCGGCGGGCGGCGAGCCCGAACCCGAGCCCGAAGTCCACGCCCTTGATGGCGTTGATGGACATCACGGCCGCCGCGAGCCGCGCATCCAGCTTGTCCCGCCAGTCCACGTACGAGCCGAGCCCCGGGGGACACCCCTCCGCCACGACGACGAACTCGCCGCCGAGCGCGTCCCGGGCGTAGCGGGCGGCGTCGATCTCGGCCTTCATCCGCTCCGTGATCTCCGGGTCGGGACAGCGCACCTCCGAGGCGTCGGCCTTCGCCGCGTCGCGGACGGCCAGCTCCCTGGGGTAGGCGACGCCCCCAATGCGGTAGACGGCACTGTGGACGGTGATCCCGAACTCCCCGAGCAGCTTGCGGGCCACCGCCCCCGCGGCAACCCGCGCCGTGGTCTCGCGGGCGCTGGAGCGCTCCAGAACGTTGCGCAAATCGTCGTGGGCGTACTTCTGCATCCCGGCCAGGTCGGCGTGTCCGGGCCGGGGGAGCGTGATCTTCTCCGGCGGCCTCTCCACCGGAGCCGGGTTCATCCGCTCCTCCCAGTTGGCGTAGTCCCGGTTGCGGACGAGCATGGCCACCGGGGAGCCCAGAGTGTAGCCGTGCCGTACCCCGCCCAGAAACTCTACCCGGTCTTGCTCGATCTTCTGCCGGCCGCCCCGGCCGTAGCCCCGCTGCCGCCGGGCCAGATCCCTGTCTATGTCTTCCGCGAGCAGCCCGAGCCCGGCCGGCACGCCGTGCACTATCGCGACCTCGGCCGGGCCGTGCGACTCGCCCGCCGTCGAGAATCCGAACTTCATCGCTCTCCATCCGAGAAAGTGAATACAACGGTGCGGTCTCCCCGAGACAGTACCACCACCCTCTCCGCCGTGTCCACCCCGACGACCCGCGCCCCGAACAAACGGGACCCGGCGCCGATCCTCTCCCCGTTCACCTCGACCCACGACTCGCCGCCGCTGCCGCCGAAGACCACCCGCGAACCCCGGAAGAGGGCCTCCGCATGCTCAAGCGAGTCCGGCGGGGGCAGCGTCCCACCGCTGTCGTAGAGCCGGTCGTCAGGGACGGGCGGAGCCGGCGGGGGGGTGGCCGGACCGGGCGCGGGTGGAGCGGCAGGATCGGGAGTTGGAGCGGAGCCGAGAGGATCGCCGTCATCCTCCGGGACCTCCGGAGGGGCAGTCTCTTCCGGAGGGGCACTCTCTTCCTGCGCGAGCGGTATGAGCTGCCGGAACGGGTCCTTGGCCTCGTATCTGGAGTAGTCGCGGACGCGCCGGATCTCCACCTCCGGCTCCGGGGCCTGCTGCCGGGGGGCCGGGGAAACCTGCGCCGGAGGGTCCGCCTCCGGCGGCCGGATCAGAAAGCCGGCGGCGGCCCAGGCCACGACGACCAGGATCAGCAGGGCCGCGACGGGCTGCAGAGCTCTAAGGAGCATCGGTCTCCTCCTCAGCGGGCGGTTCGGGCGCCGGCGTCTCCTCTCCGGGGCGGGCGGCGGGCTGGACGTAGATCTCGGCATTCACCTCCACCGTAAGCAGGCGTTCGGCCGCAGGAACGGCGGCATACTGTTCGGCGGCCGGGTCCGCCGGAGCGTAGCGCAGCTCCCTGACGGTAACCAGCCGGCTGAGGTTCCGGAGCCGGAAGAGGAAGTCCTGCATCTGTTCGTAGGTTCCCTCGAAAGACATCTCCACCGGTATTCTAGAATAGTTGACCCCTTCGGCGGAGAAGACCTCCGGGTCCCCGGGGGCCACCGAGAGCTGCAGCACGCCCGCCGCCTGAGCGACCTCCTCTATCTGCACCAGCAGGGTCGGCATCTCATCCTGCTCCGGCACCCGGCGGGAGAGCTCCAGCAGCCGGCGCTCTATCTGCGGAGCGTTCTCCCGCACGGCCTCCAGCTCCGCAACCTCGGCGTTCAGGCTCTGCAGCCGGGCCTCTCTGCCCTCCCGTTCGGCGCGGACGGTCTCGAGCTCGGAGAGCAACGGGGAGAGCAGCACGAACCAGAAGGCCACGGCCACCAGCACCAGTCCCAGGATTCCGAGCGCGAGCACGTTGCGGGTGCGGGAGTCCACTGCCTAAGGCTCCTCCGGCTCGACTCCCAGCGGCACCCTCTCCCCGTCTTCCCCGACGACGGTGATAAGCTCGGAGGAGACCTCGAAGGCTATGGCCGGCTCCACATAGGTCTCGCGGTCCAGTTCCGCGCTCACCAACCGGCTGTTCGCCAGGTAGGGCAGGCCGTTCATCCGCACTATGAAGTCCGCCACGTTCTGGTACTCGGGCAGCGTTATGCCGGTGAACGTCACGGCGCCCGGGGGCTCCAGGATCTGGCCGGCGGGGGCCTGCAGGTTCACCGGCGAAGCCTGCGCGGTCAGGCCGTTGAGGGCCGCGCTCTGGGGTATGGCGAAGGCGAGCCCCTGCAAGAACTCGTCCCACGGAAACCGGGTACGCCAGACACCGTCGGCGACCTGCTCCTTGGCCGCCAGCCGCTCCTGCAGGTCGCGGTAGGGCTCGAGCTCGGCCAGCCGGCGCTCCTGGCGGGCTATGTCCTGGTCAAGGCGCATAACGGCCTCCCGTTCGCCTGCGAGCCTGAGAAGGAAGAAGAGGTAGAGGGCGACCATGCAGATGAGCATCAACACCCCGGCGATGAGCAGCAGCTCCACCGGGCGGCCCCGGAGGGCCGGAGGAGCGCCGGCCAGCCTCCCGCGCTCCTCCGGCGGCAGAAGGTTTATGCGCCTCATGCTTCCTCAAACGCAAGGCCCATCGCCACCGACAACACCGGCTCCATAGCGCGCAGATCCTCGTCGGAGACGTTGGACCCGTTCTGCTCGATCTTCTCCAGAGGCCTTCCCCTGTGAACCGGAATGCCGAGAACCCCCTCCAGATATCTCTCGAAGCCCGGTATCATGGACCCCTCGCCCGAGACGAAACCCCGATCTACTTCGCTGGCGAAGGGCTGCTGGTTATGATAATCGATCGAGCGCCGCACGTCTTCGGCGAGGAGCTGCACGGCCTCCTCAAGCCCCTCCCGCACCCCGCGCCGGCCGGCGGGCTGCTCCGTGGTCTCTTCCGGATCTCCCGCCAGGTCGAGGTCGAAGACGCGCTCCTCGGCCTCTTCGGCGGAGATGCCGGCAGCCTCCGCGGCCGCCGCGAGGAATGACTCAGCGCCGCCGGGGATGAAGCGGGTCACGGTAGGCGCAGCGCCCTGGGAGATAACCAGGCTCGTGGTCTCGGCCGAGACATCCAGGAGCAGCGTGGCGCCCTCGTCGTCGAAGAGGCTCGGTGGCAGCATCGAGCGCAGCAGGCAGAGCGACTTGACATCCACCCCCGCGGGCCGCAGACCGGCGGCCCTGACCGCCGAGCTGAAGGCGCTCACCATCTCCCGGTGCGCAGCGACGAGCAGGATGCGGTCCAGCTCCTCATCCGGGGACGGGCCGAGCACCACGTAGTCCAGAACGGTCTCGTCTACCGGCATGGGTATATGGTCCTGAGCCTCGAAGCGGATCGCACCCTGCAGGTCCTTCTCCTCCATGCGGGGGAGGTTGATGAGCCGCACCACCACCCGGTTGTTCGCAACCCCCAGGTAGACGCTCCTGCTCCCGAAGGAGTGGGTCCCCCAGAACTCCCTCAGCTCCGAGGCCAGCAGCTCCGCGTCCGCAACCTCGCCCCCGGCGATGGCCTCCCGGGGCAACCGGCGATACCCGACGTGATGCAGCGTGTAAGCCCCGCGCCCCTGCGAGACCTCCACGGCCTTGAGCGAACCGTGGTCTATGTCCAGCCCGATGCTCCGGGATCTGAAGAGCCTCAACTCCCGCCTCCCCAGAGCGAGTCAATGTAGGCGGCCCAGATCTCCTCCCCCGCGAAGAGCGTTACGATCGCTCCCAGCGCCATGAACACCCCGAACGGGAGCGGGGTTCTGCGGCCGGCCCGCCCGAGAGCCATGAGCACCCCGCCGGAGATGGCGCCGGCCAGCGCGGCCAGGAACAGAGCCAGGAAGGCGTAGAGGCCGAGGAAGGCCCCGAGCAGGGCCGCGAACTTCACATCCCCCATCCCCATGCCGGCCGGGTAGGCCACCGCGAGCGCCAGCAGCGCACCGGAAGCCGCCCCCGCCCCCGCGGGATAGACCCACCAGCCCCCGGGATCGGCCAGCAGCGAGAGCGCGAGCCCGAGCGCCGCACCGGGCAGCGTAAGGGCATTGGGGAGCAGCTTGTGCTCCAGATCTATGCCGGCCAGCGCCACGAGCAGCAGGATGAAGACGAGAGCCCGCAGCAGCTCCGGCCCGAAACCGAAACGGAGCACCGCCAGCAGAAAGAGAACCGCGGTCAGCAGCTCGACCACCGGATAGCGGAGCGATATGCCCGCCCCGCAGTGCCTGCACCTGCCCTTCAGGATCAGGTACGAGATGAGCGGAACGTTGTCCGCCGCAGAGATGGGATGCCGACACGCCGGACAGCGGGATGCGGGGAGAACGAGGGACTCTCCCCGGGGCAGGCGATGGATGACCACGTTCAGGAAGCTGCCCAGGATCAGCCCGACCGCCGCCGCTGCCGCAGCGAGCACTACTCTCCTTCTCCGACTATGTTGGTGAGCGGTGGCACTCGCAGATCGTCCCGCACCTCGGCCTTGCGGCCGACGGTGGAGTTCGCCCCCAGATGCACCCGCGCCCCGACGTGCGACCGCACCCCGACCACCGCCCCGCCCGAGACCCAGGCCCCGGCCCCCACGACCGAATCCCGCTCCACAACCGCTCCCGGTCCCACGTGGCAGTGGCTGCCGAGCGCCGCGTCCGTATGTACCACGGCGCCCGCACAGATCACCGCGCCGTCCCCGACGGCCGCCTCGAGCGAAACGTGCGCCGCGGGATGTACCGCGCTTACGAACCGGGCCCCCGCCCCACGCAGCGAGTTGGCCACCCGCATCCGGGCCCGATTCTCCGTTATGGCCACCACGACGTAGAGCTCCTCAACCGAGAGCATGCTCTTGAGCATCCCCACATCCCCGAGAACCGGGACGCCCTTTATCTCCTCCGGAAGCACCGCATGCGCATCGTCGTAGAAGCCGACGACCAACTCCCGGTAGCCGCAGGCAGTCAGGATGTCGAGAACGACACGCCCGTAGCCCCCGGCCCCGACTATGACTATCCTGACACCGGCCTCCCGTTCTATCTCCTGCACCTGAGCTTCAGGTGCAGCGTATCTTGCTCCCCGCTCCGCGATGTGAGACCTCCAGAAGATCCCGCGCCCTTCCTATAGCGGAGAATTCTAGCACCCCCGCATATCCGGCAAAACAGCAACCACATGTACTGTATATGAACTTAAGGTACACAACGGATTGGCTACGCGTGCACCTGGAAGGCTCCCTCCAGGGGGTTACCGCGCAGGAGGTCGGCCGCCGGGAGGGGTCTCTTCCCTGGCAGTTGGAGCTTCAGGAGCTCTACCGCTCCCCGACCGCAGCCGACGAAGATGCGGCCGTTCCGGGTCTGGATCTCTCCGGTCGAGAGGCGGGGCGGGTCATCCGGCAGCCGGGAGCGGTAGAGCTTGACGGGTCCCCGGTAGCGGGGGTGGAAGGCGCGGGCTCCGATATGCGGGGCCAGTGCCCGGATATGGTCGTGGACGCGGGTTGCGGGGAGCCTCCAGTCCACCGCGAGGTCTTCGGGGGTGAGTCGGGCGGCGTAGGTCGCCTGCAAGTGGTCCTGGGGCGTGAGCTGCAGCTCGCCTTTCTGCAGGAGATCGAGCACCTCCACGATGGCCTCCGATCCCAGTCGTGCGAGGCGTTCGGACAGCTCGCCGCCGGTCATATCCGGTGGGATCTCGAGCTCTCTTCTGAGCGCCACATCCCCGGTGTCCAGCCCCTCGTCCATGCGGATTATGGTCACGCCGCTCTTCCGCTCTCCGGCCATGATCGCGCGCTCTATGGGGGCGGCTCCCCGGTAGCGGGGCAGGAGCGAGGCGTGGACGTTCCAGGCTCCGAGCCGGGCGGCGTAGAGGGTATCGGGGTGCAGGATCTGGCCGTAGGCTGCGACGACCAGCGCGTCACACGCCGCTATCTCGTCCCGGACCTCCGAGATGCGCTCCGGCTGGCGCAGGGGCAGCCCGAGCTCGCGGGCGAGGGAGGCCACCGGGGGAGGCCGAAGCCTCCGCCCCCGGCCGCGGCGGGCGTCGGGCTGGGAGATGACGAACTTCACGTTGTGATCCGAGCCTGCCAGCCCGCGGAGTATGGTGGCGGCGAACTCCGGAGTGCCGGCGAAGGCTAGGTGCAAGGCTACCGCCGGGCGGCCATCTGCCGCTCGCGCCATGCCCGCAGCGCGGCCTTGCGGGACTCGCGGTCGGTACGGTCCAGGATCAGGACGCCGTCGAGGTGATCGATCTCGTGCTGGAACACCCGGGCCAGCACGCCTTCGGCGTCGAGGGTCACGGGTTCGCCCTTGAGGTTCCGGCCCGAGAGCACCACCCGGCCGGCCCGCTCCACCTCAACCTGAATGCCGGGGATCGAGAGGCATCCTTCGGAGTCCTTCACCGTCTCCCCGCTCAGCTCCTCTATCTCGGGGTTGACGATCACGAACTCCTCGTCCTCCCCCAGCGCGGCCACGAAGATGCGCCTAAGATAGCCGACCTGATTGGCGGCCAGCCCCACCCCTTCGGCCCGGCGCATCGTCCTGAGCATCTCCTGCGCCAGGCGCTCCAGCGACTCATCGAAGCTCTCAACCGGGGTAGCCTGCGACTTGAGTACCGGATCGCCGAACTTCCGGATCTCGAGCGTCATCTCTACACCTCCTCCGGGTCTATATCAACCTGCACGCGCACACCCCGGACCCTTGAAGCGCCGCGCGCGGCCCTTCTGGCGGCCGCCGCGACCGATTCCCGGTCCCGCGCCCGCAGGATCGCCTGCCAGCGGGAACCATTCTCCAGCGGGATGGGACCGAGCAGATCCACCCCGGGATCCGGCCGCGTAGATTCTACCGCATGCAGAACCCCGGACTCGCTCCCCTCCAGTGTGAGCACGGCCAGGTGCGAGTACGGCGGGTATCCCGCCGCGCGTCGCCGGGACAGCTCGGCGCGGGCGAAGCCCTCGTAGTCCCGCCGCAGCGCCGCCCGCAGGGCGTAGTGCTCAGGATCCCGCGTCTGCACCGCGAGACGGCTCCGGGCCCTCTCCACCGCCGTAAAGAGGATGCGGAACCCTTTCTCAACCGCCCGGAACCCGCCGGCCTGCAACAGCGAGTCTGCATCGGGGACGGCGATCAGATCCCACTCGCATTCCAGGATCTTGCGCGCCGTGCCTACCACCGCGGGAGCTTCCAGGTCTTCGCTCAGCTCCGCCGTGTGGAGACCGATGCCGGTCCCCAGGCGTCTCTTTAGCCCCTCCCGGACCCGCTCTACGGTGAGACCGGTGAAGCTCAACCGCCCCGAACCGCACGATTCACACGCCTCCGGTGCCGGGCGCTCGCTGCCGCACCCGCCGCAGACCAGCATCCGGGTCCGCCGGTGGAAGCGCTCCGGCAGATCGCAGCGGAGGCAGGTAGCCACGGCACCGCAACCGTTGCACCTCACCACCGTCGCGTACCCCAGACGGTTGACGAGCACCCCCGCCCGGCCGCCGTACCTGATGCAGCACCGGATCTCGTCCAGCAGATGGGCGCTCAGGGCGACGCCACTCCCCCGCAGGTCCACGAGCCTGATCCCCGGACGCCCCGGGAGCTCCCGCGGCGGGAGCTCCCTCAACCCCGCCGCCCGGAGCTCCAGCGACGGGGCCGGGGAGAGGAAGAGAAGCTCCATACACTCCAGACGCTGCCGCTCCAGTACCGCGTCCCGCGTGTGAAAGGCGGCGTTCTCGTACTCCAGCGCCGGCGCGGAGCGGTGGGATTCGTTCGGTTCGTCCACGACCACCGCCACCCCCGGCCGTGCCAGCGGCAGCAGCACCGCAGGGCGCGTCCCCACGACCACGTCCACCCCACCGCGCTTTGCGGCCTCGTACACCTCCGCCCGCTCGGCCCCCGCGCCCCCGTGGTATGCGGCTATCCTGACACCCCGGGGCAGGCGCTCCACCAGTGCCCGCCGCACCTCCTCGAGCATCCTCGCCTCCGGAAGGAGGATCAAGGCCTGCTCCCCCCGCCCGACGGCGCGCAGCGCGGCCGCCGCCGCGGCTCCGGCCTGCTCCCGGAGCGGCAGCCGCCACACCAGAGCTCCGCCGCCCGAGAGTGCTTCCAGCTCCGGGTAAGCGGCGGCGAGGCTTCCGCGCGAGCCGCCCCCTTCCGCGCCGTGTATATAGGATCGCTCCACCCGCCGCCACAGGCGGATCAGGCCGCGCTCCGCCAGTCGCGGCAGCGCGGCGCGGGAGGCACCTGCTCCGCTCAGCAGGGCGCGGACGGGGGCCTCCCCGCCGAGCTCCTTCAGGGTCTCGAGCAGCTGCCGCTGGCGGGGTGCGCGGTCGAGCTCACCATCAGCGGCATCCCGCAAGAGGGTGGCCCACTCAGCGGCCGGGGGATGCGGGGGTACCGGATCCAGCTCCACCCTCCCGGCGGCCTCGGCCAGCTTCAGGCCCTCGCCGCCGAGCTCGCGCCGCAGGACGCCGCGGGAGACGCGGGAGCCGGGACGCCAGCTCCAGCCGGGAGCGGGGTCGAGCACGCGGTAGGCGTCCCGCAGGCCAGGCGGCAGGGCTAGACGCAAGACCGCCGGCAGCGGCGCGGAGCAGGAGTCCGAGATCCGGCGGCAGAGCTCTAGAAGCTCCGGGCCGATGGAGAGCCGGTCTATGACCCGCCGGATCTCCTGCAGGGGCCTCTCTCCGGAGGGCTCCTCTCCGACGACGATGCCGAGGCGGGAGTAGCCCGAGAGCGGAGCAGCCACGGCAGCCCCCGGGCCGACGGCAGGGACCAGAGCATCCGGCACGCTGTAGCTGAGAGGCGGCAGAGCCCGGGTGGGGATCAGGAGGCAGACCCGCACCCGGTGCGGCAGAGATCCGGACAACTCCGGCTACAGGCCGGCGGCCCGGCGCAGCTCGTCCGCCCGGGAAGTCTCCTCCCAGGTAAAGTCCGGTTCGCGGCGCCCGAAGTGCCCGTAGGCAGCGGTGCTCGCAAAGATCGGGCGCCGCAGGCTCAGATCCCGGATTATCGCTCCCGGCCTGAGGTCGAAGTGCTCCTGAATCAGCTCGCTCAGCGTGGAGCCGGCGAGCCGGGAGGTGCCGAAAGTCTCGACCATCACGCTTACCGGACGCGCGACCCCGATGGCGTAGGCGAGCTGGATCAAGCACCGCCGCGCCAGCCCGGCTGCCACCACGTTCTTGGCCACCCAGCGCGCAGCGTAGGCTCCGGAGCGGTCCACCTTGGTGGCGTCCTTGCCGGAGAAGGCGCCGCCGCCGTGAGGGACGGCGCCGCCGTAGGTGTCGACGATGATCTTGCGCCCGGTGAGCCCCGTGTCGGCCTGAGGACCGCCGGTGACGAAGCGCCCCGTGGGGTTGATCATGACCTCGGTGGCCTTCCCGTCGAAGAGGTGCTCCGGGATCACGGGCCGGATTACGGCCTCCAGGATATCCCCCTCGATGCTCTTCTCCGCACCGTCCCGGTGCTGGGCGGAGACCAGCACCTTCTCCACCCGGACCGGACGCCCCCCCTCGTAGCGCACCGTCACCTGGCTCTTCCCGTCCGGCCGCAGATAGTCGAGTATGCCCCGCTTGCGCACCTCGGCCAGCCGGCGGGTCAGGGCGTGGGCCAGCGTGATCGGCAGCGGCATCAGCTCCTCGGTCTCGTCGCAGGCGTAGCCGAACATCATCCCCTGATCTCCGGCCCCGATCTCATCCAGATCCTGCCCGCGGCGCGCCTCCAGCGCCACGTCCACGCCCTGCGCTATGTCCTGCGACTGGGGATCTATGGTCACGATGATGCCGCAGGTCTCGGCATCGAAGCCGTACTTGGCGCGGGTGTAGCCGATCTCGGCGATCTTCTCCCGCACCACCTTGGGAATGTCTATGTAGGTGTCGGTCGTGATCTCCCCGGCCACGATCACCAGTCCGGTGGTCACCATGGTCTCGCATGCCACCCGGCTCATGGGATCGTCACGCAGGGCGGCGTCCAGGATCGTGTCCGAGATCTGGTCGGCCACCTTGTCCGGGTGGCCCTCGGTTACGGACTCTGAGGTGAAGGGATAGGAGCTCCCGGAGCACGTCTCAGACCCCTGATGCACGGCCGGGCTCTTGAGGATCCTCTCCGTCATTACGTCTGTCCCTTCCTGTTCAACTCCGAGATCAGAACGTCCAGGATGACGCGGGCGATCTCCCGCTTCGAGGCCCGCCCCACCCGGCGTTCCTCACCGCGGCTCACGATGCAGACCTCGTTCTCATCCGACCCGAACCCGATCTCCGGCCGGGAGATGTCGTTGCCGACGATGATGTCGGCTCCCTTGCGTTCCAGCTTCTCCCGCGCGTCGGGCAAAGGGTCGCCGAACGCTGCTGCGAATCCTATCATAAAGAGGTGCGGGAAAGACTCCCGCACCCGAGCGAGTATGTCAGGGGTGGATCTGAACTCTACCTTGAGCCCTTCGCGCCGCCGCACCTTGCCCCTCCCGGGTGCGGCGGGGGTGAAGTCCGAGACGGCAGCGGCCATGATGAGCGCGTCGGCCTCCGCCACGGCCCCCAGCACCGCCCTCTCCATCTCGGCGACGGTCTCTACCGGTATCCACTCCACGCCCGGCTCGGGTGTGCCGAGGTTCGCGGCCACCACCGATACGTCCGCGCCGCGCGCCAGCGCTTCCCGCGCCACCGCGAGCCCCATCTTCCCCGAGGAACGGTTTCCGATGAAGCGCACCGCGTCCAGCGGCTCCCGGGTACCGCCGGCCGTGACCACGATGCGCCGCCCGGCGAGCTCTCCCCCGAGGGAACGGAACAGCGCGGCAGCTATCCCGCCCGGCGGCGCCATGCGCCCGCCTTCCGGCTCCAGCACCCGGCAGCCGGATTCGCGGACGCGCCGGATGTTCCGGCGCACCGCCGGGTGCGCCAGCGTGCCCGCATCCATCTCCAGCGCGACGACGCAACCCCGTCTCCCAGAAAGGGCCTTCTCGAACGTCGGAGCATCCGCAACCCCCCAGGCCAGCCGGGAGAGGACGTCCGGCCCTGCCGGAGCGAACGCTACGGCGTCCGGATCCTCCGGCGGACCGGAGAGAGGAACGCCGGCGGCCGCAAAGGCCGCCGGCCCCACGAACCTCTCCGCCCCCGGGGCGAGCAGCGGCTTTACGCCGTAACCCGCCTCCGTTAGGAGCCGTGCAAGGGCCGGGCCCCGGAGCGCGCCCATCCCCGGCCCGACCGAGAGCAATATGGTGAGAGCGTCCCTCAGGCCGCCCCGTGAGACTCTTCGGGCGAGGTCTCCTCTTCAGTGTCCGGCGACTCCGCCAGACCGGTGGAGTCCACTTCCTCCTCGGCGAAGCTGACCTTGAGCCTTCCGGCCCGCAGCTCCTCGATCGCAATGGTCAGGGGGTGCTGGGAGCTCGGATGCACCTGCGGCCCCGGGATACCGAGGCTCTCTCCGATGCCCAGCGTGGCGGTGTACTCGTTGATCTGGCGCGCGCGCCGGGCCGCCGCCATGACGAGCCCGTAGCGGGAGTCCACCCGGCCACCCTCCAGCAGCTCGTCTATCTTAAGCTCGTTCAGCATCTCTTCTACCTCCTTCACAGGGGCTCCGGATTATCTGCCGCATAAGTTTAATCATTGCCGTCCGGGATTTCTCCAGCTCGTCGTTTACGATCTCATAGTCGAACTCGTCGCGGGCCGCCACCTCATTCCGGGCCGCCTCCAGACGCCGCTCCAGCGCCTCTGAAGTCTCGGTCGCCCGTCCCTCCAGCCGGCGGCGATTCTCCTCCAGCGACGGAGCCCGGACGAAGATCATGACCGCATCCGGCCGCCGCCGCCGAACCTGCCGGGCCCCCTGCAGCTCGATCTCCAGGATCACGGAGAGCCCGGCATCCAGAAGCTCATCCACCTTCTTCTCGGGCGTGCCGTAGAGGTTTCCGGAGTACTCGGCCCACTCCAGAAAGCGTCCCTCCCGAATCCACGCCTCGAACTCTTCGCGCGAGAGGAAGATGTAGTCCCGGCCATCCACCTCTCCGGGCCGCGGCGGGCGGGTGGTGGCGGAGACCGAATACGCCAGCTCCGGTACGGCCTCGAGAGCGGCCCGGATAAGAGTTCCCTTCCCGGCCCCGGAGGGCCCGGAGACCACGATCAGTCTTCCGCGCAACCCAGAACCTTGATCAGCCGGTCCCGCTGTCCGTAGGTGAGGCCCACGAGCGTCTTGGAGCGGCTTATCCCGGACTCCCTGAAGATCCGGTTCACCTTCACCTTGCCCACGCCGCGCATGGCGAGCAGCATCTCCTCGACCTTGGCCCCCCTCAGCTCGGGCGGGGGATCCATGAGCAGGTCGTAGATGCTGATGCGCCCCTCCTTGAGGTCCCGCTTGGCGGCGGCCCGGGCGAAACGCACCCGGTTTGCCTTCTCCAAGGCCGAGAGGCGCTCTTCGGATGTCCTTTCAGGAACCCTCCTCAACATCAACTGCAGAGTATACCATCAGTGCGCCGCCCCGATGAGGTCCCGGGCGTCCAGACCCGTCTCTCTCAGATAACCGGAGAACTCTCGCAGTATCTCCCGCGGATCCCGTACGAAGCCGGCAGACCCTATCTGCACCGCCGTGGCCCCCGCCAGCATGAACTCGGCCACGTCGGTCCCGGTGGCCACACCTCCGCACCCGAGGATCGGTATCCCGACCGCGCGAAAGGCCTCGTAGACGGCCCGCAGCGCCACGGGCTTGATGGCGGGGCCTGAGAGGCCGCCGCGCAGCCGCACCTCTCGCCGACGGGCGTCCACCGCCAGCGCCGGCAGGGTGTTGATGAGCGTCACCGCCGCAGCCCCGGCACGTTCGGCGGCCTGCGCGCCCTCCACGGCCCCCTCGCTGGCAAGCTTGGCGAGAACGGGCTTCCCCCCCGCCGCCTCGACCGCCGCGGCCACTACCTCCTCCACACTCGCCGGCACGGCGCAGAAGTAGAGCCCGCCGCGCTCCACGTTGGGACAGGAGAGATTGAGCTCTATCGCCCGGACCCGGTCGTCGGCGGCCAGCCGCCCGCAGAGAAGCGAGTAGTCGCCGGCCGTCTCCCCCGCCACGGAGACGAAGAGCGGAACACCCGTGTCAAAGGCATCGAGCTCCTCCATGAACCGCTCGACGCCCGGGTTCTGCAGGCCGATGGAGTTGATCATTCCGGCCGGTGTCTCCGCAAGACGGGGCGGCGGGTTCCCAGTCCGCGGTTGCGGCGTCACGGTCTTGGGCAACACCGCACCGTATACTCCCTCCGAGGCCTGGACGGCCTCCTTACCATGCGTGCCGGCGGCCGGAACGAGCGGCGTATGCAGCCGGAGGCCGCACAGCTCCACGTTCAGATCCACGCCAGCTCCCGCGCTTCGAAGACGGGCCCCTCCACGCACGCCCGGGCGTAACCGCCCCCGGCGAGCGGGACGGCACATCCGTAACAGGACCCCTCGCCACACGCCATCATCTCCTCGACGGCGACCTGGCAAGGGATGCCGGGCGGCACCGCTCCCGGACCGCTGGCGTAGACGGCGGCGTAGCCGCTCAGATCGCCGAAATCGTCCACCACCCGGGCGCCGGGGAAGTCGCGGAGAATGGGGACCTGAGCCGCGGCGAGCTGCAGGAAGATGTCGTGGTCCACCCCCCGCTCCTGCAGCCGGCGGTAAAGCAGCCTGAGCGGCGCCACCTTCCCTTCCCGGGCGATCAGGGCCACGCGCCCGGCCGGGACGTCCGGCCGGTACCCCCGGCCGTGCGGGGCACTGACCTCGATCTCCTCCGAGGAGGCTATCAGGCGGGTCCCCCGGCCGCGGACCTCCAGCAGAACGCTCATTACTCCACCCCGGAGATCGTACACCGAGAAGGGCCGGGCCAGGAACGGGTCGAAAGATGTCCGCTGCGAGGCGGCCCGGATCAGGACGAACTGCCCGGGCTCCACATCCCCCTCCCAGGGATAGCGCAGCACGCGGTAAGATCCCAGCCGCTCCCGGCTCTCGACCCTGACCCGGTGGAACCTCACGTCGCGGGAGCGATGAGCCGCTGTAGCGCCCGCACTTCGGCGATCCCGCCACGAATCATGGACTCCACCCCCTGTACCGCGGCCGAGGCCGCGGCCAGGGTGGTAATGCAGGGCACACCGTACAGGAGCGCCTTGCGCCGGATCAGATACCCGTCCGAACGCTCCCGCGCCCCGCGCCCCCAGGGAGTGTTGATGATCAGATCCACCTCCCCGCGCTCGATAAGCGTGAGCACATCGTCCCCGAGCTCCCCGATCTTCGGCACCACCGCCACCGGCAGACCGTTGTTCCGGAGCACCTCGGCCGTGCCCTCGCTGGCCGAGATCTCGAATCCCAGATCCGCGAACGCCCGCGCGATGAGGACCGCCGAGCGCTTGTCCCGGTCGTTGACCGAGATGTACGCCCGCCCCCCCGTCGGAAGCGGCACGCCGGCCGCAGCGAGCGCCTTGGCGAACGCCCCCCCGAAAGACCTGTCTATGCCCATCACCTCCCCGGTGGAGCGCATCTCGGGTCCGAGCAGCGGGTCCACGTCCGCAAACCGGTCGAACGGGAAGACCGGAGCCTTCACGCTGAAGTGACCATTGTAGCTCGGCTTTAGGTTCATATCTCTGAGCTTCTCGCCGACCAGCACACGGGTCGCCACCCTGGCCAGCGGAACCCCGGTCGCCTTGGAGATGAACGGCACCGTGCGCGAGGCACGCGGATTGCACTCGATCACCATCACCCGGTCTCCGCGCACCACATACTGCACGTTCATCAGCCCGACCACCCCCATGGCCCGCGCCAGCTGCCGGGTGTAGTCCTCAATACGCCGCAGCAGGGGACGGGTGATCGTGATCGGCGGCGTTACGCACGAGGAGTCGCCGGAATGTACCCCCGCCTCCTCAATGTGCTCCATGATCCCCCCGATGTACACGTCCTCGCCGTCGGAGACAGCATCTACGTCTACCTCGACGTAATCCTCCATGAACTTGTCTATGAGGATGGGGTGCTCCGGGCTCGTACTCACACTCTCTGTGAGGTAGAGGTCGAGCGCTTCGCGGGTGTAGACGATCTCCATCCTGCGCCCGCCCAGCACGTAAGAGGGCCGGACGACCACCGGGTATCCGATCTCCTCGGCCACGCTCCGGGCCTCTTCGGCGCTCATCGCGGCTCCCCAGCGCGGATGGGGGATGCCCAGCTCTCTGAGCAGGCAGGCGAAGCGGGAGCGGTCCTCGGCCAGGTCTATGGCGTCGGGCGAGGTTCCCAAGACCCTGAACCCGGCCTGTTCCAGCTCCCGCGCCAGCTTGAGCGGGCTCTGGCCGCCGAACTGCAGGACCACCCCCTCGGGCCGCTCCCGGCGCAGCACCTCCAGCACGTGCTCGGCGGTCAGCGGCTCGAAGTAGAGCCGGGTGGAGGTGTCGTAGTCGGTAGAGACGGTCTCGGGGTTGGAGTTGATCATGACCGCATCGAAGCCGCACTCGATGAGCTCCTGACTGGCATGCACGCAGGCGTAGTCGAACTCTATGCCTTGCCCGATCCGGTTCGGACCGCTCCCGAGCACGACCACCGAAGGGTTCTCGCCGCGCGCCACCTCGTCCTCGGCCTCGTAGCTGGAGTAGTAGTATGGGGTCTCGGCCGGAAACTCTCCGGCACAGGTGTCCACCGCCTTGTAGGTCGGGCGAATGCCCAACGCATGCCGCACCCCGCGCACCACCTCCGTGGAGTAACCGGTTGCCGCCCCCACGAGCTCGTCAGGCAACCCCAGCCGCTTGGCCTCGCGCAGCTCCTCGACCCCCAGAACCTCCGGCAGCGACTGCTCGGCGGCCACCACACGGGCCATCGAGGCCACGAAGAACGGGTCTATGCGGGTCCGGTCCGCTATCTCCTGCACGGTCATCCCGGCCCGCAGCGCGTCGAAGATGGCGAAGATGCGGTACGGATTCGGCCCCTCCAGCGAGGGCTTGATGTCCTTCCGGTCCAGCTCCAGCGAGGAGATGGCCTTGAGCAGACTCTCCGTGAACGTCCGGCCGATCGCCATCACCTCACCCACCGACTGCATCTTGGTGGTCAGACTCGGCTGCGCCCCCGGAAACTTCTCGAACGCAAAGCGCGGAATCTTGGTCACCACGTAGTCCAGCGCCGGCTCGAAAGAGGCCGGCGTCGCCCGCGTTATGTCGTTCGGAATCTCGTCCAGCGTGTACCCGGCCGCCAGCTTGGCCGCTATCTTGGCGATCGGGAACCCCGTAGCCTTGCTCGCCAGCGCACTCGAACGGCTCACCCGCGGGTTCATCTCGATCACATAGTAGTCGTCACCGTGCGGATCTACCGCAAACTGGATGTTCGATCCCCCCGTCGATACCCCGATCTCACGTATTATGCGTATTGCTGCACTACGCAGGGCCTGGTACTGGCGATCGGAGAGGGTTTGGGCCGGGGCGACGGTGATGGAATCGCCGGTATGCACGCCCATCGGGTCCACGTTTTCGATCGAGCAGATTATGACCACGTTATCTGCGAGGTCGCGCATGACCTCCAGCTCGAATTCCTTCCACCCGACGACCGAGCGTTCCACGAGCACGCTGCGCACCGGGGAGGCGTCCAGGCCCTCGTTGATGGAGCGGCGCAGTTCTTCGGGGTTGCGAGCTATGGAGCCGCCCTTACCTCCGAGGGTGAAGCTCGGCCGGATGATGAGCGGGAAGCCGATCCGTTCGGCCAGTTCCTCGGCCTCCTCCACCCGGTGCACGACGCGGCTCTCCGGGATCTTGAGCCCTATCTTCTCCATGGAGCGCCGGAAGAGCTCGCGGTCTTCGGCCTTGCGGATCGAGTCCACCGAGGCTCCGAGCAGCTCGACGGCGTGTGCTTCGAGCACGCCGCGCTCCTGCAGCTCCACTGCGAGGTTAAGGGCCGTCTGGCCGCCGAGGGTCGGCAGCAGGGCGTCCGGGCGTTCGCGGCGGATGATCTCGGTCACGCTCTCGGCGGTGAGCGGCTCGATATAGGTGGCGTCCGCGATCTCCGGGTCGGTCATGATGGTGGCCGGGTTGGAGTTGACGAGGATTATGCGGTAGCCGTCCTCGCGCAGGGCCCGGCACGCCTGCGTGCCGGAGTAGTCGAACTCGGCCGCCTGTCCGATGACTATGGGGCCGGAGCCGATGACGAGAATGCTGGAGATATCGTCCCGCCGGGGCAAGCTAGACCACCGCCTTTCGCGAGACCCGCTCGGCGAACTCGTCGAAGAGGTAGCCTGAGTCGCGCGGTCCGGGACTGGACTCCGGGTGGTACTGCACGCTCCAGGCGTCGAGTTTCGGGGCGGCGATCCCCTCCACCGTACCGTCATAGAGGTTGCGGTGGGTCAGCTCCACGCCCTCCGGCAGCGAGGCTTCGCGCACGGCGAAGCCGTGGTTCTGGCTGGTGATCTCGATCCTGCCGGTCTTCAGGTTGCGAACCGGGTGGTTGGCACCGTGGTGTCCGAAGGGCATCTTGTACGTCTCGCAGCCCAGGGCCAGACCCAGGAGCTGGTGCCCCAGGCAGATGCCGAACGTCGGGATCCTCCCCAGCACGCCCTGCAGGCTCTTCACCGCCCGTTCCAGCGCCGCCGGGTCGCCCGGCCCGTTGGAGAGGAAGAGTCCGGCGGGCCTCTCCTCCAGTATGTCCTCCGCACTCATTGAGCCAGGGACGGCGAGCACGGAGATACCGCGACTGCGCAGCTCCCGGTAGATGGACCCCTTCACCCCGTAGTCCAGCGCGACCACCCGGCAGTGCTCTTCGCCGAAGGCCGAAAGCAGCGTGGGTTCTGTTATCTGGGAGCTGCCCGAGGCGAGGTCCTGCCCTACCATCTCGGGGTGCGAGAGCACCCTTCTGAGAAGGGCGCCGGTATCGGTCTCCGTGGTGGAGATGATGCCGCGCATCGCGCCCTTGTCGCGCAGGTGCCGGGTGAGGGCGCGGGTGTCTATCCCCTCGACCCCGATCACGCCCTCCTCCTCCAGCAACCGTGCCAGGGACTTCTCGCTCGCCCAGTTGCTCGGGTAGGGAGTGTACTCCCGCACCAGGACCCCGGCGGCCTGGACCCGGGAGGACTCCTCATCGCCGGGAATGACGCCGTAGTTACCGATCAGGGGGTAGGTGAAGGTCACGATCTGGCCCCGGTAGGAGGGATCCGTCAGCGTCTCCTGGTAGCCGACCATGCTGGTGGTGAACACCACCTCGCCCAGTGCCTCGCCCTCGCCGGCGAAGGTCCAGCCGTCGAAGCGGGTCCCGTCTTCCAGAACCACCGCTGCCCGCCGGCGCTCAAAGTCCAAGCTTCGCTCCCATACGGTCATGTACCATCTCACCCCCCACGAAAGTACCCGTTATGCGGCCGGTCAGCCTCCGGCCGAGATACGGCGTGTTCCGCGACCGGCTCAGGAGCTCGCCGGGCCTGACCTCCCACTCTTCGGAGAGATCCACCAGAACGAGGTCCGCCGGAGCCCCGGGCTCTATCCGCCCCTGCTCTCCGATCCAGCGCCCCGGGGCACAGCTCATCGCCTGCACGAGCCGCGCGAGCGGGAGCCGGCCTTCGAGCACCAGTTCCGTGTAGAGCGCTGCGAAGGCCGTCTCATGTCCCAGAAAGCCGGGTGAGGCCTCCTGCAGCGGCAGCTCCTTCTCTTCCGGAGCGTGCGGAGCGTGGTCGGTGGCGACGAAGTCGAGGGTGCCGTCCGCCAGCGCCTCCCCCACTAACAGCCGGTCTTCCTCCGGCCGCAGCGGCGGGTTCACCCGGTACATACCGTCCAGGGTGCCGACGAGCTCGTCGGTGAGCGTGAGATGGTGCGGCGTGGTGTCGCCCGTTATGTTGGGGTTGCGGTCCTTGAACCATCCCACCAGCGCGGCGGAGAGGGCCGTGCTAACGTGCGTTATGTGTACCCGGGCTCCGGTCTCGGCGGCGAGCACGAGCGCGGTTGCCGTCGCTACGTCCTCGGCGCTCGCCGGCGAGCCCGGAACGCCCGCCAGAGCCGCAACCGCTCCGTCGTGCACCGCACCGGTGGCCAGCGTGTGATCCTCGCAGTGCAGGATGACCGGCAGCCCCGCCGATCGGGCGTAGAGCATCCCGTTCCTGAGCACCCCGGCGGAGGCCGTACCGAGCCCGTCGTCGGAGACGGCGAAGGCTCCGGCCTCTCTGAGCAGCTGCATCTCGGTCAGGCGCTCGCCCCTGAGTCCCTCGTGCAGCGCGGCGGCCACGTAGGCCCGCACGCGCGACTCCCGTTCCACCCGGCGCAGAAGTCCGGAGACGAGGGCCGGGCTGTCGATTACGGGCTCGGTATTCGGCATCATTACGACGGAGGTGAAACCTCCGGCAGCGGCGGCCGCCGAGCCGCTCTCGATGGTCTCCTCGTCCTCCCGCCCCGGCGTGCGCCAGTGGGCGTGCACGTCCACGAACCCGGGGAAGAGGTGCAGCCCGGCAGCATCCAGCTCGCGGACGCCGGAGAGGCCGGGCCCCACCTCGGAGATCCTGCCGCCGGTGACGCGCACGTCCAGCTCGCCGTCCAGTCCGGTGGCCGGGTCGAGGACGCGCGCACCGCGGATGACGAACTCGCCGCTCAAGCCGCCACCTCGAGCCCGACGCCCAGCGCCTGCATGAGGACCGCCGCGCGCACGTGGATGCCGGCCGCGACCTGATCCGGGATCAGGGACGCCTCGTCGAGCACCACGTCGCCCGCGATCTCGACGCCCCGGTTCACCGGTCCCGGATGCATAACGCGCACGCCGGGCAGCAGATGACGCCGCTGCACGCCGTAACGGGCGGCGTACTCCTGCACGGAGGGGATCAGCGCCCCGGCCATCCGCTCCCTCTGAAGGCGTAGGGTGTAGAGCACCTCCGCACCCCACTCCAGCGCCGCGTCCACCGACTCCAGCACCGCAGCCTCCCAGACCGGCTCCTGCGGCAGCAGGGTCGGGGGCGCGACGAGCGCGACCTCCATCCCGGCGGCACGGAAGGCCGGGATCACGCTCCGCGCCACCCGGCTGTGCAGGATGTCCCCTATGATGGCGGCCTTCCGCCCGGCCAGCCCCCCGAAACCCCCGAGCGCCGCGCTCAGAGCGTAGAGGTCCAGCAAGGCCTGGGTCGGGTGCTGCCCGCGGCCGTCTCCGGCGTTGATCACGGCGGCTCCGGTATGCCGGGCGGCCAGGGCCGCCGCTCCGGCCGCCCCGTGCCGCACGACCAGCACGTCGGCCCCGAGGCGGTCCAGGGTGACCACCGTGTCCACGAGGGACTCGCCCTTCTCCAGCGAGGAGCCGCGGGTGGAGATGGAGATCACGTCCGCTCCCGCGCGCCGCGCGGCCAGCTCGAAGGAGGCAGCCGTGCGGGTCGAGGGCTCGAAGAAGGCCAGAAAGACCGTCTTACCGGAGAGCGGACGCTCGAAACTTCCCGCCGCCACCTCCCGGGCCAGCTCCAGCACGGAGCGCAGCTCCTCCCGGCTCACGTTCTCCAGACTCAGCAAGTGCCTGTTACTCAACGATCACCACCCCGTCCTCTCCATCGGTCTCGGCAAGGCTCACCTGGACGCGCTCCTCGGGAGCGGTGGGGATGTTCTTCCCCACGTAGTCGGCCCGGATGGGGAGCTCCCGGTGTCCGCGGTCCACCAGGATGGCGAGCTGGATGGCCGCCGGACGGCCCCGCTCCATCAGGGCGTCTATCGCCGCCCGCACCGTGCGCCCGGTGTAGAGCACGTCGTCAACCAGCACGACGACCCGCCCGGCGACTTCGAAGGGGATCTCGCTCCCCCGCACCTCCGGCTCCTCGTCGGCGAGATCGTCGCGGTGCAGGGTGATGTCCAGGGAGCCCACCGGGACCTCAAGCCCCTCGAACCTCCGGATGTTATCCCCTATCCTGCGCGCCAGCGGCACACCCCGGGTGAGGATGCCTACCAGAGCCAGATCTTGCAACCGGGATGCGTTGCGCTCCAGGATCTCGTGGGATATCCGCCGGAGGGAACGGGAGAGAGTGTCCGCGGTGAGCACCCGAGATTTTACGCGCCTGTTCGCGCCGGTTCGCTGCAAACTGCCCCCTTCGCGCCTCGCGGGACGCCGTTAAAGGTTGCCACGTCGGCAGGATATTAACCGAGCGGGAAGTTCTCGTCAAGCTCCAGGGCCGCCTCGCGCAGATCCCGCGGCACGGGAGACCGGAAGCGCAGCTCCCCGCCGCTGACGGGGTGGCGCAGCCCTAGCTCCGAGGCGTGCAGCCAGACCCGGCGTCCGGGCACGGGCCTTCCGTAGAGCGGATCGGCGTAGACGGGATGCCCTATCGCGGAGAGGTGCACCCGGATCTGGTGCGTCCGGCCCGTCTCTAGCCGCACCCGCAAAAGGGTGTGCCGCTTCGAGCGGTAGGCGACCTCGAAGTGCGTCACTGCGGGCTGCCCGATACCGCAGGCCATCCTCACCGGGTTCTCCGGGTCGCGCCCCACAGGAGAGTCGATGGTCCCGGTCTCCGGCAGCCCGCTCCCGACCACGAGCGCGAGATAGATCCTCTCCACCTCCCGCCCCTTCATCATCTGCACGAGCCGGGCGTGCGCCTCCCCGCTTCTTGCCAGCACCAGCAGCCCGGAGGTATCCCGGTCCAGGCGGTGCACCACGCCGGGCCGGTCCGGGTCGTCACCGCCGGTGATGCCACGCCCAAGCAGGGCGTTCACCAGCGTGCCGGACCGGTTGCCCGCCCCGGGATGCACCACCAGCCCGGCTGGCTTGTCCACGACGATGATGTGCTCGTCCTCGTAAACGACGGGAACGGGGATCTCCTCCGGCTCCGGTCCCTCCCGCTCTGCGGGGATGCGGACCGAGATCTCCTCCCCGCCCTTCAGCCGGAACGCGGGAGGCTCCCGCCGCCCGTCCACCAGAACGTGCCCCTCCCGGATGAGCCGCTGAACCTCCGACCGGCTGATCCCCTCCAGCCGGCTGCTCACGCACCGGTCCAGGCGTTCTCCGGCGGTGGACTCCAGGCGCAGCTCTTCCACTAAGGGCCGAGCGCCTCCCGTACGGCCCGCGCGCCGATGCCCCGGATCGCCACCTGCTTCGAGCGCCCCGAACCTCCGCGCACGATCTCCACCCGGGAGACCGGCACGCCCGCAGAGCGCGCCAGGAAGCGCCGGATCTCATCGTTCGCCCGGCCGCCCACCGGCGGAGCGGCGACCGAGAGCTTCAGGGCATCCCCACCGTAGAGTCCCTTCACCTCGGTCCTCTTCGCTCCCGGCGAGACCCGGAGGTTGATCCGGACGCCATCCCCCTCCTCGATGATGAAGCTACCGGGCACGCCGCCGCAGAAAACGCCCCGCCCGGGCCCGGCGGGAATCCTCCGCTTCGTCGCGGGGCCGCTCCTCGACGGGCTTACGCCCGAGGTCGCCGGTGTCGTCCTGCTCCTCGGGGTCCTCAGGGACCGCCGCGATCGGCTCCTCCTCGCGCTCCACCTCCCCGGCCGCCTGCTCGGAGGGCGAATCTGAGTTCCCGGAGGCGACGAACCCCCTCTCGGCGCTCGAGGGCTCCACCTCCGGCTCTTCGGCCTCGGGACTCTCTGCTACCGGCGGCTCCTGCTCGCGCTCGGTCTTCTTACCGGCATCCTCATCCAGTATGGACGGCGGCCCCTCCTCCCGCTGGAGCTCCAGCCGGCGGTTCTCGGCAGCCTGCCGGGCGGCGGCGATGGACTCGGTATCCAGCCGCTCGTTCAGGGAGCGCTCGATCTCTTTAGCCGACGCGATGTCCATGTTGTCCATGACCGCCAGATAGCTCTTCAAAAGCTGGCGGAAGTCCGCGGCGAAGCTCTGCCGCGCCTTGCGCAGCGCCTCATAGGACTCCTGAATCCTCTCCACCCGCGCGGAGGACTCGGCCAGAATCTGGTGCGCCCGCGCCTTCGCCTCCTGAACGGTCAGCTCGGCCTCCTTGCTGGCCGCGCGGCGCAGATCCTCGGCCGATTGCTGGGCGTGCACCAGGGCCTCCCGGATCGAGCCCTCTAGCTGCTCGAACTGCTCCAGGCGGCCCCGCAGCGAGTCCAGCTCCTCGCGCATGCGCGAGTTCTCGGCGTAGACGCGCTCGAACTCGTCGGCCACCTCGTCCAGGAAGTCATCCACCTGGTTGGCATCGTAGCCGCGCATCGCCCGGCCGAACTCTTTGCGGCGAACGTCTATCGGTGTAATTCTCATCTCTCTATCACCCCGTGACAGGTCGTACGAAGTTCTCGATTATTATCAGCAGCAGCCGCCGGGCTATGAACAGCCCGATCAGCGCGATAATCGGCGAGAGGTCCAGGGCGATGCCGCCTATCCTGAGCGGAGGCAGCCGCTCCCGCAGCGGCATCATTATCGGGTTGACCACGTTGTGCACGATGTCGTAGACCCGCTGCAAGAGCTCGTTGGACGGGTAGCGCCCGAACCAGCCGAAGAGTATCCACACGATGATGAAACCGAGCAGGATGTAGTACGCGTAGTTGACCACGTTCGCCAGGAGCTCCGCGATGCTGAAGGTCACTCGGCCAGCCTCCTCGCCCGCTCGGTCGCCGCACCTATGCCGTCGTAGATGGCGGCCACAAACCCGCTCTTCTCCATGGCGGCGAACGCAGCCGCCGTGGTACCGCCCGGCGTCATCACCTCGTCCCGCACCTGATGCGGGCTCTTCTCCTTGAGCAGCACGGCCGTGCCCTGCACCGTCTGGCTCACCAGCCGCCGGGCTATGTCGCGCGGGATGCCCTCCCGCACCCCGGCCTGGATCAGAGCGTCGGCGAAGAGCGCCACGTACGCCGGCCCGGAGCCGTGCAGCGCCGTGGCCGCATCGAACAGACGCTCGGGCAGCTCGATCACATCCCCCACCGACTCGAAGATGCGCATCACATCCGGCAGCACGGCGCGGCCGGATGGATTAGCCGTGATTACAGCCGACCCGAGACCGATGGCCGCACACACGTTCGGCATCACACGCACCACCGGGGTCCCGTTCGGCAGCCGGCGCGAGATGTCCTCTATCGTAACCCCGGCGGCCACGCTGACCGCCGCCCGACCATCGGCGTGGAAGGCGGAGTAGACCTCGCTCAGCACCACCGGCACATCCCAGGGCTTGACGGCGATGATCACGATCTCACTCCGCTCCGCCAGCTCGTCGTTGGAGGTGGTGGTGAAGACCCCGTATCTCTCAGCGAAGCGCGCCAGGCGGTCCCGGTGTACGTCGCTTACCCCCAGGTCGTACTCACCGCCCTCCGCCAGCCGCGAGAGGAGCGATCCTCCGATCTTACCGGCCCCGATGATGCCTACAGACTTCAACTCCCTCCTCAGAGCTGATTGAAGAAGCCGCGCTCCGCCAGCCGCTTGCGCTCCTCGGCGCTCACCTCCACGTTGCGCGGGGTCAGCAGGAAGACCCGACTGGCCACGGTCTGAATCTGACCGTCCAGAGCATAGGTGAGCCCGGCGCAGAAATCCACCATGCGGCGGCTGAGGTCCTGATCTACATGCTGAAGGTTAAGAATCACCGGCTGCTGACGTTTGAAGCGGTCGGCCAACGCCTGAGCATCGTTGAAGGTGGAGGGAGCCACGACGCTTACCCGGGTAGAGGGCCGCGGGTCGGGCACCGGGCGCAGATGCCCGCCGGAGTTGTAGCGCTCCCGGTTGGAGGCCTCGCCGCCGAAGAGGTCCCCAAGCGAGGTTCCGAAAGCGGAAGAGCGCTCTACACGCCCCAGCCGGCGCACCGCCGGAGAGGGCTCCGCCTCCCGAGACTCCTCTTCGTAGCGACGGTCCTTGTAGCGGCGCTTGCCGTCGTACTCCTCCTCGTCGTAGTACTCGTACTCTTCGTCCACACCGAAGCCGAACCAGGCCGCAACCCGCTCCATCTGATCCCTAAGTCCCATCCTGCCTCCTCACGGGCTCCGATCCACCCCCCTCTTCTATCAACGCCCGTCCTACCCTCACGATGGTGGCGCCTTCTTCGACCGCAACGAGGTAATCGTTGCTCATGCCCATGGATAGCTCCGAGAGATCAAGATCGGGGCTCCACCGTCCCGTAAGCCTATCACGAATCGCTCTGAGTTTCGCGAAAACATAGCGCACATCCTCCGGGTCTTCAACCAGCGGCGCAAGCGTCATGAAACCCCGAACCCGCACACGCCCGCCGGTCGCGGCCGCCCGCTCCAGCAGCGGCTCTATCTCCCCTTCCCCCACCCCGTATTTGGACTCCTCCCCGCTCACGTTCACCTGGATCAATATATCTATTCCCCGTTCCGGCGCGCGCTTCTCCAGCTCCCGGATCAACCGCTCCGAATCCACCGAGTGTATGAGACTCACCCGTCCGACCACTTCCCGGGCCTTCCTGCGCTGCAGATGCCCGATGAAGTGCCACTCGAAGGCCTCTCCGAAGACCTCCTGTTTGGCGATGAGCTCGGCCGAACGGTTCTCCCCGAGCAGCCTGACCCCAACCCGGGAGAGCAGCGCTATCTGCTCTATGGAGTAGTACTTGCTGGCCACCAGGATTCTCACATCCTCCGGCCGCCGGCCGGCCCGCCGCGCAGCCTCTGCGATGCCGCTCTCCACGGCCTCCAGATTAGCCCGGATGTCAGCGAGCTCCACCATCTATCTTAGAGCCGCCACCGCCAGCATCCTCCCGGTCCTCGGCTTCTGCACCCGGTGCGAGAAGAAGAGATCCCCCCTACACCCCGTGCAGAGCCCCACATCATATATATTCTCCACCCCGGCACCCCGCAGGCTGCTCTCCACCGCCGCCGGCAGGGAGAGACGCCGCCCCCTGACCACGTCGCCGAACTTCTCGCCGAACTTCCCGGCCACCTCTTCGGAGACCTCGTAACAGCACTCCCGGATACAGGGGCCTATGTACGCAGACACCGCTTCCGGATCGCCCATCCACCCGGCGGCGCGGGCGGCTATCTCCGCGTAAGTCCCCCGCCAGCCGGAGTGCACTACCCCCAACACCCCGTTTCCGACGAGCACGAGCGGCAGGCAATCGGCGACGCTGACCGCGAGCGGGAGCCCCGGCGACCGGGTCACCAGCGCATCGGCCTCCCCGGCGAACCCCGGCTCCACCACGCACACCACCCCGTCCCCGTGCACCTGGCGAACCCAGGCCGCCTCCCTCCCACCGAGCACCCGACGAACGCGGGAGAGGTTCTCCAGCACCGCCGCCCGATCGTCCCCAACCGAAACGGAGACGTTCAGGCTGTCGAAAGGCGGACGGGAGACGCCTCCCCGCCGGGTGAAGAAGTAGATGGAGGCGTTAATGGGACCGGGGTCCGGAGAGATCCAGACCACACCCCCAGCCCTCCGTTCCTTCCACGCAACGATCTGCACCGGCGCGCCCGGAGAGGGAGACTACCGGCGGCGCAGGAAGGCCGGTATCTCCAGGTCATCGGCCGGCTGCTGCTCCGGCTGCCGTACCGGCTCCTCCTCGGGCTGCGGCATCGGACGCTGTACCCGCTGCTGCGTCGCTATGCGCTGGTCGAACCCGGTCGCGATGACCGTAACGCTCACCTTGTCGCCGTGCGACTCGTCTATGACCGCACCGAAGATGATGTTGGCGTCCTGATGAGCGGCCTGCTGCACGATGTCCGCAGCCTCGCTCGCCTCGAAGAGACCGAGATCCGTGCCACCCGTGATGTTCAGGATTATGCCGGTCGCACCCTCTATGCTGGCCTCCAGCAGCGGGCTGGAGATGGCCTGGCGGGCAGCCTCCTCCGCCCGGTTCTCACTGCTGGACTCGCCGATGCCCATGAGCGCCGAACCGGAGTTCTGCATTATCGTGCGGATGTCCGCGAAGTCCAGGTTGATAAGCCCGGGCTCGGTGATGAGATCCGTGATCCCCTGCACACCCTTGCGCAGCACGTCATCCGCCATCCCGAAGGCGTCCGAGAGCGAGGTGCGCTTCTCGGCTACCTGCAGCAGCCGGTCGTTCGGGATCACGATCAGCGCATCCACGTTCTCCTTGAGGCGCTTGATGCCTTCCTCGGCATAGGTGGCCCGGCGCCGCCCCTCGAATGAGAACGGGCGGGTGACAACACCAACCGTAAGCGCCCCCAACTCGCGCGCGATCTTGGCCACCACCGGAGCCGCCCCGGTCCCCGTGCCACCGCCCTTGCCGGCCGTCACGAAGACCATGTCCGCCCCCCGGAGAGCCTCCTCTATCTCGCCCTTGCTCTCCTCAGCGGCCTCCGTGCCGATCTTGGGGTCCGCACCGGCCCCAAGCCCCCGGGTTATCTTCTCGCCGATCGCTATCTTTAAGTCCGCATCACAGGTCTGTAACGCCTGAGCATCGGTGTTGATGGCTATGAACTCCACACCCTGCAAACCGGAGTTGATCATCCGGTTCACCGCGTTCGTCCCACCACCACCAATGCCAACAACCTTGATAACCGCAAGATAACTAGTCGCCGAGTCCAATTTCTACCTTACCCTTCGTCCTAACGCCTTCTCTCCAGACCCATCTTCGACCGCCCGCCTCCAAACCAACTCTTGATGGCCGCCACTATGCTACCAAAAGTTGTGGCGCTTGCACCTTTATGCTGTGGTTTAAGGTTACTGCTTTTGGCCGCGAAGTATAGCAGACCTACAGCCGTCGAGTACTGAGGCTCCTGTAGAGGTTTAATTCGTCCCCGAACCCGGCGGGGAGCGGCGAGTCTGGCTCGCAGGTCCAGGATATCCTCGGTCAGTTCGGTCATGCCGTCGAGCAGGGAGCCGCCGCCGGTGAGGACCGCACCGCCGGTGAGGAAGTTCCGGACGCGGGCTTTGTCCAGCGAGTCGCGTGCCATCTCGAGTATCTCGCGGCCCCGGTACTCCAGGATCTGGCTCAGAAAGTGGGCGTTGTAGTGGCGGTCTTTGGCCTTGACGGCGGCGAAGGTGTCCACGGTGGTGGAGAGCACGGTTCCGTAGCGGATCTTGAGTCTTTCGGCGATCTCGAAGGGCACCTTGAGGCCGAAGGCGGCATCTGAGGAGAGGCTCTGTCCCCCGAGCGGGAGCACGGCCGTATGGGTGAGGGCTCCGCGCCAGAAGACGGCTATATCCGTCGTGCCGCCCCCGATATCCAGCAGGGCCACGCCCATGTCGCGTTCGGCCTCGGTGAGGCAGGATTCGCTGGCGGCCAGCGGCTCCAGCACGACCTCCGAGACGCGTACGCCGCAGTCCTCGACGGCCCACAGCAGGTTCTGGATGCTCTGGACCGAGCCGCTGATCACGTGCGCCCGCAGCGTAACCCGGCGGGCCGCCAGCCCCAGCGGCTGGCGGATGCCTTCCTCGCCATCCAGGGTGTAGCTGCGGGGGACGATGTGTATGACCTGCTCGTCCGGTCCCAGCTCTACGGCGTGCAGCGCCTCGTTCTCCAGCCGCCGGAGGAAGCGCGGCGTTACAACCTTGTTGCGCCCCCGGTTCAGGAGCGTCACCTCGGTGTTGAAGGAGTTGATGTGCCCCCCGGCGATACCGACCGTCGCCGACCCCGGCTTCACGCCGGAGCTCTCTATCGCCTCCCAGATGGACTCGCTGGCGGCCTGCCGATCCACCACGATCCCCCGACGCAACCCCCGGCTGGAAGCCTCGCCCAGGTCCGTAACCTCGGCGATGCGACGCCGGGGCTCGACCCGGCCCGCGAGGGCCACGATCTTGGTCGTCCCCACGTCTATGCCGAAGTGTTGCGACTGCCGCATCGGGAACCCTCTATTCCTCCCGCGCTCCGTCCAGACCTACGATCACCCGCCCGGGAGACCGCAGATCGAAATACTCCGCCCCGGGATATGAAGCCATGATCTCCCGCAGCGCCGCGACCTGCTCCTCACTCACCCCGCCGGAGAGTACCGCCCGCTGACCACTCCCCAGCGAGACGAACACGCCCCCCGCTCCCGCCGACTCCACCGCACGTATCCTCACGCCCCCCTCTTCCAAAACCCCGACTACCCCCAGGATCTCCTCCACCTGCCAGCGCTCCAGCCGAAGCTCCGGAAGCCGCGCGCCACCCGCCCCCGGCAGCTCGACCCCGTCCGCCGAGTAGAACCTCTCCCGGCCCTCTACCACGGCTCGCAGGATGGCGGTTCTTTCTTCAACCTCAACCGTAACTATACTGGAATCCCAGTTCTTACTCACCCTTGCACTGTAAACCCATGGATCAGACTCCACCCGACGCTCCAGGGCTCCGGTGTTCAGAGTGAGGAGGCTCGCGCGTTCTCCCACAAGCTCTTTCACCCGGGATTCGGGCAGCATGCGGGCGCCCTCGAGGCGCACCTCGCTCACCGGGAAGACCAGGTACGAGAGAGTAAATACCAGCAGGGTTGTGAGGGCGGCGACGAGGGCAGAGAGGGTGAGGGCGCCGAGCGTTCTGCGCGCCGCGCGCCTCACTGCGGCAGGATTTCCAGCAGTTCTTCGCCGACCCGGCTTATATCTCCGGCTCCGAGGGTGAGCACCATGTCTTTCGGCCGGGAGATGGTTTTAAGCACCTTGGGTATGGCGTGGGTCTCGGGGACGTAGTAGACCTCCGGCGGTCTCTTTGCGGACTCGCAGATAGCGTCCACGATCAGCTTCCCGCTCACGCCGGGCAGGGGTGGTTCACCGGAGCCGTAGACATCGGTTACCAGCACGGCGTCCGCCCGAAAGAAGGATTCTCCGAACTCCCGGTACAGGGCGCGGGTACGCGTGTACCGGTGAGGCTGGAAGACCGCCACTACGCGGCCTTCGGTCGTGGACCGCGCCACCTCGAGCGTCATCCGGAGCTCGGTGGGGTGGTGAGCGTAGTCGTCCACCACCTTGACCTCCGACCTCTCCCCCTTGAGCTGGAAGCGGCGGCGGACGCCGCTGAAGCTCCGCATGTGCTGTGCGGCCTCGTAGGCGTCGTAGCCGAGCCAGCGGGCTATGCCGATTGCCGCCAGCGAGTTGAGCATGTTGTGCCGCCCGAAGACCCCGAGCGTCACCGCGCCCCGCCTCCGGCCGCTCTCGTAGAGGATGTAGGAGTTGTGGGAGGTGGGTTCGGCCCGCAGGTCTCCGCCTTCTATCCCGTAGGTGGAGACTGGGCAGGCCGCGCGTCTGGCCAGCTTCAGGCACCGGGGGTCGTCGGCGCAGACGACCAGGTGCCCGTGCTCCGGGATGGACTCCACAAACTCGCCGAAGGTCTCCATGACATCCTCCAGAGAGGTGTAGAAGTCCGGATGATCGAACTCCACGTTCGTAACGACGGCCGCCTCGGGCCTCAGCAGCAGGATGGTCCTGTCGCTCTCATCGGCCTCGGCGACGACGAGCTCCGATCTGCCGACGACGGCGTTGCTGCCGATATCGTTGAGCTGCCCGCCGATGAGCGCCGTGGGGTCTTCGCCCAGCGCGCGCAGCAGGTGGTTGGTCATGCTGGTAGTCGTGGTCTTTCCGTGCGTCCCCGCGATGGCTATCCCCCGACCGGCGTTGAGGATCTCGGCCAGCACGCCGGCCCGCCGGATGACGGGAATGTTCCGGCGACGGGCCTCCAGGAGTTCCGGGTTCGTGGGCGGGATGGCGGTGGAGATGACGACCCGGTCGGCGTCCCCGACGTTCCCGTCGGCGTGCCCGATATAGATTCTCAGGCCCAGCTCCTCCAGCTGCCGGGTGTAGTAAGACTCCTTGAGGTCGGAGCCGGTCACCTCATGCCCCCGGGTGTACAGAACCTTGGCTATCCCGCTCATCCCGGCCCCGCCGATACCGATCATGTGCACCTTCATCCAGCCCGCTCCTTCCTCACCACTGCCGCAGGAGCCTCTCCGCCACTGCGGCGGCGGCTCCGGGAGTTGCCAAATCGCGTATTCTACTCTCCAGCTCGCGCCTCCTCGAATCGTCCGCGAGCAGGCGCTCCACCCGCTCCCGCAACGCGTCCCCGGTCACCTCGGAATCCGGCAGAAGCTCGGCGGCTCTCCGGTCGGTGAAGTACCGGGCGTTCCTGAGCTGATGATCTCCGGCGGCGTGCGGGAAGGGGACCAGGATCGCCGCTCTCCCCGCCGCGGCGAGGTCGAAGAGCGAACCGGCTCCGGCCCGGCTGACCACGACCTCGGCCGCTCCGAGGGCCCACCAGATCTCATCGTCGTAGGCCACGATCCGGTGCCGGGGGTTGCGAGGCTTCAGGCGGGGATAGTCCCGGCGGCCGGATATGTGGAGTACGGAGTAGGACGTCTCGCCCGCAAAAGCCTCGACCGCCGCGAGGTTCAGCCGGAGCGCCCCGCCGCTGCCGCCGTAGAGCAGTACCACCGGGGGTTTCAGCTCCAGTCGCCGGAGCGCCTCCTCCCGCCTTATCCGGAAGAACTCCGGCCGGGTCGGCATCCCCACCTGCACTGCACCGGGAAGGTACCCGGCCGCCTCAGGGAAGGTGATAAACACCTCCCGGGTAAAGCGCGCCGCCAGGCGGTTGACCTTACCGGGCACAGAGTTCTGCTCGTGCAGGAAGGTGGGAACCCCAAGCGTCCAGGCCGCCACGACCGCCGGCGCGCTGGCGTAACCCCCGACCCCCAGCAGAGCGCGGGGTCCGAAGTCCCGGATCACATCCCGGAATCTCATGCAGGCCCGCATGAAGAGCGCTCCGGCGCGTGCCGCGCCGAGGGGACCGCCCGAGAGCCCCCTGAGGGGCAGAGCGTGCAGCCGGTAGCCCGCAGCCGGGACGAGGTCGGCCTCGATCCCGGAGGAGGCCCCCAGAAACTCGACATCGACACCCCGGCTCCTCAGCTCATCCGCGACGCACAGCGCGGGGATCGCGTGCCCCCCGGTGCCGCCGCCGGCTATCATTATTTTTCTGAGGCTTTGCTTCTCTCGCTCGCTCACTGTCCTCCGATATCCGGTAGAGGATCCCGACCGCCGCGAAGCTGACGATTATGCTGGATCCCCCGTAGCTCACGAACGGCAGGGTCATCCCGGCGAGCGGCACCACACTCATCGCCGCTCCGATGTTCGAGAACGCCTGCACGGCCAGCATGGCCGTCAGGCCACCCGCGATGCACCGCCCGAAGGTGGTTGAGGCCCCGAGGGCTATCCGGATGCCGGCAAGGGTCAGGAAGAGGAACGCCGCTATAACCACGATCATGCCCAGCAGTCCCAGCTCCTCCCCGATGAGGGCGAAGATCATGTCCGTATGCACCTCGGGGATGAAGGCGCTCCGGTCGGATGATCCCACCCCGGTTCCGAAGATGCTCCCCATCCCGATGGCCAGCATGGACTGCACCACCTGGTAACCGGGGCCGTCCGCCAGCTCCCAGGGGTTCAGGAACGCCATAAAGCGCTCCCGGCGGTAGGGCTCCAGCAGCATCACGACGACCGCCAGCGCTGCCGACGCACCGCCGAAGACCACAAGATCCCGCGTGCGCAGCTCCGAGGCCCACAGCGCGCCGGCGGCCCCGGCCAGCATGACGACCGAGGTTCCGAAATCTGGCTCGATGACCACCAGCCCGATCAGCAGCCCCACGGCCGCCAGCGGCCCGGCCGGCACCCCGGAGCCGGGAGGCCGGCGCGAAACCGCCGCGCTCAGCACGATGACGACCGCCAGCTTGGCGAGCTCTGCGGGCTGGAGGCTGATCGGCCCGAAGTCGAACCAGCGCCGGGCTCCACCCACATCCGTCCCTAGCCCCGGCACCAGCACGAGCACCAGCAGTACTGCAGAGGCCCCGTAGAGCCAGGGGGCCAGCCTCCGCCAGGCGGTGTACCGAACCCGGGTCGCGGCCCAGAGCACCGCCAGCCCCAGCGCCACGTGCAGCCCCCGGGTTACGAGGTAGTGAGCCCCGTAGTCCCTGACGGTGGCCGAATAGACCATAACCGTACCGAGCAGCGCGAGCCCTGAAGATACGAAGAGGAGATTCGCCCGCAGCGCGCTCACGTCCCGCCTCCCCGCACCAGCCCGGCGAACCTCTCCCCTCGCTCGGCATAGCCCGAGAACTCGTCGAAGCTCGCGCACCCCGGCGAGAGGAGCACCACATCCCCAGGACGCGCCGCCCGCCGCGCAGACTCGACCGCCGCCGCCAGACCCCCGGCCCGAACCACCGGCGCCCTCACCGCCCTGCCCTCCAGGTATTCGGCTATGCGCGGGCCGGCCTCTCCGTAGCAGATGACGGCCCGGCAGCGCCCGAGCCTGGGAACGACCTCCCCGAAGTCCGTGTGCTTCTCGGAACCGCCGAGAATGAGTACTACCGGATCGTCGAAGCTCTCCAGCGCAGCCGCCACCGCCGCCGGATTGGTGGCCTTGGAGTCGTCCACGTACCGTACCCCGCCCAGCTCCGCAACGAGCGCCAGCCGGTGTGGCCTCGGAGAGTAGCTCCGCAACCCCTCGCGAACGTCCTCCAGACCAGCTCCCAACTCCCGGGCCGCAGCCGCCGCGAACAGAGCGTTCTCGTAGTTGTGCACCCCGGCGAACGAGAGCTCCTCCACGCCAACCAGCCGCTCGCCGCCGAGCATCAAAGCCCCGTCCCAAACGCCGGTCTCCCCCTCCCCGATCACTAACGTCCGGGCCACAAACCCGCCGGCAGCCTCCCAGCCGACCGGATCCCGGCGACTCACCAGCGCCAGATCCCCGGGCCCCTGCCCCTCGAAGATGCGCAGCTTGTCCCGCCGGTACTCCTCAAAAGAAGAGTGCCAGTTCAGATGATCCGGCCTCACGTTCAAAAGCGCGGCCACCCGGAACCCCGGCTCTGGCAGATGGTGCAGCTGAAACGAGGAAACCTCCAAGACCAGAACCTCCGCCCGCTCCACCTCCCCCAAACACCCGGTCAGCGCTCGCCACGAGTTTCCCGCGACCACATGCTCCACGCCCGAGGCCTCGAGTATCTTGCGTATCATGTCCACGACGGTGGTCTTGCCGTTGGTGCCGGTTACGGCCACCACCGGCAGCCCGGCGGGCAGCAGCTTCAGGCCCAGGGCGGCCTCGGAGAGGATGGGGATACCGGCGGCCCCGGCGGCCTTCAGGAGGGGGTCTTGTGGCGGCACGCCGGGGCTGGTGACCACAAGGTCCACGCCGCGTTGCAGGATCTCCGGTCCGGCTCCCAGGACGGTCTCGACCCCCAGTTCGGCGGATGTGGAGCGGAGCTGCTCCGTATCCGCAGCGTCGGCTGCGAGCACGCTCTCGCCGCGGGCCGCAAGAGCTCGCGCGGCGGCTCTGCCCGACTCCCCCAAGCCGTATACGAGCGTGCGGGGCATGAGCCTAGAACGGCCCCCGGTTGTAGAGGGTGAGGTAGTAGAGGGCGAAGCCGACCCCGGCGAAGGCGGCCTGGATGATCCAGAACCGCACCACCACCTTGGACTCCTCCCACCCCAGAAGCTCGAAGTGGTGGTGGATCGGGGTCATCTTGAAGACTCGCTTGCCGGTGAGCTTGAAGACGACGACCTGGATCATCACGGAGAGCGTCTCGATCACGAAGAGCCCGCCGATGACCGGCAGGAGTAGCTCGGTCTTCGTGAGCACCGCAGCAGCGGCCAGAATGCCCCCGATGGCCAGCGAACCGGTATCGCCCATGAATATCTGGGCCGGATGCGCGTTGAACCAGAGAAATCCCACGAGCGCTCCGACCATCGCACCACAGATGATCGCCAGATCGTACTGGCGCTCCATGAACGCGATGGCGGTGTAGACCGCCAGGGCTATGGCTCCGGCTCCGGCGGCCAGCCCATCCAGACCGTCCGTCAGGTTTACGGCGTTCGTCGTCCCCACGATAACCAGCAGCATGAGAACTATAAAGAGCGCCACACCCGCAAGCCCCGGCCCCAGCACCAGGTTGAGGTCGAGCCCCGGAACCACAACGTTCTGCGTCACCCCCACATACCGCAGCGCCAGCACCACGGCCAGCACCACGGCCAGCGCCAGCAGCCCCGCCTTCCACCGGGCGCTCAACCCCTCGCTCCGCTTGCGGGAGATCTTCTGCCAGTCATCGTAGAGCCCGATGCTCGCCACCGTGACCATTATCACGAGCGCCGTCAACGTAGCCACGTTAGGCCGCGCAACCACCACCAGCGCCGCCACCACCCCGGCCAGCATCACCACCCCACCCATCGTGGGCGTGCCGGCCTTGATCAGATGCGTCTGAGGCCCCTCCTCGCGTACGAACTGTCCGAACTTGCGGCTCTGCACGAACTCTATGAATTTGGACCCGAGGCTCAGAGTTACGATGAACGCCACGGCCGCCGCCAGAAAGACGCTAAACAAGACCGAGAATCTCCCTCAATCTCCGAGACACCCGCTCCAGCCCGACACCTCTCGAACCCTTGATGACAACGTAATCTCCCGGGCGCAGATGTTCTACCAGAGCTTCACTCGCGGCCCGGGCATCGGGGAAGCAGACCGACGGACCGGAGAACCCCTCGACATACCAGCGGGCCTCCTCGCCCACGGCCACCAGCAGGTCCACGCCGACCTTTTGAGCCAGCTCTCCGGCCTCGCGATGGTAGTCCCGGGACCGGGAACCGAGCTCGAACATCCCCCCGAGTACGGCGACGAACCGCCCGCCGTGCCGCTTCGACTGCGAGGCTCCGTAGCGCAACACCGCTGCTACGGCGGCCGGAGAGGCGTTGTAGGAATCGTCGTAGACGGAGATGCCGTCCTTGAGCCGGTACAGCTCGCCCCGCAGGCCCGTGCGGCGCAGCCTCTGGACGCCGCGCGCACAGTCCTCAGGGGTCAGTCCCAGCGCCAGCGCGCCGCCGAACGCGGCGAGCAGCGGCTGCACCAGATGCGTGCCGTAAACCGAGGCATTCACCCGCGCGGAGCCTCGGGGAGACTCCAGCCGGAAGGAGAGTCCCTCCCCGGTCTCCTCGACCTCCGAAGCATGCAGGTCGGCGGCCGGATCGGAGCCGAAGGTGATGCGCTTGAGGTTCCGTCCCTTCCCGGTGGCGGCCGGCGGCGCTCCCAGTGGAGCCACCAGCGTCCCCCCCTCCGGAAGCGCCATCGCCAGCTCGCCCTTGGTCCGCACCAGACCCTCAAAGCTCCCGAAAGACTCCAGATGCACCGGGGAGATGGCGGTGAGCACCCCGATCTCGGGCGGAGCGATCCCGCACAGGCGTTCTATATCTCCCGGGTGCGTGGCGCCCATCTCCAGTACCAGAACCTCGACCCGATCATCGACGGCGAGAATAGTCAAAGGCAGCCCGATCTCGTTATTGAAGTTCCCCGCCGTCGCCGCCACCTTCACCCCGGCCTCCCGCAAGACCGCCGCCAGCGCATCCTTGGTCGTGGTCTTTCCGACCGTGCCCGTTATCCCCACGACCCGGGCACCCAGACGCGGCAGCTCCCAGCGAGCCAGCTCCTGCAGGGCCGCCAGCGGCTCCCCAACCACTATCGTGGGTACCGGCAAAGGCTCGGTAGCCACGGCGGCAACGGCCCCCTTCGCAATCGCATCCGGCGCAAAGTCCCGCCCAGATACCCGCTCTCCCTCCAGAGCGAAAAATAGCTCGCCTCCTCGCACCTGCCGCGAGTCCACGGTGGCCCCCATCACCCTCTTCTCCGCGGAGCCGCCGACCAGCGTCCCGCCCACTATCTTTGCCACCTCACGCAGAGCTACAGGTATCAATCAGTCAACCTCCTGCACGGCTTCAGGTTCACGATCGGGAACGACGTTGAAGTACCGTAGAGTGTAGCTCATGACCCGCTGGAAGGCTGGTGCTGCGACTCGTTCGCCCCAGATGGATCTCTGCGGCTCATCCACGACGATGAGCGTGAGGTACTCGGGGTCCGAAGCGGGTGCGAACCCGACGAACGAGCTCACATACTCGTCTCCGTAGGTACCCAGTTCGGGGTCCACCTTCTGAGCGGTACCGGTCTTGCCGGCTACGGAGTAGCCCGGGATCCGGGCTCTGTGTCCGGTACCGGCCTCGACGACATCCTGCAGCATCCCGCGTAATATAGCCGAGGTCTCCTCGCTTATCACGCGTTCTCCGGGGGCCGCACCACCCTCTGCCACATGAGGCGTCACCGAGACCCCACCATTGGCGATGGCAGCGTATCCGGCCGCCAGCTGAAGGGGGGTTACGGTCAGGCCCTGTCCGATGGGGATGTTGCCTATGGAGGAGCCGCTCCACTCCTCGAGGGGAGGCACGTTGCCGGCATCCTCGCCCCACAGGTCCACCCCGGTCGGACTTCCGAAACCGAACCGGGTGATGTAATCGTACAACAGCTCCTCCCCGAGCCGCTGGGCGATCTGGATCGTCCCGACGTTGCTGGAGCGCTGCAGTATCTCGCCCGGGGTCATCCGCTCCGGATCGTGCGGTTCGGAGTCGTGCACGACGCGATCGGCTACCTCGATCCTGTCGGGCACGAGGAAGACGTCGTCCTCCCGCACCACGTTCGCTTCCAGGGCGGCCGCCAGCACGAACGCCTTGAAGGTGGAACCCGGCTCGTAGGGGTCGGTCAGCACCCGGTTGCGCTGCAGTGCGGGATCCGCTGCGGAAAACTCGTTGTTGTCGTAGTCCGGCACGTTCGCAAGCGCGACGATCTCACCATTCTCGACCCGCATCACGATGCCGAGGGCGCTTCGCGCCTCGTACTCCTCCATCGCCCGCTCCAGCGAGCTCTCAAGCTCCTGCTGCACGGCGGCGTTCAGGGTAAGCCGCACGTCCTCCCGGCGGAGCCGCTCGTCGTAGCGAGCCTCCACGCCCCCGTAAGCGCGGCCGTAGTCCCCCAGATACCCCACGAGCTGGCTGGCGAGATCCCCGTCCGGATAGACCCGCCGGTAGCCCGGCTCCAGCGTAATACCGGGAATGAGCAGCTCCTGCACCCGGCCGGCCAGCGCGGGGTCCAGATCTTCGGCCACCACGCTGTAGCCCCGGAGGCGGCCGCGATCGTCCCTGGCCGTAAGCCGCTGCAGGATCTCATCCTCTCTCAGCCCGGTCGCCGGCCCGATGACGCGGGCCAGCTGGCGGGCGGCCCGTTCCGGCTCCGGTATCTGGTACGGCGTCGCGATCACGGAGACAGCATCCACGCTCATCGCCAGCGGCCGCCCGTCGGCGCTCCAGATGGTCCCCCGGCGCTCCGTTCCGGCCGCGGGCTCGGGGTTCTGGCTCGCCGCGAACGCCTGCAGGCGCTCGCCGTCAACGACGCTCAGCTGGAAGGCCCGGCCCACCAGAACCAGCCCGACGATCAGAACCGCCGCGACGACCGTGAACAGCCTCCTGCGACCGGTCTGCCGGGATGCGGGAGCGGCGCGGAGGCGGGCCCGCCTCCGCGCCGCGGGCCGCCGCCCCGCGAGATATACCACCGACCGCCGGCGGCGCTCCGCCCTCTTCCTACTCAACCGCGCCCCCCTCGAAGACCTCCACGCTCCCAGAGCCCGGCTGCCGCATCCCCATGCTCCGGGCGCCGTCCATGACCCGCTCCGGCCGGGACAGCTCTGCGGCCTGAACTTTCAGCTCCCGGTTCTGCATCTCTACCTGCTCCACCTGCCGCTGCAGATCCATCACCCGCTCCTCAAACTGACCGGCGAGGGAGTTCAGGTAGATCCCCCCCATCATAAGCAGCGCGGGAACCACCACGAGCGTCAGGAAGGTCCGCCTGCGCCGGGCCGCCCCCCTCTTTGAGGGCCGCCCGCGGGGCCGGGGAGCGGGAGCCCGGCGATCCCCGGGCTTTGCCAGCGGACGCCGCCGGTAGTTATGGGCGGCCATCAAGGCTCCCCTCCAACGCGGAACGCCACTCTCAGGCGGGCCGGAGCGCTACGGGGATTCTCCTCCACCTCCCGGGCGGACGGACGCAGAACTGGTCCCCGGCGAAAAGCGGGCTCTGCCCCGCAGACGCAGACCGGCAGATCCGGCGGGCATACGCACCCTCGCGAACGCCCGGCGATAAACCTCTTTACCAGCCGATCCTCCCCACTATGAAAAGTGAGGGCGACCAGTCGCCCTCCGGGTTTCAGTATCTCCTCTGCGGCCGGCAACGCCCGCTCAAGCCCGCCCAGCTCGTCGTTGACGTAGATGCGAATCGCCTGAAAGACCCGTTTGGCGGGATTCCCACCCCGCTCAACCCACCCAAGCGCCGCCCGGACGGCTTCTAAAAGATCCATCGTACTCCTGAGCGGCCGCCGCGCCACGATCTCCCGCGCAACCCGGCCGGCCCGCGGAACGTCCCCGTACTCGGCGAGTACGCGCCGGATCTCCCGCACCTCTGCCCGGTTCAGGAACTCGGCGGCGGAGATGCCCCGGCCAGGGTCCATCCGCATGTCCAGCTCGCCAGCGCGCACGTAGCTGAACCCGCGGCGCACATCCTCTATCTGATAG
Source organism: Rubrobacter taiwanensis (assembly GCF_004337705.1). Lineage (GTDB taxonomy): Bacteria > Actinomycetota > Rubrobacteria > Rubrobacterales > Rubrobacteraceae > Rubrobacter_C > Rubrobacter_C taiwanensis. Next base: position 58,263 of record NZ_SKBU01000014.1, read on the forward strand.
CCGGAGAGCCCGAGATCGAAGAAGACAGCATCAACCCTCTCACCAGCCTCCGCCATCGCCCCCAGAACCTCGTCGAACGGCCCGAACCGGAACTCGAAGCGAGGATCCTCCCCCTCCAGAACCCGGGCCCGCTCCCGGGCCTCAGGATCTCGGTCTATGCCAATCACCCGTCCCCCGGGCCCCAGCTCAGAGAGGATGCGGCGGGTATGCCCCCCGCCACCGAAGGTGGCGTCGACCACCCGCTCCCCGCCGCCGAGAGCCAGAGCCTCGATCACCTCCTCCAGCATCACCGGTACGTGACCGAGAGCCATCACCGCCCCTCCTCCCGCCCGGCGAACTCCTCGATGATCTCCGCGAACGACTCGTCGGCACCGGCGAGATAGCTGTTCCACTCGTCCGTGTCCCAGATCTCCAACCGGTCGTCAACCCCGGCTATCGTTACGTCCTTCCTCAAACCCGCATACCGCGCGAGCTTCGCCGGGATGAGCACCCGCCCCTGACGATCCAGAGTCGCCTCGAAAGCCATGGAGAAGAACATGCGGGAGAGCTGGCGTCCCTTGGCCGATAGATCAGCCTGAGCCTTGATGTTCGCCTTGAACGCCGCCCACTCCTCCGGAGGAAACGCAAAGAGACACCTGTCCACACCCTTGGTGATTACTATCCCCCCCTCGAAGTAAGGCCTCAGCCGAGACGGGAGAGTCAAACGCCCCTTCTCGTCCAGACTGTGCTCGTATTCACCGAGAAGGGCCAGGGTTCTTCCTCCCACTACTCTCCACTTTGACCCACTACGCTGAGAATTCTTGCACAGCGGGTCGTTTTAAGCAATTTTGCAGCAAAATCAGGCCCCAAATACCGTTTTCAACCCCTTTATTCCCCCTCCCCAGGGACTAGGACTCCCTCTGAAGATCTCGGAGCATTGCTGTGAGACGGAGTGGAATCTGCGGTTCTCAACGCTATATGTTGTGTTTATCTCCGGGTGTTGTGGAATTTATTGAGAGCCGAAAAATTTTCCGGGTTCTGCCGGGGAGGTGCGGGGGCGTGGGGTTTGATCCGCCCCTCCGGGTGGGGTTCGGGAGGTTTGTGGGCCCACCAGGACTCGAACCTGGGACCGTCCGATTATGAGTCGGATGCTCTGACCAACTGAGCTATGGGCCCTGGCCTAGAGCTCCCCTGGCTGGACTCGAACCAGCAACCCTTCGGTTAACAGCCGAATGCTCTGCCAATTGAGCTACAGGGGAATGCCCGGACGCAGATTATACGCTCTGAGTCCGGGGGCTTCAAGGCGCTGAGACCTCTTCGGAGCTTATGGCGGACTTGAGGATCCGTATCTCGTGATGCAGGCTCAGTTTTTCGTCCAGGTCTCCGGTGCGGCGTTTGGCACGCTCGCGGGAGAGGGTGCGCAGGCGGAGCCAGGCGGCCCGGATGATTGGGGGAGTAGCTTCGGTCTGCCGGCTTTGAAGCGTCAGTGCGCTCACCAGGTCCAGGTACGGTCGGGCTCTTTCGCTCGCGAGGAGGGCGTCGAGCTCGCTGCCGGCGTTCTCTCTCAAGAGTTCGAAGAGCTCCGCTCGCGCTCTGTCGGAGAAATCCCGGGGCTCTGGCTTCACCGGCTCGGGCAGCCCCGGGACCTCTACCCCCTTCCGGAGGAACTCCGCCGTGTCCGCCGGGGAAGTCAGGATCAGGGCCAGAACCTCCAGTTCCGCCTCTTTTGCGGGATCGTAGTCCCCGGTCTGCCGGAAGCGGCGCTCTCCTCGGGTTCCGGGCGCCAGCAGATGAGCGAATGATCTCGCATCCACGCCGAGAGACTCCGAAGCCAGCCGGACGGCCTCCCGGCGCAGGACGGGATCTTCTATCTCCCGGATCATGCCCTCCAGCTCCGGGCGAGCCCGGGCCCGGTCGACGGCCTCCGCCCCTCGGGCACGCTCCGCAATGCGCCGGATGCCGTACTCCAGCACCGGAAGTGCCTCCTCGAGCAGCCCTCGAAACTCCTCCGCCGAATGCCTCAACAGCCAGTCCGCCGGGTCCTGTTCCAACCGTAACACCCGGAGATCCAGCCTCATCGAAGCCGCCGCCCCGGCAGCGCGCCGGATCGCCTCCTCCCCAGCCTCATCCGGGTCGAAGAGGAGATATATCCTCTCCGCATATCCGCTAAGCCGCTTCAGATGATCCCCCGTGATCGACGTGCCCAGCGTGGCCACCGCATTCCTTAGCCCACACTGATGCAGCATGAGTACATCCGTATACCCCTCCACTACTATAGCTATACCCCCCCTCCGTATATGATCGGCTGCCTGAGGGAGGCCGTAGAGCAGGTAGCGTTTGTTGAAGAGGGGGGTTTCCGGGGAGTTGAGATACTTAGGTTTGGCGTCGCCGAGAGTTCGGGCTCCGAAGCCGATCACGCGTCCCCGGTGGTCTGCGATGGGGAAGGTTATTCGCTCGAAGAATCTGTCGCGGCCGCTTGTGGAGAGGAGTCCTGCATCGTCCAGGGCTTCGCGGGTTATGTTCAGCCGGCCTGCTATCCGGACGAAGCCTGCGGGCGGGGCGTATCCGATCTTGAACGTCTCGAGGGTTTGCCGGTTAAATCCGCGCTCTGCGAGGTACCTGCGGGCGGGAGCGGCGCGGGTGGATTCCCTCAGGCATTTGTGGTAGTAAGCCGCTGCGGCCGCGAGGGCCCGGTACGCCGCGCGGCGGCGCGCGAGGGCTCGGGCTTCGCCGGGCGACCGTTGCACGTACTGCAGGTCCACTCCGAAGCGTTCGGCCAGATAGCCGATGGCTTCGGTGAAGGAGAATCCTTTCAGCCGGCTGACGAGCTCGATCGCATCTCCTCCGGCGCCGCATCCGAAGCAGTAGTAGAGTCCCTTATCCGGAGAGACGCTAAAGGATGGGGTCTTCTCCTGATGGAAGGGGCAGAGACCCGTGTACTCGCTCCCCTGACGGCGCAGTGCGGTAAACTCGGAGGCGACCTCCACGATGTCTGCCGCCTCCCGGACTTCTTCGATGCTCTGCGGGGATATCTTCAAGGTGTTCCGAGCCCCCTCTCTCCGCACACGCTGCCAGAGACTCTACAGCGGCCGGCGGGATTTGGCAATGTGTCCCCTCAGCGGGAGATTATGTCGCTCTGCGGCATGAAGAGTCGCCTGAAGGTGGCCAGAGCGTAGCGGTCGGTCATGCCGGCCACGAAGTCCACGGTCTCGGTCACGGGATCGGGGTCGGTGGAGGGGCGCTCTTCCGGGTGCTCCAGAAAGTACTGAAAGAGGGTTCTAACCACTCCGGCGGCCTTATCGTCCTGCCGGGAGAGCGGGTTGCGGTAGACGTTCTCAAAGAGCCAGCCCCTCAACTCCAGCAGGGTTTCGTGGATGGGATCTGAGAGGGCGATCTCCCCGCGTTTCTCGGAGGTCGAGATCATGTCCCGCACCAGCGTATCTATCCGGCGGCTGGCGCGGTCTCCGAGTATCCGCGCGGTCTTCTCCGGGAGTTGATCTGCTGATACGATCCCGGCCCTCATCGCATCGTCTATGTCGTGGTTGACGTAGGCTATTCTGTCCGCGATGCGAACGATCCGGCCCTCGTAGGTCTCAGGGTGGCCCCGGCCGGTATGGTGGAGTATCCCATCCCGGACTTCCAGCGTAAGGTTCAGCCCCCGGCCGCCCTTCTCCAGCACATCCACGACGCGTAGCGAGTGCTCGTTGTGGCGGAAGTCACGCCCGTGCTCCCGGAGAACCTTGCTCAGGGCCTCTTCACCCGTGTGTCCGAAGGGTGTGTGCCCCAGGTCGTGACCCAGCGCTATCGCTTCGGTGAGGTCTTCGTTGAGTCCGAGAGAGCGGGCGATGGTGCGTGAGATCTGCATCATCTCCAGGGTGTGTGTCAGCCGGGTCCGGAAGTGGTCCCCGTCCGGGGCTATAAACACCTGCGTCTTGTGCATGAGCCGGCGGAAGGCCTTGGCATGGATTATCCGGTCGCGGTCGCGCTGGAACTCGTTCCTCAAACCGTCGGGCGGTTCCGGACGCAGCCTCCCGGCACTCTCCACGCAAGCCCGGCCGGACCTCACCCCGGATCCTCCCTAGCCCGTCATCCGCTGCGCTACCGTACCGGCGGGAGCGTGCGCCAACGCATGTTCCTGCACCACCCGCCGCGCACTCTCTATGAGACCGAACTCCAGCCGGGCCTCGGCCACCGGACGCCGCATCAGGCCCATCAGGGCCTCCCTCAGGCCCGGCGGTACGGGGAAAGCTCCGCCCGGGACGGTCTGGCACTCACTACAGAGCATGCCCCCCGCCTCCGGAGCGAAGCGCACGCCCGGCAGCCCTTCCGCAAACCCCCTCCGGCAGCTGACGCAGCGCCCCAGCTCCGGAGCGTAGCCGGCGAGCGCGGAGAGCTTCATCACGAAGGCCACCTCGACCGCCGCGTACTCTCCGGTCCGCCCCTCCAAAGCCTCCAACCCCCTGAAAAGCAGGTTGAAGACCCGCCGGTCGGCCTCATCCCCACCGCAGAACGCCCGCACGGCCCGGACCATGCCCCCGGCCGCCTCCAGGCGCCGCAGATCCTCCCTGACCCTCCGGAAGCTCCTCAAGACCTCTGCCTGAGTCACCGTGTCCAGGGTGCGCCCCTCATAGGCGACGAACTCCACGCACGAGAGAGGCTCCATCCGGGCCCCGAACCGGGAACCGACGCGCCTCACCCCCTTTACTATTGCGGAGATCAGCCCCCGGTCCAGAGTGTAGATATCCGTTATCCGATCGGCCTCGCCGTAGCGAATCGAGCGCAGGACTATGCCCCTACTCTTGTAGACCGCCATTCTCGGCCTCCTGCATGATGGCCACGCTCCTGCTGGCCCCGATTCTAGAGGCTCCGGCATCCAGCATGGCGAGCGCGTCCTCCAGAGTGCCGATCCCGCCGGACGCCTTGATCGCCAGCGCGTCCGGAGCCTCCTCTCTCAGGAGCGCAACGTCCTCGGCGGTAGCCCCTGCCGGACCGAAGCCCGTCGAGGTCTTGATGAAGTCCGCCCCGCTGTCGGCCACCATCTGAACCGCCAGCCGCTTCATCTCGTTCGTGAGGTAGGCCGTCTCCACGATCACCTTCACTATGATATCGCCCAGCCCGTTGCTTATGGCAAGCGCACTCACCTCCTGAATCAGGCTGGTGAGCTCGTCCGCCACGTAAGAGAAATCGCCGGACAGAAAGCGGGAGATGTTCATCACCACATCCAGCTCCGAAGCCCCCGCCGCGACCGCCTCCCTCACCGCCGCCACCTTGACGCCCGTGACGTCGTTTCCGAACGGGAAGGAGACTACCGTGCACACCTTAACATCCACCCCGCGCAGCTCCTCCGCAGCCAGCCGCACGTAGCAGGGAGGAACGCATACCGAAGCGAAATGATAGTGGCTGGCCTCCTCGCACAGGCGGCGAATGTCCCCCTCAGAGGCGTCGGGCTTCAGGAGCGTGTGATCCACCATCTTCGCAAACTCCCGAACCCTTAGCGCCATCTCTCCACCGCCTCCTCCAGCAACGCCACAGAACCCGCCGCCATTATAAACCCAGACGTTCGAGAAATTTCTCGTCCCGCCGCCACCTGGGCGTCACTTTGACGGTGAGGTTTAAGTATATCCTCGTCCCGAGCAGGCGCTCGACCTCTTTCCGGGCTTGGGTACCGATGGTTTTGATGGTGCGGCCGTCTTTACCGAGCACTATCATGCGCTGGGTCGGGCGTTCCACATGGATGATGGCGTAGATGACCGTCACCTCTCCCTTACGCTCGACCTCTTCCACCTCGACGGCGATGGCGTGTGGGACCTCTTCCCGCAGTATGTTCAGGGCCTTCTCCCGGATATACTCCGCCAGGATGAAGGCCTCCGGGAAGTCCGTTACCGTACCTTCGGGGAAGTACCGGGGACCTTCCGGAAGCAGGGAGACCAGGCGGTCGAGCATGGTCTCGGTATTCTCGCCGCTTACGGCGCTGACGGGGAAGACATCCTCCCACTCCCCGAGTTCGGCCACCCGCTCCAGAACGGGCAGCAGCTGCGAGCGGTCTCTGAGGAGGTCCACCTTGTTGACCGCGGCCACGGTCGGGGTCCCGGCGCGGGAGATCAGCTGAGCGATATAAGTGTCGCCCTTACCTATGGGCTGGGAGGCATCGAGCACGAAGAGCAGGACGTCGGATTCCTTCATGCTCTCCACGACGCGCTCCTGCATACGCCGCCTGAGCGCGTCGCGGGGCTTCTGGGAACCCGGGGTATCCACGAAGACCGCCTGGTAGCCCGGACCGTTGCGCACCCCCCGGATCGTGGTCCGGGTAGTCTGGGGTTTGGGGGATGTGATCGCCACCTTCGCCCCTACCAGCCGGTTCATCAGGGTGGACTTACCGACGTTCGGCCGTCCGACGACGGAGATGAACCCGCTCTTGAAGCCTCCCCCTGCGGTCACAGATCCTCCGGCCCGAAGGCGTGCGGAAGTATCTCCCGAAACGGGTAGCTTACGGCCCCGTTCTCCGAGCGCACGACGACCTCCTCGCACCCGAACTCGTGCAGCACCTGCCGGCAGGCCCCGCAGGGGAAGGTTCGCTCTCCATCCGGGCTCACGACGGCGATGGTCTTCACCTTGCGCTCTCCGGAGTTGACCATGGCGGCCGCCGCGTTGCGCTCGGCGCAGATGGTCATCCCGAAAGAAGCGTTCTCAACATTGCAGCCTGTATACACCCGCCCGCTCCCGGAGCGTATCGCGGCCCCTACCCGGAAGCCGCTGTACGGAGCGTATGCTCTACGGGCGGCTTCCTCCGCGGCCCGTACCAGATCTTCCCGCAAAAGAGCCCCTCCTTCATCCCGCCAGCTGGAAGACGGCCATGGACACCAGTATTCCCAGCACGGCCCCAACGACCACCTGATAGATGGAGTGTATACCGGCCTCGACCCGACTCTGACAGACCAGCAGCGCCATCAGCAGCGCCATTATGGAGATCAGACCACCGTAGCGCGCTTCGGCGGCAAGGAAGCTCACTACCACCCACGCAGCGAACGCGGCCGCCGCATGCCCGGAGGGCATCCCGCCCAGGAAAGAGTTGGGTGAACGCGTGAGCGCCTTCCCGATGATTACCAGCAGGCTCACCAGCACCAGCGCCACCAGCGTCAGGTGTCCGGGCCAGCTGCGAACCTCCTGCAGCGTCTGCATCGAGAACGGTCCCAGCTTGTCCGCCAGGACCAGATAGCCCACCGCCACCGCCGAGACGCTGGCGACCAGCACCGCCCCGGCCGCCACATCCTTCGCCAGCTTGGCGAGCGGATGATACTCGCGGGTCACCAGGTCCACCGCGAACTCCATGGCCGTATTGAACATCTCGGTCACAAATACGGCCATGATCACGATCACCAGCACCGCCAGCTCCAGCCGACTGACGTTCAACAGCAAGCTCAGCACCAGCACCATCAGCGCGGCGACCGCGTGAAAGCGCATGTTGCGCTGGGTCCGGATGACGTAGATGATGCCCTGATAGGCGTGGTTGAGGCTGCGCGCTACGTTCTGCTGCTTCTTCCCGGTCTTATCCCCGCTCACGCAGCTCCCTTAAAACCGCCTCCTGAACCCGGAACATCTCACTCCCCTCGAACTCCTCCCCGTGATCCATGCCGCTCATGTGCAGCGCACCGTGCACTACGAGCTCCTCAACCGCGGATGCCTCGCCTCCCACGTACCCGGGGGCTATCACTATCTCACCGGCCATCTCGCCGTACATGCCATCTATGGTAAAGGTCAGCACATCGGTCGGGGAATCGATTCCCCTATACTTCAGGTTCAGATTGCGGATGGTCGGCAGATCGACCAGCGCCACGGACACCTCGCCCAACCGGTCCAGTTCCAGTCCCCGGGCTGCGAAGGTCTGGGCGCAGATGCGGGTGGCCTCCTCCCGGGAGAGGAGACCGTATCCTGCCTCGTCCACTACCTCAACGGAGAAGGTCATCATCCGGTAGAGGGGTTCTGGGCGGGCACGCGCGGTTTCTTCTGGTCCTGAGGTTCGGGGTAGGTGATGCGGGGGCCGAGGAAGCCGATGAGCGCATCACGGATAGCCTCACCGGCCTCGCGGATATCCTTGATGGTCAGCTCACACTCATCGAACTGGCCGTCGTCCAGTTTCTGGCGGATTACCTGATCCACGACGTCCTGAATGCGCTTGGGCGTGGGCTTCTCCATCGCCTTGACGGCCGCCTCGATGGAGTCGGCGAGCATGAGGATCCCCGCCTCCTTGCTCCGCGGGCGGCCGCCCACGTGCCGGAAATCGGCTTCGGAGATGTTGGTTCCCGGAGGCGACTCCTTGAGTGCCTTCCTGTAGAAGTACTCCACGCGGGTGGTGCCGTGATGCTGGGCTATTATATCCAGCACCTCCTGCGGCAGGTTCCACGCCCGGCCGATATCCAGCCCGTCTTTGACGTGTCGCTGGATGACCCGGACCGAGAGCGCCGGGGTGAGCGCCTGATGGGGGTTGGAGCGTGCGATCTGATTCTCTATGAAGTACGAGGGGTGCTCCATCTTGCCGATGTCGTGATAGTAAGCCCCGACGCGCGCGAGCAGGGTGTCGGCCCCGATCCTCTCGGCGGCGGCCTCGGCCAGATTCCCGACCTGCATGGCGTGGCTGAAGGTTCCCGGGGCCTCCCTCAGCAGCTTCTGCAGGAGCGGGTTGCTGGGGTCTGAGAGCTCCAGAAGGCGCATCGGCGTGAGGATGTTAAACGCGCTCTCGAAGATCGGCAGGAGCACCATCGCCAGCATGAGCGAGAGCAGCCCGTTGCCCAGTCCCCAGAGCCCTTGCTCCGCGGCGACCCGCAGCCCGCCCCCTCCGATAAGGCTCATGGCGAACGCTATCCCGGCCATGACCCCGGCAACAATGAGCCCGGCCCGCAGCAATTCCTTCCTGGACCGGGTCCGGACGACCGTGTAGATCGCAAATCCGGAAGAGAGCAGGAGCGCCGCGGTCAGATAGAAGTCGTTGTCGGCGATGATCCCGACGTTAATGCTGGTTATGACCACCATCAGGAAGGTTAGGCGCGGACCCAGCAGGATCGTCCCCAGCATGCCCAGCCCGGCTAGCGGCGTGAGGTACGGGTTGAAACCCGCCAGAGCGAAGATCTGGGCCAGCGCCGTGAACAGGATGGCCAGCAGCGCCGCCAGCACCAGCTTGGTGTGCAGATTGTTCCGGATCAGGCGCCGACCGAAACGATCCATCAGATACCAGGCTATCCCCAGCTCCGCGGCTACGATCAACCCCACTCCCAGAAACACCGTCCACGGGTTGTAGGTGCGCACCAGCCCCAGAGCCTCCAGCTTGGCGAGCGCCTCCCGGTCTATGACCTCGCCCCGGGCAACGACCCGCTCGCCCTGCAGCACGGTACCGGTCACCGGCTCGACGCTCATGGCCGCCTGCTCCCGCGCCTCCCGTGTGGCCGCCCGGTCGACCACGTAGTTGGGCTCCAGAAAGCCCCGGCTCAGGGCCTCGACCACGTTCGCAAGCTCGCCCGAGGCGTCCAGCCGGGCCGCATCCGAGAGGCGCGCCCGCCCTTCGGAGAGCGAGATCACGGTGGCGGGAGATTCAGAGACCGCGTCATCGGCGATGGCCGTTGCGCCGTAGAGCTCTTCGAGGTTCTCGATAACGTACTCCTCGGCCTCCCTCAGTTCGCCGTCCTCCAGGAAGATCAGCGCGCGGGCTACATCCTCCGGCAGATAGAACGGCGCCACCCCGAGCACCCGGGAGACCTGCTCCTCGGGAGGCGCCCCGCTCTGCCGGATCTCCTGGATCTGCGCGAAGAAGGCTCTGACCCTGTCGGTCACCTCGCCGGGCACCGAGTCGTCCTGAACGTATATCGGGGGCACCTGACTTGCGGCCTCGCTGCGCGCGGCCTCTGTGGCCACGGGATCCTCGTAGGAAACGCTGCGGGGAGCGTATACGTCCTCCTCGGCCACGTCGCCGAGATCGTAAGCCCGCGGCCCCTCCGCGATGCCCAGCGAAACCAGTGGCCTGAAGTCTACCGCTATGAGAGCCGAGAGCGCGAAGAAGGTAAAGAGGGTGAGCCCGATGTAGAAGACGCGGTGCGGAAGCCGCTCCAGACGGTCTCTCAGGCGTTCCAGACGCCCGGGCGGTCGGTGCAGCTCGGCCTTGAGCTCTCTGCGAGACGCAGCTTCCCGGTTATCTTCCATCTCCAGTCTCTTCCCGACCGGACCTATGGCTCCGCTCGTAGGCGTTGACGATCCTCATCACGATATCCGCCCGCACGATGTCGGAGCGGTCCAGCCGGACGAACTCCACGCCTTCCACACCGCCCAGTATACCCTCCACCTCCGCGAGACCGCTGCGCTTGCCGCCCGGAAGATCCACCTGAGTGATATCCCCCGTAACGACCATCCTGGAACCGAACCCCATCCTGGTAAGGAACATCTTCATCTGCTGCGGCGTGGTGTTCTGCGCCTCGTCCAGTATGATGAAGGCGTCGTTCAAGGTCCGACCCCTCATGTACGCCAGCGGAGCTACCTCGATTATACCCCGCTCCAGATAGATCTGGACTTTGTCCGGATCCATCATCTCGTACAACGCGTCATAGAGAGGCCGGAAGTACGGATCCACCTTCGCCATTACGTCGCCGGGGAGGAAACCGAGCGACTCACCCGCCTCAACGGCCGGACGGGTGAGGATGATCCTGCTAACCTCCCCGCGGTTCAAAGCGTCGACCGCCAGAGCAACGGCGAGATACGTCTTCCCGGTCCCGGCCGGCCCTATGCCGAAGACAACCTCGTTCCTCCGAATGGCGTCTATGTACGCCTTCTGATTGCGGGTCTTGGGCGCTACCCGCCGCCCGCGGTGCGTCAGGATTACGTCCCCGAGCACCTCCTCGGCCCGCCCCCGGCCATCACCGCCCATCCGGTGCAGCCGCTCGGCGGTCTCCGGCGTCGGATGCTGCCCCCGCTGTACCAGCCGCGAGAGCCCGTGGAAGATCCGCTCCGCCTCCTCCACCTCAGGCTCCCCGCCCCGTAGCGTCACCTCGTTGCCCCGGACGTAGATCTCACAGTCCACCAGCTCCTCTACGCGACGTAACACCGCATCCCGCTCCCCGAAGATGCCGAGTACGTCACCCGGTGGAACGGTCAGGTTTACCTCAACCTGATTCTCTGGTATAGAGTTCGTGGGTCCCTCCTTCACTGGCCCTCAACTGCTCCTCTGAAGACACTCCTTTACCGCCTCTGAGAGTTCCCGGCCGGAGGCGCGTTCGCCGGCCAGCTCCATAGCGCGCCTCATAGCCGCGCCCATGTCCCTCATGCTCTCGGCGCCGGATTCTTGAACGGCCTGATCCGCAACCCGCTCCAGCTCCTCGCGCGAGAGCGGCGCGGGGAGATAGCTGCGGATGACCTCCGCCTCCGCCCCCTCCGCTGCGGCCCGATCCTCCCGGCCGGCTCTCCTGAACGCCTCCGCGGACTCCTCCCGCTGCTTGAGCTGCTTCCTCAAAACCGCCAGCTCCTCTCCTTCGCCAAGCTCGCGTCCGAGCTCTATCCGGCGGTTCTCGAGCGCCGCGCTCAGCATCCGCAGCGCACTCACCCGGTCCCTGTCCCGGGCCTTCAACGCCTCCTTGGTGTCCCTCTGTATCCGGTCCAGTAGGCTCACGTCAGCTCTCTCTACCCTCCACTATGTATCATGTGTGATCTGCACCGTCTATCCCCGGCCGGGGGCACTCCGTGCGGTAAGCCTCCCCTTCATAACCGCCGAGGAGCACCTTCGCCCGGCTCACCGCCGCGATCCCGGCCGTCTCACTGCGCAACCTGTAAGGGCCCAGATGAGCTACGCTCAGACCCGCCTCCCCGGCCCGGGACAGCTCCCGCTCGCTCCAGCCGCCCTCAGGGCCGACGAAGACCGCAGCCGGCGACCGTAGATCCATCCCCTCCAGCGGAGGAGCGGCCGGATCGTTGTGAAGCAAGACCCCGCCGTCTTCTGCCTCCTCGACGGCCTCCCCGAAGCTCATGACCTCGCTGACCTCGGGCACCTTCAGCCGGAGCGCCTGCCGGGCGGCGGACTCCGCTATCCTGCGCCAGCGCCCGACCTTCGAGCTCCCGACCCCCGACCGCACCACGCCCCGATCTGATGAGAGCGGGACTATGCGCTCCACCCCGAGCTCGGTGGCTTTCTCCATTACGAGATCCATGCGCCTCCCCTTGGGCACCGCCTGATAGAGAACGACGCACGCCCCACCGTCATCCCCCCCAGCAGACACCTCGCTCAACACCCGCGCCCGATCCCCCTCCAAAAGCTCCGCAACGAAGAGCCTCCGGGAGACATCTACCAGCTCTATCCGCTCCCCGTCTCCAGCCCGCAAAACCCTCCGGATATGGTGCGTCTCACCCGGCGATAGACGAACCTCGCCCCCAACCTCGGTCTCGTCCCGCAGGAAGACGCGCGTGATCGGCCCGAAACCTATCGGAAGACACTCCTTAAACGGTCGAAGAACGAGCTGCCGCCCGTCCCGTTGTAGTTCTCCTCACCGCTGATGTTCTCGAACCTCCTCAACAGCTCCCGCTGCTCCTCAGTCAGATTCGTCGGTACCAGAACGTCCACCATTACCTTCAGATCACCACGCCCCGACCGGCGCAGCCGCGGCATCCCCTCAGCCTTGAGCCGGATGGTCGAACCCGGTTGCGTCCCCGGCTCTATCCTTACCTTCCGCTCGCCGTTCAACGTCTTTACCGGCTTCTCCGCCCCGAGCGCAGCCTCCGCAAACGTAACCTTCAAACGGTAGACGAGGTCGTCCCGGTCGCGGATGAGGTCGGGATCTTCCTTAACCTTCACCTTTACGTACATATCGCCTGAGCCGGCGCCGTAATCTCCGGCGTGTCCTGCTCCGGAGAGCCGGATCTGCATCCCGTCCTCGATGCCGGGCGGAATCTTGACCGTGCGCCTGATGCGTTCGGAGACGCGGCCCCCTCCCCCACAGTTCTCGCAGGTCTCCTCCACCATGCGCCCGCTGCCACCACACGTGGAACAGGTCTGGGTGCTCATGATCTGCCCCAGTAGCGTCTCCCGGACCGTGCGAATGATGCCGCTCCCCCCGCATCCCGGACAGGCCCGTAGCCGCTCGCCGCCAAGCCCGTTGCAGACCGGACAGACTCCTATAACATCAACCTCTACTTCACGCTCAGTTCCAAAAGCAGCCTCGCGCAGGTCTATCTCCACCTCAGCCTCGACGTCGCCTCCGCGCCGCGCTTGCTGCCGGCGGGCGCCGCCGAAGAAGGAGTCTCCGAACCCTTCGCCGAAGAAGGCTTCGAAGATATCCTGGAAGCCGCCGCCGAACGGGTCGCCGGCACCGGCGCGTCCGGTACCGCGCGGGACCTGGTGGCCGTATCTATCGTATGCCCGGCGGGCTTCCGGGTTAGAGAGCACCTCGTAGGCTTCGGTCAGTTCTTTGAAGCGCTCTTCGGCCTCGGGGTCTCCGGGGTTAGCGTCCGGGTGATGCTTGCGCGCCAGTCTGCGGTAAGCCTTCTTTATCTCCTGCTCCGAGGCTCCGCGGCTAACGCCCAGAACCTCGTAATAATCGCGCTTGGCAGGCATTAAAATCCGGTGCTGAGCCTATCTGTCAGGGTCTCTGCTGCGGAACGCACGGTAGAGATCGCCGAATCGTAATCCATCCGCTTCGGTCCGATGAGGCTCACCACGCCGTACGGGCGGTCGTTTACCTGGTAGGCGGCCGCCACGAGGCTGGTGTTGGAGAGCTTGTAGAAGCCGCTCTCCGAGCCGATGGCGACCACGACGTCGGTGCAACTGTTCGAGCGTTCCAGTGCTCGCTCCAGGACGTGCAGGAGCCACCGCCGCCGCTCGAAGATCTCGACTATGGCCGCGAGGCTGGCGGAGTCCAGGTCGTCGAGCCGGGCCAGGAGGGCCGAGGCTCCCCTGACGAACAGGCCCCGGTCTTCGGAGCGCGCCAGCGCCTCTATAGTACCCATAACGGCCTGCACGACATCGGGATTGTAATCGGAGAGCAGTCGGCGGGCGGCCAGATCCAGCTCCAGATCCGGGTCCAGATACCGTCCTCCGATCCAGCCGTTCAGGGCCTGCACGATCTCGCGCAGCTCTTCGTCCCGGACCCGTTCCGGCAGTGTGACGACCGAGCTGGACACAACACCGCTCTCCATCGAGATGATGAGCAGCACCGTGTTGGGCCGGAGCACCACGCAGTCCACGGAGGTAACCGTGTCGCCCAGCATTCCGGGGCCTGCGACCACCGCAAGAAGGCGGGTGACCCGGGACATGTCCTCCGAGATGCCGCGCAGCAGCTCGTCTAGATTGCCGTAGCTGTCCGCGGAGGTCTCGAACAGCCCGTCCCGCGGCCGCTCCCCGGTCATGAGGGTGTTGACGTAGTAGCGGTACCCCGCATCCGTGGGCACCCGACCGGCGGAGGTGTGCGGGTGGGTGAGCAGCCCCAGGCTCTCGAGCTGGTTCAGCTCGGCCCTGATGGTTGAGCTGCTCGCGTCCACGCTCTCCGTCAGAGCTCCGCTGCTGACCGGAGAGCCGGTCGCTATGTACAGTTCCACCGTCTTTATGAGTATCCTGCGCTGCCTGCTGGAGAGCTCCATACCGGCAGAAATTTTATCACAGGGACCTATATCCTCAGCGCTGCCAGGAAGGCCTCCTGGGGTATCTCTACCTTACCCACCTGCTTCATGCGCCGCTTGCCCGCCTTCTGCTTCTCCAGCAGCTTGCGCTTGCGGGTGATGTCGCCACCGTAACATTTGGCGGTGACGTCCTTGCGGTAGGGGCGAACGTTCTCGCGGGCCACGATCCTCTTACCCACTGCCGCCTGCACCGGGACCTGGAACTGCTGGCGGGGTATGAGCTCCTTCAGCTTCTCCACCAGCGCCCGGCCTCGCTGCGCGGCCCGGTCTCTGGGGACTATCATCGAGAGTGCCTCCAGAGGATCCCCTGCGACCAGAACCTCGACTTTGACCAGGTCCGCCGCCTGATATCCCCGCGGTTCGTAGTCGAAGGAGGCATACCCCCGGGTCCGGCTCTTGAGCGCGTCGAAGAAATCGGTGACCACCTCGGCCAGTGGGAGATCGTAGGTGAGTTGAACCCGCATGCTGGAGATATACTCCATCCCCACAGAGATGCCGCGCCGCTCGTGACAGAGCCCCATCACCGCCCCCACATGCTCCTGGGGGCAGATGATAGTGGCTCGCACCACGGGCTCCCGGATCTCCTCGAAGAGGTCCGGGAGCTCGCTCGGGTTGGTGATCTCCCGCTCTTCACCGTCCACTCTCACCTTGTACTTCACGTTCGGTATGGTGGCGATCAGCTCCAGCCCGAACTCGCGCTCCAGCCTCTCCTGAACGATCTCCATGTGCAGCAGCCCGAGAAATCCGCATCTGAAACCGAATCCGAGCTGGGTATTCTCGGGCTCGAAGTGCAGGGCGGCGTCGTTCAGCTGCAGCCGGGCCAGAGCGTTGCGCAGTCGCTCGAAGTCGTCCGGATCCGTCGGGTAGAGGCCGCAGAAGACGGTGGGCGGGACCCGGGTGTACCCGGGCAGCGGCTCTTCGGCCGGGTCGTCGGCCCGGGTCACGGTATCGCCGACGCGCAGCGCCTCTATGTCTTTGAGACCCGCGACGATATATCCGACCTCGCCCGGCCGCAGCTCTTCCAGCGAGGTGGGTCTGGGCGAGTAGCAGCCGACCTCCAGCACCTCGAACCTCTCGTCGCTCCCGAACGCCCGGACCTCGTCGCCCTTGCGCAGCGCGCCGTCGAAGAGGCGCACCAGGGCGACGACGCCCCGGTAGGGGTCGTAGTAGGAGTCGAAGACGAGCGCGCGTGTCTTCTCTCCCGCGGCCTGCGGCGCCGGGATGCGGTCTACGATGGCGTTCAGGACCTCCCGGACGCCCTCGCCGGTCTTGGCAGAGATCTTGAGTATCTCGTCCTCTTCGACGCCGAGGAGCTCGGTGATCTCTTCGGTGACTGCTGCCACGTCGGCTATCGGGAGGTCTATCTTGTTTATGACGGGTATGATCTCCAGATCGTGCTCCATGGCGAGGTAGAGGTTCGCCAGCGTCTGGGCCTGGATGCCCTGGCTCGCGTCTATGACGAGCAGGGCGCCCTCGCAGGCGGCTATGGCGCGGGAGACCTCGTAGGCGAAGTCCACATGCCCCGGGGTGTCTATGAGGTTGAGGGTCCACTCGCCGTCGGGGCGGTTGTAGAGGACCCGCACGGCCTGGGCCTTGATGGTTATCCCCCGCTCGCGCTCCAGATCCATCGTATCCAGGATCTGCTCCACCCGCTCCCGCTCCGGGACTGCATCGGTTATGTCCAGCAGGCGGTCCGCGAGGGTGCTCTTGCCGTGGTCTATATGCGCGATTATGCAGAAGTTTCGTATGCGTTCCATCCCGGACACGGCAGAGATTTTACCATCGCGGGCGGTCCGAGCGGCGCGCCGCGAGATTGCCTCTCCTCTCCCCGTATGCTTAAATTTGTGCCCGGTTGTGCGGAAGTGATATAGAAGAAGGGAGTTTTAGGTGCCAGCACCATCTAAGCGAGACAAGCAGAGCCGCAAGAGGTACGAGCGCAACCGGGCGGTGCAATCCCGGCTGAGAAACATCTCCAAGAACTTCTACCGGGCTCTTGAGAGCGGGGACGAGGAGCGGGCCCGGAAGCTCAGGGAGGAATCGCAGAAGCTCTTCGACAAGGCGGCCTCCAAGGGCATCATTCATCCCAACAAGGCTGCGCGCAAGGTCAGCCGCCTTACGCGAGCCCTCAGCCGGAGAGCTTCATAACGGCCAGCTCCACCTGTAGTTCGGGCCGGAGGGCGCTGGCGCCTTTGAGCCCCCGCTCGAGCTCCAAAACCACCGTCAGGGATTCCTCCAGCTTCTCTTCGCCGATCTTTTGAGACTGCTCCTCGAGCTTGCGGGCCACGAACGGCGGTACTCCGAGCCTCCGGGCGACTTCCTGCCGGGGTGTGCCCCGGGCGTAGAGCGCCTTTGCCCGGGCGAGCAGATCGAACTGCCGCCGCACCATGAAGGTGAGGCGCAGCGGCGGCTCCCCCGCCGAAAAGAGGCGTTCCAGAAGGCTTAAGAGCGTGTGCCGGTCGCCAGAGGCCAGCGCATCCACAAACGAGAAGATGTCGGCTTCGAGGTTCGGGGCGCAAAGAGCCTCCACGTCCTCCAACGTGGCCTCCCCGGCCTCCCGGTAGAGGGCCAGCTTCTCTATCTCGCGCGCGAGCCGGAGCTTGTCCTCCGAGCAGCGGGCGGCGAGCTCCCGGGCGACCTCCTGCGACAACCGGATCCCCTGCTCCCGCGCGTACCTCACGACCCACTTCAGAAGCTCTTTCCCGGCAGGCCGGGAGAGGGTGTGCACCTCTCCGGCACGCTTCGCGGCGGCCAGCAGGCGCTCCCGGGACCCGAGCCTCTCTCCGAGCAAGACGAGATCTGTGTCCGGTGCAGGGTTTTCGAGGTAGCCTGCCAGCAGGGCCTTCTGGTGCGCGCTCCAGGCATCAAGTCTCCGAACGACGACGAAGTTTCCCTCCCCGAAGAGGTTGCCCGAGTTGCAGGCCGAGATCACCTCCTCCGGACCGGTCTCGGAGGCGTCCACGCTCCGGACCGCGCGTCCTCGACTCAGCTTCTCTACGCTGCGGGCCTTGCGCTCCTCGTCGTCGCCCAGCAGAAGGTATACGGCCATAAGATGTATTCTAATCGCTCAGAGGACCGCCATCGCCAGCCAGAGCGCAGCCCAGAAGACCAGAAGCCCGCCGATAGCCGGCCAGCGCTCCTCGGGCAGCGCGCTCGCGGCGGCTGCCGCGGGCGCGCAAGCCACGTAGAAGAGAACGGCGAGCGCAAGGTCGGCGTTTGCGGTCTCCACGGCGGCGAACGGCAGCGAGGCGAGAAGCTCGGCGGTCCGCCACATCACGCTCACGAGGAATCCGTTCGCGGAGTTCACCGGGTATGCGAGCGCGGGCAGCAGATTGCCGGTCAAGACCCCGCACAGCCCGAGCGTCAGGATCGGGGCGGCGAGCGGCACGGCGACGAGGTTGGTGATCACACCGACCACCGGCACCTCGCCGAAACTGGTGGCGATTATGGGGGCGGTCGCTATCTGGGCGGCGAGCGAGATGGACATCAGCCGGGAGAGCGGCTCCTGCCCGGCCGGAAGCGGCCGCAGGACCGTGCGCTTGAGGAACGCTTGCAGGGGTTTTCGCAGGAGCAGGATGCCGAACACCGCCGCTACGGAGAGCTGAAACCCGGTGCTGTAGATGAGCATCGGATTCCAGGCCAGAACCAGTGCCAGCATGCACGTCATGAAGTGCAGCGGTGAGATCCCGCGCTTCAGGAGCGGTGCCAGCAGCACGAAGCTCGCGATCACGCCGGCCCGGATGGCCGACGGCGGCGCGCCGGCTACCACGACGTAGACCCACACCAACGCCAGAGTTGCGGCGTTGCGCGTAGCGAGGGGCAGCGCGAGCGCCCGGAGGGCGAAGTAAGAAGCGGTCGCCAGCACGGCGACGTGCATGCCAGAGATGGCCAGTATGTGCGCTATTCCGGAACGCCGGAATGCGTCCTGCATCTCATCCGGGATGCGGCTGCGGTCCCCGATGAGTATTCCCCGCACCATGGAGGCCTCTTCGGACCGCATTCCGTGGCTGAGCGCGGCGTCGGTACGGCGGTGCACCTGCCCGATCCAACCCCGCCCCTCGTCCACCGGCCAGACGCCGGAGGCCCGTATCTCGGCCGAGACTCCCCGGGTGCGCAGGTGGCGAGCGTAATCGAACTCGCCGCCCGAATCCGGGACAACGATCTCTCCATCCACCCTCACCCGGTCGCCCACGCCCGCCCGCAGGTCGAAGGCTCTGATCTGCACCTTACCGCCCCGGACCAGCTCCCGATCCCCCAGCCACAGATGTTCCACCCGCAGCTCGGCTCTGTTGCCCGCTCCCGAAGGAACGGGCGGTGAGGCTACGGTCCCGACCGCGACGACCTCTCCCGGTTCCAGGGCGGCGAGCTCGGCCAGCGGATCCCGCGCCGCCGCATGTAGATAGGCTATACCGGCTCCGGCGGCGACGAAGAGCGGACAGAGCAGCCCCATGAGCCGCCATCCACGGGGCAGCAGCGAGCTCCAGATTGCCGAGCCCGCGCAGATCAGCAGCGAGCCCAGCACCAGCGCAGAGGCGAACGGAGGAACCACCGTCCCGGCGACGATCCCGGATGCGAGCGCCACAGCCCAGAGGTCCAGCCGGATCGGCGGGGAGAGATCCAGATCGAGCCGGACGCGCCGGCTCTCAGAGGTCCGCATACGGCCGGATCTTCTCCAGCGTCTTGGGACCGATCCCGGAGACGTTCTCCAGCTCCTCCAGCGAACGGAACGCGCCGTGGGTCTGGCGGTACTCGATTATGCGCTCGGCGAGCGCCGGGCCGATCCCCGGCAGTTCCTGCAGCTCTTCCGAGGTGGCGGTGTTTATGCGGACTATGACCGGAGGCTGAGCGTCCGCCGCGACCTCCTGCAGCGGAGCGTTGTAGACCGTCTTCGGTGCGCTCCCGGAGATGTGGGAAGCGTAGAAGGCCCCGCCGAGCAGCACGCTCACCACCGCGAGCGCCACGAGCACCTGCGGCCGGTTGCGCCGCAGGTATCCCGCAGCGCCGGCCCCTTCTTTCTCTCCGCGCCGGGTTGTAAGGGACTCGAATCTGTTGCGGTACATTCCGCAACAGGTATCGGAAGGAAGACGGGGAAACTTTAGTTCCGGCAGCCGGAGGGTGTGCAGTGGAGCCGACGGGACTCGAACCCGTGACCTCCACGCTGCCAGCGTGGCGCTCTCCCAACTGAGCTACGGCCCCTCTCGGGCGCTCGCAAGAGTATATTAACTGGGCGGCAGAGTGTCAACGCGCCCGGGCTTCACCGCTCCAGCGCTCCTGAGGGGCGCTCTTCCAGAGCGACTCCAGCCGGTAGTAGTCCCGGGCCTCGTCGGTGAAGATATGCACCACCACGTCCAGAAAGTCCAGGCTGGTCCAGCTCGTTCCCTCGGGAATCCGCCGCGACGCGGGCCGGTAGCCCTCGCCGCTCATGCGCTCCAGAACCTCCTCCACGATCCGCCGCGTCTGCCGCTCGGTCTCGGCGCTGGCGATCACGAAATAGTCCGTATAGGAGGCGAACTCCCGCATGTCGATGATCACAACGTCGTTGGCGAACATATCGCTCGCCGCCTGAGCCGCCGTGACGGCCATATGGTAGGTAAGCTCTTCCGCTTCCCGGTTATTGGTGGCGAACTCGTCGCGGGTCAAGGTATCTGACTCCTGTTCAAGCTCTCGCTCCTTTCAACACGCTCCTCCAGGCTGTATATTCCCCGTTTCTCGATGATCCTGTACACGGGCTCGGGGACCATGTACCGGATGCTCCTTCCCCGTGCCCGCCGGGAGCGGATCTCGGTCGAGGATATGTCTATCCGCGAACACTCCACGGGGAGTATGCGGTGGAAGTTCCGCAGCTCCTCGGCCAGGTGGTTCAGGGCCGAGAGGTCGTAGCCGGGCCGGGTCGCGGCGACCATGACGGCCTCTTCAAGCAGCCGGTCCGGATCTTTCCAGGTCAGCAGGTCGCACACCGCATCGGCCCCGCTGATGAAATACCACTCTCCGTCCCCGTATTTCTCCTTGAGAGCGATCGTGGTGTCCACGCTGTACATGGGCCCGCCGGCCTCCACCTCCAGGCTCTCGACCACGAACCGGGGATTGCCACGAACGGCCTCCCGCACCATCTCCAGCCGGTCCCAGGCGCCGGCCTGAACGCTCTCGGCCGCCTTGTGCGGAGGCATGCCGCTCGGCACGAAGAGCACCCGCTCAAGTCCCAGAGCGTCGGACACCTGCTCGGCTATGATCAGATGCCCGACGTGGACGGGATCGAACGTACCGCCGAAGATCCCGACCCTCACCGGAGATCGAACACCCGGTCGCCGATCTGCACTTCGTCCCCGGGCTGCGCCCCGGCCCTCCTGAGGGCGGCGAGGATGCCCCGATTCCGCAGCTCACGCTGGAAGTGCTCCACCGCCTCCGGGTTCTCCCAGTCGGTCTTGAGCACCAGCCGCTCGGCCAGCTCTCCGGAGACCCGGTAACCGCCGTTTACCGCCTCCACCCGCACCCCCTTCCAAGTCGGCCGGAAGGTCCGGTGTGTCTTCCGGTCCCCTCCGGACACGGACTCCAGCTCTTCCAGACGCTCTTTCAGCAGATCCGCAAGTTCCTCTACCCCCTCGCCGGTCGCAGCGGAGATCTGCGGAGAGTCCGGAAACACCTGTCCGAGATACTCCCGCAGCTCCTCATCCAGCAGATCCACCTTGTTGAGCACCACGATCGCAGGCTTCCCCGCAAGTCCGGCGGCCCCGAGCTCGGCCCGGAGCACGGCCTCCGCCCCCTCGGGGTCCCCGCTGGCGTCCAGCAATAGCACCAGGAGCCGCGAGCGTGCGACGTGGCGCAGGAAGCGGTTTCCGAGACCGCGCCCCTCGCTGGCCCCCTCGATGAGCCCCGGGATGTCCGCTACCACGAAGGGCTCGCGGTAGGCGCGGCGGTCCACGACGCCCAGCCGGGGAGTGAGCGTGGTGAAGGGGTAGTCTCCCACCTTTGGCCGCGCCGCACTCAGAGCCGCGAGCAGGGAAGACTTGCCGGCGTTCGGCAGCCCCACCAGCCCCACATCGGAGAGCACGCGGAGCTCGAGCCGGATCTCACGCCGCTCGCCCGGAAGGCCTTTCTCGGCGAACGCCGGAGCCTGCCGGGTGGAGGTTGCAAAAGACTCGTTTCCCCTCCCTCCGGCCCCGCCCCGGGCCACCGTTACCCGATCTCCGGGCTTCTCAAGATCCGCCACCAGCTCGCCGTCGGAGTAGACGAGCGTGCCGACCGGAACCTCCAGGATCACGTCCTCTCCGCGCTCGCCGGCCCGGTTGCTCCCCTGCCCGTGCCGGCCGCGCCCGGCTTTCACCTCATGCCGGTAGGCGTAGGGCTCCAGCGTGGAGAGATCCTCGGTAGCAACCACTATAACCGAGCCGCCATCACCCCCGCGGCCGCCGTCAGGACCGCCGCGGGGACGGTACTTCTCACGGTTGAAGGAGACGCACCCGTCTCCGCCCCTTCCTCCCTGGACCAAGAGACGGGCTTCGTCTATGAACTGCACCGGGGTCAGAGCCCTCCGGTAGAGCCGGTCAGACCGTTCCCTCCTGCAGGACGCTCACCACGCTCCTGCCGCGCGACCTGCTGAACTTGACGAACCCGTCCACCGTGGCGAAGAGGGTGTCATCCCCGCCACGGCCGACGTTCAGGCCGGGGTGCACCTTCGTGCCGCGCTGCCGGACGATGATGCTCCCGGCGCTCACAAACTGGCCCCCGAAGGCCTTAACCCCCAGCCGCTTGCTCTCCGAGTCCCGGCCGTTCCGCGAGGAACCGCCGCCCTTCTTGTGAGCCATCTCTATGAAACCTCCAGTACTTTGATCCGGGTCAGCTCCTGCCGGTGGCCCTTCTTCCTGCGGTAGCCCTTCTTGGGCTTGTACTTGTAGATGTGCAGCTTGCCTCCCCGCAGGTGCTCCAGAACCTCGACCTGGGCGGACTTCTCCTCGAGCTCGAAGTTCTCGCCGTCACCCGTAAAGCTGACCGGCAGCGAGAGCTTCTCGCCCACGCCGGCGTTCAGGCGGTTCACGACGAGCTCGTCACCCACGTTCACCCGGTACTGCCGACCACCGGTTTTCACGATTGCGAACATACGCGATCTCCCGTAATTCTAACTGCTATTCCAGAGAGTACCAGCGCACTATCTTACAACCCGGCCGCCGGGCCGGCAACGTCGTGCGGTCAGAGATCGGAGTGCCTGGCACCCCCGGCCTTCGAGCGCATGGCGATGCTCAAGAGCAACCCGATGGACATGACGCTCATGATCAGGCTGCTGCGGCCGTAGCTGACGAGCGGGAGCGGCAGACCGGTCACCGGCATCATCCCCAGCGCCATCCCGATGTTCACGAAGACCTGAAAGACGAACATCGTGGAGACACCGACCGCCACCAGCACGCCGAACTTGTCCCGGGCTACCGTGCCGATGCGCAGGATGCGCCAGATCAGGATGAAGAACAGCGCCAGCACGATCATGCTCCCCACGAATCCGGTGCGCTCCGCGAGGTTGGAGAAGATGAAGTCCGTGTGATCCTCGGGGAGGAAGCCCAGGTTGGCGAGCGTGTTCGCCTCCAGTCCCTTGCCCAGGAGCCCTCCGGAGCCCACGGCTATCTTGGACTGCAGCACCTGATAGCTGAGGTCTGTAGAGAGCTCCGGTTGCAGGAAAGCGGTGAGGCGCTGGATCTGGTACTCGTGCAGAATGTTGAACTTGAGCGCCACGACGAAGGCCGCGATACCCGCCCCGAAGAGCGTCCCCAGATGCCAGAGCCGGGCCCCGCCGACGAAGACCATGGCGACGAAGACCGCGCCGAAGACCAACGCCGTGCCCAGATCCGGCTGCGTGAAGACGAGCAGGGTGGGGAGCATCATGATCCCCAGCGCCTTCAGGAAGGTTCCCCAGCTATCGGGGGGATTGTCCGAGAGGTACTTCGCCAGCACGACTATCATCAGCAGCTTGGCGAACTCCGAGGGCTGAACCTGAAACGGCCCGAGCTCGATCCAGCTCTTCGCTCCGTTGATGGTCGTGCCGAAGAAGGCCACGGCGAGCAGCATGGCGATGGCCGCCCCGAAGAGCCACTCGGCGAAGCCCTTCAAACGCCGGTAGTCCATCAGGGCCAGCGGCACGGCCAGGGCTACGCCGGCCACGAGTCCGGCGGCCTGATTGGTAGCGTAGTAGGGGCCGTTCTCCACCCCAGAGGTGTAGACGGCGAAGATCCCGAACCCCGTAAGGGCCAGCGCCGCGGCTATGAGCACCGGATCCAAACCCCGGAATCTGCCGCGTCCCGGAAGCTTCACCCCGGCCTGCGGCGTGGTCGTAGTCGTGCTGCGGGTTATGCTCATCTCAGATCACCCGATCAGGCCGAACCTCTCCATTACCCTGCAGAACAGATACGCCAGCAGACCGTTGAGCAACACGTCCGGCATCACGCCCACGACCATAAACCGCCCAACCGGCACGCTCCCGTACCCTGAGAGATTTAACGCCGTAATCCCTATGATGTCAAATGCCGCGACCGCGAGCATCACCACGAAAACGAGGGTAAGGCGCGTGTTGTACTTCCTGAACCCAACCCCGGAGCGCACCGCCAGGAACGCAGCCACCAGCCCCGCCAGCGCGTGCGTCCCGAAAAGCCCGCCGCCCAGCGCGTCCGTGAGCACGCCGCCGAAGAATCCCACCAGTATCCCCTGCAGATCCCGCAGCCCCGCAGCGGCGAAGACTATCCCGATGATCATGAACCGGGGAGCGGCATAGCCCAGGGTGAGATACGGAGCGACGGCGACCTCCAGAACGGCGGCGAAAGCGACCAGGAGAGCGGCCCACGGGGTAGGGAGCAGCCTCACCAATCAATAATCACCCTCACTTCCCGTAGAGCATCGGGGTTTACCGCGGGTGAGACCACGATCTTCTTGTACTGATCCAGGTCCTGGGAGCTGACCGACGCCACCGTACCGACGAAGAGCCCCGGCGGGAAGAGCAGCTCGCGCTCCCCGGCCCGGCCGCTCGTGATCACGTAGTCGTCCTTCTCCACCCGGTCACTGAGCTCTACGTAGTCTATCCCGAGCGATCCCTCCCAGCTCGTCTGGAGCAGTCCCTCCCCGTAGACCACCCCCTCATCCTCGGGAGGCTGCACCTCACCGGTGCTCCGGTCGAAACTCGCCGGGGGCACGGTCGTCACCCCGGCGGCGAACGCCTGATCGGTTATGAGCATCACCTCGGCCGTGTTCGGCGTCACCCTCTCGGTGGTGCGCCCGACGAGCGTGTTGTTCCCGACCACCACGGGCTGCTCGGGCTTCACCCCGTCCTCGGACCCGACGTTGATCACGATCCGGTTTGCGAACTGCCCGCCCACCGGAGCGATCACCCGCGCCAGCGGCGAGTACTCGTAACCGGCGCGCTGACCGTCCAGCATCTCGCGCAGCCGCTGGTTCTCCTGCACCAGCCGGGCGTTCTCCGCGGCCTGCTCCCTGTAGCGCATGAGCTCCTCTTCCAGCTGTGCCTCGCGCTCGGCCGCGCCGAAGGCGCCCTGAACGTAGCCCCCGACCGTCTGGAACGGCCAGGCGAGCGCTCCCACCACACCGTGCACGGGCCGCAAAACCTCCATCGCCCCGAGCTGCACGGTGTGCAGCGGCCCGGAGTCCGGATCCTCCTTCACGTATACGGTGAACAGGATCAGACACACGACCGCGAGTATGGCGAAGGCCGCAAGCCCCCCTGGGCTACTAGTCTTGCGCCGCCCCATAGATCAGTTGGAAGAGAGCGCGCTCTGGTAGTACTCCATCTCCTCCAGCGAGCGGCCGGATCCGATCGCCACGCACATCAGCGGATCATCAGCCACATGCACCGGAATCCCGGTCTCCCGCCGCAACCGTTCGTCCAGGAGCCGCAGCAGCGCTCCACCGCCGGCGAGCACCATCCCCCGGTCCATAATATCCGAGGCCAGCTCGGGCGGCGTGCGGTCGAGCGTGTCCTTCACCGCCGCCACGATGGCGTCCACCTGCACGCTCACGGCCTCCCGGATCTCCTCGCTCGTAATGACCACCGTTTTGGGCAACCCGGTCACCAGATCCCGGCCCCTGATCTCGGCCGACTCCTCCTCCGGCAGCGGGAAGGCGCTGCCCAGCTCGATCTTGAGCTGTTCCGCCGTCTGAGTCCCGATGGCGAGCTTGTACTCCCGCTGAATATAGGTGGCGATGGCGTCGTCTATCTCGTCGCCGGCGATGCGGATGGAGGACTTGGTTACGATCCCTCCGAGCGAGATCACGGCCACCTCGCTCGTCCCGCCGCCAATATCTATTATCATGGAGCCCTGCGCCTCGTTCACCGGCAGTCCGGCTCCGATGGCGGCGGCCATCGGCTCCTCGATGGTGAACGCCTGGCGCGCTCCGGCCGACTCGGTCGCCTCCTTGACCGCCCTCAGCTCCACCCCCGTCACCCCCGAGGGCACGCACACCACGACCCGGGGCCCGATCAGGGACGGCAGCAGCGGCCGGTTGGGCTGCACCTTGCGGATGAAGTAGGAGAGCATCTTCTCCGTGACCTCGAAATCCGCGATAACCCCATCCTTGAGCGGCCGCATCGCCACGATGTTGCCCGGCGTGCGCCCCAGCATCCGCTTGGCCGCCGCCCCCACGGCCAGAACCTTCTCCGTCTTGGTGTCTATGGCCACGACCGAGGGCTCCGAGAGCACGATGCCCTGTCCCTTTACGAAGACAAGCGTGTTCGCCGTACCCAGATCTATAGCTACGTCTCTCCCGAACAGTCCTCCGAACATCCTGCCCCTGCCTGTCGAGTCTGAGCTCCGCCCCTGCGTGAAGCTAGAGCATCTTGTTCTCTCGCATCGAGAAGAACCCGTCACCTATTATGACGTGGTCCAGCAAGTCTATTCCCAGTATTCCGGAAGCCTCGACGAGCCGGCGGGTCACCTCCCGGTCCTGACGGCTCGGCTCAACCCTCCCGGTCGGGTGGTTGTGCGCCAGGATCACGCTCGCGGCGCTGGCCCGAACCGCCGGCTTGAAGACCTCCCGGGGATGGACGAGGGCTTCGGAGACGGTGCCAACCGAGATGACCGGGCTCCCGATCACTTCATTCTTCGTGTTGAGCAGCACGGCGATGAAGTTCTCCCGGTCCGCGTTGGCTATCCTGCCTCTCAAAAGCTCGTCTACGTCCGCTGGCGATGATACCACGGGGCGTTCGGGGTTGCGAACCCGGGCGACCCGCTTGCCGAGTTCGACCGCGGCCAGGATTATGCACGCCTTGGCCTCCCCGATGCCGTTGACCTGCATCAGCTCGTGCGCCGAAACACCGTAGAGACCGTGCAACCCGCCGCTGTCGGAGATGACCTGCTGCGCCAGCTCTACCGCGGTCTTCTCCCGGCTCCCGATGCCGAAGAGCAGTCCCAGCAGCTCCGCGCTGGAGAGCGCCTCCGGCCCCTCAGCCAGGAGCCTCTCCCGCGGCCGCAGCTCGGGCGGCAGCTCTTTTATCGTGTAGCGGCGCTGCCGTACCAACGCACCCCGTAACCCTTGAGCAACCGGCTTGCGAGCACCAGCGGCAGTCCCACCACATTGGTGTAGTCGCCCCGGATCTCCTCCACGAAGAGGGCAGCCCTCCCCTGTATCGCGTAGCCCCCGGCCTTTCCGACACCTTCTCCGAGAGCCACGTACGCCTCGAACTCTTCCTCCTCCAGCTCCCGCATCTTCACCCGGGTCCCGAGATACCCGACCCTGACGTCCTCCCCCCGGGCCACGGCGACCCCAGAGTACACCTCGTGCCAGCGCCCCCGCAACATTCCCAGCATCCTGCGGACGTCCCGCTCACCGGTAGCCTGCCCGAGCACCCGCTCTCCGGGAATATACACGACCGTGTCGGCTCCGAGCACCACCCGTCCGGGATGCGCAAGGGCTACCTTGCGGGCCTTGCCCAGAGCGTTCGAACGCACCGTCCCGACCGGATCTTCGAGCAAGACCTCCGGATAGCCGCTCTTCTGTACCTCGAAATCGAACCCCGCCTGGCGGAGGAGGTCCACCCGGCGGGGCGACTCCGAAGCGAGTATGAACCGCAAGGCCTGCTCTACTCGCCGAAGAAGAGCCGGATCTCGCGCTCGGCGTTCTCGGGAGAGTCGGAGCCGTGAACCAGGTTGTCCGGCATGCTCAGAGCCAGGTCGCCCCGGATGGTCCCCGGAGCCGCCTCGGCCGGGTTGGTGGCTCCCATGAGGTTGCGCACGGCCTTGACCGCTCCGTCCCCGCCGACCCGCATCGCCACAACGGGCGTGGAGGTGATGAACTCCACCAGCTCCTCGAAGAAGGGCTTCTCCCGGTGCTCGGCGTAGTGCTCCTCGGCGAGCTCGCGGCTCACGCTCATCATCCTGAGGTCCCGGATGTAGAGCCCCTTATCCTCTATGCGACGGATGATCTCCCCGATCAGCCGCCGCTTCACACCATCGCCCTTGACCAACACCAGAGTCTCTTCCAAACCTACTCCTTCTCGTACGGTCGGTTCTCCAGCTGTACGCGGCGGGTGTTGCGCCCCCGCTGCTCCCGGGCGCAGTAGGGACAGACCTCCCACTCGAGGTTGATCGCCCGGGAGCAGTTGATACACGGCTTCTTGAGCTGCCGGCCGCACTCGGGACAGATCAAAAAATCCCGCTCCACCATAGCCCGGCAGCTCGGGCAGACCTGTATCTGATGCCTCAGCTCCCGCTCCAGCACGGCCAGCTCCAGCTCGCGCTCCCGGGAGTCCAGAAGGTACTCCGGCGGCCGAACGATGAGGTAGATGAGGGTGCCGACGAATGGGAAGATGAGCGCGATCAGGGCCCAATATATCTTCACCGCCCCCCGGCGCGAGGCGTCCACATACGTCCAGTAGACGAGCGAGAGCCAGAGCACGACGATGAACAGCCCCATGAGCTGCAGGAAGAGCCGCAGCAGCGGGCTGCCTAGAATATCGCCGATGAGCTGGAAGGGGTCGGTGTCCTGCTGCAGGAACGCCAAACCCGACTACCCCATCGCAGCCCTGACGAAGGCGTAGCCGAAAACGAAGGACAAACCGGCTACTGC
Organism: Rubrobacter taiwanensis; assembly: GCF_004337705.1. Lineage (GTDB taxonomy): Bacteria > Actinomycetota > Rubrobacteria > Rubrobacterales > Rubrobacteraceae > Rubrobacter_C > Rubrobacter_C taiwanensis. The sequence goes on from NZ_SKBU01000014.1 coordinate 86,931, forward strand.
CAGCAGCAACACGGCGAACTTGCGGTTCAGCACCTCTCTCACAACACCTCCCGGGCCCGCGCGCAAGTGTACAAAGATCCCGTAACCAGCACAACCCCCCCGCTCACCTGCGCCTCGGACACGGCCGATCTAAGAGCCGCCGCCACATCCCGCTCTATCCGTCCGGGGCGGCCCGCCGAGTCCCGGGGATCGAAGGTCCGGCCGACCCACTCCGGATCGGCGGCGCGCTCGCTCGGGGGCTCCACGAGATAGAGCGAATCCGCACCCTCCCGCAGGGGATCGAGCATACTCGCTATGTCTTTGTCCTGCAGCACGCCGAAGACGACCGTCAGGGGCCGCCCACAGAACCGCTCCCGTACGGCCGCGAGGGCGGCCCGGATGCCGGCCGGGTTGTGTCCTCCGTCGACAACAACCGGCACGCCGCCGCACCGGCGCACCTCGAAGCGCGCCGGAAGCAGCCGCACCACCCGGATCGCCCGCGCCCGCTCGTCCGGAGCGAGCTTTCGGCCCAGCGCGAGCTCGGCGGCCCGGAGGCCAAGCGCAGCCGAGCGCCGCTGGTAGCCGGCGAGCTCCTCCGGCCCCGCGCTCTCCGCACACACCCCCGCAAGCTCCGCTCCGGTGCGCTCGCAGAGCTCGCGCGCGATCCTCACCACCCGCCCGTCGGCGGTCCCGAGCAGGAGCACCATACCCTTCGTCAGCGGAGCCAACTTCTCCCGGGCGATCTCCTCCACGGTCTCTCCGAGCTGCTGGGTGTGGTCCAGACTCACGTTCGTGAGCACCAGCAGCTCAGACTCGCCGGCAGAGGTGGCGTCGTAGCGGGCCCCGAGCCCGGCCTCCAGCACGGCCCACTCCAGACCCCGGTCGGCGAAGAGCTTCATCGCCCCGGCGGTGAGCAGTTCGAACTGCGACGCCGGGATCCCGTGGCGATCGGCCAGCCGGATAACCTCACCCACACCCTGGGCGAACTCCTCCTCGGAGATGAAACCGTCGCCCAGCAGGACGCGCTCGGTGTACGAGTTCACGTGCGGAGAGAGATATGCCCCGGCGACCACCCCCGTGGCCTCCAGCGCCCCGGCTGCCACGACCGCCGCGGTCCCCTTGCCGTTGGTGCCGACGACCTGGATGCTCCTGAACCTCCGCTGCGGATCTCCCAGCAGCCTCAGCAGCCGCCGGGTGCGGTCCAGTCCCATGGTGATGAACCGTCTGCGGTCCAGCTCCCCGCAGACGGCCTCGTAGCTGCAAGCTCCCGTGAACAAAGGCTACCGGTACTCTCCAAGCCGGGAGCGCAGCTTCTCCAGAAGCCCGGCGTTGCTCGCCAGTTTCTCCCGCTCGGCAGCGACCACCCCGGCCGGGGCCCGCTCGACGAACTTCTCGTTCGCCAGCTTCTTCTGCGAACGGGCCACCTCGCCCTCAAGGCGCGAGATCTCCTTCTCAAGACGCCGCGTCTCGCTGCGGACCAGATCTTCCGGGAGTGCCAGCTCGACGACCACGTCTCCGGCGTTCAGCGTGGCGGTGGCCGCGCCCGCCGGACGCTCGGAGAGGCGCACGCCACTCAGAGACTCGAACACCGCGCGCTCTACGGCGGCCCCGCCGGCAATACGCCCCTCCAGCTCGCCCCCGGCGTTCGCCTCTGAGCGGAACGAGCGCACCGCCCGCACGGCGTTCCGGGTCCGGGACATGATCTCGACCGCCTCCTCGTCTTCCAGAGCCGGATCGTAGGCCGGGAACTCCTGCCGCACCAGCAGTCCGTCGCCGCCCAGCCGGTCGTTCATCTCCTCGGTCGCGAAAGGCATCATCGGGTGCAGCAGCCGCAGAACGCCGGAGAAGACCGCGCGCAGGATGCCGGGAGTGCGCGGCGTCGGGGCGACCTTGGCTATCTCCACGTACCAGTCGGCGAACTCGTGCCAGGCAAAGCCGTAGATGAGCCGGGCGGCCTCCGAGAACTCGCACTCCTCCAGCAGCTCATCGTACTCCCGCGCCACCCGGTTGAACTCGGCCAGGATCCAGCGGTCGGCGCAGGAGGGCTCGGCACCCTCGTCTTCCCCCGGCCCCTCGTAGCTCAGGATGAAGCGCATAATGTTCCAGAGCTTGGTGATGAAGCTGCGCCCCATCTCGGCCCGCTCGTAAGAGTAGGCGAAGTCCTGGGTCGAGGACTGGTGCAGAAGCCCGAACCTGACGGCGTCCGTACCGTACCGGTCGAAGAGGTCCAGCGGGTTTATGACGTTCCCCTTGGACTTGCTCATCTTCGTGCCGTCCTCGGCCAGCACGATGGAGTGCACGTTCACCTTCTCGAACGGCACCTCGCCCCGGAAGCGCAACCCCAGCATGATCATGCGTGCCACCCAGAGGTACATGATCTCGCGCGCCGTGGACAGAAGCTGCGTCGGATAGAAGTACCGGAGATCCTCCGTCTCCTCCGGCCAGCCCAAAGTGGCGAAGGGCCACAGCCCGCTGGAGAACCAGGTGTCCAGGATGTCCGGGTCCTGCTCGAAGCCCTCGCCGGGAGCCTCCCGGGCGGCCACCACCTCGCCGCCGGGGCCGTACCAGACGGGTATGCGGTGCCCCCACCAGAGCTGGCGGCTGATGTTCCAGTCGTGAATGTTCTCCAGCCACCGGATCGTCTCCTGCCGCCAGGTGTCGGGATAGACCTTTATCTTTCCCGACTTTAGCGCCTCTATGGCCGGCTCCGCGAGCGGCTTCATGGAGACCCACCACTGCTCGGTAAGCCATGGCTCGATGACCGTGCCGCACCGATCGCAGGTTCCGACGCGGAAGGTGTAGTCCCGCACCTCCCCGAGCAGCCCCCGCTCTTCGAGCCGCTCCACGACCGCCCGGCGGGCTTCCTCCCGGCTCATATCCGCGAACGGCCCGCCGTTCTCGTTGATGGTGCCGTCCGGGTTCAGAATGTTCACCGGCTCCAGGCCGATCCTGCCCGCGATCTCGAAGTCGTTGGGATCATGTGCCGGAGTAACCTTCAGCACGCCCGTGCCGAACCCGGGGTCTACATGCTCGTCGGCGTAGATCCCGATCTCCCGCTCGACGAACGGGACCGTGACCCGCCGCCCCACGAGGTCTCCGTAGCGCTCATCCTCCGGATGTACGACCAGCGCCACGTCGCCCAGCATCGTCTCCGGCCGGGTCGAGAAGACCTCCGCATAGCTCTTGCCGTCCGGCCCGGGCCCCTTACCGTCCGCGAACGGGTAGCGGATGCCGTATAGCTTCCCCCGATGCTCCTCGTAGTTGACCTCCAGGTCGCTGATGGCGGAGCGGTCGCGCGGGCACCAGTTGGTTATGCGGTTGCCGCGGTAGACGAGACCCGCATCGTACAGCTCGATGAACGTCGTGAGCACCGCGTCCACGTACCGTTCATCCATGGTGTAGCGCAGCCGGCGCCAGTCCACCGACGCCCCGAGCCGCTTGAGCTGCCCCAGTATCTGGGAGCGCGACTCCTCGGCGAACTCCCGGCACCGCTCCACGAACTCCTCGCGTCCCAGATCCCAGCGGCTCTTGCCCTCCTCGCGCACCAGCTTGCGCTCGACGACGTTCTGAACCGCGATGGAGGCGTGATCCACACCGGGCAGCCACAGAGCCTCGTAGCCCTTCATACGCGCCCGCCGGATGAGGGTGTCCTGAATGGTCATGTTGAGGGCGTGCCCCATGTGCAGCGCACCCGTGACGTTGGGCGGCGGCATGACGATAGTGTAGGGCTTCCGCTCAGGCCTGACCTCGGCCTCAAACGCGCCGCTGCGCTCCCACTCCCCGTACCAGCGCTCCTCGGCCTCCCGCGGATCGTAGACCTTGGGTATGTCCGGAACCGATCCGCTCACGCGCTCTCGTCGTAGGTGTACTTGCCGCTGCCGCTGCTCGTGATGAGGGTCGGCTGCACGCCCTCCAGGACCGTGTCCGCATCCACCACGCACTTGACCACGTCCGACCGGCTCGGGAGCTCGTACATGGTCGGCAACAATGTCTCCTCCATGATGCTGCGCAGGCCCCGGGCCCCGGTACCCCGGTCCAGTGCCAGATCGGCGATGGCCTGCAGAGCCTCGTCGGTGAACGCGAGATCCACCTTGTCGTAGCGCAAAAACTGCCGGTACTGCCGCACCAGAGCGTTCTTGGGCTCGGTGAGTATGCGGACCAGATCATCCCGGCTGAGCCCGCGCAGCGTCGAGATCACGGGCAGACGCCCCACGAACTCCGGGATCAGACCGTACTTCAACAGATCCTCCGGCAGCACGTGCTGGAAGACCGCCCCAGGGTCCTCCTCCAGGCGCTGCGAGACGTCGCTGCCGAAACCGATGCTCTTCTTGCCGATGCGTTGCCGGATTATCTCCTCCAGCCCGCCGAAGGCTCCCCCGCAGATGAAGAGGATGTTCTTGGTGTCTATCTGCAGGAAGTCCTGATGCGGATGCTTGCGCCCGCCCTGCGGCGGCACGCTCGCCACCGTGCCCTCAAGGATCTTGAGCAGCGCCTGCTGCACACCCTCGCCCGACACGTCGCGGGTGATCGAGGGGTTGTCGGACTTGCGGGCGATCTTGTCTATCTCGTCTATGTAGATGATCCCCGTCTCGGCCCGCTTGACGTCGAAGTCCGCCGCCTGAATGAGCTTGAGCAGGATGTTCTCGACGTCCTCGCCGACGTACCCGGCCTCGGTCAGCGCCGTGGCGTCGGCTATCGCGAACGGAACGTTGAGGATCTTGGCCAGCGTCTGAGCCAGCAGCGTCTTGCCGCTGCCGGTCGGCCCGATCAGCAAGATGTTGGACTTCTGCAGCTCGGTGCCGTCGCTGGCCTCGGCACCCATGCCGATGCGCTTGTAGTGGTTGTAGACCGCAACAGAGAGGATCTTCTTCGCCTCCTCCTGCCCGATCACGTACTCGTTGAGGATGCGGTTGATCTCCCGGGGCTTGGGGAGGTCGTCGTCGCTGAGGACCTCGGGGCCGCTGAACTCTTCGTCGATTATCTCGTTACAAAGCTCGATGCACTCGTCGCAGATGTAGACTCCGGGACCGGCGATCAGCTTGCGGACTTGCCGCTGGCTCTTGCCACAGAAAGAGCACTGCAGCTGCTCGGACGGATCCCTCATCACGGCCTCCCTGCCTCAGCTTTCGCGTCCAACGCTCTCTCTTTCCCCTCCTCTAGTGACTCCGGACGATGTTGTCTATAACACCGTACTCAATGGCCTCCTCGGGGCCCATGATGTAGTCGCGGTCGGTGTCGCGCTCGATCTTCTCGTAGGGCTGGCCGGTGTGCTCGGCCAGGATCTGGTTGAGCCGCTTCTTGGTCGCGATGAGCTCCCGGGCGTGGATCTCCACATCGGAGGCCTGTCCGGCGATACCGCCCACGTGCGGCTGGTGCAGCAGTATCCTCGTGTTCGGCAGCGCGTTGCGCTTGCCCTTCGTGCCGGCGGCGAGCAGGAACGCCCCCATCGAGGCGGCCATGCCCAGCGCCGTCGTCACGATGTCGGGCCTGACGAACTGCATCGTGTCGTAGATCGCAAGCCCCGCGTGCACACTGCCGCCCGGAGAGTTGATGTAGATGTTGATGTCCTGCTCGGGGTCCTCGCTCTCCAGGTGCAACAGCTGCGCCATGACCGAGTTGGCCACCTGGTCGTCTATGGGCGTGCCGAGGAAGATGATCCGGTCCTTCAGCAGCCGGGAGTAGATGTCCATGGCCCGCTCGCCGCGCGGGCTCTGCTCGATGACGTAGGGGATGACCCCCAGGGGATCGTAGTGGCTCACCGCTCCTGCTCCTCTCCGCTCTCGGCCGCCTCAGCTTCTGCCTCTTCGGCCTCCTCTTCCTCTAACTCCGTCGGGATGGCGTTCTCGGCCAGAAAGTCCAGCGCTTTGCGCCGGGCGATCTCCTCTTCCAGCAGCTGGAAGGTCCCGTTCTTCTTCATGCTCTCGACAAGCTCGTTCACATCGCGCCCGGAGTCCTCGGCCAGATGCTCTATCTCGTGCACAACCTCTGACTCCTCGACCCGGATGTCCTCCGCCCGGACCACCGCGTCCAGCACGAGCTCCTTCCGAACCACGTCCTCGGCGTCCGGCCGGGCCTGCCGGGCGACCTCCTCGCGGGTGGTCTGCGCGATCTGGTAGTACTGCTCGGGCTTTATGCCCTGCGCCTGCACGTTGCGCTCGAAGCTCTCGACCATCTCCCGCACCCGGTCTTCCACCATTACCTCGGGCACCTCGACCTCGGCGTTCGCCGCCACCACGTCCAGCACCCGGGCGCGGAACTCGCCCTCGGCCTGCCTCCGCGCAGCTTCCTCCAGCTGCTCCCGGATGGCGCCCCGAAACTCCTCCAGAGTGTCGAACTCGCTCGCCTCCATGGCGAACTCGTCGTCGAGCGGCGGCAGGTCGCGCTCCTTGATCTCCTTGACGTGCACCCTGAAGAGCACCGACTGCCCGCGCAGCGACTCGTCCCGGTAATCCATCGGGAAGGTGACGCCGAACTGCTTGCGCTCCCCGGCGTTCATCCCGACAAGATTCTTCTCGAACTCCTCTAGAAACTCGCCCCGGCCAACCTCCAGCATGTAGTCCTCGGCCTCGGCCCCCTCTACAGGACCTCCGGCCATCCGCTCACCCTTGAAGTCCAGGATGACGAAGTCGCCCTCCCGCACGGGCCGGTCCTCGACCGCCGCCAGAGTCGCAAACTGGTTCCGGAACTCCTCCAGCTGCCGGTCCACGTCCTCATCGGAGACCTCGACCTTCCGCCTGGGAACCTCCACGCCCTTGTACTCGCCGAGGCGGGCCTCGGGCCGCACCTCGACGGTCGCCGAGAACTTGAAGCTCTTACCCTCCTCCGGCGGACTGTCGAAGGAGATCTCCGGCCGGTCTATCGGGCGCAGCCGGCTCTTCAGCACCGCATCCGAATACCAGTTCGGCAGACTGTCCTGAAGAGCCTCCATGAAGATGTAGTCCCGCCCGAGATGACTCTCGATGACGCGGCGCGGAGCCTTGCCCGGACGAAAGCCGGGAACCCGGATCTTCCTGGCAAGCTCCCGGACCTTGGCCTCCACGCCCTTCTGAACCTGCTCAGGCGCGACCTCCACGTCCATCCTGACCTTGTTGTCTTCGAGCTTCGTAACGTTGACCGACATATACTCCAACTCTTCTCGAACTTACCCGACCCGCTTGAGTGCGAGAGGCGGGATTTGAACCCGCACGCCACAAAGGGCACTAGATCCTAAATCTAGCGTGTCTACCATTCCACCACTCTCGCATGCAACGGCTAGAGGGATTATAGCAGCAGACGGTCGGGGCCCGGGGCGGTTACGCTACAGGCGCAACACCGCCGCTCCGGGTCGCCTTACGGGTCTTCCGGTACTCCTCCCTCACCGCAACGAGCCTCTCCGGCACGTTAGTGCAGATCCCGTCCGGCTCGTACTCCAGGAGCCGCTCCAGCACCCTCCGGCGGTCTTCCTGCCACAGGATGACCCCCATACCAGACCGCCGCGCCGCTTCGACAAGGCCCTGCCCTAGCAGCCGGTGCGGTTCGGGATGCGCCCTCTCCCAGCAGAGGTGCACGTAGTTTGCGCCCAGCCGCTCTCCGAGGCGCAGAACCTGCCCCGGGTCCGTATGCGCCGAGAGCACTGAGGTGGGGAGGCCGGAATCCAGCTCCCGCACCCGGGCCACCTCCGACGGATGGAAGGAGCCGATGAGTACCTGATCCTGCATCTCCAGCTCGCTCACCAGCCGCACGACCGAGCTTGCAACACCCGTCGCCTTCAGCTCCAGATAGGTCTCTATCCGGCTCCGGGCCCAGCAGAGCACCTCCTCAAGCTCCGGGATCCGGGGCTCCGGCCGGCGAGCGGATATCTCCTCGCACGAGAGCTCGGAGACGGAAGCTCTTCCGGCCCCGCTGCCGAGACCGGCGTCGTGAACCACGACCGGCACCCCGTCCCGGCTCACCCGCACATCCAGCTCGATGAGATCCGCACCCGCCGCATCAGCGGCCCTAAAGGCGCGCATGGTGTTCTCCGGCTCCGCCGCCGAAGAGCCCCGGTGCGCGATCACGGCTGTCGAGCCGGGCATCATCCCCTCCTCGCGCTGAGCTTGACACAACCCGCAATGGTGTAAACTACACCGCCCGCCGTGTCAAACGGAGCGCTCCGAAAGCTCACCGCGCGGCGTTGACCCGGCCGTGACCGTAGTAGGGATCCCTGCCCGGCTCGCCCAGATCGTCGGCGGACCGCCGCAGAGCGGTTTCGACCTGCGAGGGGTGCATCTGGCCGCCGTTCCGGGCGATAACGATCGCCGCAACGCCCGAGGCATGCGGAGCGGCCATGCTGGTCCCGGCCGCCCAGCCCCAACCGCCGGAGATGGCGCTGTACACCAGATCGAAACGCCAGCACTCATCGGTCACCCCGGCGACGGTGCAGACCCGCCCAGACTCCCGCAGGTTGGAATCGACGTTGCCGCCGGGAGCGGCGAGGTCTATCGCCGAACGGCCGTAGTTGGTGTAGAAGGCCGGCAGATCGAGGTCCGTATCCGGATCGAGCGCCCAGCCGTTAGGACCGGTAGCGGAGATGCTAATGACGTTCGGCAGGTCCGCGGGCAGCACGGTCTGAGACCCGTCCCGGTCACGGTCGAAAGAGCTGTTGCCGGCCGAGGCGATGATCGTCGTGCCCTCCCGGTAAGCGTAGCCGGTGGCGCGCTTCATCAGGTTGACGAGCTCGGAGATCTCACGCGCGCTCACGCAGTCGCCCTCGACGCAGTACCCCCCGCGCGAGGGCAACACACCCCCGAGGCTCATGTTGATGATATCGGAGTCTATGTTGGCGGCGTAGACGATGCCCTGCGCCACACCGGAGAAGGTGCCGCTGCCGGTAAACTCGGAGAGCACCTTCACGGCCACTATCTCGGCCTCCGGCGCCACACCTATCACCCCCTCGCCGTTCTCGGCCGCAGCGAGGGTCCCGGCCACGTGCGTGCCGTGGTTGAAGTACACACCGGGCCGCACATAGTAATCCTCGCCGGGAACGAAGGAGGCACTGAGCTCCTCGTTGAGATTGGGGGCGAGATCGGGGTGCTGCCGGTCTATCCCGGAATCGAGCACCGCTACCCGCACCCCGGCCCCGCGCCCGCCAGCGGCCCAGGCCCGGACGGCATCGACCGCAGCGTGACCCCACTGCAGATCGAAGTACGGGTCTTCGGCCCCGCTGGCCGGCGGGTCGCCGATCCGGGCAGCCACTCCCCGATGCTCGGGCTCTATCCACCGGATCTCGATGTCCGGGACCACCGCCCGGACGCCCCGGATCCCCGAAGCCCTCTCGGCGAAGCCCGCGTCTCCGGAGCGCACGACCGCAGCCCCTATCTCCGGTATGGCATCAACCACCGTGCCGCCGGCCTCCTCGACCCTCTGCTGCAGACCGGGCGGCAGGGATTCCTCGCGCGCGATGAGTACGTACTCCCGCTCCCCCGAATCCGCACCCGCAGATGCAGCAAGGAACGCTGCAACAAGCATCGCGGCAGACGAAATGATCAACGCGAGCAAGCCCCGTGAGACAGAACTCATCTTCCCCATCCCTCCATGTAACCGCTCTTAAAGGACGTACGGATTCTATAGCATCCTCACACCTCATGCCAGAGCGAGCCCCACCTCTCCGCCAGAGAGCGGATATTCTAAAAGCGTAGAAGCGCACAGATGCAAAATATCGCGGTTTCTTACAAAAATAGCAAAAACTCTGGATCGTTGGTGTAATCTGTAGGTTAGGAAAACGATGCGAAGAGAGATCAGGGGGTAACGGAGCCCATGGAGCCCAGAAGAGTAGCCCTCAAACCGCATACCTCCAAGATTCGGCGCTGGGTCAATGAGGGACGCTCTGACGAGTGGATCGCCAAGGAGCTGAACACGACGCCTTCGAGCGTGCAGAGCTTCCGGTCGCGCAATTCCATCTACCGCCGGGATCCCGTCCGGCGCGGGGAGATCTCGGAGCACAAGGTCGTACTGGACGAGAACGAAACGGGGCTCGTACTCATGACCGAGGCTGCGGAGTCGGAGGTCTTCCGGCGGGCCTGGAAGGACTATCTGCGGCGGCCGCCGGGAGATCTCCAGCTGGTGGTGACTCAGGAGCGGATCTACGTCGAGAAGGTGAGGTAGCATCGGCGGTTCGGACCACATCCGCTTGGATCTCTCCGTAGAAGAGGCTTCGGTCCTGCATGAAGCTCTTGAGCAGCTGCTGGAGAGCCAGAGCTTCCCGCGGCTGGAGCGCGTGCATCGGCTCCTGAGCTGGCGCCTTGCGGCCGCGAGCGACGAGACGGCCTCAGGTCTGACCGCCGAGCTCGCCCGCCTCGCGCGCGAAGCCTCGACGCTGGAGGAGTACGAAGCTGCGCGGGACCGCGTGCTAGGTCCCATACTGGAGCGGCTGGAGAGCCCCGAGAACCGAGACCCGTGATACCGTTGCTGAATCGTTATCCCGTCTTGTCCGGCATGTAATCCGGACCGCCTATACTTCCCCCTACCGGGCACCCCCCTCCAAACGCCCGCTGAAGACGCACCCGGCCCCGACCACGCAAAACCGTTCGCGGGCCGGGTTTTCTCGTTGTGCTAACCTTTCGGGCGTGAACGGCGAAACCCCCACCGGAGAGAACTGATGGGAGCGGGAGCGACGATCTTCCTGACCACCCTGGTGGTCATCCTCGCTCTCATCGCCCATCAGGGGAAGCGCAGCCGCCGGGCTCAGGCGAGCCTGGCGATGATCCTGCTCTTCCTCTCCCTGATGGTCGCCGGCGTTGGGGTGCTGCTCTTCTTCACGCTGAGACTTGAGGGCGGCGCCGGGATCTCTACCGCCGCGGCCGGCGCCATGGCGGCCATCCTGGCTCTGGCGGGCCTCGCCGGGATGGCGCTCTGCCTCTGGCCGCTGCGCCGCCTCACCGGACGCCGGGTGAAGCGGGCGAAGCTGGCGGAGCCCACGATCTTCCTCGGCGTCTGGCTCTTCATCATGGTGCTCGCCAACAACCTGATCGGATTCATAGCCTTCATGGCGGTCCCGGACGTCACCGAGCTGCTGCCGGGCGGCGGGGATCTGCTCTCTCCGGCCGAGATCCTGACCACCGCCCTGCCGCTCGTCGTGGTGGCGCTCTTCGGCGTCGGGTTCCTGATCCGCCGCAACGTGCGCCAGACCGCGCGGCGGCTGGGGTACGGAGGCATCTCGGCTCCCGAGCTGGGCATCGTCGGCCTCTTCGTGCTGGGTAGCCTCGGGCTGGCGTTCGCGGCGGATGCGGCGTTCGAGTACCTGCAGCCCGAGCTCTACCGGGAGGTCGGAGACATCTCGGAGGGGCTCTTCGTGCCCGCCGGAAGACCTCCGCTCGAAGCGGCGCTCTTCGCCCTGCTGATCGGGATCAGCGCGGGTTTCAGTGAGGAGACGCTCTTCCGGGGCGCCGTTCAGCCCGCGCTGGGCATCTTCGCCACCTCCGTGCTCTTCACCTCCATGCACATCCAGTACGGCCCCTCGGTAGTGCTGATTCAGATCTTCATCTGGTCTCTGGCCGTAGGGATTCTGCGCAGGAAGATAAACACCACCGCCGCGTTCCTGGCGCACGCGGCGTACAACTTCCTGGTCGTGATGCTGGCCTACGCGGGCTTTGGAATCTGATTACCCGGAATCAGGCCGCCATGGATTCGGCGGCTGCGGGCGGTTCGAGCTCGTCCGCAATATGCCGCAGAAGCTCGCCGACGCCGATACCGAGCCCGCGGGCGATGCTCTCCAGAACGCGGGAGGACGGGTCCTTCTCACCGCGCTCTATCTCGGCCAGGTAAGAGACGGAGATGTGAGCCCCCTCGGCGACCTCCCGCAGGGTGAGGCGGCGCGCGGTGCGTATCGCTCGCAGCGTGCTGCCGACGGTGCTCAAAAGATCTTTCCTGATCGGGGGTGCCCCTACGTTGACCGCCTCCATGCGTTAGATTCTATACGCGCGCCGCAACGATTGGCAAGCCGCCCGCAAGCTCTTTGACGAGCCGGATCTGCCGGATGTTGACCTCCGGGGTCGAGTACGGCGTCTCCATCACCAGCGGAACGCCCGGCAGCGCAGCGAAGAGCTCGCGCCAGGATCCGAGCGGTATCCGTCCCTCCCCGATCCTTCTGTGCCCGTCCCGGCGACTCCCGGCCGGATTCTTCGCGTCGTTCAGATGCAGCAACGCCACCCGCTTTAGCCCCACGTTCTCCTCCAGCTCCTCCATAAACGCCGGAACATTCTCCGGCACGGAGAGGTCGTAGCCCGCGACGTGAGCGTGAGCGGTGTCCACGCAGACCCGTAGCCCGGACTTCCGGGCGAGCTCTCCCAGAGAGGCGAAGTCCGCGCACAGCTGCGTCCCGGCTCCGGCAGAGTTCTCTATGACGAGCTCGGTCTCTACCCCTCCGGCCAGCTCCAGCACCCGGGCGACGCCCCGGGCGGCCCGCTCCAAAGCCCCCGCTCCGCCGCTCGCCCCGGCGCTGCCGGGGTGAAAGACCACAAAATCCGCTCCAAGGCTCGCCGCCAGCCGGACCTCGGCCGCCAGCGCCTCGGCGGACTTCTGCCAGTGGTCCTCCCGGCGGGTGGCGAGGTTGATGAGGTACTTGGCGTGCACCACGACCGGGCAGAGCCCCGCAGCACCCTCCCTGAAGGCTGCCGCATCCGGGCGGCTTCCGGGCACGGCCCAGCCCTGCGGGTTGGAGACGAAGATCTGCACCGCCTCACAACCCCACTCTTCTGCTATCTTCAGCGTCTTTCTAAGCCCGCCGGAGGTCGGCAGGTGCCGCCCCACGCGGCTGGTCCTCCCGGTCACGCAGGAGATTGTAGCCTGTTTGCAACTCCCCCGCCCGCAGAGCGTATAATCTCTACGAGAACCCAGGAAGGAGTTTCATATCGTGACCGTCGAGGGCAAGGTAGCGAAGATCCTGAGCCACCGCGAGATCGTAATAAACCGCGGGAAGCAGTCCGGGGTGAAGAAGGGCATGCGCTTCGAGATCTTCGACCCGGAAGGCGAGGAGGTCTGGGACCCGGACACGGGCGAAACCCTGGGCCGCGTCGAAGACATCAAAGCCCGGGCCGAGGTCACCGAGGTTAGAGACCGCTTCTCGGTGGCCCGTATCTACACCTCGCAGGCCCCGTTCTCGGGCTTCGAGGAGATGCAGGAGAACCTGCAGCGCGTCTTCCAGCAGCTCTTTGGCGAGGGCGCACAGGTGCAGGGCTTCGGGTTCCCCCAGCAGGACTCGGGCGCGGCCCCGGAGGATCTGGAGGAGATGTTCGGCGGACCGCTGGAAGACGCCTCGAAGATCCAAGTCGGCGACGCCGCTAGAGAGATCAAGGGCCGCTGAAAGAGCTGCTCCGCACCCCGGTAACCTCCGCCCTCATACTCGCCTGCGTCGCGGTCTACGTCGGCGTCGCGGCACTGAGCGCTCTGGCCGGTGCCTCATTCGTCGGCGCGCTCGTCAGCCCGCCGCTCGGAGCGCTGGTCTTCGCCGGCGCCGTAGCCCCGGTGCTGGTCGCCGACGGCGAAGTCTGGCGGCTCGGCAGCAGCATGCTGCTGCACGGCAGCTTCGCCCACCTGGCGGTGAACATGATCGCGCTCTTCTTCCTCGGCACCTTCGCCGAGAGCGTGCTGGGCCGCGCGAAGTTCCTGGCGCTCTTTCTGGTGAGCGGCCTCTCCGGAGGCATAGCGCTGCTCTACTTCGGCAGCTTCGACACCCCGGCCGTCGGAGCCTCGGGAGCCATCTTCGGCCTCGTCGGCGGCATCCTGGGACTGGCGCTGCGCCAGGGCACCTTCTCCTGGCAGAACCCCATCATCCGCCAGCTCCTGATCCTGACGGTCATAAACCTCTTCATCGGAGCGTCCATCCCCCAGGTCAGCAACACGGCTCACGTCGGCGGTCTCGTCGGCGGCGCGCTGTTCGGTTGGCTGGTCTCCGATGCCGCCTTCCAGCGCCGCAGCGCCTTGCCCCCAACCCTCATCTTCCTCGGCCTCGAAGCCGCCCTGATAGCCTTCTGGCTGCTCACCCTCTAGCACAGGCCGGACACCGCCCGTACAGAGTCAGATGGTGCTCCTCGACCGTGTAGCCACCCGGCAAACGGGTGCCCCGAGGCACCCCAACCGGACATACCTCCAGATCAAACACCCCCCCGCACCCCGAACACCGGAAGTGGTGGTGGTGCCCGATCCCGGCCGCCTCATAGCGCCGCTCCTCCCCCGGCAGACTTACCACCACCACCTTCCCCTCCTCCAGCAAAAGATTCAGCGCCCGGTAAACGGTAGCTATCCCTAACCCCGGCAACTCATCCGAAGCCCGCTCGTGTATCTGCCCGACCGCCAGCGGCCCCTCGGCGCTGAGGATGGTATTGAGAATTGCCTCTCTCTGTTTCGTCCGCCGTACCCGGCTCATCTTCCTCCCTGCCTCGCTATCCGCCCCCTCACAGCAATCTCTACGCGATATTTTTACCCCTCCCATTGACAACCGCAAAGTCTCGCCCTTTAATGATAACAATTTATCATTTATATCGAGCGCTATGGGCTACGAGGAGGTAGATCGGTGAAGGTTGCGTACATCTTCAGCACTTCGGGGCACACGGCGAGCTACAAGCTGGGGCGCATGATTCTGCCGCAGCTGGAGGAGGGTAGTCACGGGGCCGAGGTGGTTGGGATGTTCTTCTTCGACGACAACACGTACATTCTGCGTGCTGGAGATCCGCTAGGCGAGCGGCTGGCGAGTGTGGCGGCCGAGCGGGGCATTCTGCTCATGCTCTGTGACCGGTGTGCGTTGGAGCGTGGTCTCGCCGAGGGTGAGCCCCTCGATGCCCGGCCTGTGGGGACCGTCAGAGGGGTCAGGGTGGGGTGTTTCCCGGATCTCTACGGTGCCCTCTCCGATGACCCGCCCCAGCAGGTGATTACTCTCTGAGAGGGTGGGGTGAAGGGGAAGCTCAAGAGCGCGCCGCCCGACGCCGCTGGGATGCGGCGGCGTGTGGAGGAGGCCCTGCTTAAAGAGGCGCTGGGCCTGGAGCTCACCGGGCGGGAGCGCAGGATCGTGCAGTGGGTCCGCAACGGCAACGGTTGTGTGGCCTGCGCGATGATCTCCCGGGAGATTGCGGGACGGAGGACATAGAAAGACCCGGCAGCTATCGCGGCTGGAGATCCCGGGCGGGGTTCGGAAGATGGGTCGGGCGTTGCTGGACCAGCAGCTCTGGTGCTGGGGCCGGGATATAGTCCGTCCGCAGGGGAACGTTCTGCTGCGGTACGGCTTCTCCCGCTCGCGGCCGCCGGAGGGCAGGTTCGGAAGCAGCGCCTACACCCTGCGCCCGGACCCGCGCATCAGGATCACGCTCTGGGGCTTCGGAGTCTTCTACGGGAGCGCCGGCTCCGGCGGGCTCTTTCTCAAGCGCCGGTCCTTCAGCCCGCTGCTCACCCCGCAACCGGACCCCGGAGGCGCCTGGAGCCAGGCCGATCTGCCTCCGGTGCACTCCCCGGCGAGCCGGGAGGAGTGCCGGACCGCCCGCCGCCTCTTGTGCGACGTTCTGGGCTGGATAGCGGAGTACGAACGCTGGGTGCGCACCGAACTCGGGCCGGACCACCGGCGGCTCTGCGTCGCCGAGTGGCCGAAGGCCGCGCTCCCGGCGGATGAGATGGCCGAGGGCTGGCTGAAGCTGGCCCGCTTCTTCGAGGAGGAAGAGAGTGCGTGAGCTGGACGTGGCCGTAGTCGGGGCCGGAGCCGCTGGCATCGGCTGCGGGGTGGTGCTGGATGACCTGGAGCTGGACTTCGAGATCCTGGAACGCTACGAGATCGGAAGCTCCTTCGAGCGCTGGCCGGAGGAGATGCGCTTCATAACCCCCTCGTTCACCGGCAACGCGTTCGGCGCGATGGACCTGAACGCGATCGCTCCCGGCACCTCGCCGGCCTACACGCTGGGCTGCGAGCACCCCACCGGCCGGGAGTACGCCCGCTACCTGCGCGGGGTCGCCGACTACTTCGAGCTGCCCGTCCGGACCGGGGTGGAGGTCCACGACGTGCAGCCGCTGCCGGAGGGAGGCTTCGAGCTCGATACCTCCCGGGGGGAGCTGCGCAGCCGCTTCGTGGTGTGGGCCGCCGGCGAGTTCCAGTACCCGGACCTGACTCCGTTCCCCGGCGCGGAGCAGCTCTGCCGCCACAGCTCGCTCGTGCGCTCCTGGCGCGCGGTGGAGGGCGACGAGATCTTGGTCATCGGCGGCTACGAGAGCGGGCTGGACGCCGCGATCCACCTCAGCGCGAGCGGCCGGCGCGTGCGCGTGCTGGACGCCGCGGCGAGCTGGGACGCCGACGACAGCGACCCGAGCCTCACGCTCTCTCCCTACACCCGGGAGCGGCTGGAGGCTGCCGCAGCTACGGGCCGCATCGAGCTCGTCGGCGACGCCCGGGTGGAGTCGGTGGAGCGTGCGGACTCCTCCGGCTACGCCGTACACGCCGCCGGCGGCCGGAAGTGGAGCACGGCCGCTCCACCCATCCTGGCCACAGGTTTCGCCGGGAGTCTGCGCCGGATCTCCGCGCTCTTCGAGTGGGAGAACGGCCACGCGGTGCTCACCGGAGAGGACGAGTCCACCGTTGTCCCGGGGCTCTTCGTGGTCGGGCCCGAGGTGCGGCATGGAGCTGCGATCTTCTGCTTCATCTACAAGTTCCGTCAGCGGTTCGCCGTGGTCGCCCGCGCTATCGCCGAGCGTCTCGGGGCGGATACCTCGATCCTGGACCTCTACCGGCAGCACGGTCTCCTGCTGGACGACCTCTCCTGCTGCGAAGACGAGTGCGTCTGCTAGATGCGCGCGCCGGTCACGACCAGGACGGTGGTAGCCGTCGGCAAGGAGAGCGCCGGCAAGTCGCGCCTCATCTCCTCGCTGACCGGCCGCAGCGCCCGAAGCTCCAACTTCCGCGGCACGACCGTGGCCTGCGAAGAGTACAGGTGCGGGGAGTACACCTTCGTGGACACACCGGGGATCTCGCGCGAGAGCGACGGGGCGGCCGTCTGCGAAGCTCTGGAACGCCTGGGCCCCGGAGACCCCGTCCTGCTGGTCGTCCCGGCCACGCATCTCGACGAGGACCTGCGGGACCTACTGCCTCTCGTCGAGGGCCGCCGGGGAGCCGTGGTAATCACGCACCGGGACCGGGTAAGCGCCGCCCCGGAGGCGCTGGAGCGCCTGAGGCGCGAATCGGGGCTGCGTTTCATCCCCGTAGACGCCCGCCACCTGGGACCCCGGGAGCGGGAGGAGGTCCTGGCGGCCCTGGGCGAGCCGGCCCGCTTCCCCGGTAGCGTCCGCCAGCGGGTGGGATGGCGCATAGAGCCCCGCGCGACGGTGCTGGAGCGACCCCGGCTGGGGCCGCTCCTCGCGCTACTCCTGCTCCTGGCTCCGGCCGTACTCTCCGTGTGGATCGCCAACACCTTCGCCGGCCTGGTGGAGCCGGCGGCCGAAACGCTGACCGCTCCCCCGGCCGCTGCCGCCGGCAACCTGCCGGAGCCGCTGCGGGAGGTCCTGGCCGGAGACTACGGGCTGCTGACCATGGGGCCGCTGCTCTTCGTGTGGGCCGTACCCACCGTGCTCGCCTTCGCCCTCTTCCTCGGCGCGTACAAGGCCAGCGGCCTCCTGGACCGCACCACCTCCGCCGTGCACCCCCTGCTGCGGCCCTTCGGGCTCGGCGGCCGGGACCTGGCGCGCGTGGTGATGGGCTTCGGCTGCAACGTGCCGGCCATGATCAACGCTCGCTCCTGTTCCGGCTGCTCGCGCGGCACTTGCGTCTCGGCCATAGCCTTCGGCTCCGCCTGCTCCTACCAGCTCGGAGCTACACTCGGGGTCCTGGCCGCCGCCGGCCTCCCCCACCTCGCGCTCCCCTATCTGCTCTACCTGGGCCTTACCACCCTCGTGTACACCCGGCTCACCTCCCCGCCCGAGGCGCGCTCCCCCCTGGACCTCCTGCCCACCGGCCGCCGCATCTTCCTGCAGCCTCCGGCACCCGCCGCCGTGTGGAGCGAAGCGCGAAACACCCTGAACATGTTCTTCCGGCAGGCGGTCCCGGTCTTCCTCGCCATAACCGCCGCAGCCTCAGTACTCAACTGGCTCGGCGCGGTCCCGGCCGCAGCCCGCCTGCTCTCCCCGGCCATGAGCCTCTTCAACCTGCCGGCGGAGGCCGCCCTGCCCGTGGTTCTGGCCTCGATCCGCAAGGACGGCATCCTGCTCCTCGCCGAAGGCTCCCTGCTGGAGAGCCTGACCCCGCTCCAGGTCCTCACCGGCGTGTACCTGGCGGGCGTGCTGCTCCCCTGCCTGGTGACCGCCCTCACCATAGCGCGCGAGCACTCCCGGACCTTCGCCCTGAAGCTGCTCGCGCGCCAGGCCCTCTTCGCAGCGGCCTTCGCCGCGATCCTGGGCTGGGCCGGCCGGCCGTTTCTCTAAGCTCCGGCAACCCCGCCGGTTTAAACGATCTCCACCGGCCCGTGATCGTCGCAGTGGCCGCGGCGCTCATAGTGCATGTGCCCGTAACTCCTCCTTATAAACCCGGTGACTCATCATCCACCCGCCTCTCTCAACCGCTCGCAAAACATGATGCCCCGGGACCAGAACTCAGTGCGAGGGGCCGGGGATGGAGGCGGCCTTCCGGACGCGCCCGGTAACAGCCAGGGTGACGAGGAAGATGGCCGTGGCGACCAGGATAATGGAGGCTCCGGAGGCGGCAGCCGCGTAGTAAGAGAGATAGATGCCCAAAACGGCCGAGAGGCTCCCGATGGCGCAGCTCGCCAGGATCATGTGGTGAAACCGGCGGGTAATGAGATAGGCCGTGGCCGCGGGGGTGACCAGCAGCGCCACGACCATCACGATGCCGACTGCCTGTATGGAAGTCACTATGGTGACGCCCAGCAGCCCTAGAAGCAGGTAGTTGAGCGCCCCGGCCGGGAGCCCGGAGGCGGCTGCGACCGTCGGATCGAAGGCCACGAAGAGCAGCTGGCGGTAGAAGGCGAACACGACCAGCAGTACCAGAGCCCCCAGAATACCTATCGTCCAGAGGTCACCCGCGGTTATGGAGAGCACGTCTCCGAAGAGGTACCCGAAGAGGTCCACCGTGTACGCCTCCACC
The DNA here is from genome assembly GCF_004337705.1 of Rubrobacter taiwanensis. Lineage (GTDB taxonomy): Bacteria > Actinomycetota > Rubrobacteria > Rubrobacterales > Rubrobacteraceae > Rubrobacter_C > Rubrobacter_C taiwanensis. The sequence continues at coordinate 105,991 of NZ_SKBU01000014.1, forward strand.
CGGCTGATGACCAGGATTCCGAAGGCAAACGTTCCGGAGAAGAGGACCCCTATGGCGGTGTCGAAGCGGATCCGGCCGCGACGGCTTATGGCCCCGATCCCGAGCGCCGTACCCATGGCGAAGATGAACGCGCCGAGGTAGACGTTAGCCCCCAGCACGAAGGCGAGCGCTACCCCGCCGAAGCTGGCGTGCGCCAGCCCGTCCCCGATGAACGCCAGACCTTTGAGCACCACAAAGCTGCCCAGAATGCCGCAGGCGATGGCGACCAGCACCGCAGCTATGAGTCCCCGCTGCATGAACCCGAACTCCAGCGGCTCCAGCAGGTACCCGGCCACCGTCAGCCCTCCTCTATCGCCACCGTGCGGCCGCCGACGTCGATGATCCTGAGGTGGCTCCCGTACGCCGCGTTGAGCAGCTCCGGCGTGAACACCTCATCGGGCGGACCGTAAGCAACGACGCGCCGGTTGAGCAGGAGCGCCGCGTTGAAGCGTTCGGTCACGCAGGTGAGATCGTGCGTGGTGACAAGCACCGTCTTCCCCCGGTCCTGCAGCCGGCGCAGTAGGTCGAAGATCTCGTGCTGCGCCAGCGCGTCCACCCCGGAGACCGGCTCGTCCAGGAGCAGGATCTCAGCCTCCTGAGCCAGCGCGCGCGCCAGGAAGACCCGCTGCTGCTGGCCGCCGGAGAGCTCGCCGATCCTGGCCTCCGCGTGGTCCGCCATCCCGACCGTCTCCAGCGCACCCGTGACGAGCTCGCGGTCACGCCGGGAGGGCTGGCGCAAAAGCCCCAGCGCGGGCACCCGCCCCATCATCACCACGTCGAAGACGCTGACCGGGAAGTTCCAATCCACCTCTTCCCGCTGCGGCACGTAGCCCACCAGCCGCCGCACGCGCCGGCGCGGTTTGCGGCCCAGAATCTCGACCTCGCCCGCCTCATAGGGCACCAGACCCAGAAGGGCTTTGACGAGCGTGGACTTCCCGCCGCCGTTGGGCCCGATGACCCCGACCATCGAGCCCCGGGCGACCTCCAGCGTGACGCCTTCCAGAGCCCGCCGCCCGTTGTACGCGACGCTCAGGTTGCGGACGGAGAAGGCCGAATCGTCCAACTCAGGTCAGCCCCTCGACCATGCGGTCTATGTTCGTGCGCATCATGCTCAAGTAGGTGTCGGCGCTCTCGTCGTCTATGAGCGTATCGGTGTACACCTCGTAGACCTCAACGCCCGCCTCCTCGGCCACGGCGTCCGCGGCGGAGCCGGAGAACTGAGGCTCGGTGAAGATGGCCCCGACCCCCTGCTCCCGGATCTGCCGCGAGAGCTCGGCGAGCTCCCGGGCGCTCGGCTCAGCCTCGGGATTCGGGAGCACCACACCGACCTCTTCGAACCCGTACCGCTCGGCCCAATACCCGAATGCCTCATGGAAGGTGACGAGCTTGCGGTCCTCCTCGGGGATGGTCTGCGCCCGCTCCATTATGTAGGCGTCGAGCTCCTCAAGCTCCCGCAGATAAGCTTCGGCGTTCCGCTCATAGGTCCCGGCCCCCTCGGGATCCACCTCCGAAAGCGCATCCCGGATGACCTCCACGTAGTGCATGGCGTAGGTCACGTCCAGCCAGAAGTGCGGATCGCCCTCGGAGTGATCGTGCCCGTGCTCGTGGGAGTGCTCGCCTCCATGGTCATGCCCGTGCTCGTCTCCGTGGTCGTGACCATGCTCTTCTTCGTGCCCGTGGGAATGCTCGCCCTCGTGGCCGTGACCATGCTCATCCCCATGGTCGTGTGCGTGCTCCAGCGGCTCCAGGCCCTCCGAGAGCTCCACGACGCGCAGCTCGCCGCCCCCGGCGCTCTGAATGAGGCCGTCGATCCAGTCGTCCAGCCCGAGACCGTTCTTGAAGACCACCTCCGATTCCGCAATCCTGCGCGCGTCCTGCGGCGTAGCCTGGAAGGTGTGCGGGTCGCCGCCCCTCGGTACTATGCTGAACGATTCTACCCGCTCCCCACCGACCTCCCGCACGAAGTCCTCCAGAATGGGGATGGTCGCCGCAACCTGTATCCTCTCCGTCCCGGCCTCCCGGGGCTCGGCATCCCCGGCAGCGCCGCACCCCGCCGCCACAAAGATTAACAGAACCGGCAGCAGCCACACCCTCACGCTCTTCACAACCCTCCTTCTAATTGAAACGGTTTTTCAATAGCGGATAAAATTTTTACCCCCGGCATCCTCCGCAGAGTCCGTAAACCTCCAGCCGGTGGAAGCTGACCTCGAAGTCGGAGGCCTCCCGTGGCAGCCGCTCTTCCAGCGGGCAGTCTTCGAACTCGCTGATGGCCCCGCAGGACTGACAGATGAGGTGGTGGTGATGATCTTCGGCGAGCTCGTATCGCGGCTTGCCGTCCCCGAGGTCCAGCCTGCGCGCCAGGCCGGAGCCGCAGAGCAGGTCGAGCGTGCGGTAGATCGTGACGATCCCCACGCCCGGGCAGCGGGCCTGGATCTCGTCCACGCTCTGGTGCCGGCCGGAGGCCAGCGCCTCAATCACAGCCAGACGCTGGGGCGTGGCCCTGTACCCCAGACCGCGAATCTTGCCCACCGTGGTTCGAAAACTCAGTCCGAATCCTCCTCTGATTGAAAAAATCTTTCAACTGGAGACGGTATCAGGCCCTGCTGGCGGCGTCAAGGGGTCAGGCTCCGGCCGGGCGGCAGCCCTTGGGGCGCGAGTGGCGCAGGAAGAGGATCAGGGCGAATGTGAGCGCCAGGATGCTGGAAACGAACAGGTTGCCGCGGAAATCTCCGATCATGAACGCCGGGTCTATGCGCAGCATCTCCACGAAGAAGCGGCCCACGGAGTATAGGGAGACGTAGAGCAAGAAGATGTCGCCGTCTTTGAGCCGGAAGGCGAATCTGCGGGCCACCCAGAGCAGCAGGAGGCCGACGAGCAGGTTCCAGACCGATTCGTAGAAGAAGGTGGGGTGGAAGACTGCTGCGTCCTCGAAGCCGGGCGGGCGGTTCTCGGGGGCTATGCGGATGCCCCACGGCAGGTCCGTCGGGCGGCCGAAGAGCTCCTGATTGAAGTAGTTCCCCCAGCGTCCGACGGCCTGGGCCAGGATGAGGCCGGGGGCCGCTGCATCGGCCAGCTGCAGCACGTTCACACCCCGCAGCCAGCAGAAGATCACGGCCCCGGCGAATCCTCCGGCGACCGCGCCGTAGATCCCCAGCCCCCCCTCCCAGACCCGGAAGACGCCCGCGAAGTCGTTGGAGTAGAGCTCCCAGTCGGTGATTACGTGGTAGAGCCGCGCTCCGACGAACCCCAGAGGGATCACGAAGAAGAGTGCATCGAGCGCCAGTGCCGGGTCGTGGCCCTTGCGCCGGAGCTCCCGGGATGCGACCCAGGTAGCCAGCGCTATGCCGAGCGCGATGAAGAGGCCGTAGTAGCGCAGGGCCAGGGGTCCGATCTCGAACACGACCGGCGAGGGTGGACTGGGCAGTGAGAGCAGCGCGTTCAACCTCGGGCTCCTCCGTTCCTAATCTTCGTCCTCGGCGGCGAAGATATCCTCCGGCGACTGCTCGACCCCGTAGTAAGCTTCGAGCACGTGCCGCACCACCGGGGCCGCGGCGATCTCGCTATGGCCGCCTTCTTCGATCATGGCCACGACCACCAGGGGGTTCTCCTGGTTCCGGGCCCAGCCCGCAAACCAGGTAACGGGGTCTTTGGGCTGCATCTCGCCCGTCCCGGACTTACCGACTATATCCAGCTCGGAGCCTTCAAAAGCGGGACCGGCCGTTCCGTCCGGTCCGGTCACCAGCTCCAGCCCCCGGATGGTCGCCTCGAAGTATCTCTCGGGGAGGTCCACCCGGCCCGCAGGCTCCGGCTCGAACCGCTTGACGAGCCGTCCGCTCTGGTCCCGGACCTCCAGCCCGACGTGCGGCGTGACGAGCGTACCGCCGTTCTGGATGGCGGCGTAGCCGCGCGCGATCTGCAGCGGCGTCACCAGCAGATCCCCCTGCCCGATCGAGAGGTTCACCCAGCGCCCGACGCTCCAGAGCTGATCGTCGGGCGTCGTCCCCCATTCCTCCTGCCATTCCCGGGTGGGGACCCGCCCCGGAGACTCGCCCGGCAGATCGAAACCGGTGTAGTCTCCGAACCCGAACTTCATGTAGTACTCGGGGAGCAGGTTCTCGTTATCGGTGCGCTGCCACATCCAGTCGGCGACCTGGTAGAAGAAGATGTTATTGGAGTCCATCAGGGCCTCGGCGTAGTTCTGGGTGCCGTGCGTGGTCCCCGTGCCATAGTTCTCCCGCCAGCTGCGCCAGCAGCCACCGACCGAGCCCGCGGGTCTCCAGCAGCCGCCGTCGTCGGTGACGGTGGTGGAGGGTGTAATCACGCCGGAGTCCAGGCCGGCTATCCCGGTGAACACCTTGAAGGTGGAACCGGCCGGGTAGTTGCCGGCGATGGCCCGGTTGGTGAAGGGGGAGTTGGCCTCCTCGGAGGTCAGGTACTCGTACTGCTCCATCTCTTCCTCGCCCGTGATGCCACCCACGAAGAGCGAGGGGTCGAAGGTCGGCCAGCTGGCCATGGCGAGTATCTCTCCGTTGCGGGGATCCAGCGCCACCACCGCCCCGCCGCTCCCGTTGTACCCCTCCTGCCGGGCGCGCTGCATGGCGGCCTGCAGCTCCTGTTCCGCCACCCGCTGCAGATCCATGTCCAGGGTCAGGTAGAGGTTGTTGCCGGGCTGCGGGTCGGTGATCCGGCTCGGCGCGTTCACACCACCCGGGCCCTGATTCACGATACGCCCCAGCGCGTCCACCTGGTACTCCTGGCTGCCCGGCTCGCCCCGCAGATACTCCTCGTAGGCCAGCTCGACGCCGCTGCGACCTACGATGGAGTCCTGCGGGAGCCCCCGGAAGAGCGGGGTCTGAAGGTCCTCCTGGGTTATAGCCCCGGTGTAGCCCAGCACGTGCGCTGCCAGCTCGCCCTCCGGATAGCTGCGCACCCAGTTGTTGCTGACCTGCACGCCGGGGAACTCCACGGAGCGCTCGCTGACGTAGGTGACGTCCTCCTTCTCGGCGTTCTCCTTGACCAGGATCGGGGCGTAGGCCGTGCTCGGTCCGCCTTCGATCGCGGCGTCGTAGCGCTCCAGCACCGCCTCGGGGTTCGCCTCCAGAACATTCGCCAGCCGCTCCACCTGCTCCCGCTCTATGGAGGCGGGTATCACCGAGACGTTAAGTCCGGGCCTGTTGGTCGCCAGCACGTCCTCGTTCCGGTCGTAGATCACACCCCGCTGCGCCGGGATGGTCACCGAGCGCGTCTGCGTGGCCTGAGCATCCGAGGAGTAGGACTCTCCGGAGAGGATCTGCAGATGCCAGAGCCTGAAGGAGAGGATGACGAAGATCAGGGCCACCACGACGGCCAGGACGACCACCCGCACCTGCATCTTTCCCTTGGTCACCCCGGCAGCCTGCGAGGAGCGGCGGTTGATCTTCTCCGCCTTCAGCTCCTTCGGTGTGGGCCACTTTATCACAGGCTGCGCCGCCTCCCCCTTCTTCCAGCGGGTGTCCGGGTTCTTATTCTTCTTGTGTGATCAGTCTAACCGCTCTAACTGACGTCCACCAGCTCGCCCCGCACGATCATACGCTGCGAGTAGTCCGGGAGGGTGCAGGTCTGGAGCGTGACGATGTTCTTGCCCGGCACGGGCTCGACCACGTGCACATCGGTCGGTCCGACGACCATCTCCTCGTAGACCTCGTAGGTGTACCGGCGGCCTTCGGCGTCGGTGAGGATTATCTGATCCCCCTTCTCCAGCTTGTCCAGGTCGTAGAAGGCCAGGAAGCTGTTGGTGTTGGGGTATCCGAGCCGGTGGCCGGCTATGTAGACGTTGGCCTCTTCCTCCCAAGGCCAGCCGGTGCCCTTCAGATGAATGGCGTGGTAGTCCCGGAGGGCCTGCTCGTCGTTGCCCGCGGCATCGGGAACGGTGACGCCGTTTATGCGGTCCATCTTGGGGACGGTGAGCTTTAGCGTGGTGTCCTCGGGGGCGTTGGCCGCCTGCTGCGGCTGCTCCTCCTCCGCGACGGTGGGGACGTTGAAGCCGGCTCCGGGATCCTCGCCCGTCCCGTTGCTGGCCACGTTCTGCTGACCGAAGAAAAACATTACCACCAGCGCAACCCCGGCTCCGACGAGGATGAGGCTGGCGATGCTCAGTATGACGCTCTTGAAACGCAAGTAGGCAACCCTCCCGATGCTGTCTCCTGAACTCCTGCGATTACGGCCGCGAATATTGTATCGAAAAAACCCCGCCCTACTAGCCCCCCACCTCGAACCACCGGCGGGCCACCTCCTCCTCTCCCCGGTACACGGAGAGGGTGTACCGTCCCTCCGGCAGCCTCCCGCCGCTCTCGGGAACCACCGCGAACCGCAGCAGCCCGGAGACGCCTTCCCGGCTCCGGATGAGCCGGTCGCCCGCTTCATCCACGACCCGGATGCCACCGAGCGGCCACGGCCTGAAGCCCTCTCGCCGGACCCGGGCTTCCAACCCGCCGCCGGCGTCCATCTCCCGGACGGTCAGGTACACGTAAACGGCCCGAGGCCGCCCCTCGAAACGCCGCACGTCCTCCTCCGGAGGATACCCGGCCCGCTGCGTGCTCAGCCGGAGATCTGCCACACCGCCGGTCATAAATTCGTCCCGGGAGCCGGTATCCCGGCCCGGCAAAAGCAGCGCGGCCGGGACGGCCAGGATCAGGACTATCACCGCCCCCGCGAGCAGGGGCAGGCCCCGCCGCTTCCCGGAGGTGGTGGTGTCCGGCAGCCTCACTTCCGGCTCCGCCGACGCTTCCAGAGAAGCAGCGTGGCGGCGTTGTGCAGGGTGTGCGCGAGCATGGGAGCCAGCAGACCTCCCGTCCACTCGTAGAGGAAGCCGAAAAGAAAACCGGCGGCCAGCGCCCACGCCGTCCAGATCAGGTACCGCCGGTCCGGACCGATGTGCACAAGCCCGAAAGCCACCGCCGCCACCACCAGCCCGAACTCCGGCTGCACCGCGCCACGGAAGAACGCCTCCTCCCCCACACCGCTGTAGACGGAGACCAGCACGAGGCCGAGCGGGCTGGCGCGGTCCACTATCTGGGGCGCGAGCTCGTCGGCCAGCCGCCGCAGGAGGGGGACCGCCCGGTAGAGCAGGAGCCCAAGCGCTACGGTCCCGGCGGCGGTGAGCGTTCCGGCCAGCAGGCTCAGCGCCGGGTCGTCCCCGATCCAGAGCATCTCCCGGCCGCGCAGGGCGTTCCAGGCCGCCGCGGCCACCACCAGCAGCCCGTAGAAGACCGCGGCGAGCTTTAAGAAGCGCGGGCTCATCGTCTACACTACAATCCCTCAGCAGGCGGCCGCATAAAGCGTTATTGTACTTGGTGCAGTCGAGAGAGAATCCGGAGGCCGGCAAGCGTATGGTTGACGAGACGATCTTCAAAGCCTACGACATCCGCGGCATCTACCCCGACACGCTTAACGAGGAGATCGCCCGGGACATCGGACGGGCCTTCGTCCACTCCTTAGGGCTTGCGGGCTCCCGGATCGTGGTCGGGCGGGACATGCGCATCAGCGGCGAGGCGTTGAGCCGGGCCTTCATCCGGGGGGTCACCGAGTCCGGGGCCGATGTGCTGGACCTCGGGCTCGTCTCCACCGATGCGCTGTACTTCGCCGTGGGGCACCTGGAGGAGCCGGGCGGGGCCATGATCACGGCCTCCCACAACCCCAAAGAGTACAACGGCTTCAAGCTGTGCCGGGAGAACGCGATCGCGCTCTCCGGCGAGGAGGGGATCTTCCGGATCCGGGACCTCATCCTCTCCGGCAAGCTGCCGCCTCCCTCCGACCACCCCGGCTCGGTGGAGACGGGCGACATCGCCGAGCCCTACGCCGAGCACTGCCTGACGTTCATAGACACCGAGGGGCTGCGGCCGCTGAAGATCGTCGTAGACGCCGGCAACGGCATGGCGGGCAAGATGCTGCCGCCCATCTTCGAGCGTCTGCCGTTCGAGTACGAGCCGATGTACTTCGAGCCGGACGGCACCTTCCCCAACCACCCGCCGAACCCCATCGAGCTGGAGAACATCGCCGAGCTGCGGCGGCGCGTGGTCGAGGTCGGCGCGGACTTCGGGGCCGCCTTCGACGGCGACGCAGACCGGGTCTTCATCGTGGATGAGAAGGGCGATCCGATCTCGGGCGACATGATCGTGGCCCTGGTCGCCAAGAACATCCTGGAGAAGGAGCCGGGCGCAACCATCCTGTACAACGCCGTCTGCTCCAAGGCGGTACCGGACCTGATCGAGCGCGAGGGCGGTGTCGGGATCCGCACGCGGGTCGGACACTCCATCATCAAGCCGCAGATGCGCGAGCACAACGCGGCCTTCGGCGGCGAGCACTCCGGCCACTACTACTTCCGCGACAACTACTTCGCGGACTCCGGGATCGTGGCGATGCTCACGGTGGCCGAGCTCGTAGCCCGGCAGGACGGCCCCATCTCAGAGCTTCTCGCCCCGATAGACCCCTACGTGCGCAGCGGGGAGATCAACAGCGAGGTGGCGGACCAGCAGGCAAAACTGAAGGAGATCGAGGAATACTTCGCCGCCAGAGGAGCGAAGATAGACCACCTGGACGGGCTCACCGTGGATATGGGGAGCTGGTGGTTCAACCTCCGCCCCTCGAACACCGAGCCGCTGCTGCGCCTGAACGTGGAGGCCGAGAACCGCGAGACGCTGGAGCGCGAGCGCGACCGCCTGCTGGAGATGATCCGGAGCTAGCCGTCCTCCCCACCGGCCCGCCGCTCTCTGGTCGGGCCCTCGGGGTTCACGGTGAGGAGGTTGCGGACCTCGCGGACGCCCTCGGTGTTGCGGGCGATCTCTTCGGCCGCCCGCCGGGCCTCCTCGGAGGGTGCCTCGCCCCGCAGCTCGGCAACCCCGTCATTGACCTGGACGTTTATCCGGGGCATCGAGGTCGTGCGGGGGTCGGTGCCGATCTCACTCCGGATGCGCTGCTCGACCTCCTCCGGCTGCTCCGGCACGCCGGCCACCTCTCTGCGGTGCTCCTCGCCGATCAGCGGCCCGGCCGAGGGGTCGGAGAAGCCGCGCTCGGCTCCCGTTACGTTCTCCTCCCCGGGCTCCTGATGCTCTTCGGAGTCCCCCGTATCAGAGGTCGTGCTGGAGCTCTCCTCCTCCTGGCGGACTCCGGCGGCAAAGCCCTCCTCACCGAAGGCCCCCTCACGGGCGCCCTGCGCTCCCAGCCGACCGAGGAGAACCCCGCCCAGGAAACCGAGGAGGGCCGCCGCGCCGTACTTCGACCAGCGCACCCCCGCGGGCTCGCGGGAGCTGAGCGCGCGCCTGAGTAGCCTGCCTTCGGCCCGGGCGGCCTTCTTCGCCCCCCACAAACCGGTCTTGGCGGCCTTGCCTCCACCCCATGCAAGCCACGGGGCCGGCTTCGCAGCCGCTCTGGTCTTCCTGAAGTACGCCATGCTCCGACACCTCCGTTAGGTCTCTGATCTCTTCTATCGCTGTTACCCGCAAGAAGGCGGAGGGAAACGTCCTGGGAGCTCAATCGGCCAGAGGTTCGCGCAACCGGGGAACGAGCGTCAGCGCCCGGTAGCGCAGCCTGCGCCGGTTGCCGGGCAGGCTGAACTCTCCCTCGCGCGCCGGGGGCAGCTCGCCCGCGGCCGCGGCCTCCACCAGAGCGGCCAGATCCCGGCGCTCGCTCGCCGTAAGGCCCGAGGCATCCCGCCCCTCGCGCTCGAAGAGGGTTATCTGCCGCGCGAACGAGATGAAGAGGCTGCACGGCTCGGGGCACGGAATCTCACCCTCCCCCGGCTCCATCTTCAGCGGCGTCCCGGCATCCACGCCCCAAAGAGGCCGCTTCAAGCACACTTCGTCCTCGCAGTGCGCCCGGGCTGCGGCCTGCACCCCTTCATCGGAGAGGTTCCGGACTATCTCGTAGATCCCGCTCTGCCGCCCCGCCGTCTCCCGGTAGTGCGTAACGGGCAGCCGGCCGGCGCGCTCCAGGTGCCAGTGCACGAGAGCCGCCGGATAGAGGTAGTTGAGAGCGGCAGCCAGCTCGCGCTCGTCCTCAACCCGCAACGTCCAGCCCCGGCGCAGGTTCGGCGAGGTCTTGAGCGGCCGGTGCTCACCCCCTTCGGTGGTCCGGGCTATCTCCCGGGCCGCGGCGGGGCCTGCGAGGGGCCGGAGATCTTCCCGGCCGGCGTCCGCTAGGTGCCGCAGCTCGTAGCCGTCTTCCGCGCGGCGGACCAGGAGCTGCCCGAAGCGCCGCCCCTCCCGGGAAGCGGCCACCCACTCCGCAAAGGCCTCCCGGGCCGCGGCGGCTACCGGCCGGTCAGCCCCGGACAAGGGCCAGCTCCCGGGCGCGGGCGGCGATGAGATCCGCCATAGCCGGGTGCGTCCCGACCGGGGCGCCGTAGTAGATGGTCTTGTCCGGGCGGCGGGTCACCTCCCCGGTGAGCTCCAGATCCTCCGGGATGGTCTCCTTCGTGTGCCACCCCTCGGCCACGAAGACCGGGATGACGACGACGTGCCCGGCCGGGATGTTCTCTACCACGTCCACGATCTCGGGCTCCTGGTCCAGAAACCCGACCTCTACCAGGTCGTAGACGCCACGCTCCCGGATACGGCCGGCGTTGAGGTAGATGACGCCGCTGCTGTTCTGGTTGCGGTCCGTGCCGTGCCCGAGCAGCACCAGAGCCCTCCGGCCGCCGGAGAGGTCGTGCCCGGCGGTGAGGTCCGCAGCCCGCTCCAGGATCACGTCCGCCATCAGCTCGAACGTCCCCAGCGGCCCGGCGTAATATACGGTCTTGCCATCCGGACGATGCGTCACCTCGCCCTCCAGCCCCAGCTCACGCGGGATCACCTGCTGCGTGAAGTATCCCTCGGAGATGAAAGCCGGAACGACGTACACCTCCCCGGCCTCCACGGTATCCAGCACGTGCCGCATGGAGGGCTCCTCCTTCCAGAAGCACTCCGCTACCTCGTCGTACTCGCCGGAAGCCCGGATGCGCTCGGCGTGCTCGTAGACCGGCAGGCTGGAGTCCGCGTTAAGGTGTGAACCGTGCCCGACTATTACCAGAGCCTTCAAGGAGCCTCCTTCGCGTATACCACGAACCCTTGCAGAGAGATTCTAGCGCAGCCGCCGCCAAAAGCCGGGTATCCGATCATGGCCGGACCCGGAAGGCTCAACCTTCGTCCGAGATTCCGGCCTCGCTCGCGCGGCGTAGACGCTCCAGAGCCCGGTCCTGCTCGTCCAGCCGGCGCTCCAGCGACTCCAGTTTCCGCATGATGTCCCGGGCGGTCACCTCTTCCGGCTCCTCCTCCCAGGAGGCCCCCTCGACAAAGAACGCGGCGAGGCCGGCCGTCAGAACGCCGAAGAGGGTTATGCCGAGCACCATCAGAAAGACAGCTATGATGCGTCCCTCGCCCGTCACCGGGCTTATGTCGCCGTAGCCGACGGTGGTTATGGTCACGAACGCCCACCACAGAGCGTCGGCGAAGTTCTCTATCTCCGCGTTGGCCCGCCGCTCGAAGGCCAGCATCAGCAGCGCCGCCGTGAATACCGAGAGGGCCGCAACGGCAGCCACATAGGCGCCCCGGTAGCGCCCGAGCAGCCGCCGCAGGCCGCTGAGGGTCCTGAGGAAGAAGGGAAGGAGCATCAGCAGCCTCAGCGGCCGCAGGAAGGGGAGCAGGACGATCAGAACGGAGAGCCAGTTGCGGCGCAGGTACGCGAGCCGCCGCTCAGCCGCCCAGACCCGCACCGCCAGCTCCACCGCGAACACCGCGATGATGACGAGCTCCACCGTTCCCAGGCTCGCCCGGACGAATCCCGGGACCTCCGGCAGGAACCGGGCGATGATCAGCAGTAGATAAACGAACGCCAGCAGCAGCATGATGGGCTCCGTGCGGCGCTCTATCCGCTCTACCCGCCTCTCTCCCCGGTCATCCACATCTCCACCTACACTACCACGGCCGGAGCTACGGCTGCAGGGCCGGGCGCACCCGGTAGTTCAGAAACTCCGCACCGTTCTCCACGGCGGTCAGGAAGGCTGCGGCCGCAACCACCGGCTCGGTGGCCGAGGGATAGAGGCGCGGGTCGGAGCGCAGCAGGCCGTTGAGGTTGGAGATCTGCTGCACCCCTCTGCGGGAGTAAACGCCTCCGGCCTTGAGCACACCGCGCGCCATGCGCGAGACCTCCTCAGCCTCCTTGCGCCCGGCGCGGGCCTCCACGTCCAGATCCGGAACCTCGGCCAGAACCTCCAGGTACGCCTGCACCAGAGCCGAGCGGATCGCCTCGGCGCGGCCGAGAGCGCTCATCAGGGAGGGGTAGGCGAGCTGCCGCGTGACCTCGAAGCCCCGGGAGTACTCACGGGCCAGCGGGTCGCGGTTCGCCGCGAAGCGCATTGCGTCCCGGAGGGTGGCCTCCTTTCCGGCCCCGAGCGTCACTTCGATGGCACCGGCCAGCGCTCCGCCGGCTCCAGAGACCTCCAGCGCCCGCGCGAAAGCCCGCACGTCGCGGTGTGTGAGGCGCCGCAGCACGAGCCCCAGCCTCTGTCCCAGCAGCGCGCTGCGGGCCAGCGGAGCCAGAGCGCCTGCGACCCGCAGGTCCGCAGAGCCGGTCAGCCTCCGGGCCGCCGTCACCGCATCCAGCACCACCTCTCCCACGGCGCGTTCTCCCGCATACCCGAGCGCCGCGCTCAGCAGCGGAACCCCGAGCAGGCGCGTCTCGTGCGCCACGTCCCGGTCGGCGTAGCGGGAGCCGCAGCCGGGCATCGGAGCGCTGTAACAGAGCGTCAGAGCCGTGGTGGCGGCGGAGGAGACCTGCCCCGGCGAGACCCCGGGCTCCGGTTTCCGCTCCCGGTCCATGCCCCCTACAGCACCGCGTCCAGATCCTGCAGGACCTGCTTCAGGTCCGGCCGGTCCTTCGGTGTCTTCTCAACGCGCCGGGCCCGCACCACGCCGGAGCGGTCCACAACGAAATACGCCCGGTCCGGGAAGCCCTGCTCACGCAGCACCCCGTAGCTGCGCGAGACCTCCTTGTTGAAGTCCGCCAGCAGCGGGAAAGAGATGCCGCGGGCCTCCGCCCACGCCCGGTGCGACCACGGAGAATCGGTGCTCACGGCGAGCACCCGGACTCCCCGCCGCTCGAACTCGTCCAGGTGCTGCTGGATCTCGTCCAGCTGGTCGGTGCAGACGCTGGACCAGTCACCGGGGTAGAAGAAGAGCGCGACATCTCCCTCCTTCAGGAAGTCGCCAAGCGACACCCTGCTCTCCCAGCTGTCCGCCGGCAGGGTAAACTCCGGAGCCTTGCTTCCCACCTCTACCATCTCAGCCTCCTCTCTCCATCTCAGTCCGATGCAGCGGATATTCTACTGCGCCCGGAAACTCTCCCGCAGCAACAGGTAGAATCTCTATTATTTGACGATATCTGTCGGGCATACGTGCGAGGGAGGGCTTTGAGCAGCTCTACGGAAGAGTTTCTGGTCCCCGAGGAAGCGTTCGAGACCGGCGCTCCGGAGGGTATGCTGGGAGTCGAGGAGGAGCTGTGGCTGGCGCACCCGGAGTCCATGAAGCTGGCCGGAGGAGCGCAGAAAATACTGAGCGGTTCGCCGGCGGGGCGCTTCTCGGGCGAACTCATCGACTGCGAGATAGAGGTCAACAGCGGCGTGCACCGCGAGCCGGCCTCCGTGGTGAGGGACGTCGCGGACCGCCGCCGGGAGCTGCTCGGCTGGGCCGAGCGCCTGAGCCGGGTGCTGGGAACGAGCGGGACGCACCCCATCGGCGAGTGGCGGGAGCAAGAGATAATAGACACCCCACACTACCGGCGGCTGGAGGAGCGGCTGGGCTGGATCATCCGGCGCAACAACACCTTCGCCCTGCACGTCCACTACGCCGTGCAGGAGAAGGAGAAGGCGGTCTACCTCTTCAACCGGCTGCGCGAGTACGTACCCCACATGCTGGCCCTCTCGGTCAACTCCCCGTTCTGGCAGGGCGAATACACGGACATGCTCTCCAGTCGCACCTTCGTCTTCTCCAGATCCCTCCACCGAGCCGGGCTCCCCGAGCCACTGAGGTCTTGGGACGACTACCTCAAGTACGTGGACTACCTGCAGCGCTCAGGCACGATACTGAAACTGGGTGAGATCTGGTGGGACATCCGGCCCCATCCCGTGCTCTCGACGATCGAGCTGCGCGCCTTCGACGCCCAGACGGAGCTGTGGCGCACCGAGGCGCTCATAGCTCTGGGCGCGGCGCTCTGCGACGTGCTGCGCGGCGAGTACGAGGCGGGCGAGCTCCGGCCCGTGCGCCCGAACCGCGAGATAGAGGAGAACAAATGGAGCGCCCAACGCTACGGGATGGAGGGGGTATTGGTAGACCACGAGACGCACGAGGGCATCCCCACCCGCCGGGCGCTGGAGAGATTCCTGGAGTACCTGCAACCGGCCGGTAGGGACCTCTCCGGCGTGGAGCGCATTCTGGACGAACCCGCCGGCGCCGAGCGGCAGCTGGAGGTCTGGCGGGAGACCGGCTCCCTGGTGGAGGTGGCCCGGGACATCGCCCGCCGTACCCGGGAGTTCCCGCCCGCCGGGCGGCCCTAGCCGGACTCTATCCGGCGGGCCAGCTCGAAGTCCCTGTCGGTCAGACCTCCCTCAGAGTGCGTGGTCAGGGTAAGGGTGACCCTGTTGTACCGGATGTCTATGTCCGGATGGTGGTTGGCCGACTCGGCCAGCTCTCCCACGCGGTTTACGAATTCCAGCGCGGCCCTGAAGTCCTCCAGCTCGTAGGTCTTGGTGATGAAGTTCTGCGAGACCTCCCAGCCGGGAAGCTCCCGCACCCGGCGCTGCGCCTCGTCGAAGGGTATCGTGGCCAACCCGAGCCTCCTTCCTCTCTAGGTCGTGTAGTCTATGCGGGTGTGGAAGTTGCTCCCGGCGCGCCCGCCCAGGAAGCCTCCCAGCAGAGAGACGGCCAGCACGCCGACCAGGATGCCCAGCCCCACAAATCCGGTCCCGGCCAGACCGCCGACCGCCGGAACGACGGTACCGGCCACGAACTGCTGGACGGCCCCGAAGAGCTCGCCCGGCAAGAACGCCGCCGCCGCGCCGAGCACGATGCTGATGAGCAGCCCCCAGACGACGACCATAGCCCCGTTGCGGCCGCCGTCGAAACGGGCCATGCGCCCGGCCACATATCCCCCCGCGAAGTAGCCCGCGAAGAGCAGCACCCCGATGATTATCAGGCCCGTGATCGTGGTGGCTCCTAAGTCCTCCGCCCCGATATCCAGCGTGAACCCCAGCGGGATCAGGACCACGCTCGCGATCAGCGAGAGAAAACCCAGAACCACCCCGGCCACGATCCAGCCGACGAAGCTGGCCAGCCAGTCCACCCCGCCGTACAGGTCCCGCAGGCGGGCGTGCCGCTCCTCGGCGGCCTCCAGATATCCCCGGGCGGAGTAGGGACGCGTGTGAGACTCCTCGTCCCCGGAGCGGATCACCCGGGTTCGCTCCTCATCCGCATCTCCGCGCGGGATCCGCTGCGTCCGGTCCGCATCACCCTCCGGTGAAACCCGGCGCGTCGTCTCCCCGGTCTCGCCCTCGTCCAGCGGCCCGCGCCGCCGGCGCTCCTCGGGTCTTTCGTCCATGCGCTCTCCCCCGTATCTCTGGGTCGCCAACGCTTCCGTCTCCGGCCCTACCCCGGATGCCGAGGATGCCCGTATCCCCGCCTTTTGTACATCCGGCCAAAATACCGGGGAGAAAGCCCTTCTCCGGTTATACACCGGGCCGTATCCGCCCGGGACTGCGCCCCCTATTATATGGGATATCGCTGCACCGGTCGCAAAGGAGGAAGACTTTTGGCGGAGTTGAGCAGAGAAGACGTTCTCCGGCTGGCCGAGGAGAACAACGTCAAGTTCATCCGGCTGTGGTTCACGGACATTCTCGGCAACCTGAAGAGCTTCGCGATCACTGTCGGGGAGCTGGAGGACGCCCTGGACGGCGGGATGGGCTTCGACGGCAGCTCCATCACCGGCTACAACGACATCGAGGAGTCGGACATGATCGCCATGCCGGACACCTCGACCTTCCAGCTATTCCCCTGGAGCCCGCGGGAGAACGCCGTCGCCCGCATGTTCTGTGACGTGCGCACGCCGGAGGGGGACCCGTACGTCGGCGACCCGCGGCACGTCCTGCGCCGGGCTCTGGAGCGCGCCAACGAGATGGGCTTCGACAACTTCTATGTCGGGCCGGAGCTGGAGTTCTTCTATTTCAAGGACCCCTACGGCACCGAGCTGCTGGACTACGGCAGCTACTTCGACCACACAACGCTGGACGCTGCCACCAACCTGCGGCGCGACACGGTGCTCGCGCTGGAGAAGCTGGACATCAACGTGGAGTACTCCCACCACGAGGTCGGCAACAGCCAGCACGAGATAGACCTGCGCTACGACTCGGCGCTGGAGATGGCGGACAAAGCCATGACCTACAAGACGGTCGTGAAGGAGATCGCCCAGCGCCACGGCGTCTACGCCACCTTCATGCCCAAGCCGATCCAGGACCAGAACGGCTCCGGCATGCACACCCACCAGAGCCTCTTCTCGAACGGCAAGAACGCCTTCTTCGACCCGGACGACCAGTTCTATCTCTCGGACGTGGCCAAGGCGTTCATCGCGGGCCAGCTGCGCCACGCGCGCGAGATCTCGATCATCTTCGCCCAGTACGTAAACTCCTACAAGCGGCTCGTGCCGGGCTACGAGGCCCCGGTCTACATCGCCTGGAGCCGCCGCAACCGCTCGGCGCTGGTGCGTGTCCCGCTCTACCACCCCGGCAAGGAGCAGGCCACGCGGGCCGAGATCCGGTGCCCCGATCCCGCAGCTAACCCCTACCTGTGCTTCGCCGCCCTGCTGCACGCGGGCCTCGAGGGGATCGAGCGCGGTTATGAGCTTCCGGAACCGATGGAGCGCAACCTCTACCACCTCTCCCACGACGAGCGGCAGCGGCTCGGCATCCAGAGCCTCCCCGCCTCCCTGGGAGAGGCGATTCAGGAGGCCGAGGACTCCGAGCTGCTGCAGAAGTGCCTCGGGGAGCACATCTTCAAGCGCCTGCTGAACCTCAAGCGCGACGAGTGGGAGGAGTACCGCATACAGGTCACCCCCTTCGAGCTGAAGAAGTACCTGCCCGTCCTGTAGGCACCGGATGGGAGGGCGCGGCCTCCGCGGAGGCCGCGCCCTTCGCCGTCCCGGCGCTCAGTTCACGTATAATCAGCCGTGGTTTGAGGGCAGAATCTCTACTCTGGAGAGGGTGATCGCATGGTAGAGATCGATGCGTTATCCGCCGGGCTGCGGAGCGTGGAAGCGGAGCTTCTGGCCGTCGGGGTCTTCAAGGGCGAGGACGCGCCGGAGGAGATCCGGGAGCTTGCGGGCGATGCCATATCCTCGGGAGACTTCTCCGGCAGGGAGGGCGAGACGCTCCTCATCTACAGCCGGGGAGCCATCTCCGCGCCGCGCCTTCTGCTCGTGGGGCTCGGGGAGCGGGCGAGGTTCGACCGGGAGAGGCTGCGCCGGGCCTCCGCCACCGCGGCGAAGAAGGCCCGCTCCCTGAAGCGCGAGAGCGCCGCCTTCGCCCTGGCAGTACCGGAGGGTGAGGGTACAGAAGACGCGGCGCAGGCCGCGGCCGAGGGGGCCGCGCTGGGGCTCTACCGCTTCGACCGCTACAAGACGAAGGAGGATGATGAGCCCGCAGAGCTCGCCAGCTTCACCCTCGTGGCGGACGACGCCGGAGCTGCGAACCGCGGTGCAGAGATCGGAGTGAAGGTGGCAGCGGGAGCGATGCTGGCCCGGGATCTGGCCAACGAGCCCGGGAACGTCGCAACCCCGACCTACCTTGCGGAGAGAGCGCAGGAGATCGCCGGCCGGTACGGTATGCAGACGACCGTCCTGGACCGCGCCGGGGCCGCCGAAGAGGGGCTGAGCGGGCTTCTGGCCGTGGCACGGGGCTCGGAAGAGGAGCCGCGCTTCATCGTGCTGGAGCACCGCAGGGGCGGGGAGAGCGCGCCGGTCGTGCTCGTCGGCAAGGCCGTCACCTTCGACTCCGGCGGCATCTCCCTCAAGCCGCACAGCGGCATGGAGGAGATGAAGTACGACATGGGTGGCGGTGCAGCGGTGCTGGGCGCCATGGAGGCCGTCGGCGCTCTGGGGCTGCCGCTGAACGTCGTCGCCATCGTGCCGGCCACCGAGAACCTCCCGAGCGGTAAGGCGTACAAGCCGGGAGACGTCATCCGGCTGCACTCGGGCAAGACGGCCGAGATCGTCTCCACCGACGCGGAGGGGCGCATGATCCTGGCCGACGCCCTCTCCTACGCCCGGCGGTACGAACCGGCGGCGGTCGTGGACTGCGCGACCCTCACCGGCGCATGCATGGTAGCGCTCGGGCACCACGCCTCCGGCCTGATGGGCAACGACGAAGACCTCATCGCCGAGGTGCAGACCGCCGGGGAAAAGAGCGGCGAGCGGGCCTGGCCGCTCCCGCTCTTCGAGGAGTACACCGAGCAGATCCGAGGCAACACCGCCGACATCAAGAACTCCGGCGGCCGCTTCGGCGGCGCGCTTACCGCCGGGGCGTTCCTGAAGGAGTTCGCGGACTACCCGTGGGCGCACCTGGACATCGCCGGCACCGCCTGGCTGGAGGAGAGGGCCAGGAACGCCTACACCCCCCGCGGTGCCACCGGGACCCCGGCACGCCTGCTGGTCGAGCTCCTGAGGGGGAGGGCGGCATGATCCTGGAGTCTCTGGTGGTCGGGCTCTTCCAGGAGAACTGTTACGTCTTCGGCGACGAGGAGAGCGGGACCGGCGTGATCATAGACCCCGGCGACGAGGCGACGAGGATAGCGCTCGCCGTCGAGCAGACGGGGCTGGAGATAGAGAAGATCCTGCTCACCCACGCCCACATAGACCACATCGGAGCCGTGGCCGAGCTGGCCCAGGAGTACGCCTGCCCGGTCCTGATCCACCCCGAGGCCGAGCCGATGCTCCGGCAGGCCCCGGCCCAGGCCGTGATGATGGGCATCCGCTTCGGCAAAGCTCCGGAGGTAGACGGGTACATGCAGGAGGGCGAGCCCGTGGAGGTCGGCAACCTCTCTCTGGACCCGCTCTACACCCCGGGCCACGCGCCGGGCCACCTCTCCCTGTATTGCGCAGACGAGGGCCTCGTCTTCGCCGGGGACGCGCTCTTTGCGGGCAGCATCGGGCGCACCGACCTGCCCGGCGGGGACCACCAGACGCTGCTCGCCAGCATCCGGGAGAAGCTGCTTGCCCTGCCGGATGAGACGCGGGTCTATCCCGGCCACGGTCCGTCGACCACCATAGGAGATGAGCGCAGGAGCAACCCCTTCCTGGCAGGAGGTGCCGCATTTTGAGCGAGAGCGTCCGGCGACACCGCGAGGCCGCCCCGGAGAGCGTGCGGGTCGCGGTGCTGACCATCAGCGACACCCGTACCCCCGAGACCGATACCGGCGGGGACACGATCCGCAGGCTCCTCCAGGAGGCCGGCCACGAGATCGCGGGCAGTGCCATCGTCAAGGATGAGGCGGAGCAGATAGAGGCACGGCTGGACGAGTTTTTGGCCGATCCCGGCGTGGACGCCGTGATCACCACCGGCGGCACCGGCATCTCCGCCCGGGACACCACCTACGAGGTGGTAAGCCGCAAGCTGGACAAGGTCCTGGACGGGTTTGGCGAGCTCTTCCGCGTCCTCTCCTACGAGGAGGTGGGCGCGGCGGCGATCCTCAGCCGGGCCACGGCCGGGTCCGCCGGCGGCAAGTTCCTCGCCTGCCTCCCCGGCTCCGCCAACGCCGTGCGGCTGGCGATGGAGAAGCTGCTCGTCCCCGAGATAGCGCACGTAGTCTTCGAACTGAAGAGGCACAGGTGATACGGCATGGAACGTGATCCTCTGACCCCCGAGATGGACGCCCTCTGGCGGAGGCTCTGGGAGATGTGGCAGGAGAACGACGAGTCCGACGTCATCCTCGACGCCGGCCGGCTGGAGGAGATCGAGGCCGAGATCCCGGAGCTCGAAGGCCGCATCAAGACGGCGCTGGCCTATCTGCAGCGCGCCCGCTACATCCAGTACCGCAACGGCCTCGTGGACGGCAACCTGGAACCCATCGTCTACGACGTGTACGAACCCCGCTAACAGCGCGGCCGGCCCTCTGCAGAGGGCCGGCCGCAGCGTCGCGGAGCGACATCCTCTAAGCCGCCAGCTCCTTCTCCAGCTCCTCACTGTAGCTGCCGGAGCGGGCCGCGCTGTTCATGCGGGCGCGGTGGCGGAAGATCTTCTGTGCCTCTGCCACCTTGTCCGGGTTGCCCGCCCAGGTCTCCATCGGGCCCTGCTGCAGCGCGCGGGCGTAGGAGAAGCTGAGCTCCCACGGCAGGTTGTCGTACAGGCGGTTCATGGCGTTCAGGTGCTCCGTGGCCTGAATGTCGGTCTGGCCGCCGGAGAGGAAGACGATGCCGGGGACCGCCGCCGGGACGCTCCGCAGCAGGCACTCGACAGTCATGCGGGCGACCTCCTCGACTCCGGCCTGCTGCGGGCACTGCTTGCCGGAGATCACCATGTTCGGCTTCAGGAGCATGCCCGAGAGCTCGACCCCGGCCTCGTAGATGTACTCGAAGGTGCGGTTGAGGGTCCACTCCGTGACCTCGTAGCACCGCTCGATGGTGTGGTCGCCGTCTATGAGCACCTCGGGCTCCACTATCGGCACGAGCCCGGCCTCCTGGGAGAACGCCGCGTAGAGAGCGAGCCCGTGGGCGTTGGCGCTGATGCACCGCTCGGTGGGGATGCCCTCGCCGATGGTGATCACGGCCCGCCACTTGGTGAATCGGGCCCCCATCCCCCGGTACTCCTCCAGCCGCCCGCGCAGCCCGTCGAGCCCCTGTGTGAACTTCTCCTGCGGCGAGAGCGGCATGGCCGTAGTGCTCTTGTCCACCTTGATGCCCGGGATGACGCCCTGCTCCCTGAGCACCTCCGGCATGGGCCTGCCGTCAGAGGTCTGCTGCCGGATCGTCTCGTCGAAG
The DNA here is from genome assembly GCF_004337705.1 of Rubrobacter taiwanensis. Classification (GTDB taxonomy): domain Bacteria; phylum Actinomycetota; class Rubrobacteria; order Rubrobacterales; family Rubrobacteraceae; genus Rubrobacter_C; species Rubrobacter_C taiwanensis. The sequence continues at coordinate 127,057 of NZ_SKBU01000014.1, forward strand.
AGGATGACGCCGCTTAAGTACTCGCCGATGCCCTCGGTAGTAAACAGCATCTCGCGGTACGCCCGCCGGGTATCTTCGGTGGACTCGACGCCGACGGCCTTCAGGCGCTTCTCAATGGTTCCGAAGCTCTCGTCGGCTGCCAGGATGCCCTTGCCCGGCGCCACCAGCGCCGTCGCAGTCCGGTTCAGTTCTTCCTTGTTCATGGTGCGCGATCCTCCTCTCTCCAGCACTCGCTACGGCCGAACGTACCGGATCATGTTACACAATTTTAGTATCCCCGGAGCGTCGGGGCAGAGAACGTCTCTATGCGGCGTCCACCGAGACCAGCTCGCCGCGCACTACCAGCCGGTACTCATAGTTCGGACCGACACAGGTCTGCAGCGAGGCCACCGTCTTCCCCGGGACGGGGCTCGTCACCCACACGTCGGTGGGGCTGACGGTCAGGGTCTCGAAGACCCGGTAGGTGTAGCGGTTTCCTCCGGCGTCGGTGATGTAGAACTCGTCCCCGATACCCGCGTTCGGCAGGCCGGCGAACTGCATGTAGCTGCCCGTCCCCACGTAGCCGAGTACGTGCCCGGCGATGTAGGTGTTGGCCCCCTCCTGCCACGGGAAGCCGGTCTGGGGGAGCTTGATCGCTCCGTGGTGCAGGGCCGCCGGATCGCTGGTGTTCTGGACCAGGTTGTCGTAGATGCCGGCCGCCGGGAAGGTCAGGGAGAGCTGGTCGGAGCCCGGAGGCACAACGGAGGCGAGAAGCCCCTCGCTCTGTAGCCGCCGGTCCTCCCTGCGGTCGCGCCCTTCGTTCTCTCTCTCCGGCCCTTCTTGCGCCAGCTCCAGCGGAGTGGCCGCAGCCGGCTGCGAGAGCCGGGCCACGGAGATGTCCTCCCTGTGGGAGACGCCGATGAGGAAGGCTGCAAGCCCGGAGATGGCCAGCAGCGCGACGAAGCCCAGCGCGTAGAAACCGAAGCTCTTCCCTTGCATGTCAGGGAGTATACTCGAGATCGCCGCGCAATGGCAGGCACCGGCTAAGAGATTTGTTCCTCCGGGGAGCCGGAGGGTATACCATATGGGGTCGTGAATCTCTTCGGATGGTACACGGCAGGGGCGCAAACCCGCCCGCAGCGAGGGCCGGGACGTTGACCCCCGTCTCGCTAAAGGCCCGCGGCCTCCGGAAGGCCTACGGGGAATTCGAGGCCGTCAAGGGCATAGACTTCGAGGTCTACCGGGGTGAGTGCTTCGGGTTTCTGGGACCCAACGGCGCCGGCAAGACCACGACGATGAAGATGATCTACGGCGTCGTCATCCCCGGCGGGGGCGAGCTCAGCGTCGTGGGGCGCGACGTGCGCCGGGATATCCGGGAGATCAAGCGCCGCATCGGCGTCGTCCCGCAGGAGAACAATCTGGACGAGGAGCTCACGGTCCGGGAGAACCTGCTGGTCTACGGCCGGTACTTCGATCTGCCCCGCAAGCTCATCCGGCGGCGCGTCGAGGAGCTGCTGGAGTTCGTCCAGCTCTCCGAGAAGTCCGGCGAGCGGGTGGAGCACCTCTCCGGCGGCATGAAGCGGCGGCTGCTCATCGCCCGGGCGCTCGTGAACGCGCCCGAGCTGGTGGTGCTGGACGAGCCGACCACCGGGCTAGACCCGCAGGCGCGGCATCTGGTGTGGGAGAAGCTGCGGCAGCTCCGCAACGGGGGCACCACGCTCATCCTCACCACCCACTACATGGACGAAGCCGCCCAGCTGTGCGACCGGCTCGTGATCATGGACAACGGCAACATCATCCGGGAGGGGGCGCCGCAGCGCCTCATAGAGGAGAACACCTCGCCCGAAGTGCTGGAGTTCCGGCCCCGCCCGGACCGCCTGGAGGATCTGCAGCGGCTGCTGGAGACCGAGGCCGAGCACGTAGAGCGCAGCGCCGACCTCTTGCTCGCCTACACCCACGACTCGGACGCGCTCATGCAAGCGGTACGCCGGTCCGGAATAGAGATAGAGAACACCCTCTACCGGCGGGCGAGCCTCGAAGACGTCTTCCTGCGCCTGACCGGGAGGAGGCTGATCGAGTGAGGATGCACTGGCCCTCCCTGCGGGGGGCGTTCCGGGTCTGGCAGCGGGATGCCACCATCTTTAAGAAGTTCTGGAAGCCGGCCCTGATGCCGAACTTCATCGAGCCGTTCTTCTACCTGGCCGCGCTGGGGCTCGGCCTGGGGGCCTTCGTGCGGGAGATCGACGGCCAGGACTACCTGCAGTTCATCGGCCCGGCGCTGCTGGCGAGCAACGCCATGTTCGCCGCTTCCTTCGAGAGCACCTACAACACGTTCGTGAAGCTGAGGTTCGGCAAAGTATACGACGCGATAGTAGCCACACCGGTCAACGCCGAGGACATAGTGGTGGGCGAGTACCTGTGGGCCGGGACGCGCGCCCTCCTCTACGGCACGGCCTTCACGCTCGTGCTGGCCGTGCTGGGGCTGGTGCACTCCTGGTGGGCGCTTCTGCTGCCACCGTTTCTGTTCCTCGTGGGCGTGATGTTCAGCGTGATGGGGACGCTCTTTACCAGCCTCATCAAGAGCATAGACTTCTACGCCTACTACTTCACCCTGGTCGTCACGCCCCTGTTCCTCTTCTCCGGGATCTTCTTCCCCGTAGACGGCTTCCCGACGCCGGTGCCCGAGATAGCCTGGATGACCCCGCTCTACCACGCGGTGAACGTGACCCGCGCGCTGGCGACGGGTCCTTCGCCAGAGATCCTGGTGGATGTGGCCTGGATAGTGATCTTCACCGCGGCGCTGGCGATGCTGCCGGTGCGGCTGATGCGGCGGCGGCTGATCAGCTGATACGATACTGACCGCATGACGGTAGCAGACGGAGCATCGTTCACCGTACGGCCGGCCCGGCCGGAAGAGGACGCCGCGATAGCGAGCCTCGTGGTCGAAGGCTTCCTGGACAAGTTCCACCCAACCTTCGGCAGGAAGATGGACCGCTCGATCCGGATAATGGAGGACTGGGTGCGTCTGGAGCGCACCTGCGCGGGAGCTTGCTCGCTGGTCATAGACTCCGGCACCGAGATCGCCGCCACGCTCGGCATCCGGGAGCACGGAGCCGACGATCTCGCTCTCTCGCGCGAGCTCTGGCGCTCCCTCAGGCGGCACCTGGGACTCCTGTACGCTTGGCGGGCGGCGCTGCTGCTCTCCTACCCCCGGCACGAGATCCGGCCTTCGGAAGCCTACGTGGAGCGTCTGGTCGTGGCCCCCGCCTACCGGCGCTCGGGAATGGCCCGGACCCTGCTGCGGGCCGCCCAAGACTGGGGCCGGGAGAATGGCAAGGACACGCTCGGCCTGCAGGTGAGCGGGAACAACTTCCCGGCACTCAGGCTCTACGAATCCCTGGGCTTCCGGGAGACCTCCCGGCAGCGCTCGCTCATCACGGGCGTGGCACTGGGCATAAGGGAATGGCTCTACCTCGAGAAGCCCGTGTAGAACGCGCTAACGCTCACTCGCTCCGGAGTCGCGGCGCCTCCTGTCCCGCGCACTCCGCAGCCTCTCCGAGAGCTGGCGCATGAACTCCGAGCGCTCCATCTCCTCTCCGGGCTTCCTGTCGCTGTCCGGTTCGCCCGCGCGCGCCTCACCCTCTTCGGGCTCGCGCTCCCGGCGGGGTTCCTCGCGCGGCGGTTCGGGCTCCTCGCCGGCAGCCTCCGGCGCTTCGGGCTCCGGGCTGCGCCTCCTGCGGGGATCGCTCAGGTTCTGGAAGAGGTCGTCGTCCACGAAGCTGTAACCCCCGGGACGGCGGGGCTCGCCCTCCGGCGCGGGAGCGTTCTCGACGGGATACTCCGCGGTGTCCCCCTCCCCGGAGCCCCCGAGCGCGGAGGCGAGGTGCTCGACGAACTCCTCCGGACGCTCCAGCATCGGCAGATGCCCGCAGCCCGGCATGAGCACGACCTCGGAGTTCTTGAGCGTCCGCGCCCAGTCGACCGTGGCCGCGGGGTCCACGACCGCGTCCTCCTCTCCGGCCAGGATAAGAGCCGGAATATCCAGCAGCCTGGCCTGCCGCGTGAGCCGCCCGCGGGTGAGCTCGCGCCGGGCGGTTCTGTAGGTCCGGAGCACGGCCGCCGGGGTGGGCCTGCCCGTGGCCTCGATCAGTTCCCCGGTCAGGGCGGAGGGATCCGAGACGAACGGCCGGAGCCACCACTCCCTGATCTGCGGGACCAGACGCGCCACGGAGTAGAAGACCGGCCCGACAACCGGCAGCGTCGAGAGCCACAACAGGTTCGGAAGATCCATCTGCTCCTCGCTCGCCGGAGTGGCGACCAGAACCAGCCGGCCCACGATCTCGCGGTGATCCGCCGCCAGCTTGACGGCCATCGCCCCGCCGAGATCGTGCCCGACCACCGTCACGCCGGTGAGGCCGAAGTGCGCCGCGAAGGCGTACAGCAGCCGGCTGCCGTTGCGGATGCCGTACCCGGAAGCGGGCTTGTCCGAATCCCCGAAGCCCCGCAGATCCAGCCGGTAGACCGTATGCTGCCGCTCCAGCGCGCGGGCCACCGGTTCCCAGAGCTCCGAGGAGGTCATCCAGCCGTGTACCAGCAGCACCGGCGGCCCGCCACCGCTCACCCTGTAGCGGATCCAGGCGCCGTCCAGCTCCAGATACTCGCCGTCGGAGAGGTTCTGAACCTCGTAGGTCCTCCTGGTGAGAGCGAAGGCCGCTGCTAAAAACACGGCGATAATGAGGAGGATTATGAAGATTGCACCGCTCACAGCATCCATGATAACTCACCCTCGCTCTCCGGATACAGAGAAACCGGGCTTCTCGCGGGCCGCCCAGGTGCGGCCCTTCGCCGGCGCCTCTCGGAGAGACCGCTCCTAGCTCGCCTTTCTGTCCTCGGTGTCGTAGAGCCGCGCGAGCTGCCGCTTAAGCCGCTCCTTCTCCCGGCCCGCCGCATAGCACTCTATGCAGTGCAGAACCTCCTGCGGCCGCCCCGGGTGCAGGTCGTACTCGGTCATGAACTCGAGGATCTCGCGGTATTCGGGCCCGGCCTGATCCACGAACTCCGAGAAAGAGATCTCGCCGGCTATGAGCTTGCGGCGAGCCTCCTCCGGAGTGAGATCCCCTATCTTGCGGCTGGTATGGCGCACGATTAGGCCGGGCGCTATGTCTTCTACGTTTAGCTCCTCTTTCTCGGTCAAGCATTACCCCTTCCTAGAGATAGAGCGGAGCCCACTTCCGGCCGCTCTCCCGCTTGTCAAAGTGGCAGATATCCCCAAATGACTTGTTGTTCAGTCTATGGGAAGGGCGATCTTTTGTAAACCCCCGCGCAGAGCGCCCCAGTGTAGTAAGGTTCACGGGAAAGTGCTCCGTCCGGCGGGAGACTAGAGAGATGGCAGAAGCGAGGAAGCACATCGTGGTTTTGGGGGCGGGGTTCGCCGGAGCCTCGGCCGCCCGCAGCCTGCCCGCCGGCGAGGCCCAAGTTACCTTGATCGACCGCAGCGAAGAATACGCGTTCGCCCCCCTCATACACGAGGTAGCCGCCGGGCGCGTGCATCCCGGAAGCATAGTCTCATCCATTCCGCGGCTCTGCCGCGCGGCCCGCTGCGAGTTCGCGCAGGCGGAGGTGGAGAGCGTGGACCTCGCCGGGCGCCTGCTCCATGCCGGAGGGCGCATCTTCCACTACGACTACCTGATCCTGGCCCCGGGTACGGTCCCCGTCCCGCCTCCGGAGGATCTGCGCAAGCACTTCACACTCTTCGGGACGCTGGACGACGCACTCGAGCTGCGCCGGCAGCTGAGCGAGAGCTGGAAGCGGGCGCAGCGGGGCAGCGGGGAGCCGGGCCTGCTTACGGTAGCCATAGTGGGCGGCGGGACGACCGGGGTGGAGCTGGCGTTCGAGCTGGGGAGCCTGTTCGAACACCTCCGGCGCCGCAGCCGCCGCTCTCTGCAGGCCCGCATCCTGCTGCTGGAGGCCACCGACCGCTTGATGGGCTGGCTGGACCCCTACTTCCACGAAGTCGCGCTGCGGCGGCTGAAGGAGGTGGGGATAGAGGTCCGGCTGAACGCTCCGGTCGAAGAGTCACATCCGGAGGCGGTCAGGGCCGGAGAGGAGTGGATCCCGGCCCGCATCAAGGTCTGGGCTGCCGGGGTATCCGCCCCGCCGCTGGTGAGAGACCTGCCCGCCGGGCGCGACGATCTCGGCCGGGTGCGGGTGGATGGCCACCTCACCCTCCCGGCCCACCCGGAGGTGTACGTGATCGGCGACGCAGCGGCCTACGAAGACCGCCGCTACGGCATCCTGCCCCCCACCGCCTCCGTCGCGGTGCAGCAGGGGCCCTACGCCGCCCGAGATATCCGGCAGCGACTGCGGGGAGGCCGGCGAACCCCGTTCAGGTACCTCAACCGGGGATACATCGTGAGCACCGGTCCCGAGAGCGCGATCGCCGAGGTCAGCGGCCGGAGGTTCGAAGGCCGCGCCGCTCAGGCCCTCTACCGCAGCGTCTTCCTCTACTACATGGACCGGCGGGAGCGCCTCCTCACCACCGCCGACTGGGCGATGGATGCCGCGCTCGGCCGCCTCGGATTCGCTAGCCCATGATCCTGTCCCCAGCGGCGTGCCGCTCGACGATGCGCGGCACGTCCTCCGGAGCGACCTCGTAGTACCAGACGTCGTCCGGGAAGATGAAGACGACCGGCCCGCGCTCGTGGCGGCGGGTGCAGGTGTTGCGCACCACCATCGTGCCGGAGAGTCCCCGGCGGGCGACCTCCTCCTCGAAGAGCCGCAGCAGCTCACCGCCGCCCCTGGCGCCGCAGCGCCCTTCGCCCGGCGTCGCACACACGAATATCTGCCGGAAACGCGCCATACGGATAATGGTACGGCCGGTTAGGCAGTGCGTCCAGGTGGTATATTTCGGATGAGCGGAGAAGGAGGAAGAGATGCAGACCAAGGCCAGGACCCGAGATCTCCTCATCGGCGGTGAATGGACGCGCGCCAACGAGTACATCTCCGTCCGCTCGCCGTACAACGACTCCGAGGTCGGCCGGGTCGGCAAGGCAGATCCCGAGCACGTCGAGCGGGCGCTCGAACGCGCGCACGAAGCCCTGTCGAGTCCCATCCCGGCCTACCGGAGGGCCGAGATCCTGGAGCGCGCCGCAAGAAGCGTGGAGGAGAATGCCGAGGACCTCGCCCGCACCATCGCGCTGGAGGCCGGCAAACCGATGAAAGCCGCCCGGCTGGAGGTCTCGCGGGCTATCTCCACCTTCACCTTCGCCGCCGTCGAAGCCCGGCAGCTCGCAGGAGAGCTGGTCCCGATGGAATCCTCTCCCGCCGGAGCCGGCAAGCTGGCCTTCACCCTGCGCCTCCCGATCGGGGTGGTGGGGGCCATCACGCCGTTCAACTTCCCGGTGAACCTCGTGGCACATAAGCTGGCCCCGGCAGTCGCCGCCGGATGCCCGGTGGTGCTCAAGCCCGCCTCGGCCACCCCGCTCTCCGGCTTCAACCTGGCCGAGATCCTGCTGAACGCCGGGCTGCCGGAGGCGTACATCAGCGTGGTGCCGGGCTCCGGCTCGGAGGTCGGCGGCATGCTGGTCGAGGACGAGCGCGTGCGGTATATCACCTTCACCGGCAGCGGCACGGTCGGCTGGGGCATCCAGGAGCGGGCCAAGAAGAAGAAGGTCGCCCTGGAGCTCGGCAACTCCACGCCGCTCGTCGTCCACTCCGACGCCGACCTGGAGGCCGCCGCGTCGGCCATAGCCACTCACGCCTACTCCTACGCCGGACAGAGCTGCATCTCCATCCAGCGCGTTATCGTGCAGCGAGATGTCCACGACGAGCTGCTGGAGCGGCTAGTGCCGAAGGTTGAGGCGCTTAAGGTCGGCGACCCGCTGGACGAAGAGACCGACGTCGGCCCGCTCATAACACCCGAGGACCGCGAGCGCGTAATGGACTGGATAGCAGAAGCACGGCGAGATGGAGCCTCGGTCCTCACCGGCGGCGAGCTGGAGAACGGCATCCTGCGCCCCACCGTCATAGACGGGGTGCGGCCGGAGATGAAGGTCTCGTGCGAGGAGGTCTTCGGCCCCGTGGCCTCCGTGCTCACCTACCAGGACCTAAAGGAGGCCATAGAGCTGGCCAACTCCACGAACTACGGGCTGCAGGCCGGCATCTTCACCCGGGACCTGGGCAACGCCCTGGCCGCCGCGCAGGCGATGCAGTTCGGCGGGGTGCTCGTCAACGAAGCTCCCACCTTCCGGGCGGATCAGATGCCCTACGGCGGCACCAAGGACTCCGGCAACACCCGCGAGGGTCCGCACTACGCCGTGCGCGAGATGACCGAAGAGAGGGTGATCGTCCTCAACCACCCGGGCTAGAGCGGGGGTGAGGGCCCGGCGGGCCCTCACCCCACCCTCAGTGCAATACTCCCGGCATTCCCGAGTAGCCCTCCCGCTCCTCGTCCTTGCGTACGCGCCGAGCAACGCCACTCTCGGCGGCGGCGCGCTCCACGGCCTCGGCGACCGCCGGAGCCACCCGCTCGTCGAAGACGCTGGGTACGATGTAGTCCTCGACCAGACTCTCCTCCGGGATCACGCCCGCGATGGCCTCGGCGGCGGCGAGCTTCATCTCCTCCGTGATCTCCCGCGCCCGGCTGTCCAGAGCCCCCCGGAAGATGCCCGGGAAGCAGAGGACGTTGTTGATCTGGTTGGGGTAGTCGCTGCGCCCGGTCGCCATGACCCGTACATGCCCGTGGGCCAGCTCGGGCATGATCTCGGGCACGGGGTTGGCCATCGCGAACACGATCGGATCCTCGGCCATCGCCTTGAGATCCTCCACACTCAGAACCCCCGGCACCGAGAGACCGAGGAAGAGATCCGCACCCCGCAGCGCGTCCGAGAGCGTGCCCGTGATCCCCTCGGGGTTGGTGTTCTCCGCGTACCAGCGCTTGGAACCGTTCAAATCGTCCCTCCCGCCATGTACCACCCCCCCGCGGTCGCACCCGATTATGTTCCTGACGCCCGCCGCCAGAAGTATCTTGGTGCAGGCTACCCCGGCCGCCCCCAGACCGTTCACGACCACCTTCAGATCCTCCATCCTCTTGCCCACGAGCTTCAGCGCGTTGATGAGCGCCGCCAGCACCACCACCGCCGTGCCGTGCTGGTCGTCGTGGAAGACCGGGATGTCCAGCTCCCGCTTGAGCCTCTCCTCGATCTCAAAGCAACGCGGAGCGGAGATGTCCTCCAGGTTTATCCCCCCAAACCCCGGGGCTATGTTCCTGACCGTCCTTATGATCTCCTCGGTCTCCTTAGCGTCGAGACAGACCGGAAACGCGTCAACGTTCGCAAACTCCTTGAAGAGCATCGCCTTGCCCTCCATGACCGGCATCGCCGCCCGCGGGCCTATGTCCCCCAGCCCCAGTACCGCCGTGCCGTCAGTGACCACAGCCACCGTATTGCGCTTGATGGTCAGGTTGAAAGCGCTCTCCGGATCCTCGGCTATGGCCTGGCAAACCCGCGCCACACCAGGCGTGTAGGCCATCGAGAGGTCGTCGCGCGTCCTGAGCTGCATCTTGGAGCGAACCTCGATCTTGCCGCCAAGATGCATGAGGAAGGTCCGGTCCGAAACGTGGATGACCCGTACCTCAGGGAGATCCTCCACCGAACGTACTATGTGCCGGCCATGCTCAGAATCCCGCGCATTAACCGTGATGTCCCGTACGGACCGCTCGTGACCGATCCGTACGATGTCCACCGCCCCAACCATCCCCCCCGCATCCCCGACGGCCGTCAGAATCCGCCCGAGCGCCCCCGCCCGATGCGGAAACTCGACCCTCAACGTAAGACTGTAGCTCGCGCTGGGAATAGACTCCATGGTACCGACCTCCACCCCCGATCTCCCAATGCTTCCAGACCCATTCTAAACGCCCGAACCTCCTCGTAAAACATACCACCGGAGAATTTTTCTCGTTCAACGAAAAAATTATTCCAAAAAAATAAGAGACCCCCCGCCAGATGGCGGGAGGTCTTGGGCGGGGCATCAGCCCTCGATCTGGATCCTCCGAGGCTCCTGCACGGCGGCCGCCCCCTCCACGGTTACCTCCAGGAGGCCGTCTTTGAAGGTGGCCCTGATCTTGCTCTCGTCCACATCGTCCGGCAGGCTCATGCTCCTGCTGAACGAACCGTAGCTGCGCTCCCGGATCAGATACCCCGAGCCTTCCTCCGAACGCTCGTCCCGGCGCTCGCCAGAGATGGTGAGAACCCCATTCTGCAGCGAGATGTCTATGTCCTCCCGCTTCATCCCCGGCAACTCAGCCCGGATTACCAGATCCCCACCCCGGTTGAAGACGTCCACCGCCGGAACCCAGTCAGATCGCTCACCACGCCTCCGCGCCGGACGTATGAACGACCGGAACATGTCGTCCATCATGCGGTCCATCTCACTCTGCAGATCCCGAAAACTCCGGAACGGACTTAATGCCATCCTGACACCTCCTCTGTGTCTCCTACCCTTAACCTAAATTATATCGCTATCCCCATTAATGTCAACGAGTTCACTAATAAAATCTTATATTCCTATACTCATATTTTGAATCAGACTTCGTGCCGCGGGTGGTCTTGCCGGTGTTTTGTCTGCCGGTCTCTTAGTTTCGGTCACACGGGCATGTAGCCGGGGTCTTCGGGGAGGTCGGCACCGGGGAGGTTTCTGGCGCGCTGGAGGAACCAGCGGCCCAGGGGGGTCTGGCGGCCGGCTTCTTCGGCGGCCCGGTCGAGGCCGGTCCGGATCTCGTAGAGGGTGGGGGG
>NZ_SKBU01000015.1:0-78841 GCF_004337705.1 Rubrobacter taiwanensis
GGGGGGGTTGAGATCTCGGGCGAGAAGGTGCCGGATTCCGCGCTCCGGACGCCGGAGGTGAGTGCTGCGGCTTCGGAGGTCTCCCGGCATCCGGTGGTGCGGCGGGTGCTGGTCGGGCGGCAGCGGGCGGCGGCCGAGGCTGCCGGGTCCGTCGTTATGGAGGGTCGGGACATCGGGACGGTGGTGCTGCCGGACGCCGAGGTCAAGGTCTATCTTTCGGCCACGCCCGAGGAGCGGGCGCGGCGTCGGGCGCGCCAGAGTGGCCGGGAGGCGGAGCTGGACCGCATCCGGGATGCGATCCTCGACCGGGACCGGCGGGACTCCGAGCGCGAGGATTCTCCGTTGCGGATCGCCGGCGATGCCGTGGAGATAGACACCACGGGGCTCGGGCTCGGAGAGGTCGTAAGCCGGGTGCTCGCGCTCGTGAAGCGGGGGTGTTGAGGTGCCGCCTTTCTACAGGATCGCCCGTGTCGTGGTGAACGCCGTGGCGCGCGTCGTTCTGGGGTTTACGGTGTATGGTGAGGAGAGAGTTCCCGCTGAGGGGCCGCTCGTGATCGCCGCCAACCACCGGCGTTTTGTCGACCCGATAATAGTTTCCATGGCGGTGCCCCGGTGGGTCAAGTGGATGGCCAAGAAAGAGCTCTTCAGTTTCGGTCCCTTCGCCCGGGTTCTGTACTTCGTGGGGGCTTTCCCGGTGGACCGGCAGAAGGGCGGGCGGGCCGCCCTCCGCCGCTCCATGGAGCTGCTCAGAGAGGGGGAGGCGCTCGGCATCTTCCCCGAGGGGACCCGTCAGCGGGAGAGCCTGCCGCGTGCTCAGGCCAAGAGCGGGGTTGCGATGCTCGCGGTGCGCACCGGGGCTCCGGTCGTGCCGGTCTACGTGGGGAGCATCCCGGGGCCGCTGGCGCGTCTGCGCGGGGAGCGGCTGGAGATATACATCGGGGATCCGATAAGGATCGAGGAAGGGGTCCGGGGCGGAGAAGCCTACCGCAAGATAGCGGCCGGTGTGCTGCAGCGCATCTACGATTTAAGGCCGGAGAAGGAGGGGGGAGTATGAGCCGGCCGCCGGTCGTGGCCATCGTGGGGGCTCCGAACGTGGGCAAGTCCACGCTCGTCAACCGCATCCTGCGGCGGAGGAAGGCCGTGGTCTCCGAGACGCCCGGAACCACGCGCGACCGCACCTACCAGCGGGCGGAGTGGGCCGGGAGGGAGTTTACGCTGGTGGACACGGGGGGCATGGAGCCCGCTGCGAAGGTCGGGCTGGAAGCGCTGGTCACGCTGCAGGCCAGGATCGCCGCCGAGGAGGCGGACGTCGTGGTGCATCTCACCGATGCCCGGCTGGGCGTCACCGAGGTAGATGCGGCCATCGCCCGTGTGCTGCGGGAGGCTTCGGGAGAGGTCGTCCTGGCCGTAAACAAGCTCGACGATCCAGCCGACGATTCGGACCGCTACCGCTTCTATGCTCTGGGCGAGGGGGAGCCGTACGGCATCTCTGCCGAGCACGGCCTCGGGGTCGGGGATCTTCTAGACGAGATAGTAGCCCGGCTGCCGGAGGCGGGGGCAGGGGCGGAGGTTCGGGCTCCCCGCATAGCCATAGTGGGCCGGCCGAACGTCGGGAAGAGCACGCTGCTCAACCGCCTGCTGGACGCCGAGCGGGCCGTGGTCTCGGAGGCGGCCGGGACGACCACCGACGCGATAGAGACAGAGCTCGTACTGGGGGAGGAGCGCTACGTGCTGCTAGACACGGCGGGGGTGGGGCGCCGGGCGAAGAGGGAGGCCGGGGTTCCTTACTATGCGGCCCTGCGCACCTACGAGGCGATCCGGCGCTCCGACGTCTCGCTGTTGCTCGTGGACGCCCGGGAGGGGGTGGTGGGCGGAGATTTACAGATAGCGCGGGAGATAGCCGAGGCCCGCCGGGCCTTCGGGGTGCTGGTCAACAAGCGGGATCTCGTCACGCCCGGGCGGCTGCGCGAGATAGAGGGGCAGGTCGCCTACCGGATGACGGACCTCAAGCCGAAGCTGCTCGGGATCTCTGCGCTCACCGGTCGGGGCGTGGACCGGGTCATTCCCTTCGCGGCGGACCTCTACCGGGCCTTCAACCTCCGGCTCGGGACGCACGAGGTGGCAGAGTTCGTGAGCTCGGTGGTCGGGCGCAGCGCGCCGCCGGGCGGGGTCAAGATCCGGTACGCCACCCAGACCGGGCAGGCGCCGCCCGTCTTCACGCTCTTCGCGACGCGTCCGGCGGACATACCGGAGAGCTACGTGCGCTATCTGGAGAACGCCTTCCGGGAGCGCTACGATCTTCACGGGGTAAGCCTCGGGATCAGGCTCAAGAGCAGCCGGTAAGCGTGTGTTAGTCTTCTAGCGATGCAGACCAGCGACAGGATACTCACCGCGGCCAACGCGCTCACCCTCTTCCGGCTGCTGTTGGTGCCGGTGATCCTGTGGCTTTTGCTGGCCGAGCGGGATCTGCTGGCGGCGCTGGCCTTCGTGGCGGCCGGGGTTACGGACTTCTTCGACGGCCGGCTGGCGCGCCGCAGCGCGCCGACTCAGATCGGCCAGCTGCTGGACCCGGCGGCCGACCGCCTGCTGCTCTCGGGATGTGCCGTGGTTCTGGCCGTACGCGGGATACTCCCCGTTTGGGCTGTTGTCATTCTGGTGGCCCGGGATCTTCTGGCCGTGACGGGCGGGCTCGTCTTCAGGGGGCGCCTGAGGGTCAACTTCGTCGGCAAGCTGGCCACCGCTGCGCTGATGGCCGCGCTCGCGGCGCTCATCTTCGGGCTGCGGGAGCTGGGGCTGTTGCTCTTCTACGGCGGGTTCGTTCTGTCGTTAGTATCCGGGGGGATCTACGCCGCCGAGGCCCTCCGGCGGAAGGAGGTCAAACCGTGAAGGCAGTCATCATGGCCGGGGGACAGGGGACGCGCCTCAGGCCCCTGACCAGCAATCAGCCGAAGCCCATGATCCCGATCGTGAACACGCCGTGCATGGAGCACATCCTCAACCTGCTCGGCCGGCACGGCTTTGAGGAGGTCGTCGTCACGCTGCAGTTCATGCCGCAGGTCATCCAGGACTATTTCGGCGACGGCTCGGACTGGGGGATGAAGATCCACTACTCGGTTGAGGATGCGCCTCTGGGGACCGCGGGCTCGGTGAAGCTGGCCGAGGAACATCTGGACGACGGGCGGTTTCTGGTCATTAGCGGAGATGCGCTTACGGACGTGGACCTCGGGGAGGTGCTCGGCTTCCACGAAGAGCGGGAGGCCGAGGTGACGATGGTGCTCAAGAGCGTCGAGAACCCGCTGGAGTTCGGGATCGTGATCACCGAGGAAGACGGCCGCATCTCGCGCTTTTTGGAGAAGCCGGCATGGGGGCAGGTCTTCTCCGACACGATAAACACCGGTATCTACGTGCTGGAGCCGCAGGTGCTGGAGGAGATCCCGGAGAACGTGGAGTACGATTTCTCCAAGGAGCTCTTCCCCAAGCTCCTCTCCGGCGGCCGCCGGCTCTACGGGCACGTCACGGAGAGCTACTGGGAGGACATCGGCACCCTGGAGCAATACATGAAGGCCCAGCGCGACGTGCTGGACGGCCGGGTGCGGGGCGTGCGTCCGGCCGGGGTGCGGCTGCGGGAGAACGTCTACGTCGGACGCCGGGCCCAGGTGGAGGACGAGAGGCTGGAGGGGCCGGTCGTCATCGGGGAGAACGCCCGCGTCTCGCCGGAGGCCGAGATCGGGCCGTACACCGTGCTGGCCCCCAACACCGTGGTGAACGCCGGGGCCAGGATCGAGCGCAGCACGATAGCCGAGGGCTCCTTTATAGACGAGGGGGCCGAGGTTCGCGACGCGCTCATCGGGCGCTCCTGCTACATCCAGGCGCGGGCGCGCATCCTGGAGCGCAGCGCGCTCGGGGATGACGTGACCGTCGGGGAGGGCGCCACGGTAGCGCCGGACGTCAAGATCTTCCCCCACAAGGAGATCGAGGCCGAAGCGAACGTGACCCAGAGCATCATCTACGAGAGCACCGGGATCCGGACGCTCTTCAGGGGCGGGATGGTGCGGGGTAAGTTCAATCTGGAGATCACGCCGGAGTTCGCCATGCGCTTTGCGGAGTCGTTGGGCTCGACGCTGGAGCCCGGCACGATCGTGACCTGCGGCCGCGACTCCTCGCTTTCAGCGCGTGTGATCCGCTACTCCATCATCTCGGGCCTGAACGCCACGGGCGTGAACGTGCGCGACCTCAGGGCCGCCCACGTAGGCGTGGTGCGCCACGATGTGCGCTCCGGCAAGTCCTCGGCCGGGGTCTACGTGCGTCAGGGGGAGGACCCCCAGGAGGTGCAGATCCTGCTCTACTCCTCGGACGCCACCCCGGTGGATGAGGCCGGCCAGCGCAGCGTGGAGAAGGTCTACGTGCGCGAGGAGTACCGCCGGGCCTTCCTAGGAGACATCGGGGACATAATCTACCCGGGCCGGGTCGTGGAGCAGTACGTGGAGCGGCTGGAGCGGGCGCTGGACCGCGAGCGGACCTCCGGGGCGGCCCTGGTCGTGGACTTCTCCGGCGGGGTGGCCGAGCTGGTCTCCAGCCTGGTCTTCCGCCGCCTGGAGGTGGACGCCGTGGTGGTCTCGGGGTTTTCCAACGCCAACGTCGCCCGGCCGGAGACGGGCTTCAATCTGGAGGAGAGCCTGGAGCGGGTGAGCCGGATCGTGCCGACCGTGGGGGCGGCGTTCGGGTGCGTTGTCGGGCCCACGGGGGAGGATGTGCACTTCGTGGACGACGCCGGAGCCTACGTGCCGCCGGACGTGATGTTCGCCTCTTTCCTGCAGGAGACGCGCCCGGAGCGGGCCGTGATCCCGGTCAACCTGAGCGAGGAGTTCGCGGAGCTGGTGCGCCGGAACGGCGGGGAGGTTATCTACAGCCGCACCGGCTTCGGCAACCTCTCCCAGAAGTTCGCCGACGCGCACGCCGACATAGGGGGGATGGCCGACGGCCGGTACCTGTTCGCCGGATTCATCCCAGCCCCGGACTGCTTCGTGACCATCGGCCGGGCGCTGGAGGTCTTCGGACATGCCTCCCTCTCCAGAGTTCGGCGCGAGTTCGGCAAGTCGGTCGGAAACGTCGTGCGGCGCCGGGTGGAATGTCCCTGGTCTGAGAAGGGGCGGGTCATGCGCCTGCTGGCCGAGAAGTTCGGCAGCGATCCCGACGTGGTGCTCACCGACGGCGTGAAGCTCAATCTGGATGGCGGCTGGGTGCTCATGATCCCAGACCCGGACCACCCGTTCTTCTACGTCTATGCCGAGTCGGAAGCCTCCGAGCCGCTGGCCGCGGAGTACTCCCGGCTGGTCGAAGAACTGGTGCGCTCCACCTGACATTTCACTTCAGGTTGAGGCGAAGCTATAATGCAGCATATGGGAGAGATCGAGTGGAGGGAGATGCCGGACCTCACGCTCCTCGGGGAAGAGGAGCTGCGGGACCTGCTGAACGAGCTGGTGGAGCAGGAGCGGGAGCTCAGCTACCGGCGCCGGGTGCTGCACGGGAGGATAGACCTCATCCGGGCCGAGCTGGTCCGGCGCGGCGGAGGGTTCTCCGCCGCTGAGCTGGCGGACATCCTGATGGAGGGGCGCCGGGCAGATGATTAGATGTCCCAACTGCGGCACCGAGGTTCCCGAGACGGCCAAGTTCTGCAGCGAGTGCGGGGTGCGGCTCGGCGTGGGGGATTCCACCATCTCCTACTCGCCGCTCTTCGAGGAGGACGAGGCGGCGGGTGGTGCGGGGAGCGCTGCCCTGATCGAGCTCGACCAGGTCGAGGGCACCGCCGGCCGCCGGATGCACGATATTACGGACGAGCGGGTGACGGTGGGCCGCTCGCCGGAGAGCGACATCTTCATAGACGATGTGACCGTCTCCCGCGAGCACGCGGAGATAGTGCGCAACGAGAGGGGTTACCGCATCCGGGACGTGGGCAGCCTCAACGGTACCTACGTCAACCGGGTGCGGGTGGATTCCGTGGACCTGCGAAACGGGGATGAGATACAGATCGGGAAGTTCAGGTTCAAGTTCGTCGTAACCTAGGGAGGGCTCTTCAGGTGGAAGGCAGCGAGGACCGCAAGGAACAGTACACCATAGGCGAGGTCGTAGCCAGGCTGAAGAAGGAGTTCCCCACGCTCTCGGTCAGCAAGGTGCGCTATCTGGAGCGCCGCCGCCTGATAAACCTCTCGCGCACGCGCGGCGGGTACCGGCTCTTCACGCCGCAGGACATAGAGCTGTTGCGCTATATCCTGAAGATGCAGGAGGAGGAGTACCTGCCGCTCAAGGTGATAAAGAAGCGCATCGAGGCCGGAGCTCCCTCCATGCGCACCGGTGATTCGGGCTCCGAATACGCCCGCGTTCTGGAGGACCGCACCTACACCAAGGAGGAGCTCGCCGACTCTTTAGGGGTCGAGACACGCTTCGTCGAGGAGCTCCTCTCGGTGCAGGTCATCGGGCGGGGGGGCGAGATCACGCACCGGGACGCCGAGATCGCGCGCCTGGCCCTGGACCTGGCCCGGTACGGCATCCAGCCCCGGCACCTGCGCGGCATCATGGCCGCCGTCGAGCGGGAGGCGGCCATGTTTAAGCAGATCCTGAACCCCGACCTCCGCTCGGGAGATGAGCAGCGAGTGGCCGAGGCGATGCACAAGGCCCGCCACCTGGCCTCCGTGGACTCCCGCATGAAAGAGCTGATGATGTCCAATATTATCGAGAGCTTCGCCTCTTAGCATGAACGCCGCCGAGATCCGCTCCTACATCCGAGAGGTCCCGGACTTCCCGAGACCCGGCGTCTCCTTTAAGGATATAACCCCCCTTATCGAGGACGGCAGTGCCTTCCACGCCGCCGTGGACCTCCTGGCCCGCGCCACCGACGACCTCGACTACGAACGCATACTCTCAGCCGAAGCCCGGGGATTTGTCTTCGGAACCGCCCTCGCATACCGCTCCCGCAAAGGACTCATCCTCGCCCGTAAACCCAACAAACTGCCGCGGGAGACCGTCGCCGCTACCTACCAGCTGGAGTACGGAGAGGACGCCCTGCATATTCATGCCGACTCCGTAACCCCAGGAACCCGCGTGCTGGTGGTGGACGACCTCCTCGCCACCGGCGGTACCGCCCGCGCCATGTGCCAGCTCGTGGAGAACGCCGGAGGAAAAGTAGCCGGCGTCGCCGTACTCATAGAGCTCGCCTTCCTGAACGGCCGCAAGACCCTCGAACCCTACCATGTGGTCTCGATCCTCTCCTACGATGCCGGAGAATAATACCCTCCCCGAAACCCGGAAGACCCCGGAAGATAAGCTCCTTAACGTCTTCCTCCGGACCCTCTCCAGCCCCCAGACGGTAAAAACGTATAATACAGAGCTGCGCATGTTTTTGCGCTATCTGGCGCGGGAGTTGGGCAAGGGGTTAGAGGAGTTAACGGCGGAGGACATTTCGCTATACAGGGAGCACATTGCGGGGAGGTATGCTCCGGCGACGGCGGCGAAGAAGCTGGCGGCGCTGAGGCGTTTTCTGGTATTTGCGTACATGGGTGGGGCGACGCGTGTAAATCCGGAGGCGGTGAAGTACTTTGCCCGGAGTCCGAGGGTGCATCAGGATTCGTCCTACAACGTACTTACGCCGAGGGAGCTCTCCAGGGTGTTGGAGGCTGCGCGGCGGAGGAGCTACCGGGACTACGTGATGCTGGCGGTGATGGCGCGTTGTGGTCTACGGGAGGCGGAGGTGGTGGGTGTGAGGATCGGGGACTTCGGGGAGGTGGATGACGGGCAGGTCTTCTTGAGGGTGGTCGGCAAGGGTGAGAAGCCCCGGAGTGTGCCGGTGGGCCGGGATCTCTGGGAGCTGGTGCAGCGGTTCGTGCTGCTGAGCGGGCGCAGCTTCGCTTCGCATGCTGATGCCCGCAAGCCGCTCTTCGTTTCAAGGAAGGGCAAGGACCGGCCGCTGACCACGCGGGCCGTAAGGTACATCGTGAAGAAGTACGTAAGAGAGGCGGGAATAACCAAGGCCATCTCGCCGCACTCCATACGCCACACGGCAGGCACCAACATGGCCCTCAACCGGGCGCCGCTGCTCGTGATCCAGCAGTTCCTCGGTCACTCGGACCCCAAGACCACCATGCGCTATATCCGCCGCGCCGAGGAGCTGTCGAGCCAGGCCCACACCTACAACACGCTGCCGCTCGAATGAGCGCTCACGGCGGAGGCGGCGCCGGGCTCTGAAGCAGGAACGCCGTATAGACGATGACGATAGCTATCGTCATAATGACGACCATGATCACAAGCTCCCTCAAAGCGATCTCACCCCTCAAACATCTCTCAAACACATAGAAAAAGGATAGCAGGATCCAACCACCCAGAATGTGATCCCACCCCCTCGCATGAATTTCCGAGAATTCCTCTTATCGGAAATTCACCATTGGGAGAGGGGTATGACGGAGACCGGGCTGCCGTCTGGGGCTTCTCCTTCTTTCAGGGGCAGGAGGAGTACGGCCAGGCGGGAGCGTCTTTTGCGGTGCAGGCGGATGGCGAGCTTACGGACGCCGTTGTTGGACGCCTGCGGCGGGTTTGGGGAGCTTTTGAGGGGCGCTGCGTCCATCACGGAGAAGCGCACGTCGGGAGCTGAGGGTGCCAGGATCACGGCCAGGAGCCGCCTGTCTCCGCGGGAGAGCGTAGCCTTGCGGCCGTCTTTCGAGACGAGGACGTTGGCCCGGAAGTGCATAAACCAGAAGGCATCGACCGGGCTTTGGGCGGAGAGTTCGTCCTGGATAAGGACGCAGTTGCGATCCAGCATGGCGATGCCGCGCCGGAGGTCTTCGACGCGGCCGAAGTAGAGCGGGGTGAGGTCTGCGATAACGAAGGTCCGGTAAGGAGCGCGGCCGAACCGGACTATCCCGGCCGAGGCTTCGGGGTCTTGATCCGGGCCGGAGCCAGGATCTATAACCAGCGTATTGTGTCCTTCGGCCCGCGCCCGGTAGTATTCCCAGCGGCGTCCCTCCCGCCAGTTATATCCGGGAGAGGTGTAGGGTTCGCCGCGCAAGTCTATAGCCCAGCGTTCGCCCAGGGCATCCAGGACGAACGAGCCCTGATCCAGGTGCGCATGATTCTCCCGGTTGCTGCCCGCCTTGAAGCCCAGGAAGGTGGAGTTTGCATCTTCCCAGGATCCCCGCATGGTCACTACGCCAAGTCCTCTGAAGAGCCTGGAGGTGGGAAGGCCGGCCCGGGAGGGACTCAGCTGCCGGGCATCGTACCAGAGGAGATCCAGCGGATGCGGAGAGGCGGTGCCCTCTTCGAGCTGCCGGTGGTGAAGCCAGACGTATTCGGGATGCCCAAAGCGCCGGGAGTGCAGATAGAGCTGCGGCGAGGGATTCCAGAGATCACCATCCGTATCACCGTAGTTGAAGACCCTCATCCCGGGTCCGGTGAGATAGAGCGGGAACAGGCCCGTCTCGGAAAACCCCGGACTGCCGGCGAGGTCGGGGTGCGGAAGCCCCGAGGTGCGCAGGGCTTCGATGAACACCGTGGCGTAGAAGGTTCCATACCCCCAGTACGTGTAACCCTCCGGCCACCCGCCATCCGGCGCGAACCTTCCCAGGGCATGCTCTATGGAGGAGAGCGCGCCCTCGAGCACCTCCCGCGCATCTCCGTCCACGTCCTCCCCCAAGACGGCGAGCGCCCCGGCCCCAACGCCCCCGTTACAGACCAGATTCCAGTTGGTATCGGCCGTTACCCACCGGCCCCGGTGCGGCTCCAGGCCCCTGTAGCATCTGAGGGCGGGGCGGAGCCCCTTCCGGTGTATGGCCTCCCGCAATAGCGTGCGCCTCTCCCGCCCCAGATGGCCGTGGAGCCAGTCGTACCCCACGGCGAGCGCGAACGTCATCTCGGCCGTGCTCAGGAAGTGGTCCGGGTACCAGTCCGGAAACCGGGCCGCCGCGTGCATCTCCTGCCAGGCCCGCCGGGCGTAGCGCTCATCGGGGATGAGTCTGAAGATGAGAGCCAGGGTCATAACCCGGCGCAGGACCTGGCGGGCGGTGCGCAGCAGATTGTGGTTGCCTCCTACGGGATCCGGGATGCCGTACCTGGAGGGCGGCTCCCGCAGGATGGCATCCGCCTCCTCCTTGAGGGACGCGTAGTAGTGGTTGAGCCAGCTGCTCGCCGGAGCCTCAGCTATCCGGCCCCGCAACCGGTCGAAGTCCCCCGCCGTGGCGAGCAGCCGGGGCCTGCCGGAGGCGCCTCCCGCCTCCCGGGCACGCCCCGCAGCTAACACTCCGGCCAGCAGCGCTCCCGAGAGCCGGATGAATTGCCGGCGAGTGAGCAGAGCCTCCCCCCTCCTCCATGCCTGAACCTCTAGCCGAGGGTGTATCTGGCGTACCTCTCCCTCTTCTCCTCGGGCAGGGTGACGTCCATGATAACACCTTCGGCGGTGTTCTCGCTGCTGTGTATCTCGGCCGTTCCGTAAAGGCCGGCGACCTCGGAGTAGTCCGAGTGAGGTATCAGGATGCGCATCCTGGGCCGGAGGCTGGCGATGCTCCGGTATATACTCTGCTTGAGGGGATCTGTGCTCTTAAGCGCGCTTATCTTTACCGCCTGCGGGTAGCGGCGCTCTATCTCCCTCTTTGCCTCCTCGGGCACCGCATCCAGCTTGTTGAGACACAGGATGGCGTCTTCTGCATCCACACCGGAGGCGACTAGGGTCTCCCTGACGACGTCTATCTCCTCCGCGAGTTCCGGGCTCGAGGCATCGGCACAGATCACGACCACATCCGCTTCACGGGCCGCCTGCAGCGTGCCGGCGAACGACTCCACGAGCTGCGTCGGGAGCTTGCGGATGAAGCCCACGGTATCGGTGACGACGAAGTCGGGACGGACTACGCCGTCCTCGCGGCCGCCTTCGACCAGCCGGGTGCTGGTCTCAAGGGTCTCGAAGAGCCAGTCGCGCACGGAGCGGCCGGCGCCGCTCAGAGAGTTTAGTATGGTGGTCTTGCCGGCGTTGGTGTATCCGACGAGGGCCACGGCCGGAGGACCGCTCTTCTTCAGGCGGGACGAGCGCACCCGGCGGGAGGCCCGCTCATCCTTCAGCTTCCTCCTTATGGTCCGGATGCGGTCCCGGATCATGCGCCGGTCGTACTCGAGCTGCTGCTCGCCCGGCCCCCGCGTGGCCCCCCGCAGACCGCGGCCTCCACCACCCTCCTGCCGCTCCAGGTGGGTCCACATGCCGCGGGTGCGGGGCAGCAGGTACTCCAGCTCCGCCAGCTCGACCTGCAGCTTGCTGGCGGCATCCCGGGCGTGGGACTCGAAGATCTTGATGATCAGCTCCGTCCTGTCCATAACCGGTAGCCCGGCATCCCGCTCCAGCACCCGCGCCTGAGAAGCGGTCAGCTCATCGTCGGTCACCACAACCTGGGCACCGAGCTCTGAGGCCCGACGCCCCAGCTCCCGGCGCTTGCCCCGGCCCAGATACCCCGCCCCATCCCGGCGCGGCTGCTCCAGCCGCCCGCAGACCTCAAGACCCAGCGTCGCCGCCAGACGCCCGAGCTCGTCCAGATGCCGGTCCTCCCCCGCCGCAACCAGTATCGCTCTGCTGATGCCGTTCATCGTGCGCAGATTATATCATGCATAGAATGCATGATTTCTTGAGGGGTTTCGGCTACGGTGACCGGGGTATTTTCCGGCAGGGTACGGATCAACTTATCGAACCAGCGCAGCTGGCGTCTGGCCAGCTGTCTGGTCCTGATATTTATCTTCTCTTCGGCTTCCTGCGGGGAGATTCTTCTGCGGGCCGCCTGCATCATCTCCCGCACCCCGACCGCATCTCTCACGGAGGGGTTGGGGTTCATCTGGAGCAGTCTCTGGGCTTCTTGGAGGCCGTGGCGGGTGATGTGGCGGGAGCGGGCGGCTATTCTGGCGTCCAGCCGGGAGCGTTCGGGGCGCAGGTAGATGATTTGCACGTCGTATCTTGGTCTGCCTTCCCAGATGGAGCCTCTCGCCGGGGTGCCCGCGAGCTGGAGCTCCAGCTCGCGGGCACGGCGCCGGGGGTTTTCGGCGGAGCGGGCTAGTCTCTGGGCTCGGGCGCGGATCTCCTGCGGCACGGCGGGGGCCAGCGGTATCTCCAGTATCGTGGCGTTCAGGTACATGCCGGTTCCGGCGTCGAGCACGGCCGGGGCTTCCGAGCGCTCTATGATCTCTCTGGCGGCCCGGGAGTGGTCGGCCACGGTCCAGCTATCTTCCACGGAGATGATACCGGTCAGGTAAGCGGGGTGCCGGCGGTGCTGGTTTGAGATGACCGGTATCTCCCGGTAGACCTGCATCGAGTCTATAACGATGGCCTTGGAGGAGAGGGTTTCGGCTGCTGCGTCGGCCAGCTCGCTCTTCCCGCTCGCGGTGGGCCCGCAGATTACGAGCAGCTCTCTACTCAGTTTGCCGGCTCTCCTGCGTAGAGTACGTGCGGTCCCGCCGACTCTATCCTGGCCT
This sequence comes from Rubrobacter taiwanensis, assembly GCF_004337705.1. Taxonomy (GTDB): domain Bacteria; phylum Actinomycetota; class Rubrobacteria; order Rubrobacterales; family Rubrobacteraceae; genus Rubrobacter_C; species Rubrobacter_C taiwanensis. The sequence continues at coordinate 12,487 of NZ_SKBU01000015.1, forward strand.
TCACGTAGCTGCCGGGTTCGGCTTCGGCCGGGACGTGTACGGCGTGCCCGCTCCAGGTCTCTCCGATGGCCCGGCCGTTTCGCGTTCGGCCCTCGCGGATGAAGATCTCTTCTATGCTGCCGATCTTGTCCCGGTTCTGCCGGAGCGCGTTCTGCTCTACTGCGCGCAGGACCTCTAAGAAGCGCCGCTGCACCACCTCGTCCGGGACCCGGTCCGGCATCTCTGCGGCCTCGGTGCCCCTTCGCGGGGAGAACTTGAAGATGTAAGCGGTGTCGAATCTGCAGTCCTCGACCAGGCGCAGCGTGGCTTCGTGATCTTCCTCCGTCTCGCCGGGGTGCCCCACTATTATGTCCGTGCTCAGCGTACCGTCCGCTACCTCCTCTCTGAAGACCTCTATCTTGCGCCGGTAGCGGTCGGACTTGTATCCTCGGTGCATCATCTTCAGCATCCGATCCGACCCGGACTGCACCGGCAGGTGCAGCCGCTTTACTATCGAGGGGCTCTCACCGATTATCCTGAGCGTCCTGTCCTCCATGTTGGACGGGTGGCTGGTGGTGAACCACACCCGCGGTGCTATCTCCGCCACGCGCTTCAAGAGATCCGCAAACCGCTTCCCGCTCTCCCGCCAGGCGTCGACCGTCTGGCCGAGCAGCGTGATGTACTCGGTGCCCCCGGCCGTCAGTCGCTGCACCTCCTCCAGAACGTCGTCCATCGAGCGGCAGATCATGCGCCCCCGTACCGCCGGCACGATGCAGTAGCTGCACCGGTAGTTGCACCCGGTCATTATCGTGACGAACGCGCTGTGCCTCCCCTCTACCCCCGGCAGGTTCGGCGTGTACGTCTCCCGCATCGTCGGCAGGCCGATGAATTCTGCCAGCTCGTAAGTATTATGCGTGCCCAGGACGAGATCTATGCCGTACTGCTCCTTGAGCTCGGCTGATTCCTCGGCGGCTCCGATGCAGCCGGTCAGGGCTATCTTCTTGACCTTGCCCTCGCGCCGGAGGCGGTTGAGCTGGCCGAGGTGCCCGCGCACGCGGTCCACGGCGTTCTCGCGCACGTAGCAGGTGTTCAGCACCACGAGGTCTGCGCTCTCGTAGTCCTGCACCTCCGAGAGGCCGGCGTCCAGGATCATGCGCCGCATGCGGTCCGAGTCGTGGACGTTCATCTGGCAGCCGAAGGTCCGGATGCAGGCGGTTTTGAGCTCCCCCGCCGGAGCGCTCCTCGCCCCAGACTCGGCCGGCTTCTTCGTGATCGCAACGCGCATCCTACTCATCATACTCCTCCTCAGGCTCGTAGACCCGGACCCTGAGGCTGACGTAGCCGGGCCCGCTCTCAGACTCAACGCGGTCTACGGCGAGATAGCTCGCCCGCGCCGCCTCGCTCAGTATATCCCCTATCCTCCGCACGTCATCCGGCTCCAGCCTCAACACCGGACCAGAGCCACCCCCTCCTCTGCCACCCGCCCGCCTCCGAATCCCCGCCCCTCCCTCTCTAACCCTCCCCGCCGGCTCTACCTCCCCCCGCAAAACACGCTGTACCGTGCGCAGCGATACCTCAAGCCCCAGCCTCTCAGCCTCGGCCCGGAGCTCCTTCGATCCGCTCTTTTGTATTATATGATCTTCTAACAGGCGGGCGAGGATGGTGGAGGGGGTGCCGAGGAAGATGGAGACGCCGGGGTTTTTCCGGGCCAGTTTCGAGAGGGTGGCCTGCAGGTTAGAGTTAGATGGGCGGGATGCGGACTGGAGTGTACGTTCGGGGAGGGTTTGGGTATCGAAGGTGGTTTGGATGGAGGTGGGGTTATGGGTGGAGAGTACCCTGGCGTGTAGGGCGGAGCGCCGGATATGGTAGAGGGAGAGCCCGGCGCCGTGGGCTCCGAACTCGTCTGCTACGGGCTTCAGGTGCCGGCTGGTGACGCCGGGTTCGAAGACGGTCTCCCGGTGGGGTTCTGGTATACCGCAGCCGTCGTCTATAACGGTGAGGGTACGGTAGCGGCGGCGTTTGAGGGTGGAGGCGACCAGTATGTTACGGGCTCCGGCGTCGCGGGCGTTACGCACCAGTTCTCGGGCGGCATGCTCTATGGAGGTGATACGTGAGGGGCTGCGGCGGGCGCCTTCGGGTCCGGCAAGGCGGGCGAGGCCGCGGCCGAGATCTCTGTAGGGTCCCTGCATCCTCTCCTAGCGCGCGTACTCGGTGGCGCGGCTCTCCCGGATGACGGTGACCCGGATCTGCCCCGGGTACTCCAGTTCCTCTTCTATCTGGCGGGAGATATCGTGGGCGAGTTTGGCGGCGACCCGGTCGTCGACCTCTGCGGGCTGGACCATGACCCGGATCTCGCGCCCGGCCTGGATGGCGTAGGCCTTATCCACCCCGCGATGCGAGAGCGCGATATCCTCCAGAGCGCGCAGTCGCTCGATGTAGGTCTCTGTCGTCTCCCGCCGGGCTCCGGGACGGGCGGCGGAGATGGCGTCGGCGGTCGCCACCAGCACATCCTCGACGGTCTCCATCTCGATCTCGTGATGATGGGCTTGGATGGCGCGCACCACCTCGTCTGACTCGCCGTGCTTCTTAGCGAAACGCCCCCCGACGATGGCGTGCGGTCCCTCCATCTCGTGATCCAGCGCCTTCCCGATGTCGTGCAGGAGCCCGGCTCGGCGGGCGACCTTCACGTTCGCTCCCAGCTCATGTGCCATTATCCCGCAGAGATTGGCTACCTCCACGGAGTGCGCCAGCACGTTCTGCCCGTAGGAGCTGCGGTACTTCAGGGCGCCAAGGAGCTTTATCAGTTCCCCGTGCATGCCGCCCGAGATCCTGGCATCGTAGAGCGCCTGACGCCCGGCGTTCTTGATGTCCTTCTCCACCTCCTTCCGGGCCTTGGCGACCAGCTGCTCGATCCGGCCCGGGTGAATGCGCCCGTCCTCAACCAGCCGGCTCATCGCCACCCGGGCCACCTCCCGGCGCACCGGATCGAAGGAGGAGATCACGACCGTCTCCGGCGTGTCGTCTATGATCACATCCACCCCGGTGGCCGCCTCGAACGCCCGGATGTTGCGCCCCTCGCGCCCGATGATCCGGCCCTTCATGTCGTCCGAAGGAAGCGAGACCGCCTTGACCGTGGCCTCCGAGGTGTGCTCAGAAGCCAGCCGCTCCAGCGCCGTGGAGATGATCCGCCGAGCCTCCGTATCGGCCCGCAGCTCGGCCTCGACCGTCCTCTCATGCACCATCCGGCCCAGACGATCCTGAAGCTCCACCTCCAGCGAGGAGAAGAGCCGCCGCTCGGCCTCCTCCCGGCTTAACCCCGAGATCTCCTCCAGCCGCCGCCGCTGCTCGGCCTCCCGCTCCTGCAGCTGGGAGTCCCGGCCCTCAAGGCTCTCCTCCCAACGCCTCAGCTCCCGGCGGCGCTCATCCAGCTCCTCCTCGCGCCTGTCCAGCGCCTCGTCCCGGCTCTCCAGCCGATCCTCAACCCGGCTCAGCTCCGCCCGCCGCCGGCGGATCTCCGCCTCAGCCTCGTCCTTCATCCGGAGCGCAGCCTCCTTGGCAGCCAGCTCAGCCTCCCTCCGGGTCGCCTCCGCCGCCCGGTTCGCATCCTCTATGATCGAACGCGCATCCGAACGAGCCTCGGCCTGCCGGGCCTCAATCCGGGACTTCGCAACCAAATACCCGGAAACGGCACCGCCCGCCAGACCTATTATTAGCCCGGCGATTAACAGCACAATCTCCATCTTCTCTTCCTCCATGAGGGACCGCCCCAGCGAACGGCCCCCGGTCTCTAGCAACTAAACAGCTTTCCCGTAAACTTTAACCGCTGAGATACTCTCTGGCCACCGCCGCACATACCTCGGCAGAATACCCCCGGCGTGCAAGGAACTGATACACCCGCCGCGCCTGGGACTCGGAACGCTCCTCAGTATTATACTTATTTTTCGCCAAATTTCGGGCGTCCTCTAGTTCGGGGCGTCCGCCGAGCTGTTCTTCTATCGCTGCGGCGGCGGTCTCTTCGGGGACGCCTCTTTTGCGCAGTTCGGCGTGCAGGCGGCGGCGTCCCCACTCGCCGGCGCGCCGGCGGACGAGCGCGCGGGCGAACTCGCGATCGTTCAGGTAGTCCAGCTCGCGCAGGCGGGCGACGCTCCTTTCGATGGCGCGTTCGGCGTGTCCGAAGCGCCGCAGCCGGGCGCGCACTTCGCCTTCGGAGCGGGTGTGGTAGCTGAGGAAGTCCATGGCGCGCCGGAGGGCCAGGGCGTACTCGGCGGATTCTCCGGCGCGCTGCAGTTCCTCTGTGGAGAGCTCCGCTCCTTCGAGGATACCGTGCTCTTCGGCGGCTCCGGCGTCGAGGGTCTTCCAGTATTCACCGTCCACGTAGACGGTTAGGAGGCCTCGCCGGCGCCGGACGGCCCGGGTTATGCGCGGCAAGGTATCAGCCGGTCTGTTCGACCGGTTCCGAGGCGGGGGCCGGGCGGGCGATTCCCACTCGTTGGTAGATCTCGGCCTCTATCCGCTCCCGGAGCTCCGGATTCTCCTTGAGGAACTGCCGGGCCTTCTCCCGGCCCTGGCCGAGCCGTTCCTCGCCGTAGGCGAACCAGGCGCCGCTCTTCTGGATCACGCCGTGCTCGATACCCACGTCGAGCAGGCTGCCCTCCTTAGAGATCCCCTCGCCGTACATCACGTCGAACTCGGCCACCTTAAACGGCGGGGCGACCTTGTTCTTGCGGACGGTCACCTTCGTCTGGTTGCCGACCGTCTCGCTTCCGTCCTTGAGCGCCCCGATGCGCCGGATGTCCAGCCGGACGCTGGAGTAGAACTTCAGGGCGCGTCCTCCGGGGGTCGTCTCCGGCGAGCCGAAGGTCACCCCGATCTTCTCCCGCAGCTGGTTGATAAAGATGCAGACGGTCTTCGAGCGGCTCAGGTTGGCGGTGAGCTTGCGCAGGGCCTGGCTCATCAGGCGGGCCTGGAGCCCCACGTGCGAGTCGCCCATCTCGCCCTCGATCTCGGCCCGGGGCACCAGCGCGGCCACCGAGTCCACGACCATAACGTCCAGAGCGCCGGAGCGGGTGAGGATATCCGCGATCCCGAGCGCCTCCTCGCCGCTGTTGGGCTGGGAGAAGTAGAGGCTCTCCAGATCCACGCCTATCGCCTCGGCGTAGGCCGGATCGAGGGCGTGCTCGGCGTCTATGAACGCCGCGAGCCCGCCGCCCTTCTGCGCCTCGGCGATGACGTGCAGCGCGAGCGTGGTCTTGCCGCTGGACTCGGGGCCGTATATCTCCACGATCCTGCCCCGCGGGATGCCCCCGACCCCGAGCGCCAGATCCAGCGCCAGAGATCCGGTAGAGATGGCATCCACCTGCTGAGGCCCCCGGTCGCCCATGCGCATGATGGACCCCTTGCCATACTGTTTCTCTATCTGAGATACCGCCGTATCTACAGCTCTGTGCTTGTCCACAAGGCATCCTCCAGAGATTCAAGCTCTTTGGCGCACCCAGATTATACTTGAGGGGAAGGTGTCTCCCAACGGCCCTCTCAGCCGCCGGCCTTGTGCTCGTAGGTTCTGGTTACCACCTCGCCGCTCCGGCCCATCGGGCCGAGATCCTGCCCGTTGACCGAGACGGTCACAGCTCCGGCGTCTCCGGAGGTTATGCTCACCTCTTCCCGGGCGTCGAAGCTCCGGGTGAAGCCCGGCGGTGCGACCTGCGCCAGCACCACCTCGCCATCGGCGGCGACCTCGAGCCAGGCCTCCCGCTCCTGCACGCTGACCTCTACCCGGAAGGTCTCCGATTCCGCCCCGGGATCCTCGCCGCCGGTCGCCCCGTTCTGCTGCTCCTCTCCGGCGGGCGGCGGCTGGCCCTCGTCGGGAGCCTGCTGCTGAGCGGGCGCTCCCCCCTCCTGCACCGCGACCCCGCCGTCCCCCTCCTCGGGCTGAGCTCCGCGGCCGATCCAGTACAGCGTGCCCACGACGGAGAGCAGGATCACGACCGCCAGCGCGATGGTGAACAGGGTGGGGCCGGAGAAGCGCCGCCGCTCGGTCCCGGCCAGCCCGCCCGGAGAGATGAGCGGCCTGTTGAAGTCGCTCTCCTCTTCCGGCGGCCGGGCGTACTGCTCGGTCTTGCGGTCCCGGCGGGGCGAGCGGTGGGCCCTGAGCTCCCGGGCCATCTGCTCCCCGTCCAGACCGAGGTAGTTGGCATAGGTCTTGAGGAAGCCCTGCACGTAGACGGCGTCCGGGAGAACCGTGAAGTCCTCCTGCTCCAGCCCTTCGAGATAGCGGGCCCGGATCTTGGTCTCCCGCTCCACGTCTTTAAGCGAAAGCCCCTTCTCGATGCGGGCCTGCTCCAGCCTCCGCCCTATGCCGGGCCCCTGGTAGGCTCTGGCGTTATCCTCCCCGTTGGTGCTCATACTGCCTCCAGTCTACCGCAGACCCGGCGGTTAATCATCTTCCTCGCCGAAGATGGCGGGCAGCTCGTGCTCGGCGACGATCACCGACCGGCTCTTGGACCCCTCATAGGGCCCCACAACCCCCTTGCGCTCCAGCGCATCCACGATGCGCCCGGCACGTGAGTATCCGACGCGGAAGCGGCGCTGGATGGCGCTCACCGAGGCCTGCTGCGTGGAGACCACGAAGCTGGCAGCCTCGCGCAGCAGCTCGTCTTCCATCTCCTCCTCTTCCCGCGCCTCTCTGGGAGGCTCGGTGACCTCCTCCACGAAGCGCTGCCGGGCCCGCTCGGCCGCAACCCCGACGACCTTCTCGACCTCCTCCTCGGAGATGAAGGCCCCCTGCAGGCGTACGGGGCGCGAAGCAGAGACGGGCTTGAAGAGCATGTCCCCCCGGCCCAGCAGCGCCTCGGCCCCCGGAGAGTCCAGGATCACGCGGCTGTCCACCTGGCTGGAGACGGCGAACGCGATGCGGCTGGGGATGTTGGCCTTGATCATGCCCGTGATCACGTCCACGCTCGGCCGCTGAGTGGCCACGACCAGATGTATCCCCACCGCCCGCGCCTTCTGCGCGAGGCGGATCACGGCGTCCTCGACCTTGGCCGCCGCGGTCATCATGAGGTCGGCGAGCTCGTCGATGACGATGAGCACGTAGGGCATGGGAGCGTCGGCCCGGGCGTTGTACCCCTCGATCGAACGCACCCCGATCCGCTCCAGAACCTCGTAGCGGCGGTCCATCTCGGCCACCGCCCATGAGAGGGCGTTGGAGGCCCGCTTGACGTCCGTAACTACCGGGGTTATGAGGTGCGGCACTTTCGCAAACTGGGAGAGCTCGACCCTCTTGGGGTCTATGAGCACCATCTTGACCTCGCGCGGGTCGGTGGTCAGAAGCAGCGAGGTGAGCATCGCGTTGAGCATCACGCTCTTCCCGCTCCCCGTGGTCCCCGCGATCAGGAGGTGCGGCATGTCCCCCAGATCTATGAACTGCGCCCGGCCCGAGATGTCCTTCCCCAGCCCCACCGGCAGCCGCCAGTCGTTGCCGGCCGGATACTCCTGGAAGACGTCCCCGAGCGTGACCTGAGCAGGCCGGGTGTTGGGCACCTCCACCCCCACGGCGCTCTTGCCGGGTATGGGAGCCAGGATCCTTACCTCGGTCGCCGCCAGCGCGTAGGCTATGTCCTGCTGCAGGTTGCGCACCTTGCTGACCTTGACCCCGGAGCCAAGCCGCAGCTCGTAGCGCGTCACCCGCGGCCCGACCACAGCCCGGATGACCCGCGCCTCAACCCCCAGCTCCGCAAGCGCTCCGGTAAGCCGGCGGCTAATCTCCCCAGCGTCGTGCTCAACCCCAGCACGCCCCCGCCGCAGCAGCGAGACCGGCGGCGGCGTGTAGTCCCCGGTAAAAAGCGGCTCCTCCGAGGTATCCCCCGGCTCAACCTCCTCGGGAAGCACCACCTTGAACTCCTCAGAAGCAGCAGGCTCCTCCGGCTCCCCGACCGGCTCGCGCCGCTCCGGAAGCGGCCTCCGGGCAGGGGGCCGCACCACCCGCCGGCGTTCGGCCAGCCGCGCAGCAGCAGCATCCCGGATGCGCCCCGCACTCTCGCCCACAAAGCCGGCGAAGGTCCGCAGATCGGTGAAGGTCAGACCGGTGAGCAGCGAGATGCCGGCAGCGTAGAGGGCCAGAACGAAGACAACAGTACCTATGAGACCCCCTACCCGCCCCACCCCGTAGTAGAACGCGCTGCCAACAATCCCCCCGTACTCCGGGTAGACCGCCCGCTCGAAGAGCCGGACCTCCGGAACGAAGGCCGCAAGCGCCGTGGCAGTCGCCAGCAGAACTAGAGCCGCCCCCGCCACCCACCGCCCGCGCAGCCTCCCGAACAGCAGCAGAACCCCGCCCGCCACCGCCAGCGGAGCTACCGCAAAACCGGCCAGCCCCAGAAGATGCGTGAGAGCAACCCTCCCCACCTCACCCAGAAGCGCCCCGTGACCGGTCAGAAACGCAGCCGTAAAGAAGACGCCCAAAACCACCAGAACCGCCCCCAGAACCTCAGGGCGGAAAAGCCTCCCCGATGCGAGGCTCCAGCGCTTACCGCGCCTACTACCCTTCCTGCGCTTCGTCCCGCGCCGGTTGGCCGTGCGTCTGGACGATGCCATGCCCTCCGCTCCATCTCTTACTACGCCTGCCTTACGCGTCCCAGTCTACCGCAAAAGGCGGGCTTGTAACAGGAGACGCTACATGTTGTGGTGTTCCGAACCGTGAAGCTCAACCACAGGGGCCATTAGACCTCAACTATAAGGGGAAGGATGATCGGGCGCTTTCCGGTCCGGTCTGCCAGGAAGCGTGAGAGGTCGCGCCGGATGGAGTTCTTGAGCTCTCCCCAGTCGGTTATGTGGTGGCGGGCGGTCTCTTGCAGGGTGGAGCTCACCACCTCTATGGCCTCTTGCAGCAGGCCGTCGGCATCGCGCATGTAGACGAAGCCGCGCGAGATGACGTCTGGGGCACCGAGCAGTTCGCCGCTCTGGGCGTTGATGCGGGCGACGACGACGAACATACCGTCGGCGGAGAGCTGCTGGCGCTCGCGCACGACCACGTCCGAGGCCGTATCGCCGAAGCTGGCACCGTCGATGAGGAACATACCGGCGGGGACGTTCTGCAGGCGGCGGGCTTCGCCGGCGCGGAACTCCAGCTGCGATCCGTTCTCCAGCAGGAAGATGCGTTCGGTGGGGAATCCCATCGAGACGGCGGTGTTAAAGTGGTGTCGCAGGTGGCGGTATTCGCCGTGGACCGGCACCAGGTAGCGGGGTTTGAGGAGGGAGAGCATTATCTTCTGTTCCTCCTGGGCTGCGTGGCCGGAGACGTGCACGGGTTTCAAGGGGCTGTAGTGCACATCGGCCCCGCGTTTCATGAGGTCGTTGATGACGCGCGAGACCTTCCGTTCGTTGCCCGGGATCGGGTGCGCGGCGATGATAACGGTATCGTCCTGACGCACCCGGATGGTCTTGTGGGTCTCGTTGGCGATACGCGAGAGCGCAGAAAGCGGCTCGCCCTGGGAGCCGGTAGTCAGGATGACCAGATCCCGGTCGGGGATGTTGTTGATCTCGTGTTGCTCGACCATCATAGAGGCCGGGATGTTCAGGTAGCCCAGATCGCGCGCGATCTGGACGTTGCGCACCATCGAGCGTCCCGTAACGGCGATGAGCCGGTCGTGGAGCTTCGCGGCCTCCACCACCTGGCCGATACGGTGCAGGTGCGAGGCGAAGGAGGCCACGATGATGCGGCCCGGGGCCTCGTCGAAGATGTCGCGCAGGGCGTTGGAGACCACCCGCTCGGAGGGCACGTACCCCGGCCGCTCGGAGTTCGTGGAGTCTCCGAAGTAGGCGAGGACGCCCTGGGAGCCTAGAGCGGCCAGGCGTGAGAGGTCCGTGGTCCCGCCTTCTATGGGCGTCAGGTCTATCTTGTAGTCGCCGGAGAAGACCACGAGCCCGGCCGCCGTGTGGGCGGCTATCGCCACTGCGTCCGGGATGGAGTGGTTGACGTGGATGAACTCCAAAGTGTAGCCTGCTGTGTCCACCCGTTCTCCGGGCCTCACCTCCCGCAGTTCGGCGTTCTTGATGCCGAACTCCCGCAGCTTGGGCCGCACCAGCTCCAGCGTCAGCCGGGTCCCGTAGACCGGGACCTCCGGGAACTCCCGCAGCAGGTAGGGCAGGGCTCCGACGTGGTCCTCGTGCCCGTGGGTGAGGAAGACGCCTCTGAGCTCGGAAGCGTGCTCCCTTACGTACGTGAAGTCCGGCAGGACGAGGTCTATGCCGGGCATCTCTTCGTCCGGGAAGGAGAGGCCGGCGTCTATGAGGATCATGCCGCTCGCCTGCCGCAAGGCGGTCATGTTCTTGCCGATCTCGCCCAACCCGCCGAGGGGGACGACTCTCAGCGCGGTGCTATCCATCTGCCTCCAGGTTCTTCTCTAGTTCGCGGATATGTAGCGTTGCAGATCCAGCTCCTTCGGACCGATCGCTGCCAGATACATCCGCTCTGGCGCCAGATGCCGCCGTGCCAGACGCAGCACGTCTTCGGCGGTCACGGCGTCTATGCGCCCGGCGATCTCCTCTGGCGTGAGCAGCTCGGCACCGGTGATGACGCTGCGGCCTATGCGGCTCATGCGGGCGCCGGTGCTCTCCAGCGCGAGCAGCGTGGAGCTCTTGAGCTGCTCTTTGGTGCGGGAGAGCTCCTCCTCTGAGACCGGCTCCTCGCGCAGCGAGGCGATCTGCTCGGAGATCACGCGCACCGCCTCCTGCACGTTCCCGGCGGTGGAGCCGGCGTAGATCTCCAGCTCCCCCGCGTCCGAGTAGCTCTGGTGGTAGGAGTAGACCGCGTAGGCCAGCCCGCGCTTCTCCCGCACCTCCTGGAAGAGCCGGCTCGACATCCCGCCGCCGAGGATGTTGTTCAGGGCGGCCATGGCGAACCGGTCCTCGTCCGAGGCGGAGATGCCGGAGGCGCCGAGCGCCACGTGGTACTGCTCGGTCTCCTTGAAGGTGAACGAGGCGCGACTCTCCGGCGGCTGCGGCCGCGCGGCACGCTCGAAGGGCCGGCCCTCCGGCAGGCCGGAGAGCCTCTCCTCGACCAGGCGCTCCAGGCGTTCGGGATTTAGGCGTCCGGCCGCTGCGACGAAGACGTTGGGCGCCGTGTAGGCGCCGCGGTGGAAGTCGCGCAGGGTGTTGTGGTCCACGCTCCGCACGGTCTCGGCCGTGCCGATCACGGGCCGCCCCAGAGGATCGCGGTTGAAGATCAGGCCCGAGAGATACTCGCCGACCATCTGGTCCGGCCGGTCCTCGTACATCTTGATCTCCTCCACGATCACCTCGCGCTCCCGCTCCAGGTCCGCGAGCGTCGGGTTTACGACCATGTCGGTCATGATCTCGAGCGCCCTCTCGAGGTGCTGCGGCAGGAAGCGGGCGTAGACGAAGGTGTACTCCTGGCTGGTGGCCGCATTCTCCTGCGCCCCGATGCTCTCGAACGCCTGGGCGAGGCCTAAAGCGTCCAGCCGCGGCGTGCCCTTGAAGAGCATGTGCTCCATCAGGTGCGTGATGCCGGCCCTCTCCTCCGGCTCGTCCCGGCTGCCGGCCCGGATCCAGACCCCGAGCGCGACGCTCGTCGCCTCGCGCATCGGCTCGGTATAGACCCGGACCCCGTTCTCCAGCGTCCTCAAGCGAACGTTGGCGTCGGCCAAGAGCCTAATCCTCCACCCGCTCCAGCGAGATGCGGTCCTGGCTGTCCACGTCCAGCACCCGCACCTTGATCACATCTCCGGTCTTCACCACGTCCTCCACCCGCTCGACGCGGCCCGGGGCCAGCCGGGAGATGTGCAGCAGGCCGTCCTTGCCGGGCTTCAACTCGACGAACGCGCCGAAGTTGGTGGTCTTCACGACCCGCCCGGTGAAGATGTCCCCGGCCTCGATGTCCTTGACCATCCCCCGGATGACCGAGAGCGCTTGCTCGACGGCCTCGGCATTGACGCCGGCCACGAAGACCGTCCCGTCGTTCTCGACCGTGATGCTGACCCCGTACTCGTCCTGGATCGCGTTGATCGTCTTCCCACCGGGACCGATAAGCAGCCCGATCTTGTCCGTGTCTATGCGCAGGCTCTCCACCCGCGGCGCGTAGCGCGAGATCTCCGGCCGCGGCTCGGGGATGGTCTTGAGCATGATGTCCAGGATCTCCAGCCGCCCCCTGCGGGCCTGCTTCAGCGCCTCGCTCAGCAGCCCGGAGGAGACGCCCGTGATCTTCATATCCATCTGCAGCGCCGTGATCCCCTCGCGCGTGCCGGCGACCTTGAAGTCCATGTCGCCCAGGTGGTCCTCAAGCCCCTGGATGTCGGTGAGGATGACGTAGTCATCTCCCTCTTTTACGAGGCCCATCGCCACCCCGGCGACCGGGGCCTTGATCCCTACGCCCCCGTCCATCAGCGCGAGCGTGGAGCCGCAGACGCTCGCCATCGAGGAGGAGCCGTTGGACTCCAGGACCTCGGAGATGATCCGGATGGCGTACGGGAACTCCTCCTCGGACGGGATCACCGGCAGGAGCGCCCGCTCGGCCAGAGCGCCGTGCCCGATCTCGCGCCGCTTCGGCCCCCGCAGAAACGCCGTCTCGCCCGTCGAGTACGGCGGGAAGTTGTAGTGGTGTAGATAGCGCTTCTCGGTTATGGGTTCGGCCGTGTCCAGCCGCTGCACCAGCCCGAGATCTGCGAGCGCCAGCGAGCTTAAGACCTGCGTCTCGCCCCGGGTGAAGAGCCCCGTCCCGTGCACCCGTGGCAACACGCCTACCTCGGCCGTGGTGGGCCGGATCTCGTCGAAAGCCCTCAGGTCGGTGCGCTTGCGGTCCTCGAGATATAGCTTCCTGAACGCCTCCTTCTTGAGCGTCCCGAAGGCTTCCTGAACCCGCAGCACCTCCTCCTCGTCCTCGCGCCCGGCAAGCATCTCCTCCAGAAGCTCATCCAGCTCCCGGTTGCGCGCCCGGCGGTCGGTGGTGACGATGGCGTCCTTGACGCGGCCCAAGTACCGCTCGCGCAGCTCCCCGAGCAGAGGGTTGGGCTCCTCCTCCGGGACGGCCTGCTTCTCCTTCCCGACCTCGGCCGCCCACCGCTCGATGGCCTCCGCCTGAGCCGCAACGTTCTGCTGCGCAAACTCCATGGCCTCCACGATCAGCCCCTCGGGCACCTCGTTGGCCCCGGCCTCGACCATCGTTATGGCCTCCCTGGTGCCGGCCACGACGAGGTCCAGATCGCTCTCGGCGATCTGATCGTAGGTCGGGTTGAGGATGAACTCGCCGTCGGGGCCCCGCCCCACGCGCACCGCCCCGATCGGCCCCCGGAACGGGATGTCCGAAATCGCCAGCGCCGCCGAAGCCCCGACCATGCTGACCGTGTCGTAGGGCGTCTCCTGATCGGCGGCAAATACGGTCCCGATGATCTGTACCTCGTAGAAGTAGTTCTCCGGGAAGAGCGGCCTCAGCGGCCGGTCGGTGAGCCGGGCGGTCAGAATGGCCTTCTCACTCGGACGTCCCTCCCGCTTGATGTAGCCGCCGGGGATCTTGCCGGCGGCCGACATCCTCTCCTCTATGTCCACGCTGAGCGGCAGGAATCCTGCCCCCTCCCGCGGCGTCTGCGAACGCGTGGCCGTGGAGAGCACGAGCGTGTCCCCGAGCCGCGCGGTTACCGCACCGCCCGCCTGCCGGGCCAGCTTCCCGGTCTCAAGCACGAGCGAGCGCTCGCCGATGGGTATCTCTAGGCGCATCATGTATTTCTCCTCTTGGATCTTCGTTACCGGCGCAGGCCGAGCCGCGAGATGAGCGCCCTGTAGCGCTCGACGTCCTGATTCTGCAGGTACCTTAGCAGCCGCCGCCGGCGGCCGACCATCTTTAGAAGCCCCCGCCGGGAATGATAGTCGTGCTTGTGAACCCGCAGGTGCTCGGTGAGGTGATTGATCCGCTCGGTAAGTATCGCCACCTGCACCTCGGGAGACCCGGTGTCGCTCTCGTGGGTCCTGTACTCCTCGATGATCTTCTCTTTGTTCTCCACTGCCGCCAACTTCTCTCTATCCTCTTCTTCTCTATCCTTGCCTCTTATCTCTTCTTCCAGCATATATGCTAACACATACTTTTTAGCTTTTATTGCGAGCCGCGGCTATCTCCCGCGCCTGCCTTACATCTTGCTCTAACTGAGCTACAAGCTCCTCCACCCCGCCGAACTTCTTCTCCTCCCTGAGACGGTGCGTGAAGTACACGTCTATCTCCCACCCGTAGATGTCCCGGTCGAAGTCCAGTATGTAGGCCTCCACCCGCGGCACCCCACGCCCGAAGGTGGGCGCAATCCCCACGTTTATGCACGCCCCGAACCGCTCCCTCCCTACCACAGCCTCCCCCGCATATACCCCGCGCCCAGGCACCACCACCCCCGCTTCCGGGATCAGATTCGCCGTCGGGAACCCGATGGTGCGCCCGCGCCGGTCCCCCTCCACAACCTTCCCCCGCAGCGTGAACGGGCGCCCGAGCAACCGGGCCGCCTCCTCGACCCGACCCTCGGCTACCGCCCGCCGGATCCGGGTCGAGCTTACCTCTCCTCCAGCCTCAAGCACCCCCACGCTCCACACCCGGCCGCCAAAACCATCCATAAGACGCCGCAACGCCTCCACGTCCCCGACAGCTCCCCGGCCGAACCGGAAGTTCTCTCCCACTACAACCCCGGCCGCATCAAGCTCCCCGACGAGCACCTCCCGGACGAACTCCTCCGGGGTCTTCAGCGAGAGCTCCCGCGTGAACGGTATCGTAACCACCTCATCTACCCCGAGCCCCAACAGAAGCTCGCGGCGCACCCCGATCGGCGTCAGAAGCGCCGGCTCAGTCCCCGGACGCACCACGGACCGCGGATGCGGATGGAAGGTGGCAGCAACGGAAGACAGCCCCAGCCTCCTGCCCTCCACAACCGCCCGACGTACCACCGCCTGATGCCCCAAATGCACCCCGTCGAACGTCCCGAGCGCTACTACCGCGGCCACAATACCACCTCCGCCCGCGCAACCTTGCCATCCCCCCGGTAAACCGCCAGCAACTCGCCCCCCGACTCCACCCGGAAGCTCCCCTCCAGATTGCAGGCGAACCGCCCACCCCCGCACACCACCGCCGCCAGCCCGGAGCCGATCTCCACCACCGGTAGATGCTGCACAGCCGCACGCATGTGTATTATGCGGCTCTGGAGGTCGGCCGGGGTCTTCAGTTCGTCGGGGGTGGCGGCGTCCTCCACGCTCAGGTGTCCGACCCGGGTACGGCGCAGGGCGGTGAGGTAGGCTCCGGAGCCGAGGGAGCGGGCGAGGTCGGCTATGAGGGAGCGGACGTAGGTTCCGCTGCTGCAGGAGATGTGGAACTCGGCCCTCTGTTCTTCGGGTTCGAAGGCGGTCAGTTCGAACTCATACACCGTCACCCGGCGGGGTTCGCGCTCCACCTCCACGCCCCGCCGGTGCAGTTCGTAGAGACGCCTTCCGCCGACTTTGACGGCCGAGGCCATGGGAGGCAGCTGGGAGATCTCGCCGGTAAGAGCGGGGATGGCCCGGCGGAGGGCGTCTTCATCCACGGGGGGGACGTCGAGCTCTGAGATCTCACCCTCTGCGTCCAGCGTGTCCGAGACCGCGCCGAAGCGGGCGGCCGCCGTGTAGGTCTTGTCCAGCGCGGTGACGTAGCGTGCGAGGCGGGTGGCGCGTCCCACCGCGAGCACCAGCAGTCCCGAGGCCAGTGGGTCTAAGGTGCCGGTGTGTCCGACCTTCGTCTTTGCGGGCAGGAGGCGCTTCACCCGGGAGACCGCCCGGGCGCTGGTGATGCCCGGCGGTTTGTCCAGCAGCAGCAGGCCTGCGGGTGTTATGCCTCACCTCCGAGGTCCACGACGTCCGCCAGGGCCTTGAGTAGCTCGTCGCGTGCCACAAGCGGCGAGTGCGGGGAGGTATAACCGGCGGCCAGTCTGTGACCCCCGCCGCCGAACCGGCGTGCGATATCGCCCACATCCACGCTCTCGGAGCGCAGGGAGACCTTGGTCCCGGCCGGGGTCTCGCGCAGATGTGCCACGACCTCCACACCGGCGACCATCCGCAGGTAGTCTATCGCCTCTTTGGAGTCCAGTTCGGTGGCGCCCGCGCGCCGGTAGTCCTCGGCATCCACGATTGAGACGAGCGCCCGGCCGTAGCGCACCGCGCGGGCGAGCGAGATCCCGATAATGTTCAGCTGCTCGACGGTGGCGGCGCGGTTGAGCCGGTCGTGCACCTCGGCCGGGACGACGCCGGCGCGCAGGAGGCCGGCGGCGATCTCGTGCACCTCCGGGGAGATGTTGCGGAATCGGAAGCCGCCGGTATCGGTCATGATGCCGGTGTAGATGGCCTCGGCCGCCTGCACGGTGAGCGGAACCTCCAGCTCCCGGAAGAGCTCCAGCACGATACGAGCGCTGGCGGCGGCCTTCGGCCACACCAGGTTCAGCTCGCCGTAGAGCGGGTTGTCCTCGTGGTGATCTATGTTCAGGGCTGTCCGGTCGTGCGCCACGGCGGCCCGGTCCTCACGCGAGGTATCCACGACCAGCAGCGGGTACCCGGCCGGCAGCTCCCTGAGCGGCGGCTCGGGCAAAAGCCAGCGGAGGTAGTTCGGGATCTCCTCCCGGTGGCAGAAGACGGCCTCGGCCCCCAGCGAGCGCATCAGGTACAGGAGCGCGACGGCTGAACCGATCGCGTCCCCGTCGGGCCCGACGTGGGTCGTGATCGCGGCCCGGTCCTGCTGCTTTAGGAACCCCGCGACCTCAGCGGTGGTGTTGACCGTCTTGCTCACTACCATGTCGCCTTATCTCCTTCAGAGCCGCTTCTATCTTCTCAGCCCGCTCGACGGCGGGGTCGGGTTCGAACGCGAGCTTCGGGGTCCGCTTGAGGTGCATCTGCCGGTTTATTGCGGCCTGTATCCTGCCGGCGGCGCTCTGCAGCCCCTCGCGCGCCTCTTCGGCGCCCTCCATCGCGCTGTAGTAGACCGTGGCGTGTCCCAGATCCGGGCTCACCCGCACGCCGGTCACGGTCACCAGCCCATGAATGCGCGGGTCCGAGAGGGAGTCCACCTCTTCCCCGATGATCTCCATCAACTGAGATTCCACCTTGCGCGTCCGCTCGCTCACAGCTTGATGACCTCCTCGTGCCAGTCGAGGATGAACAGGTCGTCGTAGGCGAGGAGGATCTGCCGGATCTCCTGCAGCTTCTCGTCCGCGGCCCCGTGCGAGACCGCGGCCGCGGCGAACTCCAGCGTGGCCCGGCGCCACGAATCGTGGCGGTCCACCTCGGCCACCGAGATGTTCCTCCGGCGCAGGCGGTCCTTCACGGACCGGAGCGTCTGGCGCTTATCCTTGAGGCTGAAGGCGTGGGGCAGCTCCAGCTCCAGCCGCAGAACGCAGAACATCCCGGGCGAAGGCTACCGCTCGACCTCTACGATCCTGAAGAACTCCAGGACGTCGCCTTCCTTGACGTCGTTGAAGTTCTCGATGCCGATGCCGCACTCGAACCCCTGCCGCACCGAGCGCACGTCGTCCTTGAAGCGCTTGAGCGAAGCCACCTCGCCCTCGTAGATCACCGTGCCGTCGCGCACCACGCGCACCCGGTCGTTGCGGGAGATCTCGCCCTCGGTCACGTAGCAGCCGGCTACGGTACCCACGTTCGGAACCCGGAAGGTCTGGCGCACCTCCGCAACGCCGGTCTCGCGCTCGGCGGTCTCCGGGGCCAGCATGCCCTTCATGGCGGCCTCGATCTCCTCCAGCGCCTGGTAGATCACGCCATAGGTCCGGATCTCGACGCCCTCGCGCTCGGCCACTTGCTTGGCCGTCGCCGTGGGGCGCACGTTGAATCCGAGCACGATACCCTCGCTCGCCGCACCGAGCTTCACGTCCGCGTCGTTGATGGCGCCCACGCCGCTGCGCACGATGTTCACGCGCACCTCGTCGGTGGAGAGCCGGGTGAGGGCGTCCCGGAGTGCCTCCACGGAGCCGGCCACGTCCGCCTTGACGATGAGGTTGAGGTCCTTCACCCCGCTCTGGCCGAGCAGGTCCTCAAGAGTCCGGCGGGTGGGGCCGCCCTGAGCCAGCTCCTGCCGCCGCAACGCCGCCTCGGCCTGCTGCGCCCGGGCGCGCGCCATGCGTTCGTGCTCGACGACCTCAAAGCCGGTGCCGGCCTCGGGAACTCCCTGCAGGCCCAGGATCTCTACCGGCATACCGGGTCCGGCCTCCTCCACGCGGTGCCCCGTGTAGTCCATCATGGCGCGCACGCGGCCGTAGGAGGTGCCGGCGAGCACGATATCTCCCCGGTGCAGCGTGCCCCGCGTCAGCAGCAGGGTGGCGACCGTGCCCCGGCCGGGATCGAGCTGGCTCTCGATCACGTACCCGCTCGCGGGAGCGTTGGGGTTGGCCTTCAGCTCCTCCAGCTCGGCTACGATGAGGATGTTCTCGATCAGGTCCTCTATCCCCTCGCCCGTCTTGGCCGAGACGGGCACGGTGACCGTATCGCCGCCCCAGGCCTCGGGGGTCAGTCCCCGCTCGGCGAGCTGCCCCATCACCATGTCCGGGTTGGCATTCGGCACGTCGATCTTGTTCAGGGCCACGACGATGGGGACCCCGGCCGCCCGGGCGTGCTCGATGGCCTCCTCGGTCTGCGGCATCACACCGTCGTCGGCAGCCACCACGAGCACCACCACGTCCGTTATCTTCGCGCCGCGGGCGCGCATCTCGGTGAACGCCTCGTGCCCCGGGGTGTCTATGAAGGTGACCTTCCGGCCGCCGCTCTCCACCTGATAGGCCCCGATGTGCTGCGTTATGCCGCCGGCCTCGCGCGCGGCGACCTCGGTCTGGCGGATCTTATCCAGAAGCGAGGTCTTGCCGTGATCCACATGCCCCATCACCGTGACCACCGGGGGCTTCTCGATCAGATCCTCCGGAGCGTCCTCGACCTCCGGCTCCGGGGCGGAGAGATCCACGGCCTCCGTGAGCTCGACCCGCACCCCCAGCTCCTCGGCGACGAGCTCGATCTCCTCCTCGGTGAGCGTCTGGTTCTGGGTCTTCATCTCCCCCAGGCTGAAGAGGATCTTCACCACCCGGGCCGGCGGAACCCCGGCCGCATCCGCCAGATCCTTAACCGTCGCGCCGGGCTCCAGTCGGATCACCCCGTCTCCCCGCTCCTTCTCGGGCTCCGGCTCGGCCTTCTTTGCGGGCGCCGGCCGGTCACCGCCGGCGGCGCGAGAAGGCTTGCTGGTCGCACTGGCGTCGATAACGACGCGCCGGCGCTTCTTGGAGCCCTTGCCTCCCCGGGGAGAGTTCTGCTTCCGCCCGTTGCCGAACACCCGCTCGTAGAGCTCGTCATCCACCGCCGCGAAGTGGTTCTTCACCTCCACCCCGGCGTCTTGCAGCCGCCGCATGACCTCTTTCGTGTCCAGCGACAGCTCCCTGGCTATCTCGTAGACTCGCCTGTTGCTCACGCTATCCCCCCTTCCTAGGAGCCGCTCTCTCTCTGGCCTTCAAACTCCTCCGCCTGGGCCTGATGCGAGGGGATGCCGCAGAAGAGCGAGCCCGGCAGGGCCATGTTGGCGCAGCGCCGGCCGTTGGCGAGGATCGCGCGGCACCGGTGCATCGAAGACTCCTCGGGCTCCCAGTCGTCCTCCTCCTCGTACTCCACGGCCTGGCTCTCCGGCTTTATGTCTATCTTCCAGTCGGTGAGCTTCACCGCCAGGCGGGCGTTCTGCCCCTCCTTGCCGATCGCCAGGGAGAGCTGGTCGTCCGGTACGATGACCTCGGCCTGCCGCTCGTCCTCATCCAGGTACACCTCCCGCACCCGGGCCGGAGAGAGCGCCTTCGCTATGAAGCGTGCCGGATCGGGGTCCCACTGGATGATGTCTATCTTCTCGTTTCTGAGCTCCGAGACCACGGCCCGGACCCGGCTGCCCCGCGGCCCTACGCAGGCCCCCACGGGATCTATGCCGGGCTCCTCCGACCACACGGCAACCTTGGAACGCAGCCCGGCCTCCCGCGCAACGGCCTTTATCTCCACCAGCCCGTCGTAGATCTCGGGCACCTCCAGCTCGAAGAGCCCCCTCAGAAGCCCCTCGTGGCGGCGGCTCACGATCAGGCTGGGCCCGCGGCCGGACTCGCGCACCTCGAGCAGATAGCACTTGATGCGCTGACCGTTCTCGTACCGCTCGCCCGGGACCTGCTCACTCGGCGGCAGCAGCGCCTCGACCCGGCCCAGATCTACGAGCGTCATCCGGCGGTGGGTCTGCTGGATTATGCCGTTGACCACATCCCCGACACGCCCCCCGTACTCGGCCAGAAGCTCCTCGCTGATAACCTCGTTCAGCCGCTGGTAGAAGGTCTGGCGCATGTGGTACGCGGCCATGCGGGTGAAATCGTGGGGCGTCACGTCCTCCCCGTCCTTCATAACCCGCAGCTCACCGGTCTCCCGGTCCATCACCACCCGGGCGCCCTCTACCGCATCCTCCCGGCGCTGGTACGCCGTGAGCAGCGATTCCTCAAGAACGCTCTTCAGCTTCTCGAACGGAATGCCCTTGTTCGTCTCTATCTCATGCAGTGCCGAAAGTAGTGCCGTATTCATGCTTCCTCTATTTCCTCCTTGAGGTGTGCCCGCGCGATGGAGCCGAACCCGATCTCCACCTCCGCTCCCCCCTCCAAGGGTCTGAGGACCACGCCGGACTCCGTCACCCGCTCGATAACCCCGGTGAAGTTCCTCCGGTCCCCGATCTTCTCCACCGTCCGCACCCGCGCCTTCCTGCCGGCGTAGCGCCGGAAATGCTCCGGCTTGGTGAGCGGACGCTCGATCCCCGGAGACGAGACCTCCAGCATCCCGCCGAAGCCCTCGCCCTCCAGCACCGGCGAGACCTCGGAGATTATGCGCGCGCAGAACTCGTGGTCGACCGGACCGTCGAACCGGTCGATCTGCAGCGTCAGCAGAGGCTCCCGCCCGCCCGAGATCCGCGCGTCCAAAAGCTCGGCCTCCGGCGGCAGAGCGCCCTCCACGATCTCCGTGATTCTCTCCAGCCGCACCGTCTCCGATCACCTACTTCCTCGCCGAGACGTTAAAAAAGCAACGGGCCCGTGAGAGCCCCTTGCTCCGCAACGCTCCCGATGATTATACAGCAACGTATGAGAGTTACAAGGCGCGCCTTGTAAGCTACCTGCGCCCGTCCTTCTCTATCTCCTCAAAGAGGGCGTCGAAGATCTCCTCCGCCTTCACCTTCCGCAGGGGCCTGCCCTTGGCGAAGATCACGCCGTCATCCTTGCCGCCGGCGACGCCGTAGTCTGCGTCCCGCGCCTCGCCGGGACCGTTGACGATGCAGCCCATGACCGCAACCGTGAAGTGGTCCTCGTAGTGTTTGAGCCTCTCCTCGACCCTGGCGGCCATCCCGATCACGTCGAAGCCCAAGGTACGGGCGCAACTCGGACAGGCGATAACGTTCGGCCCCCGGTGGCGCAGCTCCAGCGCACCCAGGATCTGGTAGGCGACCGGGATCTCCTCCAGCGGATCTTCGGCCAGCGAGATGCGGATGGTGTCGCCGATGCCGTAGGGCAACAGCTGTCCGAGCGCCGCAGCGCTCTTGATCGCTCCGGGGAGCTTGGTGCCGGCCTCGGTGACCCCCAGGTGCAGCGGCGCGTCGGAGTGCTCGCGGAACTTCTTGTTGGCCTCGACCATCACGGGGACGTGGCTGGCCTTGAGCGAGACCTTGAAGTTCGTGAAGCCCATCTCCTCGGCTATCTCTACCTTGTGCAGCGCGCTGGCGACCATCGCCTCGGCCTTCGGCAGGTGCCAGAACCGCTTCTCGACCGAGCCGGAGTTCACGCCGATGCGCATGGCGATCCCCTTCTCCTGACACTTCTCGATCACGGCCCGGAAGCGGTCGTCGTTTCCGATGTTGCCGGGATTGATGCGCACGCACGCCGCTCCGGCATCCGCCGCTCCGAGCGCCATCCGGTAGTCGAAGTGTATGTCGGCGATCAGCGGCACCGGCGAGCGGGGAACGATCTCCCGGAACCCGGCCAGCGCCTTGGAACCGTTGACCGAGACGCGCACCAGATCCGCGCCCGCGCTGCTCAGGTCGTAGATCTGCTGCACGGTCGCCTCCACGTCGTAGGTCATCGTGTTGGTCATGGATTGCACGGCGATCTGCGCCCCGCCCCCGATCGGCACGTCCCCGACCATGATCCGGCGGCTGGTAACAGGTCTCTCCGGCGCTGCTGTCTCGGTCATATCACTCCCGTGGGACTGGCTCCACTCCGGCCCCTGATTTTACCCGTTTTGCAGCCCGTTGCTAACGTTCGCCTACTCCGGCGGCTGCTCCGGGATCAACGGCTCGCCGGATATCAGCCGTCCCACGTCTCCGACGGTCACGAAGATGACGAAGAGAATAAGCACGGCGAACCCGATGAACCCGATCTTGCCCATCGTCTCCCGGCTCACGGGGCGCCCACGAACTTTCTCTGCAGCGATGAAGAGCAGGTGCCCGCCGTCGAGCGGCAAGAACGGCAGCAGGTTGAAGATGGCGAGCTGCAGGCTGATGAACGCCAGCAGCAGGAAGAAGAACCCCTGCTGCACGGACTCGCCCGTTATGGTCACGATCCCGACCGGCCCGGCCACATTCTCCCGGAAGCTCTGCTCACCGGTGATGATCTGCCCGATAAAGTCCCCGAGCGCCAGCAGGATCGCCACGTTGAACTGCACCGCCCGCGCGAGAGCCTCGCTCACCGGCAGCCGCTCCTGCACCGTAACGGGCGAGACGCCTACCAGCGGGCGGTCCGGGTCCTCCGGGCTGGCGGTGAGCGTGCCGCTGAACTCCAGCTCGCGGCCCCCGCGTTCGACGACGACCGTAACCTCTTCCCCCGGCGAGCGCTGGGCCACGGCGCTTACGAACCCCTCCCAGCCCTCTATGCGCTCGCCGTCCACGGCGATCAGCTCATCTCCCGGCCGGATGCCGACTTCCTCGGCCATGCTGTTCGGACTGACCTCCGCCACCTCCGCCCGGGGCACGGGCGCGGGAGCGAGGGCGAAGAAGGCGAAAGCGATGAGCACGGCGGCGACGAGGTTGGCCAGCGGCCCGGCGAAGATTATGAACGCCCGCCGCCAGGGCGGCTTGGAGCTGTAGGAGTCCGGCCCCGCCTCGCCGTCGTCCATGCCCTTCATGCGCACGAAGCCGCCGAAGAGGATCCAGCGCAGAGAGTAGTGCGTCTTGCCGATCTTCTTCCGCAGAATCGGCTGCCCGAACCCCACAGCATACTCCTTGACGTGCACCCCCATCGCCCGCGCGGCCAGCATGTGCCCGGCCTCGTGCACCACGATCAGGAAGCTCAGACCGAGTATCGCTATGAGAATCGTCACCGGTGTGAAACCTCTCTCTCAGCAAGCTCCCGCGCCGCCCGGTCCACGGCGGTTATGGCCTCCATGGAGTCCGGCCTCCCGGCCGCGGGGATCCGTTCCAAAACACCCTCTATGATATCCGCGATCTCCAGAAACGCTATCCTCTTCTCCAGAAACGCCGCGACCGCCACCTCGTCGGCCGCGTTGAGCGCGATCGGGTACGCACCCCCGGCCCGCCCGGCCTCGAGCGCGAGCGGCAGGCACCGGAAGATCTCATCCCGCGGCTCCTGGAAGGTCCAGACCGCGTCGAACGGCACCGTCTCCACCCCCGTCTCCACGCGCTCGGGGTGCGAGAGCCCGTAGGCTATGGGGATGCGCATATCCGGGAGGGCCGCGTGCAGGATCACCGACCCGTCCTTTAGCATCACCCCGCCGTGCACGATGGACTGCCGGTGCACGGCCACCTTTATGTCGTCGTAGGGGACGCCGAAGAGATGGTGCGCCTCTATGACCTCCAACCCCTTGTTCATCATCGTGGCGGAGTCCACTGTCACCCGCGCGCCCATCTCCCAGTTCGGGTGCTTGAGGGCGTCCTCCGGCCCCACCTCCAGCAGGTCCCGCTTCTCCAGCTCGAAGAACGGCCCGCCGGAGGCGGTGAGCAGCACACCGGCCAGCCCGCCGCCTCCCTCCAGACACTGGAAGATGGCCGAGTGCTCGGAGTCCACGGGGATGATCTGCCCCTCCCCGGCCAGCGACATCACCCACTCTCCACCGGCCACCAGCGACTCCTTGTTCGCCAGCGCCAGCCTGTTACCGGCCCGCAGGGCGCTCACCGTCGCCGCCAGACCGGCGAACCCCACGATGCCGTTGAGCACCACATCCACCGGGACGGCCGCCAGCTCCTCCGCGGCCCGCTCGCCGCAGAGAAGCTTCGTTCCGGACGGGACGGACGGAACCTCGTCCCGGACGGCCACGTACTCCGGGCGGAACTCGGCCGCCTGCCGCTCCAACACCTCCACGCTGGAGCCTCCCGCCGCCAGCCCGGCGACCTCGAACCTCTCCGGGTGGCGGCGGATCACATCGAGCGCCTGACGCCCGATGCTGCCGGTCGAACCGAGTACTGTCACACGCCGCCTCATGGATGGATGATAAGGAGCGCGTAGTATACCGCAGGCGCGGTGAAGAGCAGGCTGTCTATCCGGTCCAGCACCCCGCCGTGGCCCGGCAGCATGTGGCCGGTGTCCTTGATGTCCAGAATGCGCTTCAGCAGCGACTCGAAGAGATCCCCTGCCTGGCTGAAGAGCGCCACCACGCCCCCCAGAAAGACGGCTGCAAGCGCCGGAAGCCCCAGAAAGACCGCGGAGGCGAGCCCGACGGCCAGCACGGTCAGCGCGCCCCCACCGACGGCCCCCTCCACCGTCTTGTTGGGGCTGGCGAGCGGGAAGATGCGATGCCGGCCGAAGAAGAGGCCGCAGAAGTAAGCCCCGGCGTCCGATATCCAGGGGCCTACGACGGCTATCAGCAGCGGCACGACGGGCTCCGGCAGCTCGGAGAGCAGGATCAGGTGCGCAAAAGCCGCCCCGATCCAGACAGATCCCAGCAAAGCCCCCACCGCCGAGCGGAGCGAGCGCCGCTCCGGCCGCACAACGAGCCAGAGGAGGATCACCGGCAGGCTCAGCATGACCCCCGCCAGCGCCCCCACCTCATCCAGCGGGATCGCGAGCACAACGGGAGCGAGCGCGACGGTGATCGCGGCCGGAGCAGAGAGCGGCCGCAGGGCTCGAGAGAGCTCGCGGGCGGCGAGCCCGGCGAAGATGAGCACAGCAGCCACCACCGTCCAGCGGCCCAGATAGATGGCGGCCAGGATCGCCGGCGCCAGAACTGCGGCGGTGGCGAATCGCCACCTCAGCATCCCCTACACTCCACCCCGCCGGCGGGAGCGGTTGGCGTAGGCGTCGAGCGCGTGCAGGAACTCCTCCGGCGAGAAGTCCGGCCAGAGGGTATCGGTCACGTAGAACTCGGCATAGGCTATCTGCCAGAGCAGGAAGTTGGAGATCCTGAGCTCGCCGCTGGTGCGGATGAGCAGATCCACCTCCGGAAGCTCCGGCGCGTAGAGGTGGCGGGCGAAGGTCTCCTCGTCCACCTCGCCCGGGGACAGCCCGGCCGCAAGCATGCGCCGGGCGGCGTCCACGATCTCGCTCCGCCCGCCGTAGTTGAGCGCTATGTAGACGTTGAGCCTCTCGTTGCGGCGGGTCAGCTCCTCGGCCTCCCCGATCGCCCGCAGCACGCTCTCCGGCAACCCGTCCCGGCGGCCGAGGAAGCGCAGGCGCGCCCCGCGCTCGTGCAGCTCCGGAACCTTGCCCCGAGCCGTCTCCAGAAAGAGCGACATGAGGGCGTCGACCTCCTCCTCCGGCCGCACCCAGTTCTCGGTCGAGAAGGCGTACAGGGTGAGGTACTTGACCCCGGCCCGGCCGGCCGTCTCCAGAAGCGGCGTGAGCACCTGCACCCCGGCCCGGTGACCGGCCGTCCGGGGCAGCCAGCGGCGCCGGGCCCAGCGGCCGTTGCCGTCCATGATAATGGCGACGTGGCGCGGGACCCTCGCGGGGTCCAGTCGGGCGAGGACCTCCTCCGCCCGGTCCTTGTGAGCGAGCCTGAGTATCGGCTAGACCTCCATCAGCTCGGCCTCTTTGTCCCTAAGCATGGCGTCTATCTGGCCGATGTAGCGGTCGGTCAGCCTCTGCAGCTCCTCCTCCACCCGCCGCTCGTCGTCCTCAGAGATCTCACCCTCCCGGCGCCACTCGCCAATCTCGCGCATCTCGGCCCGGCGGATGTTCCGTATGGAGACCCGCCCCTCCTCGGCCATGCCGCGCACGACCCGGATCAGCTCCCGGCGCCGCTCCTCGGTCAGCTCGGGGATGGGCAGGCGGATGACCTTGCCGTCGCTCTGCGGGTTCAGCCCGATGTCCGACTCCCGGATGGCCTTCTCGATGGCCTTGATGGTGTTGGGGTCGAACGGGGTGACCGTGATCAGACGAGCCTCGGGCACGTTTATCCCGGCCACGCTCCTGAGCGGCATCCGCGAGCCGTAGGCCTCAACCTCGATGCGGTCCAGGATGGCGGGGTTGGCCCGTCCGGTGCGGACGGTGGCGAACTCCCGCCGGACGGCCTCGACCGACTTCTTCATGCGCGCTTCGGCACCGGAGAGGTCCACAACGTCCGTCATCTCTTCAATCTCCTCTTTCGCCGCCGTTCCAGATCAGGGACCCTACGCGCTCCCCCTGCAGGATCCTGCGGAGGTTGCCGGATCTAAGTATATCGAAAACGACTATCGGCAAGCGCTCCCCGCTGCACAGCGTGGCGGCCGTGTGGTCCATGACCCGGAGGTTCCTGGAGAGGAGCTCCATGTAGTCCAGGTACGGGATGCGCCGGGCGTCCGGATGCTTGAGCGGGTCCTTGTCGTAGACGCCGTCCACCCGGTTTTTGGCCATCAGCAGCGCGTCGGCCCCGATCTCCAGCGCCCTGAGCGCCGCCCCGGTGTCGGTGGTGAAGAAGGGGTTGCCCGTCCCGGCCGCGAAGATGACCACCCGGCCCTTCTCCAGATGCCTTATGGCGCGCCGGCGGATGTACGGCTCGGCGACCTCCTGGATCTGGATCGCGGTCTGCACCCGGGTGGGGATCTCCCGCCGCTCCAGCGCGGACTGCAGGGCCACGGCGTTGATAACCGTGCCTAGCATGGCCATGTAGTCCGCTGTGGCACTCTCTATCCCCAGCTCCTCGGCCACCTGTGAGCCGCGGAAGATGTTTCCGCCCCCGACCACGATGGCGAGCTCGGCCCCCGCTTCGACGGCCTCCTCGACCTGGGTGGCCGTCACCTCCAGGCTCTTCGGGTCTATGCCGTAGCCCTCGTCCCCGGCCATGCTCTCGCCGGAGAGCTTGAGCACGACCCGCCTTACGGGGCCCAGCGTGATCTCGGAGGCCAACTCGTTAGAGCTCGTAGCGGGTGAACCGCCGGACGGTTATGTTCTCTCCGATCCTTCCGATCGCCTCCTGTACCAGCTCGCCGACGGTCCTCTCCGGGTCCTTGACGAAGGGCTGGGTCATGAGGGCCTGCTCGGCCTCCCACTTCTTCAGCTTCCCCTCGACGATGGAGCGCGTCACCTGCTCGGGCTTGTTCATCTCGGCCGCCTGCTTCTCGAAGATGGCCCGCTCCTGCGCCCTCACCTCTTCAGGGATGTCCTCCGGTCTTACGACCAGGGGCTTCATCGAGGCGATGTGCATCGCGATGTCGCGCACGAGCTGCCTGAACTCCTCCGTGCGGGCCACGAAGTCCGTCTCACAGTTGACCTCGACGAGAACCCCAACCCTGCCGTTGAAGTGTATGTAGGCGTCTATCAGGCCCTCGTTCGTCTCGCGGGCGCTCTTCTTGGCCGCGATCGCCTGCCCGCGCTCCTTGAGGATCCGGCGCGCGCCGTCGAGATCTCCACCGGACTCCTCGAGAGCCCTCTTGACGTCCATCATCCCCGCCGCGGTCTCCTCCCGCAGCTGCTTGATCTTCTCTATGGTGCTCGCCACTCTACTTCTCCTCGGTCTCGTCGGTGGTCTCCGCGCCGCTCGTCGTGCCCTCGGACCGCCCGGCCTCGGCCGGCTCCTGGGCGGCGAACGCCGACGCCTCCTCCGCCTCCGGCTGCTCCTCGCCCATCGCCTCGCCGGCCGCCTCCGGAGCGGGCCCGGCCCCGGTCTCCCGCCGCTGCGCGGCGACCGAGACTATCTCCTCACCGACCTGCGCCTCCTCCACGACGGGCGGGAGCGGCCGGTCCGAAGACTCGCCCCCGGTACCGCCCCGGCCCTCCAGGATGGCATCCGCTATGAGGCGGGTGATGAGGTTGATGGAACGGATGGCGTCGTCGTTGCCCGGGATGACGTAGTCTATGACGTCCGGGTCGCAGTTGGTGTCGGTTATGGCGACGACCGGGATCTTGAGCCGGTTGGCCTCCCGGACGATCAGCTCCTCCCGCCTGGGGTCCACGACGAAGAGCGCCGCCGGCAGCCGCTCCATCTCGGTGATGCCGGCGAAGTTCCGGCGCAGCTTCTGAAACTCCCGGTACAGGGCGAACCACTCCTTGCCGGTCCGCTCCTCCTCGGGGGTCGCCTCCACCCGGGCCATGAGGTCCTTGAAGTACTGGATGCGGCCATGGATGGTCTGGAAGTTGGTGAGCATCCCCCCGATGTACCGCTCGGCGACATAGGGCATTCCACAGCGGATGGCCTGCTCGGCTATGGTGAGCTGGGCCTGCTTCTTGGTGCCCACAAAGAGCACCTCACGCCCGGCCTCGGCCACACTGCGGACGAACCTGCGCGCCTCCTCCAGCAGCTCCAGCGTCTGGTCCAGATCGATGATGTGAACCCCGGCGCGTTCGGCGAAGATGTAGGGCTTCATCTTGGGGTTCCACCGGCGGGCCTGATGCCCGAAGTGGACGCCGGCCTCAAGCAACTCTCTGACGCCTATACCCTGCGTGCTTGTGGTCTCCAAAGCTCTCTCCTTTAGAGGTGGTTCGCTCCTCCGCCCGCGCTCGCAATCCGGAAGGTCTCCGGACCACCACCCGGGCCCGAAGCGGGCCATCGCGGGCGTGCGTGATCCTGTTAAACCCGCGAAATGTTAGCACAAGCCTCCCCGCGCTTCTACAGGTTCAGCGCCACCGGGTGGTGGGCCAGATGCTCCCGGAGCTTCCTGAGGGCCTTCTGCCGGATCTGGGAGACCCGGCCCTCGGTCAGATTCATGGCCCGGCCGATCTCCTTCAGTGTGAGCCCCTCATAGAAGTAGAACATGGCCACGAGCCGCTCCCTGTCATCCAGCGTCTCTATGGCGGCGATGAGCTGCTCCCGAAGCTCCCTGCGATCGGCCCACGACTGGGGGTCCGGCGCCCCGGTATCGGCTATGAGCGACTGGAACTCCACACCCTCTTCGCCCTCGATGCGCGCCTCCAGCGAGGCCACTTGAGACCGGGAGTACTGGCTCTGAAACCTGCGGTACTCCTCGAAGCTTATGCCCAGCTCCTCGGCCACCTCCTCGTCGCTGGGGGTCCGCCTGAGGCGATGGATGAGGGCGTTGGTGGCCCGCTCCACGTCCTGAGCCCTGCGGCGGACGCTGCGCGGCACCCAGTCCTGCTGGCGGATCTCGTTGAGCATGGCCCAGCGGATCTTGGAGATGGCGTAGGACTCGAACTTGACGTTGCGCTCCGGCTCGAAGCTCTCCACGGCCTCGAGCAAACCCACCAGCCCCCAGGAGATGAGATCCCCGAGGTCCAGATGCTTGCCGACGCGTGCGTACACCCTGCCCGCAACGTACTTCACGAGCGGAGAGTAGTTGGTCACCAACCGGTCCCGGTAGCCGTCCGCCCGCCGGCGGAGCTCCCGCCCACGGGAGGCGTCCGCCTCCGCCAGCCGCCGCCGGGCCTCGAAGTACCGCTGCCAAAGGGATCCGAGCGTCTCGCGGGTCATTCCACCCTCACCCGGACGTAGGCGTTGCCGGGGCTCCGCACCACATACCCCTTGACCTCCAGCATCGAGAGCGCCGGGAGGAGCTCCTCCATCCCGAACCCACCGCGCGTGGCGATCTCATCCACCGGCGTCGGCTCCCAGCCCACCTCCCGCAGCACCGCCGCCTCCACCGCGGGCAGCTCGCCGGACAGCGGCCCGTCACCACGCTCCGGCTCTCCACCGGGGGCGACGAGCTCCAGAAACTCCCGCACGTCCCAGATCACGCCCGCCCCGTCGGCGAGGAGCCGGTTCGAGCCCCGGCACTCCGGCGCCCGCACAGGACCGGGGACGGCGAAGACGTCCCGCCCCTGCTCCAGAGCGTGGCGGGCCGTGATGAGCGCCCCGCTCTTCTCGGCAGCCTCAACCACGACCACTACCTCGGCCAGCCCGGAGATGATCCGATTGCGGGCCGGGAAGCGCCACGGCAGCGGGGCCTCGCCGGGAGGATACTCGGAGATTATGCACCCCGCCTCCCTCACGCCCCTGAAGAGCCGCGCGTTTTGCCGGGGATAGATAACGTCCACACCGCATCCGAGCACCCCCGCAGTGCTCCCCCCGGCCTCCAAAGCACCGGCGTGCGCCGCGGCGTCTATGCCGAGCGCCAGACCGCTCACGACGCACACCCCGCGCTCCCCGAGCCCCCGTCCCAGCTCCCGCGCAATCTCCCGGCCGCCCGCCGTGGCCTTGCGCGACCCGACCACGGCGACCGCGGAACGCTCCTCGGGAAACTCTCTGCCCAGCCGGAAGAGGGCCGGCGGCGGATCGGGGATCTGGCGCAGCCTCCCGGGGTAGGCGGCATCGGCGAGCGTGTCGGCCCGAACCCCGGAGCGCGCCAGCCGCGCAAGCAGCTCCTCCGGATCGTAGCTCTCCCGCAGCCGCCGGTAGATCCGGCGCGCCCCGCCCCGCAGCCCCGCCCGTTCGCAGAACTCCTCGGGCGGCAGCTCCAGCACGCTCTCCGGCGGCATCCCGTCCATGCGGGAGGTGAAGCTGCTCCCCGCGGCGGCCTGCAGCAGGGAGAGGAACAGGAAGGCCTCACGCGCGCTAACCATCCGCAACCCCGGCCTTCCTGTAATTGAGCGCCTCGGCGAGATGGCGGGCGGAGATCTCTCCCTCCCCCTCCAGATCGGCCACGGTGCGCGCGACCTTCAAAACCCGGTCGTGCGCCCGGCCGGAGAGCCCCAGGCCGTCGATCGCCCGGGCGAGCAGCGCCTCGGCGTCGTGCCCAAGACGGCAGACCTCCCGCAGCTTCCGGACCGGCAGCGCCGCGTTCGGCACCCCCTGCCGCGCGAGCTGTATCTGCCGGGCCCGCACCACCCGCTCCCGGATCGTGGCCGAGGGCTCGGAGCGCTCCTCTCCCCGCAGCTCCCGCCGTGCAAGCCGCGCCACCTCAATGAAGATGTCCAGCCGGTCCAGCAGCGGCCCGGAGAGACGGCTCCGGTAGCGCTCGATCTGCCCGGCCGAACACCGGCATTCCCGCCGCGGATCTCCCAGATACCCGCACGGACAGGGGTTCATGGAGCAGACGAGCGTGATCCGAGCCGGGTAGGTGAGCGACCCCGCCGCGCGCGAGATGGTCACGCACCCGTCCTCCAGCGGCTGGCGCAGGGCCTCTATCGCAGCCCGGCCGAACTCCGGGAACTCGTCCAGGAAGAGCACCCCGTTGTGCGCCAGTGAGATCTCCCCGGGCCGGGGATTGCTTCCGCCCCCGGCGAGCCCGGCGGTCGAGATGGTGTGGTGCGGTGCCCGGAAGGGCCGCCGCCGTCGCAGCCCGCCCCCTTCCCCGGCGGCGCTGTAGATCTTGGCAACCTCGATCCCCTCCTCCGTGGTGAGCGGCGGCAGAATACCCGGCAGCCTCCGGGAGAGCATCGTCTTCCCCGAACCGGGTGGGCCGCTCATGAGCACGTTGTGCGCCCCGGCCGCCGCGACCTCCAGCGCCCGCTTGGCGTGCCGCTGGCCGAAGACGTCGGCGAAGTCTTCCGGAGGAACCCGTTCCTCCGCCGAGTCAAGACCGCCCGGCCCGGCGGGGGGAATGGTCCGCTCTCCCGCCAGAAAATCCACGGCCTCCCGCAAACTCCGGACCCCGTACACCTCTATCCCCCGGACGCACGCGGCCTCGGCCGCGTTTTCCGCGGGTATCACGAGCCGCCGCAGCCCCCGCCGGCGAGCCCCCTCGGCCAGCGAGAGCGCCCCCCGGACGCCCCGCACTCCCCCCTCCAGCGAGAGCTCCCCCGCAAAAGCCGCGTCCTCCAGCACGCCGCGCTCCAACACGCCCGAGACGGCCAGGATCGCCAGAGCTATGGGCAGGTCGAAGGCCGGCCCCTCCTTGCGCAGATCGGCGGGAGCCAGATTAACTATGACCTTCCTGCCGGGGAACCGGAAGCCGCTGTTGGAGATGGCGACCCGCACCCGCTCCCTCGACTCCTGTACCGCGGCATCCGGCAACCCCACCACGGCGAAGCCCGGCAGGCCGGAACTTATGTCCACCTCCACCTCGACCGGCAGCGCATCTATGCCGACCAGCGCCAGGCTCCAAGCTCGACAGAAAGACATATGGGTAAGGAGCCATCCTCCCTAGAGCTCTGTGCCTATCTCCCTGTCCCCTGAGCCGTTCCTTCGTATGCTTCAGGAAACCAACCTGTATTATATGCGATCCAGACTCGCCGGAGAACGGACGCCTGCTCTAGAATGCGCCCTCGACGTGACGGACCCTGATCCGCCCGTCACGCCCCGCCAGCACGCCGACGACGTCGAAGCGCAGCTCCTCGAACTCAGCCCCCTCCCGGACCAGGTAATGCTCGGCCACGCGCCGGATCTTCCGCCGCTTGCGGGCCGTGACGCTCTCTACAGGCTCCCCAAAGCCCAGCCCCCGCCGCAGCTTGACCTCCACGAAGACGAGGAGCGCGCCCCTGCGCACGATGAGATCCACCTCCCCGAACCGTGTGCGGTAGTTACGGGCTACGAGCTCGTACCCCGCTCGCGCCAGGTAGCGGGCCGCGATCTCCTCCCCGGCCCTCCCGGCATCGCGGGTGCTCAGCTCTCCACCCCGGCGTAGCTGAGGCGGTGAACCCGGCAGGGACCGAGCTCGCACAGCGCCCGCCGGTGCTCGGGCGTCCCGTAGCCCGCGTGTCGCCCGAACCCGTACCCCGGGTAGCGCTCCCCGAGCGCACGCATCGCCCGGTCCCGCAACACCTTGGCGACCACGCTCGCCGCAGCCACGGCAGCACTCTCACCGTCCGCGCGCGGCAGCGCTACTATTCCGTCCCCGAGACGCAGCCGACCATCCGCGAGGAAGCACCCGGCGTGGGACCTCAGGGCTGAGATAGCGCGCTCCAGGGCGGTCCGGTTCGCCGCCCCGAGCCCGTGCCGGTCCACCCACCAGGCCGGCAGCAGGACCGCACTCACCGCCGCGGCCCGCCCGAGCACCCCCCGGAACACCTCCTCGCGCCGCTCGCGGCTCAGGCGCTTGGAGTCGTTCAGAAGCGGGATCTCACGCTCGCCCAGGACCACCGCGGCCGCGACCAGCGGGCCGGCCCAGGCCCCGCGTCCGGCCTCGTCCGCTCCGCACAGCGGTCCCCCGCGCCCGGAGGACCAGGCCGCATCGAAGGCGTACAGGCAAGCGGGCCCGCCCACGGCCCCCTCTTACCGGGCCCGCTTGACCCGGGCCTTCTTGCCGACCTTCTCCCGGATATAGTAGAGCTTCGCCTTGCGCACGTCCCCGCGCGAGACGACCTCTATCCTGGCGATCTTGGGCGAATGCAACGGGAAGATGCGCTCCACAAAGACCCCGAAGGAGTTCTTGCGCACCGTGAACGTCTCGCTCGGACCGCCGCCCTGCCGGGCGATACACAGCCCCTCGAAGACCTGGATGCGCTCGCGGTTGCCCTCGATCACCCGGTAATGTACCCGCACGGTGTCGCCCGGTCGGAAGTCTACGATGTTCCTGGAAGCCTGCTCGGTGGTGACCATGGTTATACTCCTTTCGCTGAAGAAGTCTCGGTTCGGCTAGGACCTGCCCCCGAGAACCGCTCCCTGGCCCGGCGCTCCCGCCAGGCCCGGATCTCGGCGTGATTGCCGGATAATAGCACGTCGGGCACCCGGACTCCATCCCACTCGGCGGGCCGGGTGTACTGCGGCGGTCCCATGACTCCCTCGGCGGTGAAAGACTCGCCCTCCAGGCTCTCCCGGTTGCCCAGAACCCCCTCGTGCAGCCGGAAGACGGCGTCGGCCAGCGCAGCCGCGACGATCTCCCCCCCGGAGAGCACGAACTCGCCCAAAGAGACGGCCTCGGTGCACAGCTCGGTGCGCACCCGCTCGTCCACTCCCTCGTAGCGGCCGCAGATGACCGTAAGCTCCCCGGCATCCGCCAACTCGCGCACGTAACGCTGGTCCAGCCGGCGACCGGCGGGATCGGTGAGTATGACCCGCCGGTGCCGCCTCACCTCGCGGGGTGGCATCCCGTAGACCTCCTCAAGCGCCCGGGCCACCACGTCGACCCGGATGACCATCCCGGCCCCGCCGCCGTAGGGCATGTCGTCCACACGCCCGGTCTCCGAGAACCGCCGCAGGTCGAAGGTGCGCAGCTCCACCACACCCCGCTCGAGGGCGCGGCCGACCACGCCCACCCTGACGGCGGCCTCAACGGCCTCGGGGAACAGGCAGAAGACGTCTATCCGGGACACGGCCTCCCTCCTACCGGCTGGGCAGGAGGCGGACGATCACCACCCCCTTCTCAAGATCCACCTTAAGAACCTGCTCGGAGACGAAAGGCACCAGAACCTCGCGCCCGCCGTCCCGGATCACGAGCGTCTCGTGCGCCGGATTCTCCAGCACCCCGACCACCTCCCCGAGAGGCGCCCCGCCCTCCTCCACGGCCCTCAGCCCGATCAGCTCGTCGAAGTAGAACTCCTCGGGACCGAGCTCGTCCAGCTCCGTGCGCTCCAGAGCGAGCTCGGCACCGCGCAGCGCGGCGGCGGCATCCCGGCTCTCCACGCCCTCAAGATCCACCAGAAAGCCCTTCGGCGTCTTCCTCACCCGCACGATGCGCCGCCGCTCGCCATCGACCAGCGGCCTCACCCCCTCGCGCAGGTGGCGTCCGGAACCGGGGGCCGAGACCCGCAGGGTGCCGCGGACACCGTGCGGCGCGCGGACCACGCCGATCACGACCCTCTCCTCCAAGGCTCTAGTCTACGATCTCGACTATGACCTTCTTGCCGTAGCGGACGGCCGAGGCCTTCACGACGGTCCGGATAGCCCGGGCGATGCGCCCCTGCTTGCCGATCACCTTCCCTATGTCGTCCGGAGCGACCCGCAGCTCCAGTACCACCGTGGACTCCAGCTCCGTGGCCGTGACCTTCACGCCGTCGGGATCGTCCACGAGCGACTGAGCCAGAACTTCCAGCAACCTCTTCAACTGCGGCATCGGCCCTCCTCCATCACCGTGGCGGGCCCGCAGAGGATCAGCGTTTCCTATGATCTATCTCTCCAGAGCGCCGGAGATCTGCAACAGCTTGCGGACCTGATCTGTCGGCTGCGCACCCTTGCTCAGCCACTCCCGGGCCTTCTCCACGTCGACCCGGATATCCGAGGGCTCCGTGCGCGGGTTGTAGGTCCCGATGCGGTCTATGAAACGCCCGTCTCTGGGGCTCCGCGAGTCTGCCACCACTATGCGGTAGAACGGGTTCTTCTTCGATCCGTGCCTGGCGAGTCGAATCTTAACCGCCATACTACAGCTCACCTCCTGTCTCAACCTGTCCTGAAAGGAAGCCGGGGCATCCCCCTGCCCTTGCCCATCTGCCGCATCATCTTCTGCATCTGGTTGAACTGCTTGATGAGCTTCTGGACTTCCTGGGGAGAGGACCCGCTGCCGCGCGCTATCCTACGCACCCGGCTCTGGTTTTGCAACAGCTTGGGGTTGCGCCGCTCTTCCGGCGTCATGGAGGTGATCATGGCCTCCACCCGGTTGAGCACCCGGTCGTCTATCTCAACCCCCTGCAGCTGCTTGTTCAGCCCCGGGATCATGCCCAGAAGCCCCGAGAGAGGTCCCATCCTCTTGACCATCTGCATCTGCTCCAGGAAGTCCTCGAACGTGAGCTTCCCGGCCATCAGCTTCTTGCCCTGCTTCTCGGCCTCGGCCTTATCTACCTGCTGCTCGGCCTTCTCGATGAGCGTCAGCACGTCTCCCATCCCCAGGATGCGGCCCGCCATCCGGTCCGGGTAGAAGTAGTCGAACTCGCTCATCTTCTCGCCCTCAGAGGCGAACTTGATGGGCCGCCCGGTCACCGAGACCACCGAGAGCGCCGCGCCGCCGCGGGCGTCACCGTCCAGCTTGGTCAGGATCATGCCGTCGAAGTCGGCGTACTCCTGAAAGGCCTGCGCCACCTCGACGGCGTTCTGACCCGTCACCACATCCAGAACCAGGAGCACCGAGTGCGGCCGCGCCGCCTTCCGAACCCGCTTGAGCTCCTCCATCATCTCCAGGTCCACGACCTGCCGGCCCGCCGTGTCTATGATGACGAAGTCGTAGCCGCCGTCGCGGGCGGCCCGGATGCCCCGTTCGGCGATCTCCTCCGGCGCGGGCTCAACACCCTCAGCGTAGACCGGCACGTTTATCTCCCGGCCGATCTGCTGCAGCTGCTCGACGGCCGCCGGCCGGTAGGTGTCGCACGCAACCATGAACGGCTGCTTGCCGAGCTTGCGCACGAACAGCGCCAGCTTGCCCGCCGCCGTGGTCTTGCCGTGCCCGTTGAGCCCCGCGAGCATCACGACCGTCGGCGGCCGGGAGGCGAAGCTGAGCTTGTGAGCCGAGCCGCCCATGAGCCGGGCCAGCTCCTCGTTTACGATCTTCACCACCTGCTGACCCGGCGAGAGCGCCTTCGAAACCTCCGCCCCCGTCGCCCGCTCGCGCACGTTGGAGACGAACTCCTTTACGACACCGTAGTTGACGTCGGCCTCCAACAGCGCGAGCCGGATCTCGCGCGTCACCTTCTTGACCTGATCCTCGGTCAGCGTCCCGGAGCCCCGGACGCCGTCCAGAGCCGTGTTCAGTCTCTCGCTTAATGTATCAAACATGATTATTCCGCCCTGATCTTACATCCCCGCCGCGGAGTTTCAACTACAGCTCCCCGAAGAGCGCCTCGGCGAACTGCCGGGCATCGAAGGGGTGCAGATCCTCCACCTTCTCGCCGACGGAGATGAGCTTGATCGGTACGCCCACCTCGTCGGCGATGGCCAGCGCGATGCCGCCCCGGGCCGTGCCGTCCAGCTTGGTGAGCACCACCCCCGTCACCCCCACCGACTCCTTGAAGAGCCTGGCCTGCCGCAGCCCGTTCTGGCCGGTGGTTGCGTCCACCGTGAGCAGCACCTCGTGCGGCGCTCCGGGCATCTGGCGCTCGATTACACGCCGCACCTTCTCCAGCTCGGCCATCAGGTTGACCTTGGTGTGCAGCCTGCCCGCCGTGTCTATGATGAGGACGTCGGTGCCCTCCCGGCGGGCGGCGTCTACGGCATCATAGACCACGGCGGCCGCGTCCGCGCCCCGCT
Organism: Rubrobacter taiwanensis; assembly: GCF_004337705.1. GTDB lineage: Bacteria > Actinomycetota > Rubrobacteria > Rubrobacterales > Rubrobacteraceae > Rubrobacter_C > Rubrobacter_C taiwanensis. Next base: position 49,888 of record NZ_SKBU01000015.1, read on the forward strand.
CGCGCGCGATGACGGGCGCACCGGTCCGCTCGCCCCACAACTGCAGCTGCTCGATGGCCGCCGCCCGAAAGGTGTCCGCAGCGGCGAACATGACCTCGCCCGGCAGGTAGCGCGCCAGCTTGCCGATGGTAGTCGTCTTGCCGGTCCCGTTCACCCCGACCATCAGGATCACACTCGGCCTGTGCGAGAGATCCAGCGAAACGTCCCCCTCCAGCATCCGGGCCGTGATATCTACCATCAGCTCCCGCAGCTCCCGGCCGCTGGTTATGTTACGCTCCAACGCCCGCTGCTCCAGCTCCGCGACGAGCTTCGCCGTGGTGTTCACACCCACATCCGAGGAGATCAGAATCTCCTCGATCCGCTCCCAGAACTCCTCGTCCTCGGCGTCCCGGAACTCGGAGACCGCCGCGTTGAGCTGACCGACGAACGCCTGCCGGCTCTTATGCAGCCCCCGCCGCAGACGCCCGAACCACCCGGCCTCTTCCTGGACCCGCTCCGGCCCGGCGTCACCGGAGACCTCCTCGGTAGAGACCGAGCCCTCCTCGCGCCGCTCCTCTTCTTCAGTACCCCACTTGAAAAAGTTCCGCCAGGAACGCGCCATGCTATCCCTCTGCAACCTCTCCCGACAACCGCTTGGATACCACCGCAGATGCCCCCGAGGCGTCCACCGTGACGCCGTAGAGCACGTCCGCCGCAGCCATCGTACGTTTCTGATGGGTGACCAGCACGAACTGGCCACCGGACCGGTAAGAGTCTACCACAGACAGAAAGCGGGCCAGATTCACGTCGTCCAACGCAGCCTCGGCCTCGTCCAGAATGCAAAAGACGCCCCGGCGCGCCAGGAAGATGCTGAAGAGATAGGAGAGCGCCAGAAGCGCCCGCTCCCCCCCAGAGAGCATGTGCAGCGGACGCCACCCCTTGCGCCGCAGCCGGAGACCGATCTCTATCCCCTCCTCCGTGAGCTCCAGATCCCCCGACGCCTCGGCCATCATGCGCGGTATGATCTCCCGAAACGCCGCCCGTATCCTCCGGAACGTGCGGTCGAAACGCTCCTTTAGCTCCCGATCTATCTCTTGTATTATGCGTTTTAGGTCTTCTGCGGCGGCTTCGGCATCCCGGCGCTGGCCGGAGACGAATTCGTAGCGCCGGCGTTCCTCATCTTCCTGCGCGATGGCGAGCAGGTTCACGTCGCCGAATCGGTTGACCCGGCGCGCGAGCTCGCGGCGTTCTTTCTCGATCTCTTCCGGGAGGCTTTCGGACTCCTGTTGCGCTTCCTCGAGGGTGGCACCCCACTCGTCGGAGATCTCGGCCCGCGCCCGGCGGGAGCTCTCGTGCAGGCGTGAGAGCTCTTCCCGGGCCCGTTCCGCTTCGGCCCGAGCCCGGGCCAGCTCCCCGGCCGCCTCCAGCTGGAGATTGGCGACGCGGTCTCTCTCCGATGAGGTCTCCCGCTGCCTCCGGGAGAGGCCATCCCGCTGCCGCCGCAGCTCGTCCAGCCGCCGGGTGAGCGTCCGGGAGGCGCGCTCTCCGGTCTGGAGGGCGCGCCGGGCGAGCTGGTGCAGCGCTCCGGGCTCGGAGTCGGCGAAGCGCTCAAGACGCCGGATACGCCGCGTGAGCCGCCGGTGCCGTTCGCGGGCCTGATCGCGGCGCAGTTGATCGCCGGTGAGCCGGGCGTCGAGCCTCTGGAGCCGCTCCCGGGATTTCTCCGCGGCCTTCTCGGCCCGCTTCAGATCTTCGGTCCCGGCCTGCAGCTCGCCGCGGCTCCGGGACAGCTCGCGCTTCAGGGAGGCGATCTCGCGCTCCAGTTCATCCAGCTCCTCCCGGATCCGGCCCGAGTGCGCCAGCTCCGACTCCAGCGTCCGCAACCTGCCCTCGACCCCGGCCCCGATCCGGTCGCTCAGGCGCCAGACCCTCTGGGAGACGGCGGAGAGCGCATCCCCGGTGACCATGATGCCGTCCAGCCTCCGCTCCGCGTCGCGGACCGTGTCCTGCAGGCTCCGCAGGCGCCCCCCGAGCTCCTCCCGGAGCAGGCGCAGGCGCTCCACGCCGGCCTCGAAGCGAGCCCGGCGGGAGAACTCGCCCTCCTCCACGCGGCGGCTCACGCTGGCGCGCGTGATGCGCATGCCGTCCCGGGTGACCGCGATCCAGCCGTTCAGCCGGACCCGGGGGTTCGGCTCCTCGACCACGAAGAAGCTCCCGAGCAGGCTCTCTATGGCGTCGGCGTGCTCTCCCTTGAGGATCTGGACGCACTCGATCAGGGGCCGGCCGGGCGGGCGGCCGGCGACCCGCTCGGCGTCCAGCCGCACCGCGACGCGTTCACCGGCGGCCAGCGCACGCCGGCCGCCCTCCAGGCTCTCCACCATCACGCCGCCCGCCAGCTCGCCGAGTGCAGCCTCCACTGCCGCCTCGTAGCCCGGCAGAGCCCGGATGGAGTCTTCAAGCCGCGCTGCGCCCTCCCTTCTCCGGGGCTCCAGCGCGCGCACCTCGGCTTCGAGCCGTCCCACCACGGCCGCGAGCGCTCCCTCCCGCCGGTTCAGCTCCGCCGCGAGGCGCCGGGCGGTCCTGCGGGCGCGCGCCAGCCGTCCGGGGAGCGGCCCGCCCGTTCCCCTCCGGAGGGTGAGCGTATCCAGCTCTTCCCTGAGAGATGAGATGCGCCGCAGCAGGGGCTCCGGGAGGGGGTCCGGGGCATTCTCAAGCGCCCGGCGCAGCTTCTCGCGGCGGTCCAGCAGCCTCTGCAGCTCCCGCTTTAGGCGCTCGACTCCGGAGGCCGCGGCGGCGCTGCGGTCGCGTTCTTCCCGGAGGCGCTCCTCGGCCTCCTCCAGCGCCTGCCGCTCTCGGGAGTGGAGCCGCTCCAGACGCCGGACCCTCTCCTCCAGCTCCTCCGCGGCGCGGGCGGCGTTCTCCTGCTCCATCCCGAGCCGGTTCAGAGCCCGCTTGAGCCCCTCGCGCCGCGAGCCCGCGGCGGCGTGCCGGGCTGAGATCCGCTCGCCCCGCACCAGCTCCCCTGCCAGATCCCCCGAGACCCGTTCCAGACGCCTGATCGCGGCATCCAGCTCCCGGACGCCGGAGTCTAGGTCCCGCAGCGAGCGCTCCAGTTCCTCCCGGCGCGTCCGGAGTCTCTCCCCGCGCTCGAAGAGCTCGGCCACCCGCCGTTCACGGCGCCGCACCTCCTCTTCGCGTTCCCCGACGCCCCGGGTCGCCATCCGGTAGAGGTGCGCAAGAGAGAGCCGGCGCAGCCGGGATTCCAGCTCCCGGTACTCTCGCGCGGCGGCCGCCTCCTGCTCCATCTGCCGCAGCCGCCCGGCGACCTCTCGCTCCAGCTCCCGGCTGCGCTCCAGCCGCTCGGCCGCGCGCTCCAGCCGGCGGGCCGCCGCATGCCGCCGGCGGCGGTAGATGCCAAGCCCGGCGGCTTCCTCCAGCGCGCTGCGGCACGCCTCCGCCCCGCCGGAGACTATCGCGTCCACGGCTCCCTGCCGCAGGATGCTGTGCTGTCCGATGCCCGCCTCACCCGCCACGGCGCGCACGTCCTGCAGGCGGCTCCGGACACCGTTGATCCTGTACTCGCTCTCCCCCGAGCGCGTGAGGCGGCGGGTGAGCGCGACCTCCCGGTAGGGGAGCGAGATCTCACCCCCGCCGTTATCCAGCACCAGCGTCACCTCGGCGGCGCGGGCGGCGGGCAGCGTCTCGGAGCCGGAGAAGATCACGTCCGTCATCGTCCCGGCCCGCAGGACGTTCGGCCGCTGCTCGCCCAGCGCCCAGGCGACCGCGTCCGCGATGTTGCTCTTGCCCGACCCGTTGGGGCCCACCACGGAGGTGATGCCACGCCCCAGCGGCATCCGGACCGGCCGGGCGAAGGTCTTGAACCCCTTGATATATATGGCCCGCAGCATCAACGCGGCATTTTACTAGCAATCGGAGGAGAAAGAGAAAAGGGCTGCAAACGGCCCTTCTTCGAAGGGGAGGCCCTACGCTCCGACGTGAATCTCCACCGGCGAGCGCACCGAGGGGCGCGCCCCCAGGATCTCCAGCGCCGCCCGGGCTGCGGCCTGCTCGCTCTCCTTGATGGAGTGCCCCCTCCCGGAGGCGACCTCCCGGCCGTTCACCGAAACGGCGGAGACGAACTCCGGCCGGTGCGGTGGACCGTGCTTGGAGCGCACCCGGTAGGTGGGCCGCAAACCCTCGGCCTGCAGCGTCTCCTGCAGGAGCGTCTTCCAGTCCCGCAGCTCCTCGGTATCCACCTCGGCCGGGTTAAAGATCTCATCTATCGTGCGGTAGACGAGCTCCGGATCTATCAGGTACGCCGCCCCGATGATCGCCTCCACCGTGTCGGCGATCACCGAGTCGTTGATGACCGAGCTCTCGATCAGTTCCTCTATCCCTTCGCTCCGGCCGACCTCCGCCAGCGAGGACTTGCGCACCAGGTGCGCCCGGATGCGCGTGAGATCCCCCTCCAGAAGCTCCGGGTAGGCATGGAAGACCAGCTCCGCCACCCGCGCCCCCAGGATCGAATCCCCCAGGAACTCCAGCCGCCCGTTCGAGTCGTACGGGTCGGCGACGCTGGGGTGGGTGAGCGCCCGCTGGCGGAGCGGCTCCGGAAGTATCCCTATGAGTTCTCTTATCGACACTATGTAATAGAGCTTACCGCACGCTGGAGAATGCCACAACCACGTTGTGTCCCCCGAAGCCCATCGAGTTGCTGAACGCCGCCTCCAGCTCCGGCGCCTCCCGGGCTTCTCCCGCCACGTAGTCGAGCCTCTCGCAGTCCTCGGCCAAATTCTCCAGGTTTATGGTCGGCGGCACGACTCTCTCCTTGAGCGCCAGGGCGCACATGATCCCTTCCGTGGCCCCGACCGCGCCGAACGAGTGTCCCGTCATGGACTTGGTGGCCGAGACCAGCGCGTGCGGCACGACGCGGGCGATGGCCTTGCTCTCCGGCCCGTCCCCGGTAGGGGTCGCGGTGGCGTGAGCGTTGACGTGTCCGATCTGCTCCGCCGAGAGCCCGGCATCCTCAAGACACAGCCGCATCGCCCGTTCCACACCCCGTCCCTCCTCGTCGGGCGCGGTGATGTGGTAGGCGTCGGTGCTGCGTCCGTACCCGGCCACGGCGGCCAGCGGCTCGGCGCCGCGCCGCTCGGCGTGCTCCGGGCTCTCCAGCACTACGGCTCCCGCGCCCTCGCTCATCACGAAGCCGTCGCGGTCGCGGTCGAACGGGCGGCTCGCCCGGTGCGGCTCGTCGTTGCGCCGGGAGATGGCCCGGATGGCGCAGAAACCAGCCATGGACAGGGGGGTTATCGGGGCTTCGGAGGCCCCCGCTATGACGATGTCGGCATCCCCGCGCCGGATCATCTCCAACCCCTCGGCGATCGCCTCCCCACCGGTGGCGCAGGCCAGCACCGGACACTGCGTCGGGCCGGTCGCCCCGAGCATGATCGCCAACTGCCCGGCGGCCATGTTGGGGACCATCATCGTGATCATGAACGGGCTGACCCTCCCCGGCCCCCGTTCGTGCATCACGCGGTATTCCCGCTCCCAGGTCGAGAGCCCCCCGATGCCGCTCCCCATGACTATAGCCGTGCGCTCCGGATTCTTCCGGATCGCCTCCGCAACCCCAGCCTCCTCGACCGCCTGAATCCCGGCGGCGATGCCAAACTGGGCGAATCGGTCCATCCGCCGGGCCTCCTTCCTGGACATAAAATCCAGCGGATCGAAGTCCCGGCACTCGCCCGCGATGTGCGAGGGGAAGGGCGTCGGATCGAAGAGCGTGATCTCCCCGATACCGCTCTTGCCGTGCAGGGCAGCGTCCCAGAAGGCCTCCGTGCCGGTCCCCAGCGGGGTGACGGCCCCGGTGCCGGTTATGAGGGCGTGACCGTTGCCGCCGGTCACGCGGGCTGGTTCTCCATCACGTAATCAACCGCCTCCTCGACGGTCGTGATCTTCTCGGCCTCCTCGTCCGGGATCTCCATGCCGAACTGCTCCTCCAGCTCCATGATGAGCTCGACGAGGTCCAGCGAGTCGGCCTCCAGATCCTCCCGGAAGGAGGATTCGGGGGTTATCTCGCTCTCGTCTATCCCGAGCCGGTCGGCGGAGATCTCCCGGATCTTCTCGAACACCTCTTCTCTCGTCATACAGGGTCTCCTTGTCAACGCTTCCTCTCGCTAGCTGCGTAGTGTAACCCAAAAGACTATTGCATCACCATTCCGCCGTCCACCCCGATGGTCTGACCGGTGATGTACCCGGCGGACTCCCGCGCCAGAAAGGCCACGACCTCCGCCACCTCCTCCGGCCGCCCGAAGCGCCCCACCGGGATCTGGGCGAGTATCTGCTGCTGCACGGACTCCGGCAGCTCCCCGGTGATGTCCGTCTCGATGTAGCCCGGGGTAACGGCGTTGGCGGTGATACCCCGCTCGGCCAGCTCGCGCGCCACGCTCTTGGTGAACCCGATGATCCCGGCCTTGGAGGCCGCATAGTTGGCCTGCCCGGCGTTGCCCATGAGCCCCACCACCGAGCTTATGTTGATGATCCTGCCGTAGCGCGCCCGGATCATGGGCCGCAGCGCAGCCCTGGTGCAGTAGTACGTCCCGCGCAGGTTGGTGTTTATGACCTCGTCGAACTCGGAGTCCTTCATCCTGAGCAGCAGATTGTCGCGGGTTATGCCCGCGTTGTTCACCAGGATGTCCACCCCGCCGAAGGTCTCGAGTATCTGCTTGAAGATACCCCTGACATCTTCGGCGGAGGCGACATCCCCCCGGAACAGCTCCACCTCGCCGCCGGCCGCCTCCACCAGCCCGGCGGTCTCCTCGGCCGCGGCATCGTTGGAGCGGTAGACGACCGCCACGCGAGCTCCCTCCCGGCCCAAACGCTCGGCGACGGCCCGGCCTATCCCGCGCCCGCCTCCGGTCACAACGGCTACTCTTCCCCGCATGTACCTCCCTCTACTCTTCCCGCTTCTCGAAGGCGAACATGATGTCGGCCTCGGCCGCCTTCTGCCCGTCAACGCTCGCAAGCCCCCGGCCGCGGCCGATCCGGCCGCCGAGCCGCTCTATCTGAACCTCCATCCTGAGCACGTCCCCGGGAACGACTAAGCGCCGGAAGCGTGCCCGGTCTATGCCGGCGAAGAGCGCGAGCCTCCCACGGAACTCCTCCTTCGCCATGACCCCCACAGCCCCGACCTGCGCCATCGCCTCGATGATGAGCACACCGGGCATGATCGGACGCTCCGGAAAGTGACCCTGAAAGAAGGGCTCGTTGTGCGTGACGTTCTTGATCCCCACCGCCCGCAGCCCGGGCTCCAGCTCCTCCACCCTGTCCACCAGGAGGAACGGGTAGCGGTGCGGAATGAGGTCCCGGATCTCATCAGGCCCCAGCATCACACCGGAAGCTCCCGCGCAACCCGCCCCCTAAAGGGCAGCCCTCCGAAGTCTTTCAGCATCCTGACGAGCGTGCCCCCCTCACCGACCTCCACCACCTCCTCTACCCCGAGCGCGGCCAGGCGCTCGATCACCGCGACCCAGCGCACGGGCGAGAGCATCTGCTCCTGCAACGCTCGCCGTACCTGATCTCCCGTCTCCAATACCCGACCGTCCAGCCCGCTGACCAGCGGGTACTCCGGGTCCCGGACCTCCGCCGCCTCGAGCAGCCCGCACATCCCCTCTGAAGCGTCGCGCATCAACTCCGAGTGGAAGGCCCCGATCACCTTCAGCGGGATCTTCCTGCCCCCCACCTTCCCCGCAGCCTCCTCCACCGCCTCCGGCGCACCGGAGAGCACCGTCTGCCGCGGCGTGTTGAAGTTGGCCGCCACCACAACCCCCGAGACGGACTCGGCGGCCGCCACCACCTCCTCCGGATCCGCCCGCAGCACCGCAACCATCTTCCCCGGATTCCGCCGCGCAGCCTCCGTCATCAGGCGGTCGCGCTCGGCTACGAGCCGGATGGCCTCCTTAAGCCCGAAGCAGCCCGCCGCATACGCCGCCGTGTACTCCCCGAGCGAATGCCCGGCGACCGCGGCCGGCTCCACACCCCGCTCGCGCAGCACGCGCAAACACTCCACCGATCCGGCGAAGACAGACAGCTGATAGGGCACCTCAGAAGCGCCCGTCACCTCCTCTATCGTGCTCCTCAGCTCCGGGGAGAGCCCGCCGCCCGCAGTGCCCTGCCCCGGAAATACGAACGCAACTCCGCCCAAATCCTCCCCCCTCAGATGCGATACAGATTGGCCGCCCAGGTCAGACCGAAACCAAACCCGACCGTTATCACATACCTCCCCGGCTCCAGACTCTCATAGATGTCCGGGTAGGAGATCGGGATGCTCGCCGCCGAAGTGTTCCCGAAGCGGTCCACGTTGATCACTACCTTCTCCTCCGGCACGTCCAGCTTGCGCATCGCAGCTTGTATTATGCGTGCATTAGCCTGATGCGGGATTATATACTGCACCTCTTCCAGCGAGATGCCGTTACGGGCGAGGAGCTTCTCGACCATCTCGGGGAAGATCCTGACGGCGAACTTGAAGACCTCGCGTCCGTTCTGGTAGAGCTTGTCTCCGTTGCCGGGGTGTCCGGCGTATCCGAGCGGGGCCATACGCCCGTCGGCCCCCAGGATGTGATCCACGAACCCGGAGCTCTCGTCGCCCGAATCCAGCACCACGGCTCCGGCCCCATCACCGAAGAGCACGGCCGTCGAGCGGTCTCTCTGGTCCACGATCGCGGTCATGGCGTCGGCTCCGACGACGAGCGCCCGGCGGGCCACGCCGCTCTCCAGCATGGAGCTGGCCACTGCCGCCGCGTAGGAGAAGCCGGCGCAGGCCGCGGCCACGTCCAGCGCCCCGACCCCGACCGCTCCCACGGCCTCCCCGATCAGGCAGGCCACGGAGGGCATTGAGGCGGGTCCGGTGGAGGTGGCACACACGACGAGGTCCACCGACTCCCCGGGAACCCCGGCGTGCGCGAGCGCTTTACGGGAGGCCTCCACGGCGAGCGTAACGGTGTCCTGCCCGTCGGTCACGAAGCGTCGCTCGCGGATGCCGGTGCGGGTGGAGATCCACTCGTCCGAGGTGTCCAGCACGGTCTCCAGGTCGCGGTTGGTCACCACCCGGCCGCCGAGCGCCCGGCCGACCCCGACGATCCTGCCCGCCGCCCGGCCGTTCAAAGCGCTCCCTCCCGGCGCAGGCTCTCACCCAGATCGCCGGCGAGTCCGGCTCCGGCGCGGGAGATGCCCCGGATGGCGTTCTCCACGCCCCGGGCCCGGGTGTTACCGTGCCCGATGACCACCACTCCGTCGACCCCCAGCAGGAAAGATCCACCGTAGGTCTCGGGGTCCAGCCGGGACCTTAAGGCCAGAAGCCGCGGGCGCAGGATGCCGGCCGCGGCCCGGTGCAGGAGGCTGCCGCTCACCGCATCCCGGACGGCGGCCAGGATCTCGCGGGCCACCCCCTCGGCCGTCTTGAGCACCACATTCCCGGTAAACCCGTCCGTAACCAGCACGTCTGCGGCTCCTCGTCCGATATCCCGGCCCTCCACGTTTCCGACGAAGCGGATTGTAGCGCAACCGGCGAGCAGTTTGTGCGCCTCCCTGGCGAGCCGGCCGCCCTTCCCGGGCTCCTCTCCGACGTTTACGAGCCCGACGCGGGGCTCCTCGATCTTCATGTACCGCCGGGCGAAGATGCTCCCCATGACGGCGAAACTCAGCAGGTCCTGCGGCCGGCACTCGACGGTCGCCCCCGCATCCAGCAGCAGCACGCTCCCCTTGGGGAAGGGCATCACGGTGGCTATCGCGGGCCGCCGGATGCCCCGGATCCGCCCCACCCAGAGCAGAGCCGCCGCAACCGTAGCCCCCGTGTTCCCGGCGGAGAAGAAGGCCTCGGCCTCTCCGGATCGCACCAGCCGCGCCGCCACCGCTACGCTGGCCTCCGGCCGCGCCCGCAGGCTGGCGGCCGGATCCTCCTCCATCCCGACGCTCCCCCGGGACGGGCGGAGGCTGAGATTCTCCGGCCGGTCGCTCCCGAGAAGCGGCTCCACGGTCTCAGGATCGCCGACGAGCAGTATCTCGTCGGCGAGGAGGCCACGGGCCGCAGCGAGCGCTCCGGAGACCACCTCCTCCGGGGCGTAATCGCCGCCCAGAGCATCAACGGCGATGCGCAAATGCGTTACGCTCCGCGCCGGAGGCGGCCTACTCGGTTATCTCGACTTCGGTTACCGTGCGGCCCTTGTAGCTGCCGCACTCCCGGCAGACGCGGTGCGGCAGGGTGGGAGCACCGCAGGTCGGGCACGGGACCAGACCCGGCGTCCCCAGCGCGTGGTGGGCCCGGCGCTTGTTGCGGCGGGCACGCGAAGTCTTCCTCTTGGGTACTGCCATCCTGCTACCTCCGTGTATTCTTCTCTCTTTAGAAACCGGCGGCGATGTCCCGGAGACCGCGCCACCGCGGGTCTATCTCATCCTCGTCCCGGTCCCTGCCCACAGGTTCGGTGCCGGGAGCGAAGACCTGCATGGGGATCTCGGTCGGCAGGATCCTCTCGGCGTACTCCTGAAGATCCAGCTCCCAGTCCCGGATGTACAGCTCGGGATCGTTCGGCCGCGAGACGTACTCCGAGTCGCCGAACCGGGCCTCGAAGACGGTCGGCTCCAGCGTGCGGTCGCAGAGCGTCCTTATCTCGCAGAGTACCGTGAGATCCAGATATACCCCCTGCGCCAGCCGGGTCACCGAGACCTCGGCCGTAGCACTCCTCACCTCGTGATGGCGCCCGTAGAGATCGAAGTCCCCGATCTCCAGCTCGACGCGCTCCTCCTGAGGCTCGCCGAGCGCAGCCTCGGGCCGCCGGAGTTGAATCATATGCCGCATGCCGGATCAGCCCTCCGGAAAACCGCTAAAACCAGAAACACTACTCTTCCTGAACCCCCTGCAGCTTGGAGCGCCCCCGCTGCACGGCCTCCAGAAGCCGGGTGAGGTTCTCCTCCAGGTTGGCGAGCACCTCGTCGGCGTAATCCTCAGCTCCGAGCCGGATCTCCCGCTCCCGCCGCCGGGTCTCCTCCAGGATCTCCTGACTGCGCCGCTCGGCCCGCTTGAGCACCTCCTCCTCGGAGGTGATCTTCTCCGCCTCCTCCTGAGCCATGCGGATGATGCGGTCGCTCTCGCTGCGGGCCTCGTCCAGCATCGCCTGACGCTCCTTGACTATCCACCGAGCCTGCTTCAACTCCTCGGGGATCGTCTGACGCATCTGGTCGATGATCTCGAAGGCGGCGTCACGGTCTATCATGGCCGTGTTGCCGAAGCCGGGGAAGCTGCGGGACTCCTCCACCAGCTCCTCGAGCCTGTCAATCAACACCAGTACGTCCATCCGCAAGCCACCTCTTGTCTCCATTAGCACCTATTTACCCGCTCCCGAGTATATTTCACGCACGGTGTCCAGTATCTCATCCGGCACCAGCCCCTTTATATCACCGCCGTAGCTCGCCACCTCCCGCACGACGCTGGAGGACAGGAAGCTGTGCTCCGACGAGGCCATGATGAAGATGGTTTCGAGCTCCGGATAGAGTTTCCTGTTTACCTGAGCCTGCACGAACTCGGACTCGAAGTCGGAGACGGCGCGCAGACCCTTGACTATCACGCGAGCCCCGTGCTCACGTGCAAAGTCTACCAGAAGCCCGTCCATGACTTCCACAGAGACGTTCTCAAGCCCCTTGGTGGCGCGCTCTATCATGCGGGCGCGCTCCTCCTTGGAGACCGGCTGCCGCTTCTGGATGTTGCCCCCGACGGCCACGACCACGTGCCCGAAGATGCTCGCCGCCCGCCGGATGATCTCCAGATGGCCGCTGGTGAGGGGGTCGAAGCTCCCGGGACATATGGCAACGTCGGTGTTCAAGTCGGACCCGTCATAGATGGTTACCGTGGTCCCCCCGTAGCGATAGCTCTCTCCTGCACCGGATCCCGCATCGTGCCGGGACGCCCCGCTCTCCAGCACCACCCGACCCGCAGGGTGCAGGAAGCCCGGCATACGCCCCAGAAGACGCTCCAGCTCCGTCCGCGAGATTCTATACGGAGGATCTAAAAATATCAAATGAAATTGCTGGTTTCGCGGCAGGCGGTCCAGCACGCGGCCGACGTCCCCCCGGATAACCTCGGCCCTCTCCTCGAACCCGCACCGCCGCAGGTTCTCCCGGATGGTCCGCACCGCCGCCCCGCTGCGGTCCACGAACACGGCCCGCTCGCAGCCGCGGGAGAGGGCCTCTATCCCGAGAGCGCCCGTACCGGCGAAGAGGTCCAGCACCTCTCCGCCCGCGAAGAACTGCCCCAGCCGGTTGAAGAGGCTCTCCCGCACCCGGTCGGAGGTCGGCCGCACGCCGCGCGGCACGGGGGCGAGCCGGGTACCGCGGGCCGTGCCGGAGATTATCCTCACGCCGCTATTCCCGGAAGAGCCACTCTATGTCCGCCCCCAGCAGTTCCTCCACCTCCCGCTTGAGTGGGCCGTGAGCCGGGTCCCGGAGGTAGGGGTCATTCGCGACGAGAGCGAACGCCTCCTTGCGGGCTTCGACCAGGACCTCAACGTCGCGCAGGAGCTTGGCGACCTTGAGGTCCGGCATCCCGCTCTGGCGGCTCCCGAAGAGCGTCCCCTCGCCCCGGATCGCGAGGTCTGCCTCCGAGAGGCGGAAGCCGTCCTGATAACGGATCATCGCATCGAGCCGGGCACGGGAGTCCTCCGTCTGCGGATCGCCAACGAGGAAGCAGCGCGGCGGGTGCTCTCCGCGGCAGACTCGTCCGCGGAGCTGGTGCAGCTGCGAGAGGCCGAACCGCTCGGCGCCCTCGATCACGATTATGCTGGCATTGGGCACGTCCACGCCGACCTCCACGACTACGGTAGCGACGAGCACCTCAATCCCGCCTCCCCGGAAGGCGGCCATCACCTCCCGCTTCTCCGCAGCGCTCATGCGTCCGTGCAGGAGCCCGACGCGCCGATGCGGGAAGACCTTCTCCGAGAGCTCGCCGTAGAGCTCCTCGGCCGCCCGCACCTCCTCCAGTGCCTCCGACTCCTCGACGAGGGGGCAGATCACGTACGCCTGCCGCCCCTCATCCAGCTCCTCTTCGACGGCCGCGTACGCCTCCATCCGCCGGGCGGACTCCACGTGCACCGTCTCGACCGGCTTGCGGCCGGGCGGCAGCTCGTCTATCACCGAGACCTCCAGATCCCCGTAGAGCGTGAGCGAGAGGGTGCGCGGGATCGGGGTGGCGGTCATGATGAGGGTGTCCGGGCTGATGCCCTTCTCCTTGAACACCGCCCTCTGGGAGACACCGAACCGGTGCTGCTCGTCCACGACCACGAGCGAGAGGTCCCGGAACCTGACATGCCGCTGTATGAGCGCGTGGGTCCCGATGATGAGGTGCGCTTGCCCGTTCTCTATCGCGTTCAGGCAGACCCGGCGCTCGGCGGCGGTCTGCGAGCCGGTGAGCAGCACTACCTCCACCGGCAGCTCCTCGAGGGCGTTTGAGACGGAGAGGTAGTGCTGCTCGGCCAGCACCTCGGTCGGAGCCATTATCGCGCCCTGCCGGCCGGCCTCGATGGCCGTCAGGAGCGCGCAGATGGCGACCGCCGTCTTGCCGCTCCCCACATCCCCCTGCACCAGCCGGCGCATCGGGCGCTCCGAGCTCATGTCGGCCAGCACCTCCTCCACCACCCGCTCCTGCGCCCCGGTGAGCGCGAACGGCAGCCCGTTCAGGTAGCGGTTCACCAGGCTGCCGTCGCCGCGGTTGCTGCGGCCCGGTTCCGACCGCTCCAGATGCATCTTGCGGGCGGCGAGCCCGATCTGCACCAGAAACAGCTCGTGGAAGACGAGCCGCCGCATGGCTCGCTGCAGCCGGTCCCTGCTCTCCGGGAAGTGGACCTCTCGGATGGCATCATGCAGGTTGGGTAGCCGCCGGCTCTCCAGCACCGAGACCGGCAGCGGGTCCGGAATGTAGCCTGCGGCGTCCAGGGCGCGGTGGATCAGGGCCCGCAAGCGCCGGGGCGTGATACCCCGCCCGGCGGGATAGATCGGGACGAACTTCCCGGTGTGGGCCCCGTCACCGAACGAGCCCGGATCGTCCACGATCTCGAGCGTTCTGGCCGCAATCTGAATCCCGTACCGGCGCTGAACCTCGCCGGAGACGACCACCCAGGTCTCCGGCACGAGCTGTCCCCGCAGCCACTCCCGCCCCCAGACGACCGCCGGAATGTATCCGCTACCGTCGTAGAGCTGAACCTTGAAGCCGGGCGTCCGGCCCCGCACCGGGCGGCCCACGCCCCGGACGCTCACCACGCGGCCCACGACCGTCGCCCGCTCCCCGAGCCGCAGGCGGGAGATCCGCTTCACGTTCGAGAGGTCCTCGTGGCGGGAGGGATAGTGCGAGATAAGGTCCGCCAGCGACTCTATACCCAGCCTCTCCAGCGCCGCGGCGATCCCGGGTCCGCAGCCCGGAAGCTCCGTGACCGGCCGGGCCCGCAGCTCAGGGAGGGTCGTCAGGGTGTCGGGCGGGCTCGCAATCCTAGATGAAGGCCATGCCATACGCGCCCGGACCGACGTGCGACCCGATTACCCCGCCGACCTCCGCCACGAAGACCAGATTCTCTCCGGCGGCCTCCCGGAGCCGGGCGAGCTCGTCCGGCGCGGCGATGTCGGCGAGGGCTACCTTGCGCCCCTGCTCCACCGCCGAGCGCAGCTCATCCAGCATGGCGGACAGCTGCCGCCGCCGGCCCCGGGCCCGTTTGTGGGGCGTTATGACACCGTCCTCCAGCTTCAGCACCGGCCGGATGTTGAGCGTCGTCCCGAGCAGGCGCTGCGCCCGGCCTATGCGGCCATTCTTCTCCAGATACTCCAGCGTGCTCACGGCGAAGTAGACCTGCGCCCTCTCTATGGCCCGCTCCGCCGCCTGTTTTACCTCGGGGAACTCCGCCCCCGCGTCTATGGCCCTGAGCGCCTCCAGCAGGATGAGCCCCGAACCTATCTCGGCGCTCCGGGTGTCGATCACCTCCACGGGCCGGTCCACCATGCCCGCCGCAGCGGTGGCGGAGTTGTACGTCCCGCTCAGCTCACCGGAGATCGTGAGCACCAGGATGTCGTCGTAGGCGCTGAGCGCCTCATACGCCTCCGCGAACGCTCCGGCCGAGGGCTGGGAGGTGCGAGGCATGACCGGGGACTCCCGGAGCTTACGGTAGAACTCCTCCAGCGTCATGTCCACCTTGTCCCGGTAGGCCTCGTCGCCGAAGTGGAAGATGAGCGGGACCACCCTCACGTCGGGGCGCTCCGCGGCCTCCGGCGGCAGGCTGGTCGTCGAATCGGTGACTATCGCGACGGTCATTACTCGGCCACCATCTGCAACGGATAGAGCGGCTGGTCGCCGTCCTTGAGCTCGACCTCCACACCGGGGTCCAGCTCCCGAATCCTCTCCGCTATGCGCCGGGCGGCCTCCGGTGCCAGATCTTCGCCCCGGAGCAGCGTTAGGATGTCCGCCCCGTCCTGGATGAGCCGCTCCGCCAGCTCGATGGCGGAGAGCTCCAAACTCTCGCTAACCACCTCGAGCTCCCCGTCCAGCAACCCAATATACGCCCCCTCCGGCACGGACCTGCCGTTCACGCGCGCCTCTCGCACGGAGCGCGTGACCTCTGCCGTACGCACGGTCTGCGCTATCTCTCGCATCTCCTCCACCACCATCTCGGGATCTCCTTCCGCATCGAACCCAACCGTGGTCGCCAGCCCGGCCGCTATGCTCTTGGTGTCAATAACGTGCACCCGGAGGTCCACCAGCTTCTCCACCTGGTTCGCGGTCGGGATGATGTTCTTGTTGTTGGGCAGCAGGACGACCTCCTTCGCCCTCGTCCGCCGGACGGCTTCGGCGAGGTCAGAGGCACTCGGATTGGCCCCCTGGCCGCCCTCGACCACGATGGCCCCCATGCTCTCGAAGAGCCGGCGGCTCCCCGCACCGCGGCTCGTGGCCACCACACCGAGCTCCCGCCGCTCCAGCGCGGCGGCCCGCTCGCGGGTCTGGGCCTCCATGTCGTCTACCTTCACCCCGGAGAGCCGTCCGAAGCGTCCGGCGTAGGAGATCGCCTCGCCCGGATCCTGGGTGTGCAGGTGCACCTTTACCAGGTCGTCGTCGGCGACGACCAGAACGCTCTTCCCGATCTCGTGTATGCGGTCCCGGAAGGCGTCGGGATCTCCACTGAAGCCGGTGACGATGAACTCCGTGCAGTATCCCCACGCCTCTTCTTCGTGCCCGGGCAGAGCCTCCGGCTCCGCCGCTCCCCCCTCCGCCGGCCGCAGCTCGGCCTCTTCACCGGTAAGGTAAGCGTGGAGGCCGTCCAACAGCACCGCGACCCCGAGCCCGCCGGCATCCACCACCCCGGCCTCCCGCAGCACGTCCAGCAGCTCCGGCGTGCGCTCCACCGAGGCGTGAGCCTCCCGCGCCGCCGCCTCCACAACGGTCGCGAGATCCGCTCCGTCACCGGCGGCGCTTCCGGCAGCCTCCGCCGCGTCCCGGATCACGGTCAGCATCGTACCCTCGACCGGCTGCCGGATGGCCGAGTAAGCCCGCTCCCGGGCCCGCTCCAGAGCCGCGGCGAACGTCGCGGCGTCCAGCTCACTGGCCTCCCCCAGCACGTCGCAGGCCCCGCGGATGATCTGGGAGAGGATGACACCCGAATTCCCGCGCGCGCCCATGAGCGCCGCCCTCGAGACCTCCTTCGCCGCTCGCGCCCCGCTCTCGTACTCCTTGCCGGAGACCTCGTCCAGGACGGACCGGAGCGTCAGCAGCATGTTCGTGCCCGTGTCTCCGTCCGGGACGGGGTACACGTTCAGGGCATTGATGCGGTCCACCCGGGACTTCAACGCTCCGTAGGCCGCAGCGGCCACCGGCTCTACCTTGATCGCCATCAGTCGTGCGCCCTCACGCCCTGAACATGGATGTCCACCCGGTCCACGACGTACCCGGTCATGGACTCGACCGCATACGCGACGCGCGAACGCAGGTTCCGACACACCTCCCTGATGTTCAGCCCGCGCTCGATCACGACGTATAGCTCCACCGAGACACGGCCGTCCTCGACCGCCACGTACACCCCCCGGCTCTTCGCCTGCGAGGAGAGCGCCCGCCCAAGACGTCCCTCAGAGAACTTCTGGGCCACCCTCCCCTTGCCCATCGCTACGATGCCGTAGGCGTTCAGCGCGGCGAGCCCGACTATGGTCTCGACGCAGCCGGGATCCAGCGTGACCTCGCCCGGAACCCCGGCCTCACGCACCGGAACGGAACCCATCTCCCTCTTACCCACGCCGATCCTCTCTCACCCTGTATGCGCAGCCCTCCGTCTGGTACAATCTTTCCTCGCTTGCGCTGAAAAACGGGAGATTCCGACCGTTATCCTAGCATAAAGAGGAGAGGATATGGCCAAGGTTTGCTACTCGTGCGGCAAGGGTCCCGGCTTCGGCAACGCCCGCAGTCACTCGCTTCGGGCCACCCGCCGCCGCTGGAACCCGAACCTGCAGCGGGTAAGGATTCAGGAGGGCTCGTCCACCCGGCGGGTCTACGTGTGCACCTCGTGCCTGAAGGCGTTCAAGGTACAGAAGGCCGCGTTGAAGCAGCGCCCGGAGCCTGCCGGGCTCTAGCCCCCGACCTTCTCCAGCACCCCGATCATCTCGATGGCGGCCACGGCCGCCTCGAAGCCCTTGTTGCCGGCCTTCGTACCGGCGCGCTCTATGGCCTGCTCGATGGTTTCGGTGGTGATGACCCCGAAGATCACGGGCCTCCCGGTCTCCATCATGGCGCGGGTGATACCGCTCGCCGCCCCGCCGGCCACGTAGTCGAAGTGGGCCGTCGCGCCGCGGATGACCGCTCCGAGGCAGATCACGGCGTCGTAGCGGCCCGAGGCGGCCATCCTCTCGGCGACGAGCGGTATCTCGTAGGAGCCCGGAACCCACGCCACGTCCACGCGGGAGAGGTCCCCGCCGTGGCGGCGGATAGCGTTCAGGGCCCCCTCCAGCAGCTCTTTCACGATGAAGTCGTTGAACCGGGAGGCCACGATGCCGAAGCTCCGACCGGCGGCGGTGAGGTCTCCTTCGATGTAGTTCGGCCCGCCGCTCATGCCCTAGAGCTGCCCCTCGAAGATGTGATTCAGCTTCTCGCGCTTGGTCCTCAGGTAGCGCCGGTTCTCGCTGTTGGGCTTTGTCTCCAGCGGCACGCGCTCGGAGATCTCGATCCCGAACCCCTTGAGCCCCACGAGCTTCGTCAGGTTGTTGGTCATTATCCGGACGCGCCGCAGGCCCAGATCCTGCAGGATCTGGGCCCCTACCCCGTACTGCCGGGGGTCCGGCGGGAAGCCCAGCTCCTCGTTGGCCTCCACGGTATCCAGTCCCCGATCCTGCAGGTGGTAGGCCCGGATCTTGTTGAGCAGCCCGATGCCGCGCCCCTCCTGCTGCATGTAGACGATGACGCCCTCTCCCTCCCGCCGGATGAGCTCGACGGCCGCTTCCAGCTGCTCGCCGCAGTCGCAGCGCAGGGAGTGCAGCGCATCCCCGGTCAGGCAGGAGGAGTGAAGGCGCACCAGCACGTCCTCCTTGCCCTCCGGCTCGCCCATGATCAGGGCCAGGTGGGTCAGTCCGTCGGCGTCGCTCTCGTAGGCCCGCAGACGGAACTCGCCGTGGCGGGTCGGCAGGCGGGTCTCCACCGCGCAGCGCACGTGCTGCTCATACTTGCGCCGGTACTCGATGATCTGGGCCACCGTCACCATCTTGACGCCATGCCGCCGGGAGAACCTCTCCAGATCGGGGACGCGGGCCATGGTCCCGTCATCGTTCATGATCTCGCAGATGACCCCGGCCGGCCTGAGCCCGGCCAGCCGCGCCAGGTCCACGGCCGCCTCGGTCTGGCCGGGCCGTCCTAGAACCCCGGCGGGATTGGCCCTCAAGGGGAAGACGTGTCCCGGAGTCATGATGTCGTCCGGGCCGCTATTCGGATCGACGGCCACCCGGATGGTGTGCGCCCGGTCGGCGGCGGAGATTCCGGTCGTCACGCCGTCTATGGCCTCGATGGACGCGGTGAACGCCGTCCCCATGTAGGGGTGGTTGTGCTGGGGCATCTCGGGGATGCCCAACCGGTCGACCATCTCCGGCGCCATGGGCAGGCAGATGAGCCCCTTGCCGTAGGTGGCCATGAAGTTTATGTCTTCCGGAGTGACCAGCTCGGCGGCCATGGTCAGGTCGCCCTCGTTCTCGCGATCCTCATCATCGCACACGATGACCATGCGCCCCATTCTGATCTCTTCCAGGATCTCCTCAACGGGACTAAACGGCATCTTCCACACTCCTTCTTCCCGGGAGCCGGGGCTCCAGCAACCGCTCTACATATTTACCGATGACGTCTGCCTCCAGATTCACCGGATCTCCGACCTCGAGCTCGCCGAGGTTGGTGGCCTGCTCAGTCTGCGGCAGGATCGAGACCGTGAACGTCACTTCGTTTACGGAGACCACAGTGAGAGAGATTCCCTCCACGCAGATGCTGCCTTTCTCGACCGTGTAGCGCAGCACGCTCTCCGGGGCGGAGAATTCCCAGATGCCGGCCTCCCCCTCCGGGCTCACCCGCACCACCTCTCCCACGCCGTCCACGTGTCCCTGCACGATGTGCCCGCCGAACCGGCTCTGCGGGGTCATGGCCCGCTCCAGGTTCACGGCCCGGCCCACCTCCAGCCTCTTCAGGGCCGTACGGCGCAGCGTCTCGGGCATGGCGTAGAAGGTCAGATTCCTGCCCTCTCTCCGGTTCACTGTCAGGCACACTCCACTGACGCAGATGCTATCGCCGACCTTAGCGTCTTCGAATACCACCTCGGAGCGTACGACCAGCCGGGCCAGCCGTTCGTCCCGGTCGAGCTCCACGATCCGGCCGGCCTCCTCAACTATCCCCGTGAACATCTCCCTCCCGCGGATAGAGCGTCAACATGACATCCTCCCCGATGGTCTGCACGGAGTGCAGGCGGAACCCCGGAGCCTCGGCCACGCTCATGAGCCCGAGCCCGCCGATCATGGGCACCCCCTCGGCTCCCAGCAGCCTGGGCGCGTAGAAGAGCGTAATCTTGTCCACCAGACCCGCCCCCAGAAAGCGGGCGGCGGTCCGCCCGCCGCCCTCGACAAGCAGTCCCCGGCACCCCCGGTCCCAGAGCTCCAGCAGCACGGACCTCAGATCCAGCGCTCCCCCCTTCTCCGCGACGGGAACCACCCGAACCCCGGCTCGCTCCAGCGCCACCCTCCGGCCGGGGTCTGCCTCCGGCCGGCTGAAGACGACGACCGGCGACTCGCCGGCCGTGCGCGCGAGCCGGCTCTCCGGACTGGTGGTGAGGGCGGGGTCGAGCACGGCGCGCAGCACGGGCGGCGCTCCGGGGATGCCACGCGGGCCCAGATGCGGATCGTCGGCCCGCACGGTGCCCGCCCCCACGAGCACGGCACCGGCAGCGGCCCGCATTCCGTGCACCCGCCGGCGGGCCGGCCAGCCGGTGAGCCACTCCCTGTTGCCGGCCTGCGAGGCGATCCTGCCGTCCAGCGACGCCGCCAGCTTGAGGTGTACGAAGGGCCTCCGGGTACGCATCGCCCCGAAGAACTGCTCGTTCTGGCGGGCGAACTCGGGCGCGTTCAAGACCTCGACCTCTACCCCGGCCTCCCGCAGCAGCTCCACGCTCCTGCCCCGCATCTGGGGGTTCGGATCCACGTGCCCCACGACCACCCGGCGCACGCCGGAGCGCAGGATCAGCTCAGTGCAGGAGGCTCCGGGGGTGAGGCGGTGGCGGTTGCAGGGCTCGAGCGTGACGTACAACGTCGCGCCGCGGGCCGCCGTGCCCGCGGCCTTGAGCGCCATGGCCTCCGCATGGTCTTCGCCGGGGCGGACGTGCCAGCCCTCGCCCAGGATCCTACCGTCTCCGACCACGACGGCTCCGACCAAGGGATTGGGGGCCGCCGTGTAACGCCCGCGCGCGGCCAGATCCCGCGCGCGGGCCATGAAGGCGTCGAGTGTCAGCGCAGTCCATCCTTTCTCCCATCCGGACTCTCACCGTCGGCGCCGGAATACGGCCTGAGGCCTTCACCGGCTCGGCCCCCGGTCGTAAAGCTCCGCCGGGGGTTCGCGGGCTCTCCCTCCGGGCCCTGCCCGGCTGGATCACCGCCGGTGCGGGAATTCCACCCGCCCCCGAAAGTTGCGCCGCTAAGTTACCATACGAACCCGGGTTCAGCAAGAGAGTGCGGGCCGCGCCTTCCGAGTTCGGGGGCCGCCTATCCCCGGTGTGCGGCCCGACCGGCCTCCAGTATCCGGCGCATCTCCCCGGCGGGGTCGCCGGTCTTGTAGACGGCGGAGCCGGCGATCAGGACCTGCGCCCCGGCCTCCACCATGAGCGGGGCGGTCTCGGCCGTGATGCCGCCATCCACCTGCACCGGCAGCCCGTAGAGCTCGCGCACCCGCCGCACCTTCTCGACCATCTCCTCTATGAACTTCTGGCCGCCGAAGCCGGGGTCCACGCTCATTACCAGCACGTAGTCCAAATACGGAACGGCCCACTCGATGGCCTCCGGCGGCGTGGTCGGGTTGAGCGCCACTCCGGCCTCCACGCCACCGCCCTTTATCATCTTGAGGGTGCGGTGCAGGTGCGTGACGGCCTCCGGCTGCACGGAGATGCTCGCCACACCGGCCTCGACGAACATGGGGATCAGATTGTCCGGATTTTCGACCATGAGGTGAGCGTCCACGGGGATGTCTATCGCCGCCACCAGCGACCGGGCCACCACGGGCCCGACGGTCAGATTGGGCACGAAGTGATTGTCCATGGCGTCGAAGTGCACGACCTCGGCCCCGCCCGCCTGAGCGCGCCTCACCTCGTCCGCCAGGTGGGCGAAGTCGGCCGCAAGGATCGAAGGTCCGCCGACCACCCTGCCGTTCAGCTCAGAGAAGAACCCCATGATGCCACCTCTCCTTCGCGATCCGAAAGACCGCAGGGTATTATACGGGATCGGGTGTGACCGGCGATGCGGAGATCCGGGAGGCGGTGTGCCTCCCGGATCTCCGCTCCTCCGGCTTACTACGGGTTGAACGAGACGTGGACGTGGTCGTAGTGCGCCCCGTCACCCCAGTAGACCCAGGTGTAGGCCGGACCGTTGTAGTTCTGGAAGGTCGAGTAGAACTTGTCACAGAACATGATGTAGCTGATGCCGAACGAGTCGGCGTTGGCGGCCAGGTAGTTGGCGATATCCCAGCCCAGCTGCGAGCAGTGGCCGCCGGTCATGAAGTCCAGGGCCAGACCCTTGCCGTGATCCCCGGGATCGCCGGGCCTGTAGCCGCCGATCTGCGAGTCGCTCAGACCGAACCTGTCGCGCACCAGATAGCCGACCTGCGCCACGTGCGGCCGCACACCCCAGGGGTTGCCGCTTACGTCGCCGCTCGGCGCGGGCCGGGCCTCCTGCTGCGCGGGTTGGCCGGTTGTGTTGCCCCCAGTCTGGGGTGTTCCGCCGCCGGCGTTGCCGCTCTGAGATTCCGCAGCGGTGTCGCCCGTCTCCACCACGCCCGGGCCGGCGGCCGCCGCCACCTGCACCGGCTCCGGTTCGGGTTGGGCGGACGCAGCGTTCTGCACCGCCTCGGGCTCCGGCTCGTCATACTGCGGCTGCTGGGCCGCCGCGACCTGCGGCCCGGGCTCCGGCTCCTCTGCTTCGGCGGCCGCCCGCCGGGCGAGCTCGGCCTCTATGGCGTCGAGCGCCGCCTGCCGCCGCGCCTCGTCGGCGGCGGACCGCTCCGCTCCGGCGTCCGGCACCTGGACCTGGAGACCGGTCTGGCTCTCGAAGCCGGCGGTCTCGGAGCTCCGCGCGGCGTTCCGTACCACCTGCTGCCAGGCCGCGAAGGCGGCCTCCCGGGCCTCCCGGACCTGACGCTCGCGCTCGGCCCGGATCGCATCCCGCAGCTCGGCGTTCAGGGAGGCGAGGTACGCCTGGGCCTCCTCTTCGGCCTGCTGCGCGCGCAGCTGCTGGTCTGCGGCGGTCCGGACGGTCGCGACATGCTGCACCCGTTGAGATTCGAGCTCGGATTTTCGCTGTGCCAGCTCCTCTTTCGCGGTGAGCAGCTCCTGCACCCGCATCCGGTCCCGGTTCAGGATCTGCAGCATCAGCTCCACCCGCCGGGCGAACTCGGAGAAGCTCTCTGCGCCCACCAGAACGTCTATGAAGGCCACGTTCCCGCTCACGTAGACGCGGGACACCCGCTCGCTGAAGGATCTCTGGGCTGCGGCGTAGCGCTCCTCCGCAGCGGCGAGCCTCTCAGCGGTCTCTTCTATCTGTCCGTCAAGCTCCTCCAGCCGCACGAGCGCGCTGTTGTAGTTCTCGTAAGCAACGCTGGACTCGACCTGAAGCTGCAAGAGCCGCTCCTGAGCGGCCCGTACCTCTGTCTGCTTGGTCTGGACGTTCTCCCGGGCTCCCGCACTCGCGGCGAGAGCCAAGATCAGGGCGACCGCGAGCACCGCAGCAAGGTTGTATCTTCGGACCATCGCGTCCGTACCCCCTCTGTTTCAACGACCAAGCCGTCAATCTCCAAGGGGATACCGAGACGGATCCCCCCTCCACGTGCTGGGAATTGTAACTATTCCGTAACCCCGGCGCAATACTTCGCCTCCCTGCCCAGTAGAGACCTCTCTTCACCAAGCGCCACTGCCCCACCGGCCTGAGGACGAGCGCGGACAACCACAACCTCTCGCCTCTCTAAGAGAGCTCTAAGACAAACCTTCCACCGCACTTCAAGGAGCGATATAAATTACTGCTTAATGGAGCAGATCCTCTCCTTGATCGGCCAGTACGGCTATCTGGCCGTCTTCTTCGGGGTGATGCTGGAGAGCATGGGCGTGCCCCTCCCGGGAGAAACGATACTCATCGCCGCCGGCGTCATGGTCCAGCGAGGACACCTCGACCTCGGAGATGCGATCTTCTTCGGCACCCTGGGCGCGGTGGCGGGAGACCAGATCGGCTACTGGATCGGCCGCAAGGGAGGCCGGCCCTTCGTTCTGCGCTGGGGCCGACACGTCTTCTTCACCCCGGAGCGCCTGGGCCGCACCGAGACGTTCTTCGCCCGGCACGGAGGCAAGGCTGTGTTTCTGGCGCGTTTCGTAGCGGGATTGAGGGTCTTCGGGGCCCTGGTGGCGGGCATAAGCCGTATGCCCTGGAGAGGCTTCCTCTTCTACAACGCCCTGGGCGGTGCAGCCTGGGCCACGGCAGCGATAGCGGCCGGGTACCTGCTGGGGAGCAGCCTGTCATTGCTGGAACGGTGGACGGGACTGACCACAGAGCTGCTGCTGCTCCTCCTGCTCGCGATAGTGGCCGCCTCCTACCTTGCCTGGCACCGGGCCGCCTCCCGGTGGAAGCGGCCGTAGCCTCAGTTATCCCGGGGTCCCGGGCGACTACAAGGTTTCTCTACTCGATCAGCTCGAAGATCTGGAACATCGGCAGATACATGGCGATAATAATGCCGCCGACGATGCCGCCGACCACCACGATCATGAGCGGCTCTATTATCGAGGTGAGCGCCTTGACGCTGGCCTCCACCTCGGACTCGTAGAACTCCGCTATCTTGGCCAGCATCCCGTCCAGGTCCCCGGTCTCCTCGCCGACGGCGATCATGCGTGTCACCATCGGTGGGAAGACCGGCTCCTCCTCGAGCGGCTTGTAGATCGGGAGCCCCTCCTGAATCGCCTCCCGGCTCTTGAGCAGCGCCCGCTCGACCACCCAGTTGCCCGAGGAGGTTGCAGTCACCTCTATGGCCTGCAGGATCGGCACCCCGGCCGCGCTCAGGGTGCCCAGGGTGCGGGCGAAGCGGGCGAGCGCGACCTTCCGGATGATGTCCCCGATCCGGACCGGCAGCCGGAGCATCACCGGGTCCACCGTCCTGCGCCCTTTCTCGGTCTTCCTCCACCGCAGGAAGAGATAGACGCCGAACCCCATGCCGGCGTAGATCAGGAACCCGAACACGCTCGTCAGCAGATCGGAGAGGCCCATCGCGATCCTGGTGGGCAGCGGCAGGGTGCCGCCGAGATCCTCGAACATCCGGGCGAAGATCGGGACGATGAAGATGAGCATGAACGACGCGGCCAGCACGGCGAGGACGAGCACTACCGTGGGGTAGGCCATCGCGCTCTTGACCTTCCGCCGGAGCTCCTGGTCCTTCTCGAGCTGAGAGGCGATGCGCAGGAGAACGCCGTCCAGGATGCCGCCGGCCTCCCCGGCCCGTACCATCTCCACGTAGAGCCGCGAGAAGACCTCCGGATGCTTCGCCAGAGCATCGGAGAGGGCGACCCCCTCCTCTATGTCCTTGCGCACGGCGATGATCACGTTCCTCAGCTTCTCGTTCTCCGTCTGCTCGGAGAGGATATAGAGGGAGCGCACGATAGGCAGCCCGGCGTTTATCATGGTGGCGAACTGCCGGGTGAAGACGACCGTGTCCTGGAGCTTGATCCTCCTGAACGGTTCCAGGACGTCCCGTTGTCCGAGTCCCTGCTCGCTGATATCTATGACGAGCAGCCCGCGCCGCCGGAGCGCGGCGACGGCGGCCGTGGCGTCCTCGGCCTCCAGGGTGGACTTGAGGACCGTACCCTGCCGGTCGCGCGCCTTGTAGGTGAAGGTCGCCAACCGCTACCTCCCGGCAGCCGCATATCCGCCGGCGAGCCGGCGCAGCTCGTCGGGATTGCCGGAGCGCTTCTCAGCCTCCTCGCGGGAGATGAGCCCGCGCCGCAGGAGCTTCACCAGCGCGGCGTCCATCGTCTGCATACCGAAGTTGGCTCCCGTCTGCATGGCGGAGTATATCTGGTGGTTCTTGCCCTCCCGGATCAGGTTCCTCACGCCCGGGGTAGGTACGAGAACCTCACAGGCCACGACCCTCCCCCGCCCGTCGCGGCGCGGGAGGAGCGTCTGGGTTACGATGCCCTGCAGCGCATTGGCGAGCTGAGCCCGGACCTGATGCTGCTGGTGGGGCGGGAAGACGTCTATGACGCGGTCCACGGTCTGCGGCGCGTCCTGGGTGTGCAGGGTGCCGAAGACCAGATGCCCGGTCTCGGCCGCGGTCACGGCCAGAGAGATGGTCTCCAGATCGCGCATCTCGCCGACCAGGATCACGTCCGGGTCCTGCCGCAGGACGTGCTTGAGGGCCTGCGCGAAGCTCTTGGTGTCCTGGTTCACCTCCCGCTGGTTGACGATGCACCGCTTGTGGGAGTGCAGGAACTCTATCGGGTCCTCCACGCTCATTATGTGGCCGCTGCGGGTCTCGTTGATACGGTCTATCATGGCGGCAAGCGTTGTGGACTTGCCACTCCCGGTCGGTCCGGTCACCAGTACCAGCCCGCGCGGCCTCTCCGTCATCTCCTCGACGGCCGCGGGCAGCCCGAGCTCGCTGAGACTCCGCACCTCGTTCGGTATGATACGGAACGCCGCACCCAGAGATCCCCGCTGGAAGTAGACGTTGACCCTAAAGCGGGCGATCCAGGGCAGCGAGTACGCGAAGTCCAGCTCCCAGTCGTTCTCCAGGCGCCGGCGCTGCTCGTTGGAGAGGATGTCGTAGATGAGATCCCGGGCGACCGCTGACGTCAGCGGAGGGTCGCCGAGGGCCCTGATCTCGCCGTCGACCCGCACCATCGGAGGTACGCCGACCGTCACGTGCAGATCGCTGGCTCCGAGCGCGAGTGCGTCGAAAAGGTAGTCGTTCAGTCCACGCTCTGCTGTCATGCTCTCTCCCGTCTGGTAGATCCGGGCACAGGATCAAAAAAGGACGCTCGTCTTCGCCCCCGCGCCGCCGGCATCCAGTATGCTGCCCGCCCGGGAGAGCGCCCATATGCCACCCGGGCATTTCCCCTCTGCCGGCCGGACACTTCCATCCGCAGGCCGTACACCTGCCGGCCACGCGCTGGCATACTCTGATCGATACGGCGCGCGTCGCGCCGCGAGCGGGTCAACCGTCGGCGAGAAGGGACGCAGTATGAGCGGACTGCTAGAAGAGCTTCTGG
Source organism: Rubrobacter taiwanensis (assembly GCF_004337705.1). GTDB lineage: Bacteria > Actinomycetota > Rubrobacteria > Rubrobacterales > Rubrobacteraceae > Rubrobacter_C > Rubrobacter_C taiwanensis. The sequence goes on from NZ_SKBU01000015.1 coordinate 76,896, forward strand.
ACGAGCTGGTGGAGGCGGGCGCAAGCGACCTGCACCTGAAGGCGGGGTCCCGCCCGGCGATGCGCGTGCGGGGGCTGCTGACCCGTCTCGAAGACCGGCCGGAGCTGCGCCCCGCGGACACCGAGGATATCCTGAGACAGATCCTCCCCGAAGAGCTCGCCGACGAGTTCGATCGGGAGGGAGAGGCGGACTTCGCTCACGCCCGGCCGGGCGTGGGCAGGTTCCGGGTGAACGCCTTCAAGCAGCGGGGGGCGGTATCCATAGTGATGCGGTTCATACCGTGGGAGGTCCCCAGGTTCGAAGACCTCGGCCTGCCGGAAGCGGTACGCAATCTGGCCTTCGAGGAGCGGGGGATCGTCCTGATCACCGGCACCACCGGGAGCGGCAAGTCCACAACGCTTGCCGCCATGATAGACCTGATCAACCGCTCGCGCTCCAGGCACATCGTAACCATCGAAGACCCGATAGAGTTCCTGCACCGGGACGAGCGGAGCATAATCAACCAGCGGGAGGTCGGAGCGGACACCGTCTCGTTCGCCCGCGCTCTCCGGCGCGTGCTACGCCAGGACCCGGACGTGATCTTGATCGGGGAGATTCGGGACGCCGAGAGCGCCCAGATCGCCCTCTCAGCGGCCGAGACCGGACATCTGGTCCTCTCTACCCTGCACACGGTGGACGCCACCGAGACCGTAAACCGGATGATAGACCTCTTCCCGCCGCACGCCCGGGCGCAGGTGCGAACCATGCTCGCGGGCACGCTCAAGGGCATCGTCGGACAGCGGCTGGTCCGTACTAAAGATGGCGGGCGCGTCGCGGCCTGCGAGGTCATGATAACGACCGGCCGCATCCGGGACTTCATCATGGACCCCGTCCAGACGGCCGAGATCCAGCAAGCGATCGCCGAGGGCGAATACTACGGCATGCAGACCTTCGATCAGGCACTGCTGAAGCTCGTAGAGGCCGATCTTGTAGAGTACGAGGAGGCCCTGAGGGCCGCGAGCGCTCCCCAGAATTTCCGGCTGCTGGTCCAGGCTCTGGGCCGGAGCGTGCCCCGGCAATGAGCGCCTCGGGAAAATGTGGCCGTCTGGCATATGGACGCCGCCTCCCCCCTGCATCATGATGACCCCGGAAGCCGAAGCGAGGAGCCGGAGATCGTTGCCACACCAGCGACAATCGCCATTCTGGGAGGAGACTCCGTTGTGCTGCGTGCTCTGGAGGCGCTGTTGCAGGGCTCCGGATACGAGATCCGGCTCATAGCCGAGCCGTTCGCGGACGCTCCGGGAGAGCCGCTGGCGGGGGTGCAGCTCCTGCTGCTGGCCCCCGGAACCTCGGACGAATCCCGGCAGCGGCTTCTGGACGGCGCGGCGGACGTGCCGGTCCTCACCCTCCGTCCCCCTCCCGGGAATGCTCCGGGCGGCCGGGAGCGCCACGTGCCGTGGCCTTGCCCCGTAGAGGAGCTGAGCGGTGAGATAGAGGCGGCGCTGTTGGCAGCTTCCCCGGCCGCCCGGGCCGGCGTCCTCAACCCCGGGGTTGGAAGATCCCGAGTTCCGTAGCGCGCACCGCCGCCTGCGTGCGGTCGGAGACGCCCAGCTTGGCTATGATGTTCTGCACGTGGATCTTGGCCGTTCCCCGGCTGATGCCGAGCTCCCGCGCGATCTGGGGGTTGGTGTACCCCCGCGCCAGAAGCCGCAGCACCTCCGCCTCGCGCGGCGTGATGCCCTCCGGCAGCGCGCATACCTCCCCGCGGGCTCCGTTCCCCCCCGGCCCCCTCTCGCTCGCCAGCCGCTTCAGAAGACGGGCGGCAAGCCCCTCATCCAGAGGCATCTCCCCGCAAAGCGTCCTCCTCACCACCTCAACTACCCGCCCCGCCGAAGCCTCCTTCAAAACATACCCCGAAGCCCCAGCCCTTATCGCCTCAAGCAGGTACTCCGCATCCTCGTGCATGG
>NZ_SKBU01000015.1:78851-238675 GCF_004337705.1 Rubrobacter taiwanensis
GCCCTCCAGCACCGCCCTCAAACCCTCTCTGGCTATCTCGTGATCGTCCGCTATGAGCAGTCTGCGGGGTCCATACGCATCTCGCCGCAAAGCCCTCCTCCCCCTGCTCACCCGTCCCCTCCGGAGACGCGGACCTCGGCCTCAACCTCGGTACCGGTGCCCGGCCTGCTGCGTATCTCGAACCGGCCGCCGAGAAGAGCAACCCTCTCGCGCATGCTGGAGAGCCCGACCCTCTCGCCCGGACCGCTCCTGACCGGAACCTCGTCCGGGTCAAACCCATCCCCCCAGTCCCTGACCCGCAACCTGACGGAGCGCTCCAGCCGCTCCAGCGTCACCCGGACCCGGGCGGAAGGTGCGTGTTTGGCGGCATTCGACAGCGCCTCCTGCGCTACCCGGTAGAGAGCGGTCTCCACGGTTTCCGGAAGCCGCTCGTCTCCCAGCGTCTCCTCGTACTCCACCTGCCGCCCCTCGCCGGCCAGCTTCTTGACCTGCTCCTGAACGGCGGCCGCCAGCCCGAAGTCGTCGAGCGTGGTCGGCCTGAGATCAGCTATCACCTGCCGGGCATCCCTGACGGTCTGCTGGATCAGCTCCAGAGCCCGTTCGAGCTGCGCCCGGGCCCCGGGAGACTCGCAGCTGTGCCGCCGGGCGAAGGCCTGCAGGATCTGATGCGCACCTGCCGCCGTCTGCGCGAGCCCGTCGTGCACCTCGTAGGCGACCCGCCGCCGCTCTTCTTCCTGCGCTCTCAGCACCTGCCTGACCAGCTGGCGCAGCCGCCGCTCGTGCTCGACGAGCTCCTCGTACAGGCGGGCGTTCTCCAGCGCGCCCGCCGCCTGCCCGGCCAGACTGGTGAGCGTCTCCAGAGCGTCTTCCCGAGCGAGCGCCTCCGTTCCGTAGAGCTCCAGCAACCCGACTACCCGGCCTCCCGCCCGCAGCGGCAGATGCAGTCCCACGGACACGCCGGCCTCCCGCATCCGGAACAGGCGGCGCTCTCCGCTCTTCAGCGCCCGCCCGCGCGCCTCCTGTGCCGCCGGATCGGACCGGGCTGTCCTGCAGATCTCCTCCGGTCCGGCGGTGTCCTGCAGGCGCTCCGCACCTCCGGAGCCGCTCAGAAGGACGGCGCTCGCCTCGATACCCGACCTCCGCTGTACGATCTCCAGCAGCCAGGCGCAGATCTCATCCCGCCGGAGCGTGGAGCTTAGTATCCTGCCACCTTCGTGGAGTGTGAGCAGCGAGTTGAGGGCGCTCCGGAGTCTCTCCTCCATGCGCCTCTGCTCGGAGATATCGTAGATCAGGCCCTGCCAGAAGATGGGTCGCTCCCCCTCATCACGCACGAGTTCGGCCTCGTCGCGGACCCACACGGTTCGGCCGTCGCCGGCTATCAGCCGGTACTCCATCCTGAAGGGCTCGCCGCTCCTCTCGGCGCGGACGCGCCCGGACATCACCTCATCACGGTCCCCGGGATGGATGTCCCCGGGCGTCCCCTCGACCACCGGGCTTACATAGTGGATGGTGCCGTTTGCCTCCAGCACGTTCGCGATGTCCGGTGCCCGGAAGTAGTCCCGGCTGCGCCCGGAGAGCTCGCGCGCGGCGATCACAACGGCCGGCTGCCCCCGGAACCGGATCGGGGACGAGCTGACCGAAACCTCGATGGGACTCCCGTCACGGCGGCGGTGGACGGCCTTGACGTCCCGACAGACCTCCCTCAGACACCGCTCATCGCCCCCGCACTCCGGCCAGAGGTCTGAAAGACTGCGCCCGGCAAGCTCCTCTCCGGAAGCCCCGTACATCCGGCAGGCGCGGCCGTTCGCGTAGATCACCCGCCGGCTTCCGGCATCGAAGACCACCACGGCGTCGTGAACGAGCTCCCAGAGCGAAGCCCAGGGCTCCTGTTCGGAGTCCGGGGCGCCGCTCATTAAGCGCGCCCCCTCTCCCGATCCTCGATCCCGGACGTGGCCAGCCCGAGCTCGAGGGCACACACCGCCGCCTGCGTGCGGTCGGAGACGCCCAGCTTGGAGATCACGCTCCGCACCCGCGCCTTTACGGTGCTCACGCTAAAGAGCAGCTCCCGCGCGATCTGGGGGTTGGTGTACCCCCGCGCCAGAAGCCGCAGCACCTCCAGCTCTTCGTCCGTCAGGCGCTCCAGAGGCGGATGCGGTCCCGGGTCCGGCTCCTCCTCGCTCGCCAGCCGCTTCAGAAGGCGGGCGGCAAGCCCCTCATCCAGAGGCATCTCCCCGCAAAGCGTCCTCCTCACCACCTCAACCACCCGCCCCGCCGAAGCCTCCTTCAAAACATACCCCGAAGCCCCAGCCCTTATCGCCTCAAGCAGGTACTCCGCATCCTCGTGCATGGTCACCATCACCACGCTCACCTCAGAAAACTCCCGCTTGATCGCACGCGTGGCCTCAAGCCCGTCCATCCCGGGCATGCGCACATCCATCAAGACCAGATCCGGCCCAAGAGCCCGGCACAGCCTCAGAGCCTCCCGGCCGTCCCTAGCCTCCCCGACCACCTCGAAGTCCTCCTCACCCTCCAGCACCGCCCTCAAACCCTCTCTGGCTATCTCGTGATCGTCCGCTATGAGCAGTCCGTACGCCGCACGCCGCGGCCGCCGGGTCTCCCCCCGGCCGTTCCCTTCGTGATGGCCGGTTACACGGAACATCGGAAAAACCACCCTCCCTCCAAACGGCGAAGGTCGCGGGCTTCTCCCTGCTTTTCAGACAGTGTATGTGTATCAGTTATCGGAAGGACGGAGAGAAATCTTTAACGCGCGGAGCCGCAACCCACCGGACGGGTTATGCGGCGGCAAAGAGAAGCGCCCCCGGAGGGGGCGCTTGGGATTTTACAGTTACTTGCCTCAGCCTACTCGAAAGCGCCATCTCCTATATACCTACCCGCATTTTCGCCGGCCTTGTAGTACGTCCACGTTCCCTCAAGACCATCGTAGCTGCCCTGTATACTCTCGTCTGTGACGGTAATGGTTACACCCTCAGAAACGCGGAAGGAGTTGTCACCGGAGCCGATCTGCTGCCCGGAGTTGTACGTGCCGTTGGAGATACCGCTACCGGTTTCTGTTGCCATAGCAGTATCCATCGTCACGGCGTTCCGCACGTCCGACTTGGTTGTAGACACTTGAGCTTTGGTACGCTGGTTGAGGAACACCGGAATAGCGATGGCAGCGAGGACGCCGATAATGATCACGACCACCAGAAGCTCGATGAGGGTAAATCCCCGCTGATCTTCTTGCGCCTCCCTGATCTGGCGCAACATCTTTCCGAACCAGTGCAGCATCTCTTCTCCTTACTTGCTCGCTGCTCTTTTGCCTCTGTTTACTGTTAGGCCCGTTTCTCCGTGTTTTAGACACTTCCGGCAGTCTTTTTCCGGAGATTTTTCCGGTTTCCGGCCACGGCCGGAAACCGGCTACTGGTAGAGCTCCCGCCAGCTCCAGAGCTCCACGCCGTAGAAGCCGGGGCGGTAGAGAGCCTCCTCGCTGGCGAGCGGCTGCACCGAGCCGCGGATCGTTATGTTGCCCGAGGCGTTCACGAAACCGTCCAGGCAGGTGTTGCCTCCGGCATCGTCTGAGTCGCCGTCCTGGTAGATCCCGCCGCGCACGATCACCGTGCCCTGAAGGGGCGTGGTGTGCTGTCCCATCTTGAAGTCGCCGTTCGTGATCACCAGCGTTCCCCTCACCGGAGGATCGTTGCAGCTCTTCCCCACGCTCCAGGTCAGCGTGCTGGAGCTAGGCGAATCGGGGAACCGCACGAAAACCACCGTGCTGGAGGTCGAGTTCGCGGGCCAGGTGCTCAGGGTCTTGTTCCCGCTGGAGGCGTACTCTATGTAGTTGCCCTGCCGGATGGCCTCCTCGCGCAGGAACTCTATCTGGACCCCGTCCTGCTGGCCGAGCTGGCTTTCGTGCTCGAAGGGGAATGTGATCTCACCGCTGCCCTGCGGGCTGGAGGGATTCTCGACGAAGCGGGGGGTTGTGGGTTTCGACAGGTCGCCGTGGAAGTCCCGCGTCCCCATCTTGTCAGAGCCCGTGATCCTGCCCACCGCCCCGATCCCCGCGGCGTTCGTGGGACGCGCCGTGGTGTTGTAGGGCTCGTTCGCCCAGTCTCCGTAGGCCCGGTCCTCGCCCCGCACCTGCGCTCCGCCGTTGATTTCTACATTACCGAGGCTGAAGAGGCTCACACCGGTTATGTCCGCTGTGCCCCGGAGGGTTATGTTGCTCGGGGTGAAGTAGGCGCGGGGTACGCCCAGATCAACCGTGTGATAGACGGCCTCGACCCTGCGCACCGCGCCGCTGCCGTCCGCCGGGTAGTAACCGGTGGAGATTATCTTGAAGAAGGCCCGTTCCGTGGCTTCCACGTTCTCGGGAGCCACCTCCTCCACCCCGGCGCATTCATCGGCGTCATCGCCCGGCTGCCTCAGGCACTGGATGGTCACGTTGAACCTGCCGCCGGCGAAGTTCCGGCTGATGCCGCCCTCAGAACGGGTCACCGTTCCGCTGGTGCAGTCGGCCGGATCGCTGTAGACGGTGGTGAGCGGAGACCAGTCCTCGGCGATGACGCGCCGGTCGCCGCCTGTGCAGTCGTTGGAGAGCTCTAGATCATAGTGCCTCCGGTTGGCATCGGAGAGGAGCTGCCGCTTGGCGGCCTGCACCCCGGCCTCCGCTATGTCGGCGGCCCGCTGGCCCCGGTTCACCTCGACGACGGCCTCCAGATCGCTGCGCACGAAGACGAGCAGCCCCGCGCCCATCACGCCCACGATGACCATGACCATGATGGCCAGCGGTAGCGCTACTCCCGCCTCGTCTCTTGCGAACCCGACCGACACACCCGCTACCCTCTATCCGTCCGGTTCCTGAGCGCAACCTCGGTGGAGAGCGTCTGGGTGCCGGCCCACGGGCCGCGCCGCACCTCGATATCCAGCGTTATCCTCACCATCGCTATGTCGGACTCTCCGGTGGCTGCAGCCCCGCTCGCGTCCAGGTACTCGAAGCTCAGGTCGTCCACAAACTCCACCATCGGGAGCCCGTTGCGCATGAGCGTGGAGCCGTTCAGTTCGTAGATGATCTCCTCCCCGGGTGCGACCTTCCGGCTCCCGTCGAGGTCGTTGCCGAAGGAGATGTGCTCCGGCCCGTAGGAGGGGAGTAGCGTCTCGTCCCCCCCGGCCCTGTCGTACGGATGGGCGGCCGTCAGTTCCCGGTCCATCCGCTCCAGCCCCGCCCGGGCCTGCTCCACGGCCTCGGTCCTGTCGTTGCCGAAGCTGAAGATCCGCAGGCTCATGTCGAAGATGGAGTAGAGGGCGAACATGGCGGTGAGCATCAGCATCATCGCCACCAACAGCTCCGGGAGCGTGAACCCGCCCTCCTCCCGCCGCAGCCGCCGCACCGCTCTCATCTGGCCACCAGTCCCGTGGTGCTGTAAGACCGGCCGCCGCTCCAGACGACCGTCACCTCCACCCTCATCATGGTCCGGGCGGCGGGGTCCTCCACCACCTCCGGGCTGCCGGGAGGCCCTACCGAGACGAAGGCGGTCCTGACCCGGCAGGTGAAGCCCGGAGGTATCTCCACCCCCGTCCGGCAGGCGTGCGGACCGGGGGGCGGGTAGAGCTCGCGCACGCCTCCGGCCGGGCCGTCCGGAGCATGGTAGGGCAGAGCCCGGATGCCGTCCAGCTCGGCGGCTGCCAGCGCCCGGGCCCGGTCGTAGTTGCCGCCCAGCAGCGCTGCCCGGAGGCCCGCATCGAACATGCCGACCATCGGGATTACGGCGATGGCCAGGATCATGATCGCCACCATCACCTCGGCCAGCGAGTAGCCGGCTTCGCTTCCGAAGCGTCCGCTACTCAACGATCCTCACCCTCGAAGTCGTGGTGTTGATCTCCACATCGCGGTAGTTCTCCGGGTCGTCGACCGAACGGACCCGGACCGTGATGGTGCCTTCCGGAGGTTCCACCGAGCCCCGCGGGGTGAAGATCAGCGCGGCCCCGGTGGCCACCCGGGTGCCCTCCGGCAGGGTGCGTACGGCAGGGGTTTCACCGGCGGGGCCTATCGTGTAGGTCGCACCACCGGAGGTCAGAACGACCACCCGGTCCTCCAGACGGTTCGTGGCCCCGATGTGGGCCAGGCGCAGATCTGCGGCCAGCTGGTTGGCGGCCGAGTCCACCGCCCGGCTCTCCGATACGCTCCACCACACGGGCGCGGCCAGAGCGAACAGGATGCCCGCGATAGCCAGGACGGCCAGCACCTCTGACAGGGTGAATCCCCGTTCGCAGAGTCTCAGCCGGGGCACTCCACGCTCCCGCCGTCCGCGCCGTAGAGGCCCCTGAGCGCCTTTAGTGCCGAGGCCAGGGCGCGCGAGACCTTGCGCTGGGAGAGCCCGAGCATGCCACCGATCTCGGTCTGGGAGAGATCCTCGTAGAAGAAGAGATGGACGATCCTGCGCTGAAGCTCGGTCAGGGACTCCAGGGACTGCTCAAGCTGAATGCGGTCCTCCACCGGCAGGGTGAAGCTCTCATGCCGGATGCTCCTGATGGCCGAGAGGTCCGCACTCCCCTCACCGCCGTCCAGCGACACCACATCGGTCTCCAGAAAGAGCTTCATAAGCTCCAGCACACCCTCCGGTGCGACGTTGACCTCCTCCGCCAGCTCCTCGATCAGCGGCGGCCGGCCCAGCTTCGCGGTGAGCCGCAAGTTGGCCTCCTTGAGCTTCGCGTACAGGCTGCGCGCCCACCGGGGCTTCCTCACCAGCTCGGTGTCGCGGAAGTAATGCCGGAGCTCGCCGTCTATGGTCGCGTACGCGTAGGAGCCGAACTGCGCCCCGGATTCGCCCTTGTATCCGTTGATGGCCTTGATCAGGCCCAGATGAGCCACCTGGAGCAGATCCTCATACGGCTCTCCGGAGGCGGCCGCGTACCGGCCGGCCAGCCGCCTGAGCATCCCGCCGTGCAGGGTGAAGATGCGCTCCATGGCCCGCCGGTCGCCGCGCTCCCGGTACGCCTCCAGCAGCCGGAAGACCCGGTCCTTCCCTGTGCTGACGGGGGGAGAGATCGTCATGCCGGGAGTATGTAATACTTTGTAAGGCGCGCCCATATGCCATCCGGGCATTTCCCCTCTGCCGGGTGGACACTTGTACCGCGCCGCCGGGAGGGAGGCGCTCAGACCGTGCTTCTGAGCACCTCTTCGATCGTGGTCACACCGCGGGCGGCCTTCAGCAGGCCATCCTCCCGGAGCCGCATCATCCCCTGGCTCCGGGCGGCCTGCGCGATCTCGCTCGTCGGCGTCCGGCGGACGACCATCTCCCGAATCTCCTCACTCACCAGCATTAGCTCGTAGACCCCGACCCGGCCCCGGTAGCCGCTCCCGCCGCAGTGCCGGCAGCCGACGGCCTCCCGGAAATCCGGCTCCCCGACCCCGGACAGCTCGAAGGGGAATCCGACCTCCTCCAGAGTCCGGCGGTCCGGTTCGGCCGGGCGCGAGCAGCGGTCACAGACGCGCCGAGCCAGCCGCTGGGCCAGCACGCAGTCCACCGCCGAGGCCGTCAGGAAGGGCTCCACCCCCATGTCCGTGAGGCGGTTGAGAGCGCCGGGCGCGTCGTTCGTGTGCAGCGTGGCCAGAACCAGATGCCCGGTCAGGGCGGACTCGACGCTGATCTTAGCCGTCTCGTAGTCCCGGATCTCGCCGATCATGATCACCTCCGGGTCGCTGCGGAGGATGCTCCTGAGCCCTGAGGCGAACGTCAGCCCGACCCGGGGATTGACCTGGATCTGGTTGACGCCCGTGATCCGGTGCTCCACCGGATCCTCCACCGTCACGATGCTCCGCTCGGGCGAGTTGAGCTCGTTGAGGGTGGCGTACAGCGTGGTGGACTTGCCGCTCCCGGTCGGTCCGGTGACCAGGATGGCACCGTGCGGCCTGCCGAAAGCCTTCCGGTAGAGCTCCAGCATCCGGGACTCGAAGCCGAGCTTCTCCAGCTCCATCCTCGCCCCGCCCCCGTCCAGAATGCGCAGCACGAGCTTCTCCCCGTACACGGTCGGCAGCGAGGCCACCCGCAGGTCCGCGCCGGAGTCTCCGAGCCTGAGGGAGAACCGCCCGTCCTGTGGCACGCGCCGCTCGGCGATATTCATCCCGGCCATGATCTTGACGCGGGCCACGATCTCGCCGTGCAGCTTGCGCGGGATGGACATGATCTCCCGCAGGACCCCGTCTACCCGGAAGCGCACCGATATCTCGCTCGCCCACGGCTCGATGTGGATGTCCGACGCCCCGTCGGAGGCGGCCTGCTGCAGGATCGAGTTCACCAGCCGGATGATGGGTGCGTCCCCGACCTCCGCCTCGGAGGCGAGCTCCGGCTCCTCATCCGGAGCGCTCCTCTCCTGCGCCTCTCGCAGGAACTCCGAAACCTCGCCGCCCACGGCGAAGAGCCGGTTCTGAACCCGCCGCACGTCCTCCTCGGAGGCGACCACCGGCACCACCGGATGCCCGGAGATCATCTTGACATCGTCGAGCGCGTGCACGTTAGTGGGGTCGCTCATCGCCAGCCGGAGACGCCCGTCCTTCATCCCGAGCGGCAGAGCACCGTACCGCCGGAGCAGCTTCTCCCCTATCATGCCGGCCATCGCCAGATCTACCTGATCCTCGGAGAGCTCCACGTACTCCAGGTTGAGCCGCCGGGCTATGCCCCGTGCCAGATCCGCCGGGGAGATGTACCCCATCGAGACGAGGATGCTCCCGAGCCTCTTGCGCGTCCGGCGCTGCACCTCGAGCGCCCTTGCGAGCTGCTCTTCGGTCAGCTTCCCTTGCGCGATCAGGATGTCCCCGATCCTGCTGGCCTGCGCGGGCCGCTCGCCCCGGTCAAAGTACCGCACGCCGCATGACCTCCACGTTGGGCTCCCGGCCGGTCCACATCCGCTGCGCCCGCACCCCCTGGTAGAGCAGCATCAGACCCCCCGGCACCACCCTGCACCCTAGCTCGCGCGCCCGCTGAATGAGACGGGTCTCCCGCCCCGGCAGGTACACCGCATCGCAGACCGCCTTCCCCTCCAGAACCTCCGCGGCGACGGGGAGCGGATCCTCCGGCTCCATTCCCAGATAGGTGGAGTTGATGATGACGTCCGAGATGCGGGCAACCTCGCCCGCCTCCTCCCAATCGAGAACCTCCATCCCCCCTTCCGGCCTCCGCTCCTTGAGCACCCGGCGCAGCTCCTCGGCCCGCTTCCGCGTGCGGTTGGCGATGTAGAGCGCCCCCGCTCCCTCGCGCAGCACCTCTACCGCGATCGCCGCGGCCGCCCCCCCGGCCCCCAGCAGCAGGACCCTCCGCCCCCCGAACTCCACCCCGGACTCCCGGCAGGCGTCCACGAACCCCGCGCCGTCGGTGTTGAAGCCTAGCATCCTCCCGTCCTCGATCACGACGGTGTTGACGGCCCCGGAGACCTCGGCCGCCGCGTCCAGCGAGTCCAGGAGGGGGATGACCGCGCCCTTGTGCGGCATGGTGACGTTGAAGCCCCGGAACCCCAGGGCCCGCAAACCCTCCACCGCCGCGGCGAGCTGTCCGGGCTCCACGTCCATGGGAACGTAGACATAGTCCAGCCCGTCCGCCGCGAAGGCGGCGTTGTGCATCCGGGGGCTCAGGGTATGCCCCACCGGGTGGCCGATGATCCCGACCAGCGTCGCCCTCCCGCTAAAGAACATGGCGGTCCCTTCTACGATGGTTGTCGGCTCTTGGCCCACGCCGCTTTAGCCGCTACAGACCCGCTTCGGCCTTGGCCCGCAGGAACTCATCGTAGTCGTCGGTAAAGAAGTGCTCCCCGCCGCCCGGCCTGATAACGTAGTAGAGGTAGTTGGTGTCGGCCGGGTTGAGCGCGGCCTCTATGGAACCCAAGCTCGGGCTCGCTATCGGGCCGGGGGGCAGACCGCGATTCTGATAGGTGTTGTACGGTGAGTCTATCTGTGTGTCCTGGATGGAGAGACGTTCCCGGTTCTCGCCAAGAGCGTACTGGATCGTGGCGTCTATCTGCAGCGGCATCCCCTCCTCTAGACGGTTGTAGATCACGGACGCGACGAGGGGACGCTCGGCGTCGTTGGCCGACTCACGCTCGATCATGGAGGCCACGGTTATGAGCTCGTACTCGTTGAGCCCCGTGCGCCGCTCGGCCGCCTCGAAATCCAGCCCCTGCGTCTCGATCAGGTACTGCTCCAGCAGCCGGTTGACCATCTGCCGGGCCGTGGTCCCCTCCTCGAACTCGTAGGTCTTGGGGAAGAGGAAGCCCTCGGTGGTGCGGGCTCCCTCCAGAAAGGCGTAACCGTAGTCCGTCCGGCGGGCAGCCTCGGCAAACTCCTCAGCGGAGACGGAGGTCTCCTCCCCGATCACCTGCGCCGTCTGCTCCAGGGTGAGCCCCTCCGGGATGGTAACCCGGTACACCTGCACCGGCTGTCCGGCGGAGAGGGTCTCGATGATCTCGTCCGTGCCGGCGCTCCGGGACAGCTCGTACTCACCCGGCTTGAGATCCGTGCCCGCGCCCTTGAGCCGAACCTCCAGCGTGAAGAGCGTGGCGTTCCCGATGATACCGGCCTCCTTCAGCTTCCCGGCTATCTCCGAGAGCGAGTCGCCCTCCTCGATGACCACCCGCGCGGTCTCCCCGCCGGCTTCCTCCCCGCCGCCGAACGCCTGAGAGATCAGGTACACCCCGCCGAAGATCAGCAGAGCCACCAGCAACAGCGGGATCACGGGGCTCCGGCGCTTCCTCCGCCGGCGGACCCGGACAGCGTCGCTCCTCTTCAGAACCTCAAGGCGCTCTTCCAGATCTTCCGGGTCCCGGTACCTTCGCCTGCTGTAACTACCGTGGCGATCCAACGCTCCCCCTCCTGAGAGTCAGATACTCCTGCAACATGTGAGCAGCGGCTACGTCGTCCACCGGGCCCCGCTTCCGGCTCCCCGCGGCGAGCCGGGTGGTAAACCTCTCGTCCCACTCCACGAACCTCACCCCGGGCAGGGCCCCTCGCAGCTCGGAGAGCACCTCCATGGTTCGCCGGGCCTGAAAGCCGGCCTCGCCCCGGAGGTTCCTCGGCACCCCGACCACGATCTCCCGTATCCGCTCCCTCCGGACCAGCTCCCGGAGGCGGGGGACCAGCTCGTCACGCGTCACTATCCCGTGCGGCCGTGCGATCACGCCCCCGGGATCGGAGATGGCAACGCCGGTGCGCACCTCCCCGAGGTCCAGAGCGAGGATTCTCTCCCGGAGAGGCACTACGCTCCGGACGCGAGCCTCTCGCGCAGGAGCTCGCGAGCCCGGTCCAGTGCCCGGGGAACGGCGGCGGCATCGCCCCCGCCGCCCTGAGCCATGGTAGGACCACCGCCGCCCCCGCCGCCGAGGATCTCCGACATCGCCCGCACGAGATCCCCGGCCCTGACCTTGCGGGCGACCTCGTCGTGCAGGTTGGCGACGACGACGGCCTTGCCGTCCAGTTCGGCCGCCAGTACCGCGGCCGCCGGCCCGCCCACCCGGTTCTTCACGTCGTCCGTGAGCTGCCGCAGCGCCTTCACGTCGGGAGCCACGACCTTGCCGACGACTATCCGGGCTCCGTCGACGGTCTCGGCGTTCTGCACCAGCTCGCCGACGGCCTCCAGGCCGCTCCGGAGCACCTGCCGCTCGGCGGCCCTGCGGGCCTCCTGCGCCTCTCGCCGCAACCCGGAGACGACCTCCGGCAGCCTCGCGGGCTCCACGTTCAGCTCGGAGGCGAGCCGCTCGGCGATCCCGGCCGTCCGCAGCAGGTAGTAGATCGCCTCCCGGCCGGTGATCACCTCTATCCGGTAGAGATCCGCACCGTGCTTGCGGTTGGAGAGCACCTTGAAAGCACCGATCTCGGCCGTGCGGCTCACGTGCGTCCCGCCGCACAGCTCGCGTGAGAAGCCGTCTATCTCCACGACCCGTACCAGATCGCCGTACTTCTCCCCGAAGAGCATTATCGCGCCGAGGTTGCGGGCCTCCTCCAGCGTGGTGATGTAGTAGCGGACGGGCTGGTTCTCCGTGATCTTGAGCACCGCCTGCTCCTGCACGCGCGCTATGTCCTCATCAGTAACCTGCCCGGAGTAGCGGTAGTCGAAGCGCAGCCGATCCGGCCCCACGTAGCTCCCGGCCTGCACGACCTCCTTGCCGAGCACCGCCCGGAGCGCCCAGTGCAGGATGTGGGTGGCGGTGTGGTTGGCCTCTATCTGCTGCCGCCGGACCCGGTTTATGGAAGCCGTGACCACGTCGCCCGGCCGCAGCTCCCCCTCCTTGACGCGGGCTCGCAGGACCTGGTAGTCCCCGGCGGGTATGGAGTCCACGACCTCCAGCTCCCCGCCCTCGCCGCTGATCCAGCCCACGTCCGCGACCTGACCGCCGCCGGTCGCGTAGAACGGGTTCTCCTCCAGCACGAGGTAGAACTCTCCCCCGGTGTCCGGCGCCGGCTCCAGAGCCAGGATGCGGGTCTCGACCTGCTCCCGCTCGTAGCCCACGAACCGGCTCTCAACCTCCAGGTCTCCGAAAGCGGCTACCGCACGCTCGTAGCCCCGCTGGGCGGCCCGGGCCCGCTCCCGCTGCTCCCTCATGGCCCGCTCGAAGCCCGCCTCGTCGAGCGAGACGCCGCGCTCCGCCAGGATCTCCCGCGTAACCTCCACCGGAAAGCCGTAGGTGTCGTGCAGCGTGAAGGCCACCTCGCCCGGGAAGCTGCCGCCCTGCAGGCGCTGCAGCTCGCCCTCCAGCAGGCGCGCACCCTGTTCGTAGATCTCGATAAAGCGCTGCGCCTCGCGCGTGACCACCCGGCCGATCTCGTCCCGGGCCCCTTTGAGCTCGGGGTAGTGCTCGCCCATGTAGTCCACAACGGCCTCCGCGAGACCCGCGACCTGTCCGGCGCTCATGCCGAGCCGCGAGTACGCCTCCCGCGTCGCCCGGCGGATTATGCGCCGCAGAACGTATTCACGATGCTGGTTGCCGGGGCGCACGCCGTCGGCGATGAGAAACGCCATGCCCCGGGCGTGATCGGCCAGGATGTAGAGCGCCCGGTCGGCGGCCTCCGACTCCCCGCGCCGGATGCCAACGTACTCGGCGGCCCGCTCGAAGATCGGGGCATACAGATCGGTGTCGTAGACGGTGCGCACGC
The DNA here is from genome assembly GCF_004337705.1 of Rubrobacter taiwanensis. GTDB lineage: Bacteria > Actinomycetota > Rubrobacteria > Rubrobacterales > Rubrobacteraceae > Rubrobacter_C > Rubrobacter_C taiwanensis. The sequence goes on from NZ_SKBU01000015.1 coordinate 91,987, forward strand.
CCTGCATCACGGCCGCCGTGCGCTCGAGCCCCATGCCCGTATCGATGCCGGTCTTGGCGAGCGGTCTGAGCGTGCCGTCCTTGAGCTGCTCGTACTGGTTGAAGACCAGGTTCCAGATCTCCAGGAAGCGGCCGTCGCCCTCATCACCGCCCGGCCCGTACTTCGGATCTTTGAGCGGGTCGCCCGCTCCGTACTCCTCGCCGTAGTCGTAGTAGACCTCGGAGCACGGCCCGCAGGGGCCGGAGTCGCCCGGCGGACCCCACCAGTTCTCACTCTTGGGCAGTCCGAAGATCCTCTCCTCCGGCACCCCGACGGCCATCCAGTGCTCCCGGGCCTCCACGTCCTCGGGCGCGCTCTCGTCGCCCTCGAAGATCGTGATCCAGAGCCGGTCTCCGGGGATGCCCAGCTCCTGGGTGAGGAACTCCCAGGCCCACTCGATGGCCTCCTTCTTGAAGTAGTCGCCGAAGGAGAAGTTCCCGAGCATCTCGAAGAAGGTGAGGTGCGAGGGATCGCCGACCTCCTCCAGATCCTGGGTGCGGAAGCACTTCTGCACGCTGGTGGCCCGCGGCGCAGGCGGCTTCTCCTGCCCCAGGAAGTAGGTTATGAACTGCTGCATCCCGGCCGTGGTCAGCAGGACAGTGGGGTCGTTGTGCGGGATGAGCGACGAACTCGGGTAGAGCCTGTGATCCCGCTCGACGAAGAAATCCAGGAATCTCCGGCGTATCTCATGACTTTTCATTGGGCGTATTCTACTTTTTCAGCCGCCGTTTTCCAGTTCTTTGCGCAGCTCTCCGAGCGCCCGGCGCATGAGCCGCGAGACGTGCATCTGGCTGACCCCGATCTCCTTCGCGATCTCGGTCTGCGTCTTCCCCTCGTTGAAGCGCAGCTCCAGTATCCGGCGCTGCTGCCCCTGCAGCGCCTGCATGGCCCTCTGCAGCAGCACCCGATCTTCGGTGCCGGCGATATCCTCGTCCTCATCCGGCTGCAGGTCCATGATCGTGTCGCCCTCGTCCTCCTCCTGATTGACGGGAGCGTCCAGACTTACCGTGTTGTACGCCCGCCCCAGCGCCAGAGCCTCGGCCACGCTCTCCACATCAGAGTCCAGATGCTCGGCCAGCTCCTCCATAGTGGGCGAGCGGCCGGTCCTGACCGTGCTCTCCCGCACGGCCTCCTTGGCGGCCTGCCGCAGCTCCTGCAGTCCCCGGGGCACGCGCATCGCCCACCCCTTGTCCCGGAAGTGGCGCTTGATCTCCCCCAGGATGTTGGGCGTGGCATAGGTGGAGAGCTCTATGTTCCGGTCCACGTCGAAGCGGTCCACCGCCTTGATGAGCCCCACGGAGCCGACCTGTATCAGATCATCCAAAGGCTCGCCACGGCCCGTGAACTTGCGGGCCAGAAACTCCACGAGCGGCAGATGCTCCTGTATTATGGCCTCGCGCGCCTTCTCGTCGCCCCGCCTGTGGTAGCGTTCGAGCAGCTCGCGGGTGCGGCGCTTGTCCGGGCGGCGGTATCTGCGCGTCATGCCACCAGCTCGGCCACGGTCCGCCACCCGCCGGATTCGGGCGACTCCACCTCGGCCGTGATCTTCTCCTCCTCGCAGAGGAATCTGAACCTCAGCGTCCGGCCGCTCTCGACCTGCAGGCGCTCCAGCGCCTGCACGAACTCGTCCATGTTCCCAACCCCGATCCGGGCCCGGGCCGACATGCCCGCCACCACGAGCCCCAGGCAGGAGCGCACCTCCGCGCCCGGAGGCAGCGTCAGGTAGACGAAGTCCCCGCCGCGGGAGGCCAAACTGCCTACCCCTCCACGCGATCCAGGCGCTCGGTAGTGTCCGGGTCGGGCTGCGGAACGTTGACGTCCGCAGCGCTGGTCTTCCCGGCCCGGCTCGCCTCGCCGCCGTGCCGGCTGAGCTCCCGCAGGATCTCCTCCCGCCGCTGCGCGGCAGCAGCCCTGCCGGCCACCACCGCCCGCCGGAAACGGTCGCGTACGTCTTCGGGCAGCTCCCGCAGCTGCTCCGGCAGCTTCCGGCGCAGCTCTTCATTGGTGGCGTAGAGCGTCCCGGCCACGCCGAGCGCGGCCCCCACGATAAGCTTGCCCCAATCGGCCATCTACCTCGCCTCCCGCCCGCGGAAGAACTCCCCGATCCCGCGCGACACCCCGCTTGCGGCCGCGGAGACCTTGATGACGCCCCCCCGGATGCTCTGGGTTATCGCGGTGGTGGTCTGGTCCAGCTCGCCCGTTATGTCCGTGACGTCACCTACGGCGGTGTCCAGCTGGGAGAGCTGGCTGTTTATGTTGTCCACCGTAACATGCGTCTTGCCGACCAGCGGGACGAGCTCTCTGGAAACCTCTTTTATCGTCTGTTCTGTGGTCGAGAAGATGCGGGCCAGCCTCAGAAACGTGTAGGCTAGCAACAGAAACGCTATCGCTATGGCGATGAACAGCGCGCCGCGCGCAACCTCAACGAAGATCTCCAACCTTCTCTACACCTCCAGCGAAGCTCGGATCCGGTCACCCCCCATTATAACCGCCCGCGGCGTCCGGCCTCTGTATGATCCCGCCGCCGACCACCCGATCGCCAGCGTAGAAGACGGCCGACTGCCCCGGCGCGACGCCCGGAATCTTCTCCCCCAGCCGCACGCGGCACGCCCCGTTACCTGCCGGCTCTACCCGGCAGGTAACGGGGCGGCTGTTGTAGCGGACCTGCACCGCCTCTGCCAGCTCCGGCTCCAGGAACCAGTTGAGGCCGCAGACCCGGATCTCGTCCACCTCCAGATCGCGCCTGCGCCCCACGACGACCTGCCGGCTCTGCGGCCGCACCTCGGTTACGTACAGCGGCTCCCCGGCGGAGATTCCGAGCCCCCGCCGCTGCCCGATGGTGAAGTTCACAACTCCCCCGTGCCGCCCCAGAACCCGGCCCTCACGATCCACTATCTCCCCGGATTCGACCGGCACGCGCCCGCGGATGAAGCTCCGGTAGTCCCCGTCCGGGATGAAGCAGATGTCCTGACTCTCCGGCGTGTACGCGACCGCCAGCTCCCGCTCGGCCGCGATCCTCCGGATGTCGGATTTCAGGTACTCCCCGAGCGGGAAGACCGTGCGCGCCAGAAGCTCCTTCGGGACCGGCCAGAGCACGTACGTCTGGTCCTTCGCCCGGTCCGTGGGCCGCGCCAGGGTCGGTCCCTCCACGACCCGTGCGTAGTGCCCGGTGGCTATGTGCTCGTAGCCGAGCCTGTCGGCCAGAAACGCCGCAGCGTGGAACTTGACGTGCGCGTTGCACGCCACACAGGGGTTCGGCGTGCGGCCCCTTGCATAAGAGCCTATGAAGTCCTGCATCACGCGCTTGCCGAACAGCTCCTTGAGGTTGAGCGTGAAGTGCGGGATGCCCACGCGGTGGGCCGTGTCCCGGGCGAAGAGCACCGTGTCCGGCGAACAGCACGAGCGGCTGCCCTTCTCGCCGTCGTGCAACCGGAAGGTGACGCCGACCACCTCGTACCCGGCCTCCTTCAGCAGCAGCGCGGTCATGGCCGAATCCACGCCGCCGCTCATCGCCGCCACGACGGTCTTAGCCACGGTATCCCTCCACCAGATCGGCCTCCTCGGCTTCCCGGTTCCAGTAGTCTTCAAGCGCCCTGTGCAGCGCGTCCAAAACCAGCGTGAGCGCGTGCTCCTTGCCCTCGGGCAGCTCGCCACCGAGAGCGCGCCGCAGATCCTCCCGGGAGATCGCCGCCGCCCGGATTATGCTTTCGCCCTGGATCAGCTCCGTCATGGCCGATCCGGCCGCAATGCACGGCGCACAGCCATAGGCCTTGTAGCCGACCGCGGCCACCGTTCCGTTCGAGATCCGCACCGTAAAGCGCACCACATCGCCGCAGGCGGCGTGCCCCGACTCCCCGAAGCCGTCCGGTTCGGAGAGCTCGCCCACGTTCTGGGGACGCACCAGGTGCTCTATGAGCTCGGGCCGGTACATCTCAGCCTCCCGTCCGCAGAGGTGAGAGCTCCCTCAGCCCCGCTACGGCCCCGGAGAACGCCTCCACGAACCGGTCTACCTCCTCCACGGTGTTCTCCCGCCCGACGGAGATCCTGACAGCCGAGAACGCTTCGCGCTCGCCCAGCCCCATCGCCAGCAGCACTGGAGATGCCTTGTGCTCCCCGGATGAGCACGCAGAGCCCTTCCCGACGGCGAACCCCTGCGCGTCCAAAACCAGCACCAGCCCCTCGGCCTCCACCCCGTCGACGCTCACGTGCACGTTGTTGGGCAGCCGCCGCTCCGGGTGCCCGTTCAGGCTCACGCCGGGTATCCGCGTGAGCCCGGAGATGATCCTGTCCCGGAGCTCGCGCTCGTGGCGCATCCGCTCCTCCAGCTCTGCGCGGGCGATACGGCAGGCGACCCCCAGCCCGCAGATGCCGGCCACGTTCTCCGTTCCGTTCCTGAGCCCCCGCTCCTGGCCGCCGCCGAACGAGACGGGTGCGAGCTCCACGCCCTCCCGGACGTAGAGTACTCCCACACCCGGCGGGCCGTAGAGCTTGTGCCCGGAGAAGGCCAGCGTAAAGACCGGCGCCTCCTCGACGCTCACCGGCAGATGTCCCACCGCCTGCACGGCGTCGGTGTGGAACGGCACGCCGCACTCGCGACAGATCTCCGCCAGCTCCGCCACCGGCTGCACGCTCCCGACCTCGTTGTTTGCCCACATGACGGTGGCGAACGCCGTGTCCGGCCGCAGCGCCCGCCGGAACGCCTCCGGGTCCACCACGCCGTACGCGTCTACCTCCAGCCAGGTCACCTCGTACCCCCCGGCCTCCAGATGCTTCACCGCGTTGCGGACCGCCGGGTGCTCGATGGGCGCGGCAACGATGTGCCTCTTCTCTCCCGCCGCCCGCGCCAGCCCGAAGACGGCCAGATTGTCGGCCTCGGTGCCGCCGCCGGTGAATATGATCTCCTGCGGCTCCGCCCCGAGCAGCCGGGCGACCTCCTCCCGGGCCTCCTCGATCGCGTTCCGCGCCGCAACACCGCCCGAGTGGATCGAGGACGGGTTCCCCCGCACCTCCCGGAGGTGGCGCAGCATGGCCTCCAGAACCCGCGGGTCGGGAGGGGTCGTAGCTGCGTGATCCAGGTAGATGCCCATACCAGATCTAGTTTAACCCATCTACCCGGGATTTCAGGGCGTTACTAGATCACTGCGGACCCGGCGACCGCGCCGGAGGGGTCCACAAGCGCAACCTGATCCCCGGCCACAAGGTTCATCTCCCGGCCGCCCCGGAAGGTGCCGGCGACCCGGTCCCCCCGCTCGTCGGTTATGCCGGGCACCCGGCCCACCGAGACCGTCTCCCCCGGCGCGATCGGGATGGAGTCCGGAATCTGAACCCCCGGCGAATCCTCCCCCGGCTCGCCCAGCTCCGGATCGAGCACCCGCAGGCTCCAGCCCCGCAGGTTCACGTCCTCCGCAGATTCGTTCGTGACGGTGAAGTACTCGATGCCGCCCCCCGCGGACGTGAGCCGCACGCTCTCCAGCGTGACGGCGAACTCGCTCGTGTTGGTCCGGACGCTCTCGTCGGTGGTGACGTCGAAGAGTGCCTGATCCATGACACCCGCCTCCACATAGCCCTGCCAGAGGTTCTCGATGTGGTAGCCGCCGGCGCGCGGAGCCAGCACGGCCACAAACGGCGTGAACCCCACGTTCAGCTGAGCCGCCAGGCTCCCGTACTCCCCGCTCCGCAACCCGCCCGCTGGGGCCGCCGGCCCGGGCCGGCCTATGTCGTAGGTGAAGAACTCGACCCCCGGATACTCCGGGCGCAGGGACTCGAGCGCAGAGCTTACCTCCCGGTCGACGGTGAGCCCCTGCGGGTAGTTCACCCGCTCACCCTGCGTGAAATCTGCCTCCGGTTTGAAGAATCCGACCACGATGATCGCGCGGCGCTGGTAGGCCGCCCGGAAGTCCGGAGGCACGGGCTGGTTCAGATTCAGCTCGAACGGCGTGCCCTCCAGCGCCTCTACCTGCGTCTCGGCCACCGCCGTCTCATCCTCCGGAGTCCCGAAGGGAGCCGCCTCTACCTCCACGGGCTCCGGTGGCGGCTCGGGAGCCGGCTCCTCAATCCCGCACCCGATAACCAGGAGAACGGCCGGTACCAGCACCAGGACCGCGAGTCTGGATAACAACCCCTTACACCTCCGCGCATAAAAGGCTCCACCCTGCCGTCGCGGCGAATTTTTTGAACCTGCTTCGCAGGTGGGTGTCCCAGAGGACGGTGCGCTCGTCCGGAGCAGCAAGGCCCTTAATGGAGACTCCCTCGTCAGTTAGGGTGTTGGCCCAAAATGTCTTCGCCGCTAACGCACAGGGTCGAGCCTGTAAGGGTAAGTTACCACAGGCGGGGCGGGTAAGCAACAGAGCTTGCGCCCTCCCCGCTCTCCCTTATACTTGCAGCGACCGACCACGTTACGAACCGGCACATCCGGCGATCTAAGGGCGACGAGCGGAGGAAGACTTGACGCACACCAACCCCTACAGGACGCACACGGCGGGAGAGCTGCGCGCCGAGCATGCCGGCCGGCACGTGAGGCTGGCCGGCTGGGTGAGCCGGCGGCGGGACCACGGCGGGCTCATCTTCATAGACCTGCGCGACCGCTGGGGGATAACCCAGGCAACCTTCCATCCGGACAACGAGGCCGCCTTCGAGCTGGCCGAGCGGCTGCGTCCGGAGTGGACGGTCTCAGTCTCCGGTGAGGTGGCCCGCCGGCCGCCGGGCAACGAGAATCCGGAGCTGCCCACGGGGGAGATCGAGGTTCTCGCGGACGAGTTAGAGATCCTGAGCACCTCCGAGACGCCGCCGTTCGAGATAGAGCGCGAGCGGCCCGTGGAGGAGATGCTGCGCCTCCGCTACCGCTACCTGGATCTCCGCCGCGCCCGGATGCGGGAGAACATACTCTTCCGCCACCGGGTCGTGAAGTACATGCGGGACTACCTGACGGAGCGGGGCTTCGTGGAGATAGAGACCCCTCTGCTGACGGCCTCCACCCCCGAGGGTGCCCGGGACTTCCTGGTCCCGAGCCGCCTCTATCCGGGCGAGTTCTACGCGCTGCCCCAGTCGCCGCAGCAGTTCAAGCAGCTCTTGATGGTCGCCGGCTTCGAGCGGTACTTTCAGATCGCCCGCGCACTCCGGGACGAGGACCAGCGCGGCGACCGGCAGCCGGAGCACACCCAGCTGGACCTGGAGATGAGCTTCACGACCCAGGACGAGGTTCTCGACCTCATAGAGGGTCTCTACACAGGGCTGGTCGAGGATCTCACACGCAAGCGCATCGCCCGCAGGCCCTTCCCCCGCCTCACCTACCAGGAGGCCATGGACCGCTACGGCTCCGACAAGCCGGACATCCGCTTCGGCCTGGAGCTCAGGGACGTCTCGGAGATCGGCCGGGACGCCGGGTTTAAGGTCTTCGCCAATGCCGTGCGGGACGGCGGCTCGGTGCGCGGGATAGCGGTCCCCGGCCTCGGAAATCTGAGCCGCCGGGAGCTGGACGAGCTGACCGGCGTGGCGGCGCTCGGCGGCGCGAAGGGTCTCGCCCACTTCCAGGTCACCGAGAGCGGGCTGAAGAGCCCGGTGGCCAAGTTCTTCTCCGCAGAGCAGCAGGCCGCGCTGCGGGAGGCGCTGGAGGCCCAACCCGGCGACTGGCTTTTCTTCGTCGCCGACGCCGACCCGGTGGTCTTCGAGAGCCTGAACCGCCTGCGGCTGCACTTCCGGGACCGGCTGGATCTGGCAAACCGGGACGAGCTCGCCTTCCTCTGGGTCACGGACTTCCCGCTCTTCGAGTGGAACGAGGAGGAGCGGAGGATAGAGCCGATGCATCACATGTTCACCATGCCGCGGGAGGAGGACATCCCCCTGCTGGACTCCGATCCCCTGCAGGTCACCGGCCAGCTCTACGACCTGGTCGCAAACGGGATAGAGCTCGCCTCCGGCAGCATCAGGATCCACCGCCCGGAGCTTCAGAAGAAGGTGTTCGAGATCATCGGCCTCTCTTCAGAGGAGGCCGAACGGCGCTTCGGGCCCCTTCTGCAGGCCTTCCGCTACGGGGCCCCGCCGCACGGCGGCATCGCGCCGGGCGTCGACCGGCTGGTCATGGTGCTCCGGGACGAGCCCAACATCCGGGAGGTCATAGCCTTCCCCAAGACCCAGGCCGCCCGCGACGAGATGATGAACGCCCCGAGCCCGGTCGCCAGAGAGCAGCTCGAGGAGCTGCATATCCGGCTCGCGGGCAGAGCTGCCGGGGATTGACCGCTCCCCGCCGCAAGAGAAGAACAGCCGGGTCGGCTTAGTAGGAGGGGGGATTAGAAAGGTCGGCCCGGCTGTATGAGGTTTGGAGACCGGGCGGTAGACCACAAGGCTTCCGGTCTAAGGACAGCCACCCGGTTTCACCAGCTTGGATTATACGACGGCCGGATGGCGCCTCATATAGGTCATTTGTCCCGGTCTACCGGCTACGGTGGGGGTGTCGGCTAGCGGGCGAGCTCGCGCAGCAGCGCCGCGGAGCCGTCCGAGAGCGGCACGCCCCGCTGCTCGCCGGAATCCATGTCGCGCAGGGTGACGTAACCGCCGCTCAACTCGTCCTCTCCCAGCACCAGCACCCTGCGGGCCGAGAGCCGGTCGGCCTGCTTGAACTGCCCCTTGGCGCTCCGGCCTGCGTAGTCCAGATCGCAGGAGATCCCTTCCCGCCGCAGCTCCGTCGCTAGACGCAGGGCCGGAGCCCGTGCCTCCCGGACCAGCGTCACGACGAACACGTCTACCGCCGCCCGTTCCTCGGGCGCGCTCGCAGCGAGCAGGATCCGCTCGATCCCGGTGCCGAAGCCCATCCCCGGGACGTCCGGCCCGCCGAGCAGCGAGACCAGCCCGTTGTACCGGCCGCCCGCTCCCACCGTGTCCTGCGCCCCCAGCGCGCCGCTCTTGGCCTCAAAGACGGTCAGGGTATAGTAGTCGAGGCCGCGCACCAGCCGCTCGTCCACCTCGTAAGGGATCTCCAAAGCCTCCAGCCCCGCCTTCACCTGCTCGAAGTGCTCCTTCGCCGGCTCGCTCAGGAACTCCCCGATCGTGGGCGCCTCCTCCAGCACAGCCTGGGTGTTCGGATCTTTGGAGTCGAAGGTGCGCATGGGGTTGATCTCTATGCGCTCGACGGAGTCCGGGTCCAGCTCGGAGCGGTGCTTCTCCAGGAACGCCCGCAGCTCCGGAAAGTACCGCCGCCTCGATTCGAAGTCCCCGATATTGTTGATGTAGAAGACCTCATCCCGCACGCCCACGCTCCGGTGCAGCTCGTACAGCAGGGCTATGACCTCCACGTCCAGCAGCGGGTCTTCGGAGCCCAGGACCTCGGCCCCGATCTGGGTGTGCTGCCGGTAGCGGCCCTTCTGCTGGCGTTCGTGGCGGAACATCGGGCCCATATACCAGAGCTTCACCGGCTGGGCCAGCTTGTACAGGCCGTGCTGGATGTAGGCCCGCACCACGCCCGCCGTCCCCTCGGGCCGCAGGGTAAGCTCCCGGCCGCCCTTGTCCCGGAAGCTGAACATCTCCTTGCGCACGATGTCCGACGCCTCGCCGCTGCTACGGACGAAGACCTCCGTCTCCTCGAAGACCGGCGTGCTCACCCGCGTGTAGTTGTACCGCTCGAAGGTCGCGCGGGCCAGCCCCTCTACGAGCTCCCAGAGCTCCGGACGCTCGTGCGGCTCCCGGCCGCCGGGGATCACGTCGTAGGTTCCCTTCGGCCCCCTGAATCCGCTCAAAGCGCCACCGGGGGAAGGTAGGGGTTGGTCCTTACCTCCTCGGCTGCAAAGATCACGCCCCCGTGCCCCGGGTAGAGCCGGGTGTTCGCATTCCACAGCTCCATGACCTTGCGGATGGAGACCTCTATCTCGCGCCAGGAGGCGCCGGGGATATCCGTGCGGCCCACGCTGCCCGGCATGATGAGATCGCCTACGATCTGGTCGTCCCCCAGCACGAACGTGACCGCCCCGGGCGAGTGGCCCGGCGTGTGCAGGACCCGGATCAGCTCCCCGGCCAAACGCAGCTCCTGCCCGTCGTCCAGCGGCTCGTAGACCTCGACGCCGGTGCGCTCCGCGTCATCGGGGTGCACGTAGAGCGGGGCGTTGGTCTCCCTCAGCACCGCCTCGAGCGCGCTCACGTGATCCGCGTGGCCGTGCGTGATAAGGACGGCCTCCACCGGCCGGCGGACGGCGGCCAGGATCTTCTCCGGCTCCGCGCCCGCGTCCACGATGATGTCGCCCCCGGAGCCGTGCACCACGTAGGAGTTGACCTCGAAGCCGTTCATGTCGAGGCGCACTTGTTCTATATCGGCCACGTCCCTCCTTTACTGGCTGACGCGCGTCCCGTCGCGGGAGACGCGGTACACGTCGTAGACGTCTGGGATGCTGCGGATCTTGCGGATCACGTCCTCCACGTGCTCCAGGCTGGCGGCCTTGAACGCGAAGCGGCTCAAGGCCGTGCGTTCCTCGATCGTGTCCACCCGGGCGGAGATGATGTTCACGTTGCAGTCCGAGATCGCCGAGGTGACATCCCGCAGCAGGTGCATCCGGTCCAGAGCCTCCACCTGCAGCTCCACGGTAAAGAGGCGCCCCCTGCCCGGGGTCCACTCCACCTCCACGAATCGCTCCGGATTGCGGGACTTGAGCGAGATGGCGTTCAGGCAGCCCGCCGAATGCACCACCACCCCCCGCCCGAGCGAGACGTAGCCCACGATCTCGTCGCCCGGCATCGGGCTGCAGCAACGCGCCAGCCGCGTCAGAATGCCGCTGGAGCCCACCACCCGCACCCCCGTATCGGAGCCCGCCCCGTCCTGCTCCTCGGGGATCGGCAGCGGAGCCAGGGCCGGTACCGGCTCCTTCTCCTCCTCCTCGTGCGGCCGGATCTTCTCCAGGATGCGGTTCGCGACGCTCTCCGCCGAGACCACCCCCGCACCGACGGCGGTCAACAGGTCATCCGGCGTGTTGTAGTTGGTGGTCTCGGCGACCTCGTCCCACACACGCGCCGGAACCCGCTCCACCCGGTGCTTCTTCAGGAGCGCCTGCACCTTCTCGCGCCCCAGCTCCAGATTGTCCTCCCGGTCGGCCCGGTTAAAGTACTGCCGGATCTTGTTCCGGGCCCGGCCGCTCTTCACCACCGAGAGCCAGTCGCGGCTCGGCCCGGAGCTGGACTTGCTGGTTATGATCTCCACCCGGTCGCCGGATACCAGCTCGGAGTCCAGCGGCACGATCTGGCCGTTCACCTTCGCCCCCACGCACTGGTGACCCACCTCGGTGTGGATATGATAGGCGAAGTCTATGGGGGTCGCGCCGGAGGGCAGGCTCACGACATCGCCCTTCGGCGTGAAGACGTAGACCTCGTCCACGAAGAGCTCGCCCTTCAAAGACTCCATGAACTCCGCGGAATCCTGCGTCTCCTGCTGCCACTCGAGCATGCTCTTCAGCCAGGCGGGACGGTCGGGATCCGCCTCGGCGCCCTGCTTGTACATCCAGTGCGCCGCGATCCCGTACTCGGCGGTCGCGTTCATCTCCTCGGTGCGGATCTGGATCTCAAGCAGCTTGCCCTCGCTGCTCATCACCGTGGTGTGCAGCGACTGGTACATGTTGAACTTGGGCATGGCGATGTAGTCCTTGAAGCGGCCGGGTATCGGCTTCCAGATCGAGTGGATCACGCCCAGAGCCCCGTAGCAGTCCCGGATGCTCTCCACGATGACCCGGAGTCCGGTGAGGTCGTAGATCTCGTTGAACTCCTTGTTGCGCCGCACCATCTTGTTGTAGATGGAGTAGAAGTGCTTGGCCCGGCCCTGTACCTTGAAGTTGCGGATGCCGGACCGCTTCAGATGCCCGGCCAGCTCCTCCCGCATGCGGTTGATGAACGCCTCGCGCTCCTCCCGCCGGGCCGCCACCAGGCGCTTGATCTCCTCGTAGCGCCGCGGATGCAGCGTGGCGAACGCCAGATCCTCTAGCTCCCACTTGAGCGAGTAGATGCCGAGGCGGTGCGCGAGCGGGGCGTAGATCTCCAGCGTCTCCGTCGCCTTCTTGAGCTGGGTCTCGCGCTTGAGGTAGTCCAGCGTGCGCATGTTGTGCAGCCGGTCGGCCAGCTTGATGATGATCACGCGCACGTCCCGACTCATCGCCACGATCATCTTCCGCAGCGACTCGGCCTGCGCCTCCTCCAGGTTCCCGGACGGGAGCCGCTTCAGCTTGGTCACCCCGTCCACAATCAGCGCGATCTCCTCGCCGAACTCCTCCTCGAGCTCCTCCCGCGTTACGCCCGTGTCCTCGATGACATCGTGCAGGAGCGCCGCGGCGATAGTGGTGGAGTCCAGCTTCAGATTGGCCAGAATGTCCGCCGTGCACAGAGGGTGGTAGATGAAGGGCTCGCCGCTCTTGCGCACCTGACCGGTGTGCGCCCGGTGCGCCACCCGGTAGGCATTGGCGATCAGCTCCTCGTCCGCCTCCGGGTCGTAGGAGGCGATCTTCTCCAGCAGCGACGAGATCGTCACCGCCGGGGTCGCCCGCCCCTCGAACTCTATGTCGGTGCGCGCGGTCTCCACGCCGGAGATTTTAACATCCTAGAGCCTGCCGCCCCGGAAGATGACCACCATGAGGATCGCCGCGAGAACCGAGGCGAGCGTGAACCCCACGAAGCTCACCACCGGCACCCCCAGATAGGGGACCTGAGGTCCCCCGGTCGCGAACCCCCCAATGACGGCCGAACCTATCAGGAGCGCCCCGGTCACCACGGCGAACACGAGCCGGTTGGCGAGTATGTCCACCTCCCCGATCAGATCGTCCAGACCCTCATGGTTGAACCTGACCTCCAGCTCCCCGTCTTCCAGCTCCTTCAAAAACTGCCGGATCTGCTCGGGGTAGTCCTCCAGATACCGCGCGTACTCGAGCGAGCGCTCCTGCAGTTGCTCGGCGAGCGCTTCGGGCCGCAGACGGTCCCAGAGGAGCCGGTCAGCGAAGGGCCGGGCCACCTCGTATACGTTGAGAGAGGGGTCTATGGAGCGCGCCAGCCCTTCGGCGGTGATGAGCGCCTTGGTGAGCAGCGGGTAGACAGGGGGCACGCGCACCCGGTAGCGGCGGGCGACGCCGATGATCTCGCCCAGAGCGTCGCCCAGCGTCACCTCGCCCACGGAGAGACCCGAGTACTTGAAGAGGAACTCCCGCACCTCCTGCACCAGCTCGCTGCGCACCTCGACGTCGTAGGTCAGCCCGAGCCGCTCCAGCCCCCGCACCACCGCGGGTGCGTCGCGCTGGATGACGGCTATGAAGAGGTTGCTCAGGGCCTCCATCTCTCCCCGGCTCATGTACCCGACCATCCCGAAGTCCAGCAGCGCCAGGTTGCCCTCCGGGGTGAGGATGAGGTTGGCCGGATGCGGATCGCCGTGGAAGAACCCGTGCTCGAAGGCCATCTGAAAGATGGCCTCGGCCCCCATCGTGGCGATCCGGCGCCGCTCCTCGGGCTCCAGCAGCAGCGGGTTGATGCTGTAGAACTTCCGGCCCTCAACGTACTCCAGCGTGAGCACCCGGCGGGTCGAAAGCTCCCGGTACACCCCCGGTATGACCACCGGCGTACCCGCGAAGTTGGCCGCGAAGCGCTCGGCATTCAGGGCCTCGGTCTCGTAGTCCAGCTCGCGCCGGATCACATCCTCGAACTCCAGCACCAGCCGCTCCACGTCGATGAACAGCCGGTCGCCGAACCGCCGGTTGATGAGCGCCGCAAGCCGGTTCATCAGCTCCAGGTCGGCCTCCACCCGCGGTGCGGCCTCGGGCCGCTGCACCTTCACGGCGACCGCCTCCCCGCCGGGCAGCACCGCCCGGTGCACCTGCCCGATGCTGGCCGATCCCAGGGGCTGGGGGTCGAAATGCGCAAAGAGCTTCTCTACCGGAGCCCCGAGCTCGTATTCGATCACCCGGCGCACGGTCTCCAGCGGCATGGGAGCGACCTCGTCCTGCAGCTTGCGCAGCTCCTGCAGGACCCGCTCGGGCAGGAGGTCGGAACGGGTGCTGAGCATCTGCCCGAACTTTACGAACGTGGGGCCCAGATCGTCGAGCGCCCGCCGCAACCGCACCCCGAAGCTGGGCGCGAGCACCTCCTCGGCCCCGCGCTGCCGGCGGCTCCGCCGCACGTCGAAGACGAAGCCGAAGCCGTGCCGGGCCAGAACCCGCCCGATCTGGGAGAAGCGCGCCAGGTTCTCGGCGCGGGTCACGGGTCCACCCGGGCCCCGCCGCCCCTCAATGTGCTCCCGCTACGGTCCGGTCGGCGGCCGCTCCGGTCCGCCGGGCGGCGGGGTCGGCGGCTCGGGCCGGGAGCCCGCGGCTTGGTCCTCCAGCAGCCGGATCCTGTGCTCCAGCTGCTCCACCCGGAAGAGCAGGTCTTCGTAGTCCTGCCGGGTCGGCACACCCACCTGCCGCATGCCCTGCTGCAGCGAGGCGTCCACGAGCGTCCGGGCGTTGGTCGAACGCTGGCGGGCCCGCTCCAGCACCTCCCGGGCCACGCTCCGGCCCTCTTCGCGCGTCATGCGGCCCTGCTCGATCAGCTCGTTTATGGCCCGCTCCACCCGCTCCTGGGTTATCGCGGCAGCGCCTATCTGCAGGAGAACCAGCTTCTCCAGCGTATCCCTTACCGCCATCAGAGAACCTTCCTTTCGACTCGCTCTCCCCGCTATTATGCCCGCCGGAGATCCGAACGCAACGGTAGGCGTCAGGCCGAGGCCTTCGCCGCCTTCGCCCGCCGGTCGCGCCACGCTTTGAACAACGAGAGGACTGGGGAGGCGATAAAGATGGAGCTGTACGTCCCGGCCACGATGCCTACCAGCAGCGCGAACGCGAAGTCGCTCAGCGTGGCCTCCCCGAAGATCAGAAGCGCCGTGATCGGGATGAGGGTGGACATCGAGGTGTACAGCGAGCGCCGCACCACCTGCCGGATGGAGGTGTTGATCATGGCGTCGAACCGCCGCCGGTTGTAGCCCAGCGCCGGAGCGTTCTCCCGGATGCGGTCGAAGATGATGACCGTATCATAGAGCGAGTAGCCCAGCACCGTCAGCAGCGCCACCACCGTCACCAGGTTGAACTCCCGGCCCACCAGCGCGTAGACGCCGAGCGTTATCAGGATGTCGTGCGTGAGCGCTGCCAGCGCCGCGATCGCGAAGGCGAACTCGAACCGGAAGCTGATGAACGCCACGATGATCAGCAGCGCCGCCGCCACGGCCTGCAACGCCTCGTCCCGGATCTGGAGCCCGAACGTGGGGCTTATAGTGGTGACGCTCACCTCGGCCCCCAGTTCCCGCTGCAGAGCCTGCTGTATCTGCGTCTGTTCCTGCGTGTCTATGGGCGGGGTGCGGATCTCGTAGTTCTCGCCGCCGAGCTGCTGGATGATGGCCGACCCCTGGTACTCCTGCGGCAGCGCCTCCCGCACCTCCTGCACGCTGGCGCCGCCCGCCCCCTGGGCGGTAAACTTGGCCCCGCCCTCGAAGTCTATGCCGAAGTTCAGGCCGTTGACGGCCAGGGCTCCGATGCCGAGCGCGAGCATGACGCCCGAGAGGGCGAACCACACCCGCCAGTTGCCGACGAAATCCACCCGGCTGAAGATGCGGTCCAGCACGCTAGCGCACCCCCGCCGGTCCGGGCGTCTTAGGCGGGGCCTCGATAGCGTCCTTCCGGACGCCCATCGCCGCCGGAGAGAGCTGGATGCCCCGGCTGGAGATCACGCCCAGCAGCGCCCGCGTGACCGCGACGGCCGTGAACATCGAGAGCAGCACGCCGAGCGTCAGAAGTACCGCAAACCCCCGCACCTGCCCGCTGGAGAGCGCGAACAGGATGAAGGCCGCAATAAGCGTCGTGATGTTCCCGTCCAGGATGGCCCGGAAGCCCTTCTGGTAGCCGATCTGGATCGCCGTCCGGGTCGTCTTGCCCCGGCGGACCTCCTCCCTGATCCGCTCGAAGATGACGATGTTGGCGTCCGCCGCCACCCCGATAGCCAGCACGATGCCCGCAATACCCGGCAGCGTGACCGTGATCGGGATCGCCACGATGAGCCCCCAGAGCAGGAAGGCGTAGATCAGGAGTGCCAGGTCCGCCACGACCCCGAGCGCCCGGTAGATGAAGAGCAAGAACAGGAGCACCAGCCCGAATCCCACGAGCGCCGCCGTGAGCCCGGCCCTCAGCGAGTCGGCCCCGAGCGTCGGCCCGATGGTGGAGACCTGCAGGACCTCCATGTTGATGGGCAGCGCGCCGGTGTTCAGCACCACCTCCAGCTCCCGTGCTTCGTCCTGCGGCAGGCCGCCCGGCAGCCCCGTATTCTCGATGACTACCTGGCCTCCGTAGATCGGCTCGTTCACGGTCGGGGCGCTCACCACCTCCTCGTCCAGCACGATGGCGAGCTGCCCCGGGGTCCCCCGCGCCAACGATTCGCTGACTATCTGCTGCGTGAGATCCCCGAACTCCCGCGCTCCCTCGTTGTTGAGCTCCATGCCGACCCGCAGCCGGCCGGCCTCGTCGCGGTCCAGGAAGGCCCGCTCCAGCCCCGCACCGGTGAGCGCGGGCTGCTCCGGCAGTACGTAGCCGATCACGTCCATCCCCTCGCCCGTGCGGGATTCGCTCACCTCGAAGAGGATCTTGGTCTCCCCCTCCTCGTAGGCCGGGTCGTTCTCCAAGCGGTTCTGGATCTCCTCCCGGACCTGGTACACCTCGCCCTCCGGGACGGCCTGCTGGAAGTCCGCGGCCAGCACGGGGTAGAAGCCCAGCTGGGCGGTCCGCCCGATGACCTCTACCGCCTGCTCGGCGTCGGTGATGCCGGGTATGTTGACCACGATCTGATCCTCGCCCTGGATCTGGATCTCCGGCTCCGTCACGCCCAGACGGTCCACGCGCTGGCTGATGACCCCCGCCGCGGTCTCCATCTCCTCGCGGGTGACGGGCGTGCCGTCGGTCCTGTAGCCCTCCATGGTCACGCTGACCCCCCCGCTCAGATCCAGCCCGAGCTGCGTCGCCTCGGTCACCGGCTGGCGGAGGAAGATCACGTAGGCCGCAATCGCGATGAGCACGACCACAGCCCCGAGGATGATCATATTGTTCCTTCTGTTCTTCATCGGGCTGAAAAGAGTCCCTTGCCGCTGGAATTACCGTGCGAATTCTAACATCTGAGAGAGAAGAGTTTAGGAACCCGCATACCGCCCTCTCCACTCCGCGGCCCACCGGGCGTAGCGGCCCTCCAGGATCGCCGCCCGGGCCCGCCGGCAGAGCTCCTCCATGAAGTACACGTTGTGGAAGGTGACGAGCCGGTGGCCCAGCAGCTCGTCCTCCCGCACGAGGTGCGCAAGATACGCCCGGGTATACTCCGCGCAGACCTCGCAGCCACACTCCGGGTCCAGCGGTAAAAAATCCCGGCGGAAGCGGGCGTTCTTGAGGTTGAGCCTGCCGGCGGCTGTCAGCGCCGAGCCGTGCCGGGCGAGCCGGGTGGGCAGCACGCAGTCGAACATGTCCACCCCGAGCCCGATGACCTCTACCACCCCGACCGGGTCCCCGATACCCATGAAGTACCGGGGCCTGTCCGCGGGGAGCCCGGACGCTACGTACGCCAGCGCCTCCAGCATGGCACCCCGCTCCTCCCCGACCGAGAGCCCCCCGATGGCATATCCCGGGAAGTCCAGTTCCACGGTCCGCTTGAGGCTCTCTAGCCGCAGCTCCCTGTGCAGCCCGCCCTGCACGATCCCGAAGAGCGCCTGGTCCTCGCGAGTGTGCGCCGTCCTGCAGCGCTCCGCCCAGCGCGCCGTCCGGCGCAGGGATTCGGCGTGGTAGCCGTAGTCTGCGTCGTGCGGCGGGCACTCGTCCAGCACCATCGCGATGTCCGCTCCGAGCGCCTCCTGCACCTCCACCACCAGCTCCGGCGTGAAGAAGTGCGGCGAACCGTCGTAGATGGAGGCGAACGCCACCCCCTCCTCGGAGATCCGGCGCGTCTTCGCCAGCGAGAAGACCTGAAACCCGCCCGAGTCGGTGAGCATCGGCCCCTTCCAGCCGGAGAAGGCGTGCAGCCCCCCCGCCTCCTGCACGACCTCCACCCCGGGCCGGAAGTACAGGTGGTAGGTGTTGCCGAGCACGATCCCGGCCCCGGTCCGCCTCACCTCCTCCATCGTGAGCCCCTTGACCGTGGCCTTGGTGCCGACCGGCATGAACGTCGGGGTCTCGACCTCGCCGCGCGGGGTGCGGAGGACCCCGGCCCGCGCCTCCCCGTCGGTGGCGACGACCTCTATCGTGACCGGAGCGCCTACGGCAAACTCCTCCCCCCGCCGAGAAGCAGCATCGCATCCCCGAAGGAGTAGAAACGGTAGCGCTCCTCGACCGCGACCCGGTACGCCTCCCGGATGAGCTCCACGCCCGCAAAGCTCATCACCATTGCAAGCAGCGTGGAGCGCGGCAGGTGGAAGTTGGTTATGAGGGCATCCACCGCCCGCCAGCGGTAGCCGGGGTAGATATAGATCTCGGTCTCCCCCTCGCGCTCGCCGCTCTGGGCCCAGCTCTCCAGCGTGCGCGCCACCGTGGTCCCGACGGCCACCACGCGCTCCGCCCGCTCGATGGAAGCGGCCGCCGCCTCCGGCACGGAGTAGTACTCGGCGTGCATCCGGTGCTCCTCGATCTTCTCCGTGCGCACCGGCAGGAAGGTCCCGGTACCCACGTGCAGCGTCACGCGTACGAGCTCGGCCCCGGCGCGCTCCACCTCCTCAAGCGTCCGCCGCGTGAAGTGGAACCCGGCCGTGGGAGCGGCGGCCGAACCCGGCCGGCGGGCGTAGACGGTCTGGTAGGACCGCTCGGCCTCCGGCGTGGGCCGGATGTACGGCGGGAGCGGCATGTGCCCCCGCTCCTCCAGCAGCCGCGGCACGTTCTCCGCCCGCACCAGCCACTTCCCCTCCCCCAGACGCCGCGCCAGTTCGAGCGGACGGCCGTTGGCCGAGAGCGTCATGCCCTCCTGCAGCCGCCGGCCGGGGCGGGCCAGGACCTCCCAGCCGTTCCCGGTGTCGCGCAAAAACAGCAGCTCCACCTCCCCGCCGGTGGGCTTGCGGGCGAAGAGCCGTGCCGGGAGTACACGGGTCTCGTTGAGCACCACGGCGTCGCCGGGATGCAGATATTCCGGAAGATCCCGGAAAGTACGGTGTTCTATCTTCCCGTTCTTCGCGTCCACGACCATCAGGCGCGAGGAGTCCCGGGGCTCGGCGGGCCTCTGGGCGATCAGGTCCTTTGGCAGGTGGTAGTCGAGCTCTGAGATCCGCACGCTAGCGCCGGAAGAGGATGTTCAGCAGGATCGTCAGGACTATCGAGAGCAGGATCATGAGCCCCAGCGGGAAGTAGAGGGTGAAGTTCCCCCGCTGCCACACTATGTCCCCCGGCAGGCGCTCTACACCGAACCGGCCGAGCAACAACAGCAGCCCGCCGATGACGAGCAGCACGAGCGCGCCGCCGATCAGGATCTTCCCGATAGCCTCCATGTTCACGCGGTTATTTTATGACCCGGGCGGGCACTATCCAACCTCGGCCAGCAGA
Source organism: Rubrobacter taiwanensis (assembly GCF_004337705.1). GTDB lineage: Bacteria > Actinomycetota > Rubrobacteria > Rubrobacterales > Rubrobacteraceae > Rubrobacter_C > Rubrobacter_C taiwanensis. The sequence continues at coordinate 111,555 of NZ_SKBU01000015.1, forward strand.
CCGCCCAGGTCCAGCGGCCGGGTGACCATGGCGACTCCCCGGCCGCTCTCCGGACGCGGCCACTCTTTCTGCGGGCGGTCGCGGTAGAGCTCGACCCCGTTTCCGTCCGGGTCGCGCAGATAGATAGCCTCAGAGACCCCGTGGTCTGAAGCACCATCCAGCGGATATCCCGCCTCCAGCAGGCGCTTGACCGCTTTCGCCAGCTCCTTCCGGTCCGGGTAGAGGATGGCGAAGTGGTAGAGCCCGGCGGAGCGCTCCGGCGCGGGCGGAGCGCCCTTGCTCTGCCAGGTGTTGAGCCCGATGTGGTGGTGGTAGCCCCCGGCGGAGAGGAAGACGGCCTCCTCGCCGTACCACTGCATCACCTCGAAGCCCAGAAGATCCCGGTAGAAGCGCAGCGCGCGCTCGATGTCCGCCACCTTCAGGTGCACGTGCCCGATCCTCACCTCTGGATGTACGCGCGGAGTCTCCATAACGACCTCCTGCCTCATATAAGAATCCGTGCCACGACGATCCAGAGTATACGCCGTTTGCGAGCCGCCGGACGCCTCCTCTAGCCGCCGACGATGCTCGGCCCGACGAAGAACGCAAGCGCCCCGATCGCCAGCACGACAACGACGAGCAGGATCCAGCTCCAGTCCCTACCCCGTCCCGAGTTCACCTTTACACCTCCCCTCTGAAGTAGTGTCTGCGGGGGCTCCGGTTCAACGGCTCCGGCCCCTCCGGTCCGAGGTAGACGATGTTCTCGTACCTGACCCCGAACTTCCCCCTGACGTATATCCCGGGCTCCACGCTGAAGACGTGCCCGACCTCCAGCGGGCGCCGGTTGCCGCTCCTGATGTACGGCGGCTCGTGCATCTCCAGCCCGAGCCCGTGCCCGGTACGGTGCAGGAAGTTCTCGCCGTACCCGGCCTCCTCGATGACGCGCCGCGCCGCCCGGTCCACCTCCTCGCATGAAATCCCCGGCTCTATGGCGGCGAAGGCCGCGTCGTACGCCTCGCAGACGAGCTCGTAGGCCGCCTTCACCTCCGGATCGGGCTCGCGCGGGAAGTAGAGGCGGGTTATGTCCGACCAGTATCCATCCACCGCGCAGCCGAAGTCCATCAGGAGCGGACGGTCGGGGCGGATGCGCACATCCCCGCCGGTGTAGTGCGGCATGGCGGCGTTGGGACCGGATGCGATCAGGGGCTCCGGCGTGGGCCTGTAGCCGAGCTCCAGGTAGCGGGCCTGAATCCTGCCGGCCAGCTCCAGCTCGGTGAGCTCGCCCAGCGGCAGCGTCCCGGCCCACTTAACCACCTCGTCGGTGACGGCGCCGGACTTCCGCAGCAGCTCCACCTCGCCCGCGTCTTTCAGCTCCCTCAGGCCCGCGAGGATGCCCGGGTCCTGCTCGATCCGGAGGTCCGGGCAGACTTTCTGCAAGAGGAAGAGAGCCCAGGCGGGCAGGGAGCCCTGGACGCAGAGCCGGGAGACGCCCTTCAGAGCAGAACGGGCCGCCTCCTCCGGTCCCTCCGCGTCGTCCCAGACGATCGGCGCCGCCACGTGCCCGCACTCGTCGCGCAAGAGCAGCGGCACCACCAGCCTGAGCTCGCCGGAGGCGGGGACCACGAGCCCGAAGAGCCGCTCCATGCTGACCGGCTCGAGCCCGGTGAGGTAGAAGAGGCCGACGGAGGGCTCGACCCAGAGCGCTTCGAGCCCCCGCTCCCGGAGGGCATTCCGGACGCTATCTATACGTCGCCGGTAGCGCTCCTCCAAGCCCATCAGGTCCTCCTCTCTCTCCGGCGGCGGGCCGTGGCCGCCTCGTCCACGCGCAGCTTCTCGTCCAGGACGACGCCGTAGTCGCGTTCGGCTCCCTCACGGGTCACATAGCCGGCGAGCACGTCCCGCCGGACCCGCTCCGGGTCGCGCTCCAGGGGGTCGCCGTACCCGCCGCCCCCGCCGGTGTAGGTGGTGACCAAGCTCCCGGCCTCAAGCGGCAGGTTGTTTACCTTGAGCAGCGTCTGCTCGGAGCCGTCGCTGTGGCGCACCACGACCTGCGGGCCGCGGGCGTCGCGCCCGCCTTCGAGCCCCCAGGCCGGGGTCTTCGAGCGCTCGAACCAGAGGTAGAGGCTCGCGTCCGTCTGGAGCCGGTACTCCCGGAAGAGCCCGCAGCCGCCGCGGGTCCGGCCGGGGCCGCCGGAGTCGGGCCGGAAGCCGTAGCGTCTGATCTGGATCGGGTACTTCGTCTCGTAGACCTCGACGGGGATGTCCTTGAAGCCGCCGTTGACGTTGTTGATGAGCCCGTCCTGCCCGTCGCCGCTCGCGAACGCGCCCCAGCCGCCGGGGGTAGGTTCAAGGGCCAGGAAGGGAGCGTTGCCCTTCCTGGGGTCCAGGCCGGCGAGGTAGATCACCATCGAGTCGCCGTAGTGGGCTCCGGCTGCCTCGTCCGGCACGGCAGGCGCGAGAGCCTTTACGATCAGGTCTATAAGCAGCCCGAGCGGGGTGAAGTACCAGCCGCAGGGAGCAGGCTCCTGCGCGTGGAAGATGGAGCCCTCCGGCGCCCTCACCGTCAGGGTCGGGAACGTGCCGCCGTCCACCGGGCGGTCGGGGTTTATGAGCAGCTTGTACGCCACGCGGCAGGCGGAGATCGTCTGCGCAATGCCGCAGTTGACGGGGCCCCGGGCGGCCTCCGAGGACCCTCCCAGGTCTATCGTCATCTCCTCGCCGGAGACGTCCACCCGCACCCGGACCCAGACCGGATCTTCGCCGACGCCGTCGTTATCCAGGCAGCCCTCGGCGGTGTAGGTGCCGTCCGGGATGGCGGCGACCGCCTCCCGGTCCAGCTGGGCGGACTGGCGGAAGATCTCCTCCCTTGCTGCCCGGATGGTCTCCATCCCGAAGCGGTCCACGATGGAGCGGAACCGCTCTTCGCCGGTGAAGCAGGCCGAGACCTGGGCGTTCATGTCCCCAACTAGCGAGTAGCCGAACCGGCCGTTGCGCCGCAGGAGATCGACGACGTCCTCCCTTTGTTCGTAGCCGGCGTAGATCCTGGTCGGCCCCCAGCGGAAGCCCTCCTGGTAGATCTCGGTCGAGTCCATCGGCGTGCCGGGGTCTTTGGCCCCCACGTCCAGCCAGTGGGCGCGGGTGGCGGAGAAGCCGACCAGCTCGTCCCCGTGGTAGATGGGGGCGAAGATCGTGGAGTCGTTCAGGTGGGTGCCCTGCAGGTAGGGGTCGTTCATGTAGAACACGTCGCCGGGCCGGAAGGCCTCCAGCCCGAACTCCTCTATCGCCAGCTTGACGCAGACCTCCAGGTTGCCGAGGAAGATGGGCAGCCCCGAGGACTGCCCCAGGACGTCTCCGTTCTCGTCCAGCAGCGCGACCGAGCAGTCCTTGCCCTCGTAGATGATCGGGGTGTAGGCGGACCGGATCAGGGTCGCGTTCATGTCCTCCGCGCAGGAGAGGAAGAGATTGCGGATGATCTCCGTGGTTATCGGGTCGGTGCGCGTCTCGGCCATGCTCTTACTCCTCCTCCGGCGTGATGATCATGTTCCCCAGCTCGTCCACCCGGGCTCTCCAGCCGGGCGGGATTACGGTCGTTGAGGTCTCTTCTTCCACCACCGCCGGACCCGACACCCCGGAGCCGGTGGGCAGCCTGTCGCGCCGGAAGATCTTGGCCGGCACCCGCTCGCCCTCGAAGACGACCCCGCGCACCTCCTCGTGACCGCCCCCCGCGGGCGGTCGGAAGCCTATCACCCGCCGCTCCAGCTCGCCGAGCGCCGCCACCCGCAGGTTCACGAACTCGACCGGGGCTCCCGGCGTGGAGTGGCCGTAGCGGGTGCGGTAGGCGGCGTGGAAGCGGTCTGCGATCTCCTCCAGAGTCTCCGCGTCGAATCCGCCTCCGGGCAGCTCCACGTTCACGAAGTACTCCTGCCCCACGTAGCGCATGTCCGCCGTGCGCAGCAGGTGCATCCGGCCCTCCGGCACCTCCTCGTCGCGCAGGATCTCGCGCGCCTGCTCCTCCAGCTCCGTGTAGGCAGACTCCAGGTCCCCGGCCACCGAAGCCTCCATCGGCCGGTAGAAGGTGCGGGTCACGTCGTGGCGGATGTCGGTCTGGAGCATCCCCCAGGCGGAGAAGGTCCCCGGCGCCCAGGGCACTATGACCTCGCCGATCTCCAGCTCCTCGGCCAGCGCGACGGCGTGCATCGGCCCGGCGCCGCCGAACGCCACGAGCGAGTACTCCCTCGGGTCCACCCCCTGCTCGACCGTGATCGTGCGCATCGCCTCGGCCATCTTGGCGTTGATGATCGCCAGCATCCCCTCGGCCAGCTCTTCGGCACCCAGGTTGAGCTCCCGGGCGACCCGGCCTATCTCCCGCTCCGCGGCCGCCCGGTCCAGCGCCATCGCCCCGCCGAGGAAGTAGTCCGGGTTCATGCGCCCGAGCAGGAGGTTCGCGTCGGTGACGGTGGGCTGTGTGCCGCCCCGGCCGTAGCAGACGGGGCCGGGGTCCGCCCCGGCGCTCCTGGGCCCGACGCGCAAGGCGCCCGCCTCAAGGTAGGCCAGCGACCCGCCCCCGGCCCCGATGGTGTGTATGTCCACCAGCGACATCAGAACCGGCAGCCCCTCCAGCTCCGTCTCGGTCGAGACGGAGGGCCGGCCGTTCACGATGAGGCTCGCGTCGAAGGAGGTCCCGCCCATGTCCACGCAGAGCAGGTTCGGCCGGTTTAGCGTGCGGCTCAGCGCCTGGCCACCGATGGTGCCCCCCACCGGCCCGGAGAGCAGGGTCTGAATCGGGAGCTCCCGGGCCGCCGCGGCCGTCATGACGCCGCCGTTGGACTGCATGACGTGCAGCCGGGCGGGTACGCCCCGGTCTTTCAGCTGGCCGTCGAGGCTCTTCAGGTAGCGCTCGACGGTCGGCGCAATGTAGGCGTTCAGCACCGCCGAGGAGGACCGCTCGTACTCCCGCCACTCGCTGGCGATCTCGTGCGAGAGCGTGACGGAGAGGCCGGGCACGCGCTCGCGCAGGATCTCGCGCGCCCGCAGCTCGTGCTCGGGGTTCAGGTAGGAGTAGAGGAAGCAGACCGCTACCGAGTCGATCCCCTCCCGCTCTATGCGCTCGATGATGGGGCCGAAGTCCTCCTCGCGCAGCGGCTCCTGCACCGAACCGTCGTACAGCATCCGCTCCCGCACGGTGTGGATGTCCTCGGGCGGGACGAGCCCCCGGGGCTTGCGGTACTGGAGGGCGAAGAGCTTCTTGCGGTCGCCGCGGGCTATGGTGTAGACGTCCCGGAAGCCCTCGGTGGTAATGAGGAGAACGCGCGTGCCGCGCCGCTCCAGGAAGGCGTTGAGTCCGACGGTGGTGCCGTGCACCAGGAAGGAGATGCCCTCCAGGTCCGCGATCAGGTCCGCAAGCCCCGAAACGACCCCGCGTGCCGGATCGTCCGGGGTGCTCAGGACCTTCCCGGTGAACGCCCGCTCCCTCCCCTGATCGTAGACGACGAAGTCCGTAAACGTCCCGCCGATGTCTATCGATACACGGTAGTCTGCCATGCTAGCCTCCCGTCTCGCTCCGCTCCCGGACGAGGCACTCGGACACGAACATCACCGGGTCCGAGACCCTCTCCAGATCCTTCTCCAGCTTCGCCTGCACCCCGGGGTCGTAGAAGCCGCGCTCGAAGCTCTCCCGGTCCGGCCAGTCCACCGTGGTCATGAAGCGGTACCCGCCGCCGCCCCCGCGCTCCTGCTTCAGAACCCGGTGGAACTCGGAGGCCACGACCCCCTCCAGCGCCATGTTCGCCTCCTGGTGCTCGCCCAGCCGCCACTCCAGAAACGCGTCCTCGTCTTGGCCGGGCGGCAGGTTGTACAGAACGGTCAGCCGGATCACCTCTCCTCCTTCTCTGGCTCACAAACCCAGCAAACCGGCGGTGAACGTGTACTTCGCTATCCCCGCGAACCCCAAAGAGACCCCGATCACCAGCGCCGCCGTGAACGCTCCGGCCGCCGCCCAGTCCCTCCGCCGGAACCGCAGCGGGTTCAGCTCGGTGCGGTTGTCCACGTCGTAGCCGAAGCCGCGGGACATCATCGCCGAGGCCATCGCCTCCGCCGCCTGGAAGGAGCGGAAGAACGTGGGGATGGCTATGGGGACGTAGGCCCTAAAGCGGGCGATGGGGTTTGAGACCTTCGTGTTCCAGGCCCGGGACTGCTGCGCCTCCATAACGGCGGTGAGCTGCCCGATCACGACCGGGATGTAGGCTATCGTCATCGAGAGCGCCATCCCGATCTCCGGCGGCACCCCCATCTTCACCACCGCTAGCGCCAGCTCCGACGGGGAGACGGTCTTGATGAGGATCAGGGCACTCAGCACGAGGGTGAGCAGCCGCAACAGCGTCCCCACCGAGAAGATCAGGGTCTCCCAGTAGACCGGTATCGCCGGGAGCACCGGCACGCCCTCGCCGAACAGGTGCCCGATGAGGTTCGCCGCCGCCGGGTCGGGCGGCCGCCAGAAAGCGATGTTCGCCACCAGCACGAACGCGACGAACGGCAGCACCGGCAGGAGGTGCCTGGCGTTCTCCGCGAAGGGTATGCCCGCCACCCGCCCGTAGGCGAAGACGCTCCCCAGCAGCAGCGCCAGGAAGAGGGGGTCGTTCCAGGTGGCGAGCGTCACGTTGATGGAGAGCCACCACAGCAGCTTGACCCGGGGGTCCAGCCGGTGGATGATCGTGCCCCGGTCCTGGTACGCTACCTCATACGCCACCTGACGCCCCCAGCATCTCCACCGCCTCGTCCACCGTCAGCCACGCCTCTCGGTAGCCGAGAGCCTCGCCCAGCACCGTCACCTGCGGCGGCCGGAGCGACGAGGCCTCCAGCTTCTTGCGGGCGAGAAACGCTTCCCGGGCCGGCGCGTCCAGGAGGACGCGTCCCCCCTCCATGATCACGACCCGGTCGCAGTACTCGGCGGCGAGGTTCATGTCGTGGGTTATGACGATCACGGTCTGCCCCTCGGCGTGCAGGCGCACGGCGAGGTCCATGATCTCCCGGGCGCGCTTGAAGTCCTGGCCCGTGGTCGGCTCGTCGAGCACCAGGATGTCCGGCTTCATCGCCATCACCGCGGCGACCGCGATCCGCTGCTTCTCGCCCTTGCTCAGGAAGAATGGGTTCTTCTCCAAAAGGTGCGAGATCTCCAGGTCCCCGGCCGCCTCCCTGACGCGCTTTGCGACCTCTTCCTCAGACAACCCCACGTTCTGCGGGCCGAAGGCCAGCTCGTCCCCGACCTTCATCTTGAAGATCTGGGAGTCCGGGTTCTGGAAGATGTACCCGACGGTCTGCGCCATCTGAGCGATCGTGGCCTTCCGGGTGTCCAGCCCCGCCACCGTGACCGTCCCTTCGGTAGGCTTCAGGAGCCCGTTGAGGTGCTTGACGAGCGTGGTCTTGCCGGAGCCGTTCTGGCCCAGCACTCCGACGAACTCTCCCCGGCGGATCTCCAAATCCACGCCGCTCAGTGCCCGGGTGCCGTCGCGGTAGACGTGCGAGAGGCCCGTGATCTCAACCACGACCTCCTCCTCGCCGTGCTGCACGCGCCGCGGCGGGAGCTGCGGAGCGCGGGAGAGCGCTTCCCGGTCGATCAGCGGCGCAAGCACCTCTACGGCCTCTTCTATCCCGATGGGCAGCCTCTCTATCGGCCAGCCGGCCGAACGGAGCTTCGCACAGAGCAGCGTCACCTGCGGGACGGAGAGGCCGACCGAGTCTATATACTCCACGTGCTCCAGCACCTCCCGGACCGGTCCGCGGTGCAGGATCTCGCCCTCATGCAGCACGATCATCTCGTCCACGAGGTCTGCCAGCTCCTCGATCTTGTGCTCCACCAGCAGCGTGGTGCGGTTCTCCTCGCGCGCGAGGCGGGCCACCAGCTCCAGGACCTGCTGGCTCCCGATCGGATCTATGTTCGAGGTGGGCTCGTCGAGCACGAGCACCAGCGGGTCGAAGGCCAGGATCGAGGCCAGCGCGCAGGACTGCTGCTGGCCGCCGGAGAGGTTGTGCGGGTTCTTGTGCCGGTGCGGCTTGAGCCGGGTTAGCTCCAGCAGCCTCTCCGTGCGCTCCCGGATTGTCTCGACCGGCAGCCCGTAGTTGCAGGCGCCAAATACGATCTCTTCCTCCACCGTGGGGTTGAAGAGCTGCGTCTCCGGGTCCTGCGAGAGAACCCCAACGATCTTGGATAGGGCACTGACGCTCAACTTGCGCGAGTCGTAGCGCCCCGCGATAGTGACGCTGCCTGCGAGCCGGCCCTTGAACTCGTGCGGGATGAGGCCGTTCGCCATCCGGCAGACGGTGGTCTTGCCCGCGCCGCTGGGCCCGGTAATGAGAACCACCTTCCCCTCCTCCAGCCGGATCGATACGTCGCGAACCGCCTCTTCCCCGCCTCTGTAGGCGTAGGCGACCCGGTCGTATACCAGCGGGTGCTGCCGCTCGCCGCCCGGCACGGCCGGCTACCTTACACGCCCGCCCTCATCCCCGGCATCCTCCGGCTTCTGCCAGGGCCAGCGCCACTCCGGAGCGACGAACTGCGGGGCCCGCGCCAGCACGATGGCCGGGATGAGGAAGTAGATGGCGAGGTAGACCCAGTAGGCGTAGCCGAACTGCAGGATGAGCTGCGCCCGGAACGGGATTATCTCCAGCACGAACGAGTAGAGCGCGATCCACCACCAGTACTGGAAGAAGAGCGCGATCATGGTCGCCACCAGGTATCCCGCGAGCCGCCGGGTGGGGTTCTGGATCCTGTACACCCTCGGGTACAGCGCGGCCAGGATCAGGACGTGGATCGTGAACCCCGGCCAGCCGAGAATTCCCACCTGCCCGGTGATGGCGTCCACGAAGGCCACTATCGTCCCGACTATCGGGCCGCCGATCATGGTGGCGAGCGAGATCCAGATCCCGCTCAGGCTGAAGTTGACGCCCGGCAGATACCCGGGGATCGTGATCTGCAACAACTCGAACGCGCCGGCTATCGCACCGAAGATCACGGTGATCGCCACCTGCCGCGCACTCAGGATGGGCTGGCGCTGGACGAGCTCGGTCTGCCTTGTAGACTGCACTTCTGTACGCTCCTTGATCGGATGTATTCGCCCCCGCCGGACCACCGGCAAGAGAGCGTCACCGGAATTACCTGAACCGCCGCAGCAGACCTGAGACGCACCCGCGCCACAGAAGCGGAACGCAGATCATCGCCTCCCCCTTTCTAATCCCCTCTAGAACCACTACCTGAAGAGCCGCGGCGTCAGGACCCACAGCACCTGAGCCGGCTCGTCCGAAGGATTGTGAATCGCGTGCGGCACCGTGGATTTCACGTGGATGCTGTCGCCGGGACCAAGCCGGTACTCCCGGCCGTCTACGAGGTAGATCAACTCCCCCGATAACACGTACGCGAACTCCTCCCCTTCATGAGTATACGGCTCCTCGAAATCCTCGCTGGGCTGCACGGTGACCAGCAGAGGCTCCAAAACCAGCCCCGGCCCCCGCGGAGAGAGCATCTTGTACGTGCGCTCGCTGGAGATCATCTCCAGCTTGCTGTTCTCCTCAGCCCGAACTACGTGCGGCAGAGGATGCCTCTCCTCCATCGCCCGCTCACCCGGTAGAAAACTGGCCATGTCGGCGTCAAGCGCCCGCGCCACGTTGTAAAGCGAGGTGATAGCCAACGCCGAACGCCCCCGCTCGACCAGCGAAAGGAACCCGCTCGAAAGCCCCGACCGCTCACTCAGCTCCTTCAAGGACATCCCCCGCTCTTTCCGCCGCCGCCGGATCGCCGCCCCAATGGCCCGGATCTCCTCCTCGCGCCCAGTACCGCCCGTATCGTGGCCGGAACCCCTCGTCAATGACACCCGCCCTCCCTTCCCCAGCTGTTTTACTTGCACAAAACTTTACGGTAAATAATTTTGTCACATTAAAGAAACACCTGCAACAAACCGGTGGAGTTTTTTCTGGAATTCCTGTGGTGGGTCTCGGCGGCGGAGGCGCTGGAGGTCTCCCCGGGCTACCGGTGGGAGTCTGGCGGGTTCGGGGAGAAGGTAAGTTTTCTCACCCGTTCTCTCTCGAAGACGGCCTCGGCCGTTCCCTCTGTCGGCCTGGGTTCTGTTCCGCCGGAGTGTTGGGGAGAGACCTTCACGGTCCAGGTTACGGTCTCGCCTGCCACCTGTTTTCTGGTCAGGTCGAGACGCACGCTCTCATCTCCGGCCAGGTATCTCCGGGCGAACTGCTCGATCTCCCGGCGTCCCTGGTAAGTACTGTGCTCTCCGAAGAGCGGCCGCTCTAGGTGGATCTCGGCGTCCCCGGTGAAGAGCCCGGCCACGGCGCGGGGATCGCGTGAGGCCCACGTTCTCTCGAAGGCCAGTGCTGCGAACAGTTCCCCGGCGCGCTCTTCGCCGTAGGCCATCATCCGGCGGATGAAGGCGGGATTCCGGTCCAGCTTCGAGGCGGCGCCCAGCGGCCAAGACATCTCGATCCGCCGCAGCACGACCGGGCGGTACTCCTTGCCGTTCTTGAGGCGGAGCCGCCGGTCGCGGGGGCGTTCGCCCTCGCCCAGCTCTTGCACGAGCTCGTTGATCTTCTCGACGTAGTGCAGCTCCTGGTTCAGCGAGATGTTACCTGCGAGTGCGTTGCGCCGATCCATGACATCCACCACCGAGGCGGGTTCGTCGCCGGGACGCGGGCTCCACGGCCGGGGTGCCATCCTGCTGGGGTTTATCTGGATCACCCACACCTCGTCGGGGCGGGCGTCGAGCAGCTCACGGATCGGGGGATTCTGGGAGAACAGGCCGTCCCAGTAGACGCGCTCGCCGATGCGCACGGCCCGAAAGATCGGGGGTATGGCGGCCGAGGCGAGCACGGCCTCTACCCCTATGCCGTCCCCGGGCTCGTCGTTGAAGACCCAGGAGGGCTCCCCGGGGCGTCTTCTATGGCTCTTGAAGACCTTAAACTCCCCGGAGAGGACGTCCACGGCTCCGATGAAGAGCATGGGGCTCACGGGCGTGACGAGCCTCTCGTCTATCCGCTCGAAGAGGACATTGCGCTCGAGCGACCGGCGCAGCCGGCGCTGCCAGTAGTCCGAGAAGGCGTTGGGGCTACCCTCGATCAGCACACCGGTCGCCTTCTGCCAGCGCATCCACCCCACAAGCCAGTCGTTAAGGAGCCGTTCCGGCAGGTCCGTGGCGGCATTATCCCGGAGCCAGAAACCGTCGAGCAGCCGGCCCGCCTCCCGCGCTCCGGCCTCTCCCGCGCCGCGCTCCAGCAGGGCGTACCATGCCAGAAGAGCGCACACCGCCCCTCCGGAGGTCCCGCTGAAAGCCACAAAGTCGTACTTCTCGTGTCCCCGGGCGAGCAGCCCCTTAAGAGCTCCGGCCGTAAACGAGGTATGGCTTCCACCGCCCTGGCAGGCTATCGCGATCCGCTTCCTCTCACCGGATTGCATCTTCTCCTTTCCGCGTACATCGCCTCTACTTCAGGGTAGCGCCCCCCGATGCGGAGATCACCGTTGCGGAGAGCCGCCCGACGCTGCACAATGATTCCATGGATACTATAGACACGCGCCGGCGCAGCCGCAGGATACTGGAAGGCAGAGACCGGGCTCCGGCCCGTTCGTTCCTCAGGGCCATTGGGTTCTCGGACGAGGATCTCTCGCGCCCCATCGTGGGGGTGGCGCACACCTGGACCGAGACCATGCCCTGCAACTTCAATCAGCGAAGACTGGCCGAGCGCGTAAAGGAGGGCGTGCGCGCCGCGGGCGGCACCCCGATGGAGTACAACACCATCTCCATCTCGGACGGCATCACGATGGGCACCGAAGGCATGAAGACCTCGCTCATAAGCCGGGAGGTGATCGCCGACTCCATCGAGCTCGTGGGCCGGGGCCACATGTTCGACGCCGTGGTCGCCATCGTGGGTTGCGACAAGACCATCCCCGGAGCGGCGATGGCGCTCCTGCGGCTGGACGTACCGGGCATCGTCGTCTACGGCGGCTCCATAGCTCCGGGCCGCTTCAAGGGCCGGGACGTCACCATCCAGGACGTCTTCGAGGCCGTGGGAGCCCACGCCGCGGGCAAGATGACCGACGAGGACCTCCGGGAGCTGGAGGAGTCCGCCTGTCCGGGGGCCGGGGCCTGCGGCGGCCAGTACACCGCCAACACGATGGCCATGGCGCTGGAGTTCCTGGGCCTCTCGCCGGTCGGCTCGGCCAGCCCGCCCGCCACCGACCCGCGCAAGGACGAGGTCTGCGTGGAAGCCGGAAAACTGGTGATGGATCTGCTACAGCGGAACTTCAAGCCCTCGGACTACCTCACCCGGCAATCGTTCGAGAACGCCATCGCGGCCATCGCCGCCAGCGGCGGCTCCACCAACGGTGTGCTGCACCTGCTGGCGCTCGCCCGCGAGGCGGGAATACCGCTGAAGATAGAGGACTTCGACCGGATCAGCCGCCGCACCCCTATCATCGCGGACCTCAAGCCCGGCGGGCGTTACACGGCTTTCGACCTGGACCGGGCCGGAGGCACGAAGCTCTTCGGCAAGCGCCTGGTAGACGCCGGGCTCGTAGACGGCGCGCAGCTAACCCCCACGGGGCGCACCCTGGAAGAGGAGACCGCCGGGGCCGAAGAGACGCCGGGGCAGGAGGTGGTGGTGAGCGTCGAGCAACCGCTCAAGCAGACCGGCGGGCTCGTGATCCTGAAGGGCAACCTGGCTCCGGAGGGGTGCGTGATCAAGGTCGCCGGCCACGAGCGCCTCTACCACCGGGGCCCGGCCCGCGTCTTCGAGTCGGAAGAAGAGGCGATGGAAGCCGTCACCCACGGCCGGATCAACGCCGGCGACGTGGTCGTGATCCGGTACGAAGGCCCGAAGGGCGGCCCCGGAATGCGCGAGATGCTCGGGGTTACCGCCGCGCTGGTCGGCCAGGGGCTCGGAGAGTCGGTCGCGCTCCTGACGGACGGCCGGTTCTCCGGAGCCACCCGCGGGCTCATGGCCGGGCACGTCGCCCCGGAGGCGGCGCACGGCGGCCCCATCGCGGCCCTGCGCGAAGGAGATACCGTCGTCTTCGACATCGAGAACCGGACGCTCAGCGTTGAGATACCAGACCGGGAGCTCGAAGCCCGGCTGCGGGAGTGGGTGCCTCCGGAACCCCGCTACCGGACGGGAGTGATGGCCAAGTACGCCGCACTCGTGAGCTCGGCCTCCGAAGGAGCCGTCACGAACCCGGATCTCTAAGCGAGCCCCTACTCCGGAACCGGCACGCCGAGGTGGTCGTAGGCGCGGCGCGTGGCGATTCGCCCCCGGCTGGTGCGCTGGATCAGGCCGGACTGCAGGAGGTAAGGCTCGTAGACGTCCTCCACGGTGTCCCGGGCTTCACCGAGAGCAACCGCGATGGTTCCCAGGCCCACCGGCCCGCCGTCAAACTTCCGGATTACCAGCTCCAGGTACTCCCGGTCCACCCGGTCCAGGCCCAGTTCGTCCACCCCAAGCATCTCCAGCGCAGCCCGTGCGGTAGCCTCGTCTATGAAGCCGCCGCCCCGCACCTCCGCGTAATCCCGGGCGCGCTTGAGCAACCGGTTCGCGATGCGCGGCGTCCCCCGGCTGCGGCCGGCGAGCTGCCGCGCCCCGCCCTCGTCTATCGGGATGCCGAGGATCCCGGCATTGCGCTCCACTAACCGCTGCAGCTCTCCGGCCGAGTAGTAGTCGAGCCGGCTGGAGAACCCGAAGCGGTCCCGCAGCGGCGAGGTTATGAGGCCGGTGCGGGTGGTCGCTCCCACCAGGGTGAACCTCGGCACGTCCATGCGGATCGTGCGCGCCGAAGGCCCCTGGCCGAGAACGATGTCTATCTCGAAGTCCTCCATCGCCGGGTAGAGCACCTCCTCGACGGCGCGGTTGAGGCGGTGGATCTCGTCTATGAACAGGAAGTCCCCGTCCTCAAGCGAGGTGAGGATCGCCGCGATGTCGCCCGCGCGCTCCAGTGTGGGACCGCTGGTGATGGAGATGTTAACCCCCATCTCGTTGGCCAGAATGCGGCAGAGCGAGGTCTTCCCGAGCCCCGGTGGGCCGGCGAGCAGCACGTGGTCCAGTGGCTCCCCCCTCCGCCGGGCGGCCTCCACGAAGATGCGCAGGTTCTCTTTGAGCTGCTCCTGCCCGATGAACTCCTCCAGCGTGCGCGGCCGGAGCGAGAGGTCGTCGTCCCCGGCGTGCAGCTCCGGGTCCAGCGGGTCCACGCCGTTTTGGAACTCTTCCACCTAGCGCTCGCTCCCTATCTTGCGCAACGCCGCCTTCACGTACTCCTGCACCGAGTCCTGCTCGGGCACATCCCGGAGTACCTGCTCGGCCTCCTCCAGCGAGTATCCCAGACCGGTGAGCGCCTCCCGCGCCTCCAAGTACGCGCTTCCTGCGCCGTTGCCCGAGACCTGCGGTTCGAACGGGACGAAGTCTTTCCCCCTGAGCTCCAAGACCAGCCGCTCGGCCGTCTTCTTCCCAAGCCCCGGCACGGAGGCCAGCTTCGTCACATCCCCGCGCCCCACTGCCTCCGAGATCTGGGCCGGAGAGAGCGCCGAGAGCACCGCGAGCGCCAGCTTCGGCCCCACCTTGCTCACGGCGGTCAGGGCGTCGAACGAAGCCCGCTCCTCCCTCGTAGCAAACCCGAAGAGCTGGATGGCGTCCTCCCGGACGACCATCCGGGTGTGCAGGACGCACTCCTGCCCCACCCGCGGCAGCTTTCTCAGGGTGGAGAGCGGCGTGGCAACGTAATATCCTACCCCGCCCACGTCTAGGACGGCCCCCTCACCGCTCTTCTCTACCAGCTCTCCGCGCAGACGGTGTATCATGCCCCAATTATCCGGCATGATCCCTTACTTTCCCACCGCCATCCTGGCGTTCATCCGGGTCGAGAAAGCGTGGCAGACGGCTATGGCGAGCCCGTCGGCCGCGTCGTCGGGCCTGGGGATCTCCTTCAGGTTCAGCAGCGTTCGCACCATCTCCTGCACCTGCCGCTTGTCCGCCCGACCGTAGGAGGTTATAGCCTGCTTGACCTGCAGCGGCGTGTACTCGTAGACCTCGGCCCCGCACCGGTAGGCGGCCAGGATCGCCATCCCGCGCGCCTGCCCGACGGTGATGGCGGTGGTTACGTTGGTGTTGAAGAAGAGCTCCTCGATGGCCACCGCGTCCGGCCGGAAGGAGCGCACCAGCTCGGTAACGCTCTCGAAGAGGCGGTTGAGCCGCCGCGGCATGATCCAGCCCGCAGGGGTGGTGATGGTGCCGTGATCCAGATACCGCAGCTTCCTCCCCTCCTGACGCACCACCCCCCAACCCATCCGGGCCGTGCCGGGGTCTACGCCGAGCACCGTAATGCCGCGCCTGCCCTCCATGCCCTAGAGGTTAGCGCGCCGGAGCGCGCTCTGCACGGGGCACAATATCTGGTGGGCACACCGGAGCTGCGCAACCACCCGGAGGGTGTCAGGATTTTTCGCTCACGACGGATGACATTACTTCTTCGGATATGTCGAAGTTGGCGTAGACCTCCTGCACGTCGTCGTTCTCTTCGAGAGCCTCTATCAGGCGCAGGGTCTGCCTCGCGGTGGATGCGTCCAGCTCCACGGTGTTCATGGGCTCCATCGAGAGCTGAGCGCTCTCGTACTCTATCCCGGCCTCCTCAAGCCCCCGGCGCACGGTCATGAAGTCGCTCGCCTCGGTGACTACCCGGTAGTGGCTCCCGTCCAGCTCCACGTCCTCGGCTCCGGCTTCGAGGGCGGCCTCCATCAGCTCATCCTCGCCCACGCTGCCGGCAGGGACCAGGATCACGCCCCTCCGCTCGAAGAGGTAGGAGACCGAGCCGCTGGTCCCCAGCTTGCCGCCGTGCTTGGAGAAGAGGTAGCGCACGTCCGAGGCCGCCCGGTTGCGGTTGTCGGTGAGCACCTCGACCAGCACCGCAACCCCACCCGGGGCGTAGCCCTCGTAGGTTATGCGCTCGTACGCCTCGCCCTCGGCACCCGCACCGATGCCCCGGGCTATGGCGCGCTCTATGTTGTCATTGGGCATGTTGGCGTCTTTGGCCTTCTGGATTGCCAGAGCCAGCGCCGGGTTGGCCTCCGGATCTCCCCCGCCTTCGCGCGCCGCGACGGAGATGGCCCGCGAGAGCTTGGCGAATAGCGCACCGCGCCGGGCATCCTGAGCGCCCTTCTTGCGCTTTATGGTAGACCACTTGGAGTGACCGCTCATATGCCGCACACCTCCTGCAGGAAGTACTCGTGGAACCTGGTATCGTCCGTCAGCTCCGGGTGGAAGGCGGTGGCGAGCACCCGCTCGCCGGCGGCGGCCACTATGCGGCCCTGGACCTCGCTCAGCACCTCGACGCCCGGCCCGACCTCCTCGAAGAACGGGGCGCGGATGAAGACGCCGGGGAACGGCTCGTCGAAGCCCTTCACGTCCAGCTCCCGCTCGAAGGAGTGCACCTGCCGCCCGAAGCCGTTGCGCTCCACCAGGGCGTTCATGAGCGCGATCAGGGGCTGCGGCGGCCCCGTAGTGGCCGAGGCCAGCAGCACCATCCCGGCGCACGTGCCCCACACCTTCCCGTTCCGGTAGTAATAGCTGCGCACCGCGTCCAGGAGTCCGTTCTCCAGCATCAGCTTGCCGATGGTGGTGGACTCGCCGCCGGGGATGATGAGGCCTGCCAGGTCTTCCAGCTCCTCCGGCCGGCGTACCTCCACGGGCTCCACGCCCAGCCGCTGCAGGATCTGGACGTGCTCCCGGAAGTCCCCCTGCAGGGCCAGAACCCCTACTCTGTCCCCGTTACCAGCCACGGACCGCCAGCCGCTCCTCCAGCTCTCCCACGCTGCGCCCGACCATCGCCTCGCCGAGCCCCTTGCTGGCCTCGGCGATGGCCCGCGGATCCTTGTAGTTGGTCGTGGCCCTGACTATCGCGGCCGCCCGCTTTACCGGATCTCCGCTCTTGAAGATGCCGCTGCCGACGAACACGCCGTCCGCCCCGAGCTGCATCATCATCGCCGCATCCGCCGGCGTGGCTATACCCCCGGCGGTAAAGAGCACCACCGGCAGCCGCCCGTTCTGCGCAACCCACTTCACCAGCTCGTAGGGAGCGCCGTGCTGCTTGGCCGCCGACATCAGCTCCTCCTCCCCGAGGGTGGCAAGCCGCCTTATCTCGCCGGTGATCGCCCGCATGTGCCTGACCGCCTCGACCACGTTGCCGGTGCCGGCCTCACCCTTGGAGCGGATCATGGCCGCCCCCTCGCCGATGCGCCGCAGCGCCTCCCCAAGGTTCGTAGCCCCACACACGAAGGGCACCTTGAAGGCCCACTTGTTTATGTGGTTCGCCTCATCGGCGGGTGTCAGCACCTCCGATTCGTCTATGTAGTCCACCTCCAGCGCCTCAAGCACCTGCGCCTCGACGAAGTGCCCGATGCGCACCTTGGCCATGACGGGGATACTGACGGCGGCCTGGATCTCGGCGATCTTCTCCGGATCGGCCATCCGTGCCACGCCGCCTTCGGCCCTTATGTCCGCCGGCACCCTTTCGAGCGCCATTACCGCCACCGCGCCGGCCTCCTCGGCTATCTTCGCCTGCTCGGCGCTGGTGACGTCCATGATGACGCCGCCCTTGAGCATCTGAGCCATGCCGCTCTTGACCCGGAACGTCCCGGTCGACTGCGCGTTCTCCGCCATATCCACTCCCGGATTTATCAGGGGTTTATCAGGGATTCTCGGAGATTATTCTACTACTCCGTCCGGCGGCAACCAATCGCCCCGCTACTCTATGTCTATGCGCTTGCGCTGCGGATGCGGAACTTCCTCGGTGCGCTTCGGAAGGGCGAGCTCGCGCACGCCCTTCAGCACCTCGAACCCGGCCCGGCGGAAGTGATCCTCCGCTTTCCTGCGCCGCTCGCCGCGCACCAGCGCGTATGCTATGAGCCCCAGAAGGGGATGTCCGCTACGCCTGTTTCTCATCCAGCCTCACCCTCAGCTTTCCTTCTTCCAGCTTCGCTCTTACGGCCTGCAGGCGCGCCAGGGAATCGGGCAGCAGGATGTTCCTGCGATGCCCACCGACGCGTACGAAGAGCTCTGCCCCGCGCTTAGAGAGAGAGAAACCTCTCCCTTCTCAACCAGCGGCAGGTTCAGGACAACCTCATACCCGCCGGCACCGTTCTTGACGATCTCGTGCGTCGCGCCCCGGAAGAGCATCCCCAGCGGCTCTATGCCGCCGAAAATGTCCTCCGCGAGCGCCGATAAGGCCTCCACCCCATACATCTCGCGCTCGAAGAGGCGGGCTTTGAGGATCGGTATCGGAGCGAAGGACTCCTCGATGGCGCGCAGATGGCGCTCCTGGGCCTCACGCCAGCGCGCGAAGTACGGGTCCGACACTTCTTCGGGGAGCACCTTATTTACCACCACAGCGTCCACCCCGTAGTCGTAGAGGTTCAGATAGGCATAGGCCCGGCGGGCCTCGGCGATCACCATCTTCTCCGCATTCGTGACCAGCCTCACGCTGGCGTTCTCTCTGTCGGTGAGGATCTCCTCGACCCCGGCTATCGCTTCATAGAACCTCTGACCGGCGGCGAAGACGCTGTCCTCCGGTAGCGGCGGCAGGGCCTTCGTGCGGCGGGCGAAGGGGCGCGCAATCTTCGCCACCCGGCGGTGGACGGGCATGATCTTCTCGACGTACCAGCTCATCTGGTCCGGGAGGCTGAGGAGCTTGAGCGTCTCCCCGGTTGGCGCGGCATCGAGGATGAGGGCGTCGTAGCGGCCCTCCCGGTGGTGCCGGCGTACCGCGAGGAGTCCGAAGACCTCGTCCATCCCCGGGAGCATCGCCAGTTCGTCGGCGGCCACGTCTGCGGTGCCCTGCCACTCGAAGACCGCGGTGACATAGTTCCGGATCTCGCCCCAGTACTCCTCGATCATGACCGACCGGTCCATCTCCTGAGCCCACAGCCCGCTCTCCATCTCTTTGGGCTCCGGCCCGATGGGCGCATCGAAGGCGTCTGCGAGCGAGTGCGCAGGATCGGTGCTCATCACGAGCACCCTCTTTCCGCCGCGCGCGGCCTTCAGCGCCGTCGCGGCAGCGACGCTCGTCTTCCCGACACCGCCCTTGCCGGTGTAGAGAATCGTCCTCATAACGGGATTCTATCCCGGAGCCGGGCCGCCGGCGCTACTCTCTGCGCCGCTGGGCCTCGATGGTGTATACGGCCTCCGGGACGGCTTCCAGCCGTCCCCGGGGGATGGGCTCTCCGGTCTCGTCACAGATACCGTAGGTCCCTTCCTCGATCTTCTGCAGGGCCCGCTCTATGTTCTCCAGCCGCCGCGCGAGCTGGCGGCCGACCGTGGCCTCCATCTGACGGGCGTGCAGGTGCTGCCCTATATCCCCCCGGTCGGCGAGGTTCTCCCACTCCTCCTGCTGCGCCTGCTCGGTATGCATGCGCAGGATCTCCTCCCGCATCTGCTCCAGCCTCTTTCGCTGCCGTACAATGAATTCCTGATCCAGTTCCGGGTTAGCCACAGGCCACACCTCTCTCCCAGAATAGCCGGTCTTACCGCATTCTAGACTATCTCAGACGCCCGCCAGCCGCAGCGCCCGCACATCCGCAGCTCCCACGGCGAACGCCGCAACCTGCATCTCGCGCCGGAAACGCTCCAGCCACCGCACGACCGCTCCCGCCGACTCTGTTGCGGGAGCGAGCAGCGGCATCGCAGCTCCGGCCATGTCCGCCCCGAGAACCAGCGCCTTGACCGCATCCACCCCGGTTCGCACACCACCAGCCCCGATGACGAACTTCTCCGGGCACGCCTCGCGCACCACCCGGATGCTCTCGGCCGTCGGGGTTCCGAACTCGTCGAAGGCATCCAGATCCTCCCTCCCCCAAACGCGCTTCTCCACCTCCAGCCAGGAGGTCCCCCCGGCTCCCCCAACGTCCACGCCCCACACGGGCATCTTCCCCAGCAGCTCCGCGATCCTCTGCCCGATCCCGAACCCCACTTCCTTGACGATCACCGGAACGGGCAGCGCCCCGGCGACCTCCCCGATCTTCTCCGCCAGCCCCCTCCAGTCCGTGTCCCCCCCGCGCTGGGCCACCTCCTGCAGCGCGTTGAGGTGCAGGCATATCCCGTCGGCCTCGACCATCTCCACGAGCCTCATGCACTCCCCGACCCCACATCCGCGGTTGAGCTGCACGGCCCCCAGGTTCGCCCACAGCGGCACGTCCGGACAGAGCTTGCGCACCCGGAAGCTCTCCGCAGCCTCGGGAACCTCCAGAGCGACCCGCATGGAGCCCAGACCGAGCGCCACCCCGCACTCCTGAGCGGCCCGCGCCAGATTGCGGTTTATGGTGCCGGAGAGCCGCGCCCCACCGGTCATCCCGCAGACCATGAACGGCATCGAGAGCCGCCGCCCCAACATCTCGCACGAGAGATCCACCGCCTCCAAGTCTACCTCCGGCAGACTGGCATACGGCAGCCGTACCGCCTCAAAACCGGTGGTCAGCACCGGATGCCGCACATCCTCCTCCAGGCACACCCGGATGTGCTCCTTCTTGCGCCGCGCCAGCGTATCCCGAGGCTCGCTCACAGGCCCATGATACTACTGCCCGCCCCACTCCCACACCAGAGACAGCAATTCCACAAAACATACCCTCTTGCGAATGCTTGACAACTCGAACACCCCGCATGTAAGCTGTTCGCATGTTATTGACATTGGATCTCATTACTAACAATCGGAGGTTGCGGAGGTGTTGAGGTCTGGTGGTCTTCTGGGGGTGGGGGTTGCGCTACTGATATTCGCCTTCGGTTGTGGAGGAGGTTCTGGGGAGGCGGACCGGCTTACGATCGCTGTACCTCAGGACGTTGGTCCGCTCAACATCTTCGCTCAGCACGAGGAGCCGCTGACGGAGCTGGTCTATGACAAGCTGTTAGCGCCGTCACCTTATGTGGAGGAGCCGCGGCCATGGCTGGCGGAGAGTGTGGAGCGGATAGATCCCGAGACGTGGGAGGTTACCGTCAGAGACGGGATCACCTGGCACGATGGAGAGCCGTTCGCGGCCGGGGACGTAAAGTTCACCTTTGAGTATTTCCTTGAAGCTCCGACCGGGCGTTGGACGCATCACATCAGCGAGGTTCCGCACGTCGAGGAGGTTGAGATAGTAGATGAGAACACGCTGCGGCTCTCGTGCGCCTACCCGTGTCCGGAGTTGGGGCCGGTGACGCTGGCGGATCTGCCGATCCTGCCCCAGCACATCTGGGAGGATGTGCCTGGGGATCGGGCGGCGACCTATAACGAGTTGCCGGTCGGAACCGGACCGTACAGGCTGGTCGAGTACAGCGCCGAGCGGGGATACCGATTTGAGGCCAACGAGGACTACTTCGCGGGCAGGCCGCTTGTGGACGAGCTGGTGATGCCGATCATCGAGGATACAGCGGCGACCTTCACGGCGCTCAGATCCGGCGAGCTCGACGCCGCCGCGCGCAACGTTCCACCGGAGCTGGTCCCGGAGTTCGAGAGCTCGCGGGCCATAGCGCTGGCCGAGACCGCCCCGCTGCAATTCGATGAGATAAGGATCAACTACGAGCGCGAGCCCTTCGACATACCGGAGTTCCGACAGGCATTCTCTTTGGCGGTCGATCGCCGGGAGCTTCTGGACACGGTCTTGCTCGGACAGGGACGTCCCGGTACGCAGGGGTATCCACACCCTGACTCTCCCTGGACCAGTCCAGACAACCGGCAGCCATACGATCCGGAGCGTGCCCGGCAGATACTCGATGGTCTAGGGTTCGTTGACCGCGACGGCGACGGCGTACGCGAGACGCCGGACGGGAATCCCTTGGAGTTCACCATCAAGGTCGCCGGGACCGAACCCTCGCAGGTACGCGCCGCCGAACTGGTAGTGAAGCAGCTCGGCGAGGCCGGCATCTCCATGACGGTTCAGACCCTGGATCCCGGCGCCATGGGAGAGCTCTTCACCTCGCGCGACTTTGACACCAGCCTGGGCACGATCACGGCTCACGGCGTGGCCGATCCCACCCAATTCATCATGTCCCACCGTTCGGGATACCTCTGGAACCTGCCAGAGGTTCCATATCCCGAGATGGAAGCCCTGATCGAGGAGTGGATGCAAGCCACGACCGTAGAGGAGCGTACCCGCATCTCCTTCGAGATGCAGGAGCTTTTCAATAGTCAGCCTACATCCATCGTCCTGTACTACCCCGAAGAGCGGTGGGCCTACCGTCCCGACGCCCACGACGGCTGGGTGGAGTCGCCGGGCTACGGCATCGTGCACAAATGGTCGTTCCTGCCCGAGGAGGTCGGCAATGAAGCCAACGCGATCACCGAGCGGTTCTAGTTCGCCGAGCAAGTCCGCCCGCATCGCAATGCTCGACACCGGGCTCGGCACGATGCCCCATATGAAATACGACTTCATCCGTGAGAGAGTCGAGTCTCTCGACATGTACGAACTACCGGAGGCAGAACTGAGCCCCTATGTCGCCCTCATGATCACGGGCAATGTGGACCAGGAATTGCTGTATCGGGAGCGGAAGAGGATCCAGGACTTCCTCGACTCCGGGAAAGTCCTCGTCTTCAGCGGCCACCTCTCGCGTGAGTGGCTGCCCGGAGCCGGAACATTCGTGCCGAAGGAGATCCGCTCCTTCCAAGACTACGAGATCCACAAAGCCAAGGACCACCCTATCTTCGAGGGCGTGGAGACAAAAGACCTCACCTTCCGCCGCGGTGTCGCAGGCTTCTTCGCCCGCGGGCACAACCCGCCGCCCGAAGGAGTCGAGGTGATCCTCACGCTCCCCGGCGGGGAGCCGGTGGTCTACGTGGACCGGCGGAGCACCCGGGGTGTCATCTTCGTCTCCGCCTGTTACGACCTTCTCGGTTTCGGACTCGACAGGCTATACAGCGACGACGCCCCGGAGACCACGGCGAGCCTCATCGCGCCGCAGCTTCTGGCCTGGATCGAGAAGGAGACCTCATGAAGAAGCTCGCCGCCGTCTACGGCGGCTCCGCCCCACACCACCGCGCCCTCAACGAGCCCAAGTACCGCCGCTGGCTCTCCGGGCTCATCTACCTGCCCGACCTTCCCGGAGCCGACCTCGACGGCTTCGACGGCCTTCTCATCCCCGAACGCCTCCACAGAGGCAAGCTCGACGAAGCGGCGGGCTCCGTGCTCGCTTACCTGGACCGCGGCGGCACCGTGCTCGTCTTCAGCGGCGGGGAGCATCCTCCGGTGTGGCTACCCGGACTCAAATGGGAGCACCGCCCCACAAACTTCTGGTGGTGGCTGGAGCCGGGTGCAGACCTCGGCTTAGTCTGCCACAACCCGGACCACAGCCTCTTCGGCTACATCGAACTCGACGACGCCACCTGGCACTACCACGGCCTGCTACACCCACCAGAAGGAGCGGAGACCCTCATCGCTCTGCGAGACGAGGGCGCGCTGCTCTACATAGACCGGGTCAGTACGCCCGGCACGCTGCTCGTCACCACCCTGGACCCGCTGTACCACTTCGGCTCTTACTTCATGCCCGCAACCGAACGCTTCCTGGACGGGTTCTTGCCGTGGGTGGTCAGAGAGTTGCTGTGAGAGCGCACCGAAGGGCCTGGCGGTGCCTCCGGGAAGATTAGGAAACCGAATAGGACAGTACGTCCTCGTCCTCTGGGTTGCGCTGACGCTCAACTTCCTCCTGACCCGCGTGGCCCCCGGAGACCCCATAAATTACCTCCTCGGCGACGAGGTCAACGCGCTCACGCCGGAGCAGAGGGAGCAGGTGTTGAGCCAGTACGGCCTCGATGAGCCCTTGCTCGTGCAGTACGGCATGTACTGGGTGAACGTGGCCCGGTTCGAGCTCGGCACCTCGGTCCGGTTCGGGCAGCCGGTAGCCGACGTGCTCATAGACCGCCTGCCGTGGACGCTGCTCCTGGTAGGCTGCGCGACGGTACTCAGCACCTTCATCGGTATCACGGCCGGCACCATAGCCGCCTGGAAGCGCGGCAGTGCCCGCGACACGGGCCTGATGGTGGGCATCCTCTCTCTGGAGGCCATGCCGGGGTTCTGGATCGGGATGATCCTGATCTCCGTCTTCTCGGTCACCCTCGGGCTGTTCCCGACGTACGGCGCCGTCTCGCTCGTGAGTCTCGACGGGCTGGCGCACGTGTGGGACGTCGCCCGCCACCTGGTCCTGCCCGTCATCGCCATCACGCTGGCGACCAGCGGTAGCGTCTTCCTGCTCTCCCGGGCCTCCATGCTCACGACGCTGGGCGAGGACTACACGACCATGGCCGAGGCCAAAGGCGTCAGCGAGCGCGGCGTCGTCTTCCGCCACGCCCTGCGCAACGCGCTTTTGCCCGTCTACACCAACTTCACGCTGAGCCTGGGTACGCTGGTCAGCGGCGCGGTCGTCATAGAGACCGTCTTCGCCTACCCGGGGCTGGGACGGCTCATCTACGAGGGTGTGCTCGCCCGGGACTACCCCCTGCTGCAGGGGGCCTTCCTCCTGGTCACGGTGGGCGTGATCTCCGCCAACCTCCTGGCGGACCTCACCTACCCGTTGCTGGACCCCAGAGTGCGCCGGCCGGGAGCGAACCGGTGAAGCAGTCCGGAGCAACGCCCGGCTCGTGGATCCCGGACCGGCGCAGGATACCTGCTCTGGGCGTGGTCGGGCTCGGGATAATAGGGTTCTTCACGCTCGTGGCCGTACTCGCGCCGCTTCTCGCCCCCTACGACCCCAGCGCCCGGGTAGCGCCGCCCTTCGCCGCGCCGAGCCTCGCCCACCCGCTCGGGGCTAACGACGTCGGGAACGATCTCTTGAGCAGCCTCATCTTCGGCACCCGCATCTCGCTCGTCGTGGGCGTCGCGGCAGCGGTAGCCGCGACCGTTATCGGCACCGCGGTCGGACTGGCCTCCGGGTACTTCGGCGGCGTAACAGACGCGGTGCTGATGAGGTTGGTGGATGTCGCGCTATCCCTGCCCTTCCTGCCCCTCATGATCGTGATAGGAGTCTTCCTCGGACCGGGGCTCTCGACGGAGATCATCGTGATCTCCAGCGTCATCTGGGCCGGAGCGGCCAGGGAGTTGCGCTCCCAGGTGCTCTCGGTCAGCCAGCGGGACCACGTCCGGGCCGCCCGGGCGATGGGTGCGGGAGGGACCTACATACTCCGCCGCCACCTCCTGCCGGCGGTCTTCCCGCTCGTGATCCCCCAGTTCGTCCGCGCCGCGAATATAGCTATCCTGCTTGAGGCTTCCCTGAGCTTTCTGGGCCTCGGGGACCCCATCAAGCAGAGCTGGGGCACGATCCTCTTCTACGCCAACGCCCGCAGCGCCTTTCTTACGGACGCCTGGATCTGGTGGGTCGTCCCGCCCGGGCTCTGTATCGCCCTCGCGGTCCTGTCCTTTGCTTTTATAGGCTTCGCTCTGGAGGAGCGCACCCGGCCCCGGTTGCACGCGCTCGCCCCTGCTCAGGTACGCCGCAGCCTCCCGGCCCAAGGTCCGCGCCGGGGAGACTGCCTGCTCGAGATCGAAGCCCTCACAATAGAGTACGGAGAGCGGCGGGCCGTAGACGGGGCAAGCCTGAAGCTGCCCCGGGGACGTACGCTCGGCGTCGTGGGGGCTTCGGGTAGCGGCAAGAGCACGCTGGTCTTTGCGGTCATGGGCCTGCTGCGGGCCCCGGCACGTATCACTTCGGGCCGAGTCTTGCTCGCCGGGGAAGATCTGCTGGGAGCCCCGGAGAAGCGGCTGCGCGAGCTGCGCGGCGACCGGGTGGCGCTCGTCCCGCAGACAGCGATGAACGCGCTCAACCCCATCCTCCCCGTCGCGAACCAGATCGCCGAGGCCATCCGGCTCCACCGCCCGGTGAGCCGTAAGACCGCC
The DNA here is from genome assembly GCF_004337705.1 of Rubrobacter taiwanensis. Taxonomy (GTDB): domain Bacteria; phylum Actinomycetota; class Rubrobacteria; order Rubrobacterales; family Rubrobacteraceae; genus Rubrobacter_C; species Rubrobacter_C taiwanensis. The sequence goes on from NZ_SKBU01000015.1 coordinate 137,408, forward strand.
CGCGAGCGGGCGCTAGAGATGCTGGAGGCGGTCGGCATCCCGCGCGCGCGGGCCGGAAGTTACCCGCACGAATTCTCGGGCGGCATGCGCCAGCGCGCCGTCATCGCAATGGCGCTGGCCAACGAGCCCGACCTGTTGGTCGTGGACGAGCCCACCACAGGCCTCGACCCCCGCATACAGGGCGAGATCCTCCGACTCCTCAAACGCCTCCAGAGAGAGATGAACCTCGCCATCCTCCTCATCTCCCACGATTTGCCGGTAGTGAGCCGCACGGTGGACACTCTGGCGGTGATGCAAGAGGGCAGGATAGTCGAGGCGGGACCGGCGGATGAGATCCTCTCCCGCCCCCAACACCCGTACACCCGCCGTCTCTTGCAGGCCGCCCGGCCTGAGCGCCTCCGCCCCCCACTCACCTCTACCGACAGGACACCGCTGCTCCGGCTCGAAGGCGTCTCCAAAGCCTACCGGAACGCCATTGCAGCCGACAGAATAAGCTTCGAGGTCCGGGAAGGAGAAGTAGTGGGCCTCATAGGAGAGAGCGGGGCCGGCAAGAGCACCCTGGCCTGCATGATCCTGGGCCTCGAACGCCCGGATGCAGGACAGATACGGTTCGAAAACCGAGTTCTCAACGACCTCTCCCGGCGCGAGCTGCGAGCCGCGCGCAAGCGCCTGCACCTGGTCTTCCAGGATCCCTACCAGTCGCTGCCCGAACACCTGCGGGTGCGTGAGATAGTATCCGAACCCCTGCGCATCCACGGCGAGCCAAAGGTCGAAGACCGGATGCAACAAGCTCTGAGAGAGGTGGACCTGGACCCCGCTCGCTACGCCGAACGCTACCCTTCAGAGCTCTCCGGCGGCGAGCGCCAGCGCGTGGCCCTCGCCCGCGCCGGGGTGCTGCAGCCACGCCTCGTCGTGCTGGATGAGCCCACCTCCATGCTCGACGCCGGGCTGCGCAAAGATCTGCTAGAGTCGCTGGAGCGCCTCAAAGAAGACCTTGGAGTCTCCTACCTGTGCATCACGCATGACCTGCTCCTCGCCCGCGCCTTCTGCGACCGGCTGGTGGTGCTGCGCCGGGGACGGGTTGTGGAGCGCGGCCCGGTGGAGTCGGTTATCCGGAAGCCGAAAGAACCCTACACCCGGCAGCTCGTGCGTGCCGGGCTGCCGGAAGAGAACCGCGCTACGTAAAGGGGGACGGCCCGCGCTTCGGATCCGGAAGAACGCCTCCCAGCTCCCGCGGCGGCCCGCCGAGCTCGCCCTGCACCCGCTCCAGAAAGGCGCGGGCGAGATCCATTCGGCCCCCGGCGAGAGCCCGCACCGCCAGCTCCGCCGACTCGCCGTCTACCTCTCGCAGCGCGGGGACGGTTCTGCGCGGGTTCGCCGGCCACTCGCCCTTGAGCCGGATCAGGGCGTCCGCCCCGAACCGGACGGCCTGCGCCAGCAGCAGCGCGAGCGTCGCCCGTTCATCCAGCTCTTCGCTCTGCGCACGCTCCAGCAGCAGTCTCCGCAGGTGCTCCAGCTCGAAGCTCGCGTACCGCCGCTCCTCCGCGCTCATCGGGGGCGGTCCCTTGCGGTAGAGCTGCCGGATCTCCGCCACCAGGCGCGCGAAACGCCCCTCCGGGTCGTACAGTATCCGGGCCTCCGCCCAGGCCGGGACCACTTTCTCAGGCAGAGTCTCTTCCTCCACGGCCTTCCAGACCTCCACCTCGCTCTTGAAGAGGACCTCCACCGGCCACCCGTGATAAAGGAACGTCTCTACCCGCTCGGGGCTCTCCCCTTCAACCAGCGCCACCATGTCCAGGTCGCTCCCCGACCGCGCCTCGCCGCGGGCGAACGAACCGACCAGAGCTATTCCCGCCAAGCCCGCGCACCGCCGCAATTGGGCCACCAGCGGCTCTATGTCGGGACGCTCCCCTACCACTCCTCACACACAAAACAACGCCCCGGCGCAGCTGCTGCGCCGGAGCAATCTCCGGGCAATAAAAATGGGCGGCGACCTACTCTCCCACAGGGTCCCCCCTGCAGTACCATCGGCGCTGGCGGACTTAACTTCTCTGTTCGGAATGGGAAGAGGTGTATCCCCGCCGCTATCGCCACCCTTTCTAAAATATTTACTTGTAAATCCCCCGCGAGAGAGGCGCCTGAGCTTTGAGAACTGCATAGCGCATCGAGCAATAGCATTAAGCCCTCGGCCTATTAGTACCACTCGGCTCAATGCGTCGCCGCACTTACACCTGTGGCCTATCAACCTGGTGGTCTACCAGGGGCCTTACCCCCTAGAAGGGGGGGAGACCTCATCTTGGGGTGGGCTTCCCGCTTAGATGCCTTCAGCGGTTATCCCTTCCGCACATAGCTACCCGGCGGTGCCCTTGGCAGGACAACCGGTACACCAGAGGTGCGTCCACTCCGGTCCTCTCGTACTAGGAGTCGCTCCCCTCAAGTCTCCTGCGCCCACGGAAGATAGGGACCGAACTGTCTCACGACGTTCTGAACCCAGCTCGCGTAGCGCTTTAATGGGCGAACAGCCCAACCCTTGGGACCTACTCCAGCCCCAGGATGCGCTGAGCCGACATCGAGGTGCCAAACCGCTGCGTCGATGTGAACTCTTGGCAGCGATAAGCCTGTTATCCCCGGAGTACCTTTTATCCGTTGAGCGACGGCACTTCCACTCGTTACCGCCGGATCACTAAGCCCGACTTTCGTCCCTGCTCGACCCGTCGGTCTCACAGTCAAGCTCCCTTATGCCTTTGCACTCTGCGCACGATTTCCGACCGTGCTGAGGGAACCTTTGGGCGCCTCCGTTACCGTTTAGGAGGCGACCGCCCCAGTCAAACTGCCCGCCTGACACTGTTCCCCACCCGGATCACGGCGCGGGGTTAGAACACCAACACACCCAGGGAGGTATCTCAAGGACGGCTCCACCGAGACTGGCGTCCCGGCTTCCCAGCCTCCCTCCTATCCTGCACAAGGTGTGTCAGCATCCAATGCCAGGTTACAGTAAAGGTTCACGGGGTCTTTCCGTCTTTCCGCGGGTAATCGGCATCTTCACCGATACTACAATTTCACCGAGCCTCTGGTCGAGACAGCGCCCAGATCGTTACGCCTTTCGTGCAGGTCGGAACTTACCCGACAAGGAATTTCGCTCGGACACTCCCAACTGTTTCCAGAAGGGCCGGACTTTATCTTAGCTGGCCTCGATTCACCTGCGCGGCGAGGCGTCGAATCTCTTCAACACCCTCCGCTGTCAGATGATCGCCCGCCTCCATCATCAACAGGATGCGGCGGAACTTTTGAAATTCCACGCGCTTCCTGGACTTCAGCGGGTGCTTAACGAAGAATGGAACGATGTGCCGGAGCAGATGCTCCTTACCCCTCACGCGGTAGGCCATCCGGTCACCGTGGTCCTTGCGAACCACGCCGCAACCGAAGTAAGCCTTCAGCGCGTACAGAAGCTGCACATCGCGCTCGTGCCGCACGACAGTGAATTCAGGCAGAACCTGATATCCGGCGCTCATCTCGGGATGCTCGTTGATCCCGACGAAGAAGCAACCTTCACCATCCACGAAGCCTGTTATCCACCCTGCGTCAAGCTTCATCGGCCAACCCCGAACGTAAAGTCTCTGAGGGTTCCCGCTGCAGCTGCGGGCCTTCCCTGCGGATTGTCCATGTATCCGCCGGATTTTTACTGCCGATATAAGTATACCGGCTAGTACCGGACGGCTTTAGGAGTTCCCCGCATATGGTTCGGTTTTACTAAGGCTAGCGTTACTAACCTTAGGACGGTTATAGTTACCGCCGCCATTGACCAGCGCTTCGGTCGGGAGCTTCGCCCGAAGGCTAACCCCCTTCCTTAACGTTCTGGCATTGGGCAGGCGTCAGCCCCTATACGTCGTCTTTTCGACTTAGCAGAGACCTGTGTTTTTGATAAACAGTCGCCTGGGCCTATTCTCTGCGGCTCCGGACAGCTCTGGGCCGCGTGGACCCTCACCGTCCAGAGCTCCCCTTCTCCCGAAGTTACGGGGACAGTTTGCCGAGTTCCTTGACCAGAGTTCGCTCGATCGCCTTAGTGTTCTCCACTCGCCCACCTGTGTCGGTTTGGGGTACGGGCACGTGCGTGACTCGCTTAGAAGCTTTTCCCGGAAGCATGGGTTCAGCCACTTCGCCCCGAAGGGTTTCGGCTCACTCCTCAGGCCTGTAACGGGGCCCGGATTTTCCTGGTCCCCGCCCTACGAGCAAGCCCGTGGTCGACCAGCGCCACGGTTGGCCTACCCTTCTCCGTCCCTCCATCGCTCAGACGCCACGCCCGTGGTGCAGGAATATCAACCTGCTGTCCATCGCCTACGGCTTTCGCCCTCGGCTTAGGTCCCGACTAACCCTGGGCAGATTAGCTTTACCCAGGAACCCTTGGGCATTCGGCGGACAGGTTTCTCGCCTGTCTTTCGTTACTCATGCCAGCATTCTCTCTCCTGATGCGTCCACGGCTCAAGCTCACGCCGCCGCTTCATCCGCGACAGGATGCTCCCCTACCACTCCAGCACAAGGCCGAAGTCCGCGGCTTCGGCAAACGGCTTAAGTCCCGCTGAATTTTCGGCGCAACACCACTTGACCAGTGAGCTATTACGCACTCTTTAAATGATGGCTGCTTCTAAGCCAACATCCTGGTTGTCTGTGCAGCGCCACATCCTTTGCCACTTAGCCGTTATTTAGGGGCCTTAGCCGGCGGTCTGGGTTGTTTCCCTCTCGGGACCGAAGTTTATCCCCCGGCCCCTGACTCCGGCGCTCTAACGTCCACGGTCTTCGGAGTTTGTCTGAGATTGGTAACCTTGTAGGGCCCCGCACTCAAACAGTGCTCTACACCCGCGACGAAACACGCCAGGCTATACCTAAATATATTTCGGGGAGAACCAGATATCGCCGGGTTTGATTAGCCTTTCACTCCTATCCACAGCTCATCCGCCCGGTTTTCAACCCGAGTCGGTTCGGCCCTCCACGAGGTCTTACCCCCGCTTCAGCCTGGCCATGGATAGCTCACCCGGTTTCGGGTCTGCGGCACCTGACTAGACGCCCTGTTCAGACTCGCTTTCGCTGCGGCTCGCTCCGTAAAGCTTAACCTCGCCAGGCACCAGCAACTCGCTGGCCCGTTATGCAAAAAGTACGCCGTCACAGCAGTAGAACCGCTGCTCCGACCGCTTGTAGGCGTATGGTTTCAGGTACTCTTTCACCCCCCTTGCGGGGTACTTTTCACCTTTCCCTCACGGTACTGGTTCACTATCGGTCACCGTTAGTATTTAGCCTTGCGGGGTGGTCCCCGCGGATTCGATCCGGGTTTCACGTGTCCGGACCTACTCAGGTACCAGGACAGGGAGTCGCCCGAGTTTCGCCTACGGGGCTTTCACCCTCTGCGGCCGAGATTATCCATCCCGGTTCGGCTACCCGCGCGATTTGTAACTCCCCGGCCGCCCTGCGGAGCGGCCACGCCCGGCCCTACAACCCCGCCCTCGCAACGCCCGCAGGCTTCCACGAGGGTCGGTTTGGGCTCCTCCCCTTTCGCTCGCCACTACTCAGGGAATCGAGGCTTTCTTTCTTTTCCTCCGGGTACTAAGATGTGTCAGTTCCCCGGGTTCCCTCCTCGCACCCTATGCGTTCAGGTGCGGGTGACGGGAAATGACTCCCGCCGGGTTTCCCCATTCGGAGATCCACGGATCACAGCCCGCCTGCGGCTCCCCGTGGCTTATCGCAGCTTGCCACGTCCTTCATCGGCTTCCGGTGCCAAGGCATCCACCATACGCCCTTAGTATCTTAATGCTCTGGATGCTCGCGCTATGCAGTTCTCAAAGACCAGGCACCTTCGCTCTCGCGGGTGCAAAAGAAGTCGGCTCCAGGGCTCAAAGACCCTGAAAACTGAACAGCAGCTACTCACCCTCACCGGAACCGGTCGAAGTATCCTAGGGCGGATCGCCCCGGAAGCGGCGAGCTTGCACTCAAGCCTCTCTCCCGAAGTTGGGCGTCCGTCCGGTCGAGCGTCTCCGCTCTAACCTACTCCCTAGAAAGGAGGTGATCCAGCCGCACCTTCAGGTACGGCTACCTTGTTACGACTTCACCCCAGTCGCAGGCCCTACCTTCGCGAGCCGCCTCCCCTGAAAAGGGGTTGGCCGCACCCGCTTCGGGCATTGCCTACTCCCGTGGTGTGACGGGCGGTGTGTACAAGGCCCGGGAACGTATTCACCGCGGCATTCTGATCCGCGATTACTAGCAACTCCGCCTTCATGGAGTCGAGTTGCAGACTCCAATCCGAACTTAGACCGGCTTTGATGGGATTCGCTCCACCTCACGGCATCGCAGCCCATTGTACCGGCCATTGTAGCACGTTTCTAGCCCTGGGCGTAAGGGCCATGATGACTTGACGTCATCCCCACCTTCCTCCGGTTTGTCACCGGCAGTCCCCTGTGAGTCCCCAACTCAATGCTGGCAACACAGGGCGGGGGTTGCGCTCGTTGCGGGACTTAACCCAACATCTCACGACACGAGCTGACGACAGCCATGCAGCACCTGTGGGGCACCCTCGAAGGATCACACGTTTCCGTGCGCTTGCAGCCCCATGTCAAGCCCAGGTAAGGTTCTTCGCGTTGCATCGAATTAAAGAACATGCTCCGCTGCTTGTGCGGGCCCCCGTCAATTCCTTTGAGTTTTAGCCTTGCGGCCGTACTCCCCAGGCGGGGCACTTAACGCGTTAGCTTCGGCACGGAGAGATTCGACTCCCCCCACACCTAGTGCCCATCGTTTACGGCTAGGACTACCAGGGTATCTAATCCTGTTCGCTCCCCTAGCTTTCGCGCCTCAGCGTCAGGAGTGGCCCAGAGAGCCGCCTTCGCCGCTGGTGTTCCTCCCGATATCTGCGCATTTCACCGCTACACCGGGAATTCCACTCTCCTCTACCACCCTCTAGCCTGGCAGTATCCACTGCACGCTCGGGGTTGAGCCCCGAGATTTCACAGCAGACTTACCAGGCCGCCTACGCGCTCTTTACGCCCAATGATTCCGGACAACGCTCGCCCCCTACGTATTACCGCGGCTGCTGGCACGTAGTTAGCCGGGGCTTCCTCGCCGGGTACCGTCAGGCTAGGGGCTATTAACCCTTCGCCCTTCGTCCCCGACAACAGAGCTTTACAACCCGAAGGCCTTCTTCGCTCACACGGCGTTGCTGCGTCAGGCTTTCGCCCATTGCGCAAGATTCCCGACTGCTGCCTCCCGTAGGAGTCTGGGCCGTGTCTCAGTCCCAGTGTGGCTGATCATCCTCTCAGACCAGCTACGCATCGTCGCCTTGGTGAGCCGTTACCTCACCAACTAGCTAATGCGCCGCGGGCCCATCCCTCGCCGGATGGCCGAAGCTACCTTTCCTTGCCGGAGCATGCGCCCCGGCAAGCGTACGGGGTATTAGCCGGAGTTTCCCCCGGTTATCCCCCTGCGAGGGGCAGGTTACCCACGTGTTACTCACCCGTTCGCCGCTTTACTCACCCCGAAGGGCTTTCTCGCTCGACTTGCATGTCTAAGGCACGCCGTCAGCGTTCGTCCTGAGCCAGGATCAAACTCTCCGAACTAATCGCTCTCACCGGACCTAAGGGCCCGGATCGAAGACCAGCCAGATGTGCGGGCGCTACCCGCGCGGCGATCCGCGTTTTGACTCCCGGATCGCAGAGAGTCGGTCCCGGCATTCGATGACGGGGTTTTCGCTGCTATTCAGTTTTCAAGGTCTCAAGCCCCTTGCCTCTCGGCGGAGCCGACCCGGTCGAGACTCTCAAGGCGAGAGAAAACCCGCCGGCTTCGGCGGGCCCGGCACTTCCCCAGCCTGTCGGGGATCGTTAGCCGGGGCTCCTCACCTCCGTTATCAACGTCGCCTCAACCATCAGCACCGAATATTGTACCCCGCCCGATCCCGGTGTCAAGCGTTTTGGGAGAACTTTCGGAAGAATTTCTGCTCCGAAGCCTCCGCGGGCGGCGGGAGAACATTCTAACGCCCCGCCCGCGGCCGTCAAGGGGTCTCTTCTGCGGGGGGTACGAGCCGGGCGTAGCGCCGCTTGCCGACCTGCAGGACCTTCCCGGCGAGCTCTTCCGGAGCGAGGTTGGCCTCCTCGTCCGTGATACGCTCGGCGTCTATTCTGACCGCTCCGCCCCGGATGAAGCGGCGGGCCTCTCCGTTGGTCCGGGCGAATCCGGCGCGGGAGAGGAGGTCCACGATCCACACAGGACCTCCGGACGGGATCCGGACCTCGGGAATATCGTCCGGCACGCCGCCCCGGGTGACGGAGTTGAAGTGGCGTTCGGCGGCGGCGACGGCTTGCTCGCCGCAGTACCGGCGTACGAGCCGCCGGGCGAGCTCCCGCTTCTGCTCGACCGGTTCGGCCGCGGGCATGGGCTCCTCTAGAAGCAGCGCGTAGTAGTCTGGCATGACCTCGTCGGGGATGCTCATGGTCTTGCCGAAGATCTCCTCCGGCGGGTCGGCGACGGCTATGTAGTTCCCGAGAGACTTGCTCATCTTCATCCTGCCGTCGGTGCCCACGAGCAGGGGGGTGGTGAGGATGCACTGCGGCCGCTTGCCGTAGTACTCCATGACCTGGCGGCCCATGAGCAGGTTGTAGAGCTGGTCGGTGCCGCCGAGCTCGACGTCGGCATCTACGGCGACCGAGTCGTAGGCCTGCATCAGCGGGTAGAGGAATTCGGTGAGGGTGATGGGATCGCTGGCCCGGAAGCGCTTCTGGAAGTCATCGCGCTCCAGCAGACGGGCGACCGTGGTGGCCCGGGTGAGGTGTATGACCTCCTCCATGGTCAGAGGGGCCAGCCACTCGGAGTTGAAGCGTACCTCGGCGCGGTCGCGGTCCAGGATGAGGTAGGCCTGATCCAGATACGTACGGGTATTGGCCTGGATCTCCTCCGGAGGCAGCACGGGACGGGTCTTGGAGCGCCCGGAGGGGTCCCCCACGCGGGCGGTGTAGTCCCCGATCACGAGCACCGCCGTGTGCCCCAGCTCCTGAAACGCCCGCAGCTTCCTCAGCACGACCGTGAAGCCGAGGTGGATGTCCGGAGCCGTGGGGTCTATGCCCAGCTTGACGCGCAGCGTCTCACCGCTGCGGAGGCGCCGGTCCAGCTCCTCCCGCGGGATGACGTCTACGGCGTTGCGGTAGATTGAGTTAAGATTCCGTTCGGTTTCCATAACCAAAATGTAACCCAAGCCGGTTTCGTGTACCATACCCGCTTGATGGCGCGGGCGTACCCAAGAAGGTCTGGAGCGCGGGGGAGATCGGCGACCGGAGCCGCAACGCTCGGGAAGCGCCCCCGGAAGCGGCGCCCCGCCCGCGCCGGGAAGGGCGGGGGCTCCGGGCGCCTGCTGAGCTGGCTGGTCGCCGCCTCGATCCTCGCCTGCGTGGCGGGGGTCTCGGCGCTGGCCGGCGGGTATCTGGGGCTGGTGCGGGTGGTGAACGAGCTCCCCGAGCCGTTAAGCACCACGGCCCGCCCCACGTATATATATTCTGCGCCGCTCGGCGACACCGACGGTTCGCGGCGGGTGATCGGCACGATCTTTCAGGGGGAGAATCGCCAGACGGCGAAGCTGGAGGAGATGCCGGGCTACCTTCTGGACGCGCTGGTGGCCAAAGAGGACGAGCGCTTCCGCGAGCACGCCGGCATAGACCTGTGGGGCATAATGCGGGCTCTCTACGTGGACCTGAGGGCCGGGCAGGCCGTGCAGGGCGCATCCACCATAACGCAGCAGTTCGTCAAGAACGCCTACCTCTCCGGCGAGGTGAGCATCACCCGCAAGCTCAAAGAAGCTGCCATAGCGATCGAGATAGAGCGCCGGTACACCAAGGACGAGATCATCGGCATGTACCTCAACACCGTGTACTTCGGGAACAACGCCTACGGGGTGGAGGCCGCCGCCCAGACCTACTTCAACAAGCCCACCGAGGAGCTGACGCTGAGCGAATCGGCCACGCTCGTGGGCCTGCTCTGGTCGCCCTCGACGCTGGGCAGCGACCGGGACGCGGCCAGAGAGCAGCGCAATCTGGTGCTCCGCAACATGTTCAACAACGGATATATAACCCAGCAGGACTACGATCGGGCGCTCTCTGAGGAGCTGCCTGAGAAGTGGCCGCTGGCGCCGATGCTGGAGACGGGACTTACGGGTCCGGAGGTAACCCGGGACTTCGTGGAATACGTCCGCGGGGAGCTGACACAGATGTACGGTGCCAACACGGTGCAGGCCGGCGGGCTGACCGTATACACCAGTCTGGACCCCGAAGCGCAGCTCGCGGCCGAAGAGACGTTGTACGGAGACACGGGTTACCTGCCTTACGAGAGCTCGCCTGATGGCGCGATAGTCTCGATCGAACCCGAGACCGGCTATATCCGGGCGATGGTCGGAGCCCGAGATCAGGACGGAGACTTCAATCTGGTAACCCAGGGGCGGCGCCAGCCGGGAAGCACGTTCAAGACCTTCGCGCTCATCGCGGCCCTGGAGCAGGGGATCTCGCCGCAGGAGATCTATGTCTCCGAAGACAAGGAGTACGTGGTACCCATGGAGAACGGCCGCGAGGAGAAATGGGAGGTGGAGAACTACCGGGGCGCGGAGCGCGGCCCGATAACGCTGGAGGAAGCGCTCTGGGAGTCGGATAACACGGTCTTCACGGACCTGATCACCAACGCCGAGGGGAACGGGCTCAGAAACGGGCCGCAGGCGACGATAGACGTGGCGCACCGTCTGGGCATAACCTCGGAGTTTGAGCCGCTCCCCTCGATCGTGCTGGGCACTCAGGAGGTCTCCCCGCTGGAGATGGCGACCGCCTACGCCACGATAGCCAACTACGGCGAGCGGGTGACCCCCCGGGCGATAACCCGGGTGATCGAGAACCACGGCACCGAGGACGAGAAGGTTCTCTACGAAGCCCCCCCGATGGAGGGCGAGCAGGTGCTCGACCCGGAGGTGGCGCGGGAGACGATCCGGATCCTGGAGGACGGCGTCACCGAGGGTATAGCGAGGAAGGCCGCGCTAGGCGGCGACCGGCCCGTAGCAGGCAAGAGCGGCACGACGGAGAGCTTCTTCGACGCCTGGTTTGTGGGCTTCACTCCCCAGCTGGTCACCAGCGTGTGGCTGGGATACGCCGAGGGGGGCAAGACCTTGGAGGAAGCCGCCTACGGCTCGCCCATCGTGGGAACGAGCTACCCGCTGGAGATCTGGCGCGACTACATGAGCGAGGTCATGCAGGGCGAGCCCGTCGAGCGCTTCGATCACGAACCCGCCCCCACCTCCGTTGCAAGTTCCGGCGGGCAATAACCTTCGGTTTCACCGAAACGCTCTCTTCGCCATGGAGCAGGTAGCGCCAGGGCAGCTCCGCTCCCCGGCTGATCCCAACCCGCGTGGTGGCCACGATCTCGCCGCCCGCACTCTCCCCCCACGAGATGAAGAGCGGCCCCTCAACGAGACTCGCTCCGTCGTACTCCAGCGACACGCCCAGTGCCTGCGTGAGCCGGCCCGGGCCTCCGGCGAGGTTCGAGCCCCGGCCGCGCCGGTACCGCATCAGATCCACCCCTTCGAGCGGCCGCAGAGCCCGGATCAGGACCGGGCTCCCCACCCCTTCGGCCCCGCAGACCGCGTTGAGCAGCACATGCATCCCGTAGGAGAGGTAGACATAGGCCGTGCCCGGTGGCCCGAAGATGCTGCTGTTGCGCAGGGTCGGGCCGTTGTAGGCGTGGCAGGCGGGATCATCCGGCCTGTAGGCCTCGGTCTCCACGATCACGCCGGAGGCGCGTCCCTCGGACGAGTCGTGCACCAGCACGCAGCCGAGGAGGTCCACGGCGACCTGCCGGGGATCCCGGTCGTAGAATTCGGCCGGAAGGATCACTACTCGCCGGTGAGCTCGGAGATGCGCCGGCTGAGGCGGTCGAGGTCCAGGCCCGCCTCGGAGCGGATGGAGGACTTCAGGAGCGGCCGCACCTGGCCTATCTGGGCCTGCAGCTCCTTGAGCAGCTCCAGGGCCCCGCTCTCGGCTCCGACCATGTCGCGGAGGATGGTGGCCTCGGTGCGTCCGGCGACGAGCGGCTCATCCACACCCTCCACGTAGACCAGCGTGCGCCGGCCGCTGCCCCGGTTCTCCTCGATGGGGATGAGCGCAACGATCTTATCCGCGCGTGCGTACTTCCCGAAACCCAAAGCGACCAGCCGATCCCGAACCACCTTCATGGTGAGCGGAAGTTTAGCACAGTACCGCCGACCCCCGATGCCCTGGAGACACCCCACCACATCAAGGCCGCTCCGTGGCAGCGAAGCAGCGCGGCGAACCGAAAGGGGAGGTATCATGGGAAACGTGCAAAGTGCCCGGAGACCGCAGGTACTGTTCGGGGAGAGCGTCGAGCTCCGGCGGCACTCCCGCGAACACTACCCCCTGTACGCCCGCTGGTACGGCGACCGCGAGATCTGGCACCTGACCAGCTGGACTCCGGAGCCCATGTCACCGGTGGCCGTGGAGCGGATCTTCGAGGAGCGGGAGAACTCCAGCCTCTCCGACTCGTTCGCCATTCACCTCCCCGGAGAGCCCGAACCCTTCGGCATAGTGAGCTTCATCAATCTCAACCGGGCGAACGCCTCGGCGGACCTCTCCATCTTAATCGGTGAGCCCGAGTACCGGGGCAGCGGCTACGGAACGGACGCCATACGCACCCTCCTCTGCTACGGCTTCGAGGAGCTGCAGCTGAACCGCGTCGGTCTGACCGTCTTCGACTTCAACCACGTGGCCATCCGGACCTACGAGAAGCTCGGCTTCCGCAGCGAAGGGCGGATGCGTCAGGCGGTCCGGCGCAACGGCGCCTGGCACGACGCCATCCTCATGAGCCTGCTCCGCTCCGAGTGGGAGCGCAGAGAGTCCGGCGGCTAGCTCAACCGCGCCGCACCTGCGCGCCGAAGCTCTCCCCGAGCCGGGCGGCGATGCGGTCCAGCTCCCGCTTGACCCGCTCGTCGGTGAGGGTCTCCTCGCCCTGGAAGGTGAAGGAGAACGCGACGCTCTTCTTGCCCTCCGGGACCTGACGACCGGCGTACACGTCGAAGATGCGGAAGCCGGCCAGGATCGGACTCTCCACTTCCGAGATGGCCCTCAGCATATCTCCGGCCCGCACCCCCTCGTCCACCACGACGGCGAGGTCCATCTCCACCGCCGGGACGTTCACGAAGCGCCGGAACTGCTCTACGCGATCGGGGTCGCAGTGCCACAGGCTCAGCTCGAAGGCCGCCACCGGCCAGCTGCCGAGCCCGAAGCTCTCCACCACCTGCGGGTGCACCTCGCCGACCCAGCCGACAGCCTCCCCGCCCGCCAGCACCCGGGCGGATCGGCCCGGGTGCAGGAACGGCTCCCGCACCGGCTCGAACTCCGCGTCCGGGACGAGCCGCTCCACCACGCCCTTGGCCTCGAAGAAGCCCGCGCTCACAGCCGGAGCGTTCCACGCCTGCGGGCGCACCTCGCCGGCCAAGAGCCCCCCAACCTTCGGAAGCTCCTCCACACCGGAGAGGAAGTCCAGCTCCCCGGGCTTCAGCTCTTCGAGCGGGCGGCCGGGGAAGAGCTCCTCCGCAACCGGCTCCAGCCCCCGCCTGCCCTGCAGGCGGTAGGCCACGGCGTACTCCTGCTGCCCGGCCGGGATCTCCCGGGCGAGGAAGACGCGCCCGACCTCGAAGAGCGCCCCACCCCGTACGCCGAAGGCCCGGTTGCGCGCCGCGGCGTCCAGCATCCCCGGCAGCAGGGTCGTGCGCAGCTCGGCCTGCTCCCCGCTGAGCGGGTTCCGCAGGCGCACCGTCCGGTGCCGGGGATCTCCCTCCGGGAGCAAAAGATCCCGCACCCAGCGGTCCGGCCCGAAGGGGTAGAGTATGGCCTCGGCGAAACCGAGGTCGGCCAGCGTGCGGCGGACGAGGCGCTCCCGCTGCTGCTCCGGCGCGAGTCCGCCGGGCTCGGCGATGGCCGGCAGCTCTTCGGGGACGTGCTCCAGCCCCTTGAGGCGCCCGATCTCTTCGATCAGGTCCGCCTCGCGCTCCAGGTCCCGGCGGAAGGTGGGCACCACCACCTCCAGCCGGCCGTCCGAGCCCGCTACCTCGCAGCCGAGCGAGGCGAGCAGCTCAGCCGCCTCCTCCCGGTCCACCGGCATCCCGAGCAGCAGCTCCGCCCGCTCGGGGCGCAGCGGCACGCTCCGGGGCTCCACCGGCTCGGGGTAGTGGCTCAGGACGTCCGGGGCGACCCAGCCGCCGCAGTTTGCGGCCAGGAGCTGCACCACCCGGTCGCGGGCGAAGCCCACCATATTGGGGTCCAGGCCGCGCTCGAAGCGGCCGGAGGCGTCGGTGCGCAGCCCCAGCCGGGCGGAGGTCTCCAATATGTTGCGCCCGGCGAAGGTGGCGACCTCGACCAGAACGTCCGTGGTCCCCTCCTCCACCTCGGAGTCCTCGCCGCCCATCACGCCGGCGATGGCCCGGCCCCGCTCCTCGTCCGCGATCACGAGCATCTCTCCATCCAGCTCGCGCACGGAGCCGTCTATGAGGGCGAGTCTCTCGCCGGGGCGGGCGCGGCGTACCACGATGCCCCCTACTATCCTGCGGGCGTCGAAGGCGTGGATGGGCTGCCCGGTCTCCAGCATCACGTAGTTGGTGGCGTCCACGATGCCGTTTATCGGACGCATCCCGGCGGTGAAGACACGCCGCCGCATCCAGATCGGAGCCCGCACGCCGGGACGCATCCCGGAGACCCGGCGCAAGTCGTAGCGGGGGCAGAGATCCTCATCCTCCACCCGCAGCGTGTACTCGCCGGTGGGCGCGCCGCCGGTCCGGAATCTAACCTCCGGAACCCGGAAGTCCGTGCGCAGGATCGCGGCCAGCTCGCGCGCGACCCCGATCATGCCCCAGAGGTCGGGACGGTTCGGCATCACGTCCACGTCCAGCACCACCTCCCCTACCGGGAAGTAGTCGGCGAGAGGCCGCCCCACCTCATAGTCCCCCTCCAGCAATAGGATGCCCTCGTGGTCGTTTGAGATGCCGAGCTCACGCTCGCTCATCATCATGCCGTAGGACTCCAGCCCGCGCAGCCGGGCCTTCTTCAGCTTCGTGCCGTCGGCCATTACGCTGCCGGGCAGCACCACCGGCACGCGGGCACCGGGATAAGGGTTGGAGGCCCCGGCCACGATCTGTACTACCCGCCCTCCGATGTCCACCTTTCCGACGAAGAGCCGGTCGGCGTTGGGGTGGCGGCCGAACTCCTGCACCTCCCCCACCACGACCTCGCCATCGGCGACGCCGTAGCGGTAGACACCCTCCACCTCCTGACTGCGCAGCGAGAGGAGGCTTACGAGCTCCTCGGGGGACTGGTCGAAGTCCACGTACTCCCGGAGCCAGCTCAGCGGAACGCGCAAGTCCTACCCCTCTCCTCCTAGAACTGATTCAGGAACCGCAGGTCGCCCTCGAAGAAGAGCCTGAGGTCGGGGATGCCGTACTTGACCATCGCCATCCGGTCCGGACCGAAGCCGAAGGCGAAGCCCGTGTACTCCTCAGGGTCGTAGCCGACCTCTTCGAGCACGTCGGGGTCCACCATCCCCGCGCCGCCCATCTCCAGCCACCCGGCTCCCTTGCAGATGCGGCAATCAGGGTCTCCCCCGCCGCAGAGGAAGCAGCTCACGTCCAGCTCCACGCTGGGCTCGGTGAACTGGAAGTAGCTGGGCCTGAGCCGGATGCCAACCCCTCCTCCGAAGACGTGGCGGGCCATCGCTGCCAGAGTGCCCTTCAGGTGCGCGAGCGTGATGCCCCGGTCCACGGCCAGGCCCTCGATCTGGTGGAACATCGGGGTGTGGGTGGGGTCGGAGTCGCGGCGGAAGGTCTTTCCGGGCACCACCACGTACACCGGCGGACGCTGCACCAGCATCGTCCGCACCTGCACCGGCGAGGTGTGCGTCCTCAAGACCAGCCCCTCGTCCAGGAAGAAGGTGGCCTGCATGGCGCGCGCCGGGTGCCCGGGCGGGATGTTCAGCGCGGTGAAGTTGTGGTAGTCGGTCTCCACCTCCGGCCCCTCGGCGACCCTGTACCCCAGCCCCACGAAGAAGTCCACCACGTCGTCTATGACGCGGCGGGTGGGGTGCAGATGACCCCGCGGGTACGGCGCGCCCGGCAGCGTTACGTCCACCGCCTCGGACCGCAACCGCTCCTCCCGCTCGGCCTCCGCGAGCACCTCCGCCCTCTTTTTAAGCGCCGCCTCTATCTCCCTGGAGGCCAGGTTGGCCGCCCGGCCGACTTCCCGGCGCTCTTCGGGCGAGAGCCGCCCGATGTTCTTCTTGATCCCGGTGAGCTCCGCCGAACGCCCCAGGTACCTCACCCGGACCCGCTCCACCTCGTCCGTGGAACGGGCGGCGGCGACGGCCTCCAGCGCTTCTTTCTGCAGCTCCTCTATACGGTCGGTAACCGGCATGGTAGTGGGCTATGTTAGCACACGGGAATAGGCCGCGTAGAGCAGAATGGAAGCCGCTACCGCCGCGTTCAGCGAGTGCGCCTCGGCCGGGATCGTGACGCTCGTCTCGCAGGCGGAGACGACCTCCTCTGGCAACCCGCTCCCCTCGCTGCCGACCACGATCACGAGCCTCCCGGCCGGGAGCGAGCCCGGCGACGCTCCCCCCGCAGCGACCGCGGCGACCGGCGCAAACCCCGCCTCCCGCGCCCGCCTCAAAAACTCCGGCGGCTCCACTTCGCGGGCGAGGGGAACCCTGAAGATGGAGCCCATCGTGGCCCGCACCGTCTTGGGATTGTAGAGGTCGGCGCAGCCTCTCGAGAGCGCGACGCCTGCTCCGAAGGCGTGCGCCGAGCGGATCACGGTCCCGACGTTCCCCGGGTCCTGCACGCCGTGCAACAGCGCCAGCCGGTCCCGGCACCGCAGAAGCTCCTCCTGTGACAGGTCGAGGAAGGGGAAGACGGCGACCGGCCCGGAAGGGGTGGTGAGCGAGGAGAGCCGCCGGACGGACGCCTCATCTTCGAAGAGGTGCTCCGGCGGATACGGAGCTTCGCGCACGAGGAGGGCCCCCTCGGCTAGGAAGCGCCGTTCCCGCTCCCGGTACTTCTTCTGCTTGAGCTTTGCCAGGCGCTTGAGCGAGATCACCTCCGCACCTCCCCGGTGTTATCATGGCGGCTGCCGGCCAGAGGAGAGGAGTCTCGCGTGCCCGCAACCCGGATCATCCGCTGGAGCGGAGCCGCAGCCGCCGCCGGCGGCGCGCTGGGGTTCCTGGGATTCCTCATCTCCCTCCTGCATCCGCTCTACTCCAGCTCTTCGCTCCTGGCCCTGAGGCTAGGTTTTCTCTCGGACCTTCTGCCCCTCCCGCGGTATGTTACCGCCATCGGGGTGCTCGGACACGCACAGTTCGTCCTCACCGCAGCGGGCGTCGTGGGCGTCCACGTCCTGCTCCTGCACCGCTCCGGCGGGAAGCTGCCGCCCAAGGTCTCCGCTCTGGGGGTGATCCTGGTCCTGGCGGCGGTGGTGGTGCTCGTCAGCTCGGGTTTCTATGCGCTGGGCCGGGGAGACAGCGCTACCCCGGTCCCCTACCTCCTCTCCGCGGTCTTCAACTCGGCCGACACGCTCCGGCTCGCGGGCATCCTGCTGGCGGGCGTCGCCGCTCTGCTGGCGCAGGGCCTGGTCCGGCCGGGAGTCCTGCTCTTTGTCATCGCCGTTCTGGAGTCGGACGCGGTCTACGCGCTGCTGTTGCTGCGGCCGGTTAGCGGCGCAGACGCGAGCTTCGGTCCCGCAACCTCCGTACTCCTTCAGCTGCTGCCGCCGGCCGCCCTGCTGGCGTGGATGCTGCTCGGCCTGCTCCTGCTCTCAAGCGGCACGAAAGAGGCCCCGGCCGGGTAGCCGGGGCCCTTGCGTGAACCACTCGCCGCCTAGCTCGCCTTCTCCAGCGCCGCTCTGGCCCTCTCCGCGACCACGGCGAAAGCCCCGGGCTCGGTGGCGGCCAGATCCGCAAGCACCTTACGGTCCAGGTCCACCCCGGCCAGCCGGAGGCCGTGCATGAACCGCGAGTAGGAGAGGCCATGCTGGCGGGAGGCTGCGCCTATGCGCTGGATCCAGAGCCGGCGGAAGTCCCGCTTCTTCTGCTTGCGTCCCTCGTAGGCGTAGACGCCGCTCTTCCAGACCTGCTCCTTGGCCCGCCGGTAAGAGCTCTTCTTCGCGCCGCGGTATCCCCTGGCCTGCTCCAGAACCTTGCGGCGCTTCTTGCGGGCGTGGACGCTGCGCGCTGCCCGGGCCATCCTACTTCACCCCCAGAAGGCGCTTCATCCGCTTCTCCTCCGCGCCCTCGGCGATGTAGTCGTACTTCTTCAGCCGGCGCTTGCGCCCGGGAGACTTCTTCTCCAGAAGATGGTTGTAGTAGGCTTTGCGGCGCTTGAGCTTGTTCTTCTTGGTCAGCTCGAAGCGCCCGGCAGCGCCTTTGTGGGTCTTCATCTTGGGCATATACGTGGTTCCTCCGCGTTTTTTGGGACACAACCGCAAAACCGGGGCTGGCGGCACGCAAGAGAACCGCTTCGCTCCCGAACCCGCGCGATTATAGCAGAGTGCCGCCGAGCTGCTAGCTCTTCTTCCCCTTCTGAGACGCCCGGTCCCTGTGCGGCGCCAGCACCATGACCATGTTGCGGCCGTCCAGGTTGGGCTGGCTCTCGATGCGGCCCAACTCGCTGACCTCATCATAGAGCCGCCGCAGCAGCCGCTCCCCCAGCTCGGGATGCTGCACCTCCCGGCCCCGGAACATGATCGTTACCTTCACCTTGTCGCCACCCCGGAGGAAGCGCTCCACGTGGCCGCGCTTGGTGGCGAAGTCGTGATCGCCGATCTTGGGCCGGAGCTTGATCTCCCGCACGTTGATGGTCGTCTGCTTCTTGCGGGCAGCCTTGCGGGCCTGTTCTTTCTGGTACTTGTACTTGCCATAGTCCATCACCCGGACTACCGGCGGGTTGGCGTTGGGCGCCACCTCCACCAGGTCCAGATCCCGGTCCTCCGCGTAGCGCATCGCGTCGCGGATGTGCTTGATCCCGAGCTGCTCTCCCTCGGGAGAGATCAGGCGCACCTGCTTGGCCCGGATCTGACCGTTGATCCTGATCTGTTCGTCTACAGCTACGGCTAAACACTCCTTCTGTTCTCGCCTGCGGACCACTCGCCCGCCGCAGAATGCTCGTGCGGGGGCAGGTAAAAGGAACTATCCCTTACCTGAAGTATACCCGCCTTCATCTCTATCGTCTATCCGATCTCCGCGACGCGACCTCCTCTGCAAGCCGCCGCGCGAACTCCTCCAGCGGCACCTCTTCCTGGGTCTTCTCGCCGCGCCGCCGGACGTTGACGGCCCCCGCCCGGACCTCGCTGTCCCCGACCACGAGCAGGTACGGGATCTTCTGCCGCGCGTTCTCCCGGATCTTCTTCTGCATGGTCTGCAGCGACTCGTCCACCTCCACCCGGAAGCCGGCCTCTGCGAGGGTCTCCCGCACCCTGCGGGCGTACTCCAGGTGCCGGTCGGCGATCGGGATGACGACCGCCTGTACCGGCGCGAGCCAGGTCGGAAAAGCCCCGCCGTAGTGCTCGATCAGAACCGCCATGAACCGCTCCGTGGTCCCGGTGACGGCCCGGTGCAGCAGGACCGGCGTGTGAGGCCTGTCGTCCTCTCCGATGTACTCGCAGCCCAGTCGGGCGGGCTGGATGAAGTCCACCTGAATGGTGGAGAGCTGCCACTCGCGGCCCAGGACGTCCCGGGCCATGAAGTCCGCCTTCGGACCGTAGAAGGCAGCCTCCCCGGCCTCCGGATGATAGTCTATGCCGGCGGCGTCCAGCGCGTCCCGCAGGGCCTGCTCGGCGCGGGCCCATTTCTCGTCGTCGGCGACGAACTTCTCCGATTCGGGATCGCGCAGGCTCAGCCGCACCCGGTAGTCGGAGAACCCGTAGGTGTCGAGTACCTCGCGGATGATCTCCAGCGCCCGGGCGAATTCCTCCTGGATCTGATCCTCCGTGCAGAACACGTGCGCATCGTCCTGCGTGAGGCTGCGCACCCGCGTGAGACCGCTGAGCTCGCCGCTCTTCTCGTAGCGGTAGAGCGTCGCGAACTCCGCATAGCGTACCGGCAGATCCCGGTAGCTGTGCGCCCGCGAGTTGAAGAGCGTCATGTGGCTCGGGCAGTTCATCGGCTTGAGCCGGTAGCGCGTCTCACCCTCCACCATCGGAGGGAACATGGCGTCGCTGTAGTGCTCGATGTGCCCGCTCTTCTCGTAGAGACGCTCGTTGACGAGGTGCCCGGTCCAGACGTGCTCGTAGCCGTGCCGGGTCTGAACCTCGCGCACGTAGCTCTCCATCAGGTGCCGCAGCGTCTCGCCCTTCGGCAGGAAGAGGGGTATCCCGGCCCCCACGTCGGGTGAGAATGTGAAGAGACCGAGCTCCTTGCCGAGCCTGCGGTGATCGCGGCGTCTGGCCTCCTCCAGCCGCCGCAGGTGTGCCTTGAGCTGCTTCTCCGTCGGGAAGGCCGTGCCGTAGATGCGTGTGAGCATCGGGTTCTTCTCGTCGCCGCGCCAGTAGGCCCCCGCGACGCTCTGCAGCTTGAACGCTCCCAGCCGGCCCGTGCTCGGAACGTGCGGCCCCCGGCACAGGTCGAAGAAGTCGCCCTGGCGGTAGATGGAGATCTCCCCGTCCTCCAGCTCCCGGATGAGCTCCAGCTTGTACGGGTTGTCCCGGTAGAGCTCCTCGGCCTCCCCCTTGGAGATCTCCTCGCGCCGGATGGGCAGATCCCGCTCCACGATCTCGCGCATCCGCTCCTCTATCCTGGGCAGGTCATCCTCAGAGATACGCCCGGCCACCTCGATGTCGTAGTAGAAACCGTCCTCCACCGGAGGTCCGATGGTCAGCTTGCTGCCCGGATAGAGCTCCAGAATCGCCTGCGCCATCGCGTGCGCCGTGGAGTGACGCAACACGTAGAGCCCCTCCGGCGAATCCTTCGTCACCACCTCGAAGTCCCCGCCGCCGTCCAGCGGGGCGTCCAGATCTATCAGACGGCCGTTGAGCTTCGCGACGACGGCGTCCCGCGCGAGCCGCGGCCCTATTCTCTGCGCCACGTCCCTCGCCCGCTCGCCGGGCTCTACCTCTAGCTCCTTACCGTCGGGGAGCCTGACAGCAGCCATGCGTACGCACCTTCCTTCACGAGATCCAGGGATAGAAGAGACAAGGACCGGCCGGGGGTCAGGTAGTTCGAAGCCGCAGGAGCAGTGGGCGATAGTGGATTCGAACCACTGACCTCTTCCGCGTCAAGGAAGCGCTCTCCCCCTGAGCTAATCGCCCACATTGTCCGGGCGGCCGCGTCCGAGAGGCGGCACCCGGAATCGAACCGGGGTACAGGGTTTTGCAGACCCTTGCCTAACCACTCGGCCATGCCGCCAGGAGTCTGGCCGCCACCGGCCGTTAAGAGCGGAAGACGGGATTCGAACCCGCGACCCTCACCATGGCAAGGTGATGCTCTACCAGCTGAGCTACTTCCGCAAGCCGGTGAAGATGGTACCACGCTCCGGCCGGACTTACAACCATCTCCCCGGCTTCCGGCCGCGGAAGACCACATACCGCATGATGAAGAAGCTGAGCGTCGAGGCTCCGACCATGGAGACCGCCTTGGCAATGTTGGCCTCCAGGACGGGAGGCAGCGCCGTGGCCCCGAACAGGACGCGCACCATCAGCCAGAAGAGCGCCGTGGCGACCCCCACGTTCACTACCGCCTGCGCCGCGAAGAGCACCTTCTGCCGCAGATCTCCCCGTGCCCGCTCCCGGAAGGTCCAGCGGCTGTTCAGGAGGTAGCTGTTGAGGTTGGCAGCCACCAGCGCAACGAGGTTGTAGACGACGAGCCGGAGGTTCTCCTCGGCGGGGAAAAGCCAGATCAAGAGGTTCAGCACCCCCACGTCCACAGCCGTGTTGACGGCTCCCACCGCGGAGAACTTGGAGTAGCGGATGCCGCCCCGGACGGCGCGCCGCCGGGCGGTCACTCTGCTCCCTTCCCGGAGCGCGCAAGCTCGTAGAACCCGCGCAGAGCCTCCGTAGCATTCTGCCAGCTCCGCCTCTCGGCCGTGGCGCGGGCCTCCCGGCCCATGCGCCGCCGCAGAACGTCATCCTTCACCAACCGGCCGACGGTCCGCACGAGCGCCCCGTCTGAGTCCGGATCGTAGAGCAGGCCGCAGGCGCCGTCCTCCACGACCTCCCTCGTCGCCCCGGCGTCGGCTGCGACCACCGGCAGCCCGGAGGCCAGCGCCTCCAGCATCACGAGCCCGAGCGTCTCGGTCGTCGAAGGGAAGACGAAGATGTCGGCGGAGGCGTAAGCCGCGGCCAGGTCTTCGCCGTGCAGCATCCCGGTGAACACGACCGGCGAACCCGCAAACTCGCGCTCCAGATCCCTCCGGGCGGGCCCGTCCCCCACCACGGCGAGCCGCGTCCCCGGCACCTCCCGCAGCACCGCCTTCAGCCGCTCGATACCCTTCTCCGGGGCGAGCCGGCCCACGAAGAGCAGCAGCCTGCTTTCAAGGTTCCCGCCGGAGAGCCGCAGCCTCCACTCTTTCGAGGCCCGATCCGGACGGAAGAAGCCGGCATCCACGCCCTGGGGCCAGAAGTGCACGCGTTCCACTCCCTCGGCGAGGAGGTACCGCATAGTCGCCTCCGAGGTGCAGAGGTTGAGGCGGGCTCTGTTGTGGATGGCTCTGGTGTACCAGCGCGCAGCCTCATGCAGGAACCCGAGACCGTAGAAGCGGGCGTAGGCCGCCACGTGGGCGTGATAGGAGGCCACGAGCGGCACCCCCAGGCGCCGGGCGTAGTAGGGTGCGCTCATCCCGAGAACGAACGGGTGCACGGCGTGGATCAGGTCGGGATCAAACCTCCGGAGGGCGCGCCCGACCGCCGGATTGGCGGGCGCTATCCTGACCTCGGGGTACGGCGGGAAAGGCACGCTGGCGACCCGGTGTATCCGGGCTCCGGCGTAAGACCCCGGTCCCCCTTCGGGATACTTCGGAGCGACAACGAGCGCCTCGTCTCCCATCTGCGAGAGGTGCTCCAGCGTGTGCCGGAGACGGGTGACGACCCCGTCCACCTTAGGCAGGAAGGTCTCCGTGAAGAACGCTACGCGCAACGCCCCCCTACCTGTAGCGCGAACGGCGCCAGTTTACCCGCGGATCGAAGGTCTCCGGATGGATCCGGTCCCGGTTCTCCAGGGCGATCAGGAGCAGCCTCTCCACCGTCTCCTCGGTCAGGAGGTGCGGCTTGAGCCCGAGATCTCTAAGTCTGGTGTTGGCGGCGTTGTAGTAGTGAGACTCCTTCTCCACCCGCGGGTTCTCCAGATGCACAAGCTCGGGTTTGAGGCCCAGCTCCCGGGCCACCCTCTCCACCAGCCGGCCCAGCTGCAGTACCGACCACTGCTCGGTGAACTGGTTGAAGACCCGCATCTCCCCGGGCTCCGCCGGGTGCAGCGCCGCCAGCTCGATGCACCGTACCGTGTCCCGGATGTCTATGAAGCCCCGGGTCTGGCCGCCTCTGCCGTAGACCGTGATCCTGTTCCCGCTCGCAGCCTGAGCTATGAAGCGGTTCAGGGCCGTGCCGAAGACACCGTCGTAGTCGTAGCGGTTGGTGAGCACCGGGTCTGAGGCGGTCTCCGGCGTCTCGACGTTGTAGACCACACCCTGATTCAGGTCCGTGGCCCTCAGCCCCCAGGTGCGGCAGGCGAACATTATGTTGTGCGAGTCGTGGACCTTGGAGAGGTGGTAGAACGAACCGGGCTGTTTGGGATAGGGCAGCGTGTCGGTACGCCCCTTGTACTCGATGGTTATGTACCCCTCTTCGATATCTATGTTCGGGGTCCCGTACTCGCCCATGGTGCCGAGCTTGATCAGGTGGCACTCCGGCACCAGCTCCCGGATCGCGAACAGCAGGTTCAGCGTGCCTACGACGTTGTTCACCTGGGTGAACACTGCGTGGCTGCGGTCTATCATCGAGTAGGGCGCCGAGCGCTGCTCCGCGTAGTGCACCAGCGCCTCCGGCCGGAACCCGTCCAGGGTCCGGTATACGAACTCCTCGTCGTTCAGATCCCCGATGGCGACCCCGATCTCGCGGCCGGAGACCTCCTTCCAGCGCGCCACCCTGTCCTCTATCGGAGCGATGTCCGTTAACGAGTCGGTGCCGAGCTCGCGGTCCCACTCGCGACGGACGAGGCTGTCCACTATCAGGACCTCGTGGCCCCGGGCGGAGAGGTGCAGCGCTGTAGGCCAGCCGCAGAATCCGTCTCCCCCTGCAACGATGATACGCAAGAGTCGTCCCCCGTCTTTTAGAGAGTCCTACCGAAGGTTGTCTATTATGGCCTGCGTGAACTCCTTGGTGCCCGCCGTGCCCCCCAGATCCCTGGTGCGGGTCTTCTCGGAGGCCAGCGCCTCGTTGATCGCCCGCTGCATCCTCTCCGCGTCCTCCTGCAGCCCCATGTAGATGAGCATGTTCTTGGCCGAGAGCAGTGTAGCCAGCGGGTTCGCCCGGTTCTGCCCGGCGTACTTCGGCGCAGATCCGTGCACCGGCTCGAAGAGCGCGATACCGTCGCCCACGTTCGCCCCGGGAGCCACACCGAGCCCGCCGACCAGACCGGCGCACAGGTCCGAGAGGATGTCGCCGTAGAGGTTGGGGCAGACCAGCACGTCGTACTCATTCGGCCGGATGACGAGCTGCATCGCCATATTGTCGACTATACGGTCGTCTATCTCTTCGAAGCGATTCTCGTAATCCCGGGAGATCTCGTAGAAGATGTCCCGGAACATGCCGTCGGTGAACTTCATGATATTCGCCTTGTGGACCACCGTTATGCGCCGCCGGCCCATGGCCACCGACTGCTCGAACGCCATGCGGCAGATGCGCTCGCAGCCCTCGCGGGTTATGACCTTAATGGACTCGGCAGCGTTCCTGCCCACCATGTGCTCCACGCCGGCGTACAGATCCTCCGTGTTCTCCCGAAAGACGATGATATCTATATCCTTGTAGGGCAGATCTATCCCCGGCAGGCTCTGGCTGGGCCGGATGTTGGCGTAGAGATCCAACTCCTTGCGCAGCGCCACGTTGACCGAGCGGAACCCCGTGCCGACCGGCGTGGTCAAAGGACCTTTGAGGGCGACCTTGTTGCGCCGGATGGACTCCAGCACGTACTCGGGGAGCGGCGTGCCCTCCTTCTCAATGACCTTCTCCCCGGCCTCCACTACCTCCCACTCTATGCCCACATCCAGAGCCTCTATCACGGCTCTGACGGAGTCGGTCACCTCCGGCCCTATCCCATCCCCGGGTATTAGCGAAACGGTGCGTGTGGCCAACTCTGAACTCCTTTCTGATGCCATCCAATCGGGATGTACTATACCCGAGAAGGCGGTGCGCGGGCTAATCTACGGCCCGAGCAGGAAGACTATGGCCTCGATCCCCATGGCCACCAGCGCCACGAAGATGAGGGCTCCGGCGACCACCTTGTCCCCGGTCCTCAGATAGCCCCGGATGGCGAAGAGTATAGCTCCCAGAGCGAAGAGCACCACCCCGAGATGGATCCTGCCCAGGAAGACGGCAGCCGTGATGCCGGCCAGAAAGAGCAGCGCCCACCCGGCGGTGAGGCCGACTTTTAGGGCCCGCGGGGCGCGCTGTTCTTTAAACTCCCTCATCAGGGAATTACATCCCCAAAGAGCCGCCCTCCGAAACAGCCCTCGCTAGAGACCCAGGAAGATGCCGAAGGCGGCGCCGCCAAGGATCGCGAACAGTATGATGGCCACCACGACAAGCACCACGAGCGAGATAAGAGCCTCGCGCGGGGCTGCGCCGTGCATCCCCCGGACACCCGCGAAGATCAGGTAGAGCCCGTACAGGGCGAGTATCCAACCGATCACCGGGATCCAGGCCACCAGATACACCACGAAGGCGTAGGAGATCGCCCGCAAGGTGGCCTCAAACCCCGAGTTGGGCCGGACCAGATAGCTGACGGCGGCGTGCAGGATGGCGGCGAAGACCAGAGCCAGGATCACCGCCACCACCGGGGAGATCACAAGCCCCCCGATGAAGCCCAGAATCCCCTCCCCGAGGAGACCCGCTTCGGCGGCTCCCACACCCGTAAGCGTAAGTATCCCCCCGATAAGGACCCATACGAAGTAGCAGACTGCGGCGAAGACCAGCGGGCTTACGAAGTCGCCCCTCCGGCGGATGCCGGTGAAAAACCTCGCCGGCCTCAGGACTACGTTTCTTACGGCCGGAACGAAGCTCCGCGGGTCGCTCGCCACAAACTCCACTCCGGAGGCCGGATCACTACTGGATCTGAATCCCATATACACACCATCCTTCCCGTTACTCTTTGCGCCTCTCCGGCAAGACGCGAACCCGTCTTGCTCTCTCCATCTATCTGAGTAGACAGCCAGACCTCCGCAGACCGTTACACCTTCTGCGGTCCGGGACTAGATTAGGATAGAATTGAGGGAGAGGATCTTCAGAAGAGCCAGAGGGGTGAATCGCTTCGTGTCATCCACGATAGAGACGCTGGAACGCGAACTCGGCGAGGCCCAGCGCGAGCGCGAGCGGCAGGAACAGGCCGTGCTCCGGGCCGAGAACGCCCACGAAGCGGCCTGCGCCGCGCGGGATGAGGCGTGGGCCGGCAGCTCCATAGACGACCCCGAGGTCGAGGAGCTCTCCCGGCTGGTCTACCGGCGGCGGCGGGAGCTCTACGAGGCCATAGACCGCCTGAAAGCGGCCGAGGGCAAGGAGCGCCGGATAAAGAGCCGCCTGATGTACGTGCTGCCCGCCGAGCGCCGCCGCTACCTCTCCGGAGAGGTGGACGAGGAGTTCCACGAGTTCCTGAACTCCGTCCGGGAGGCCTATGCCGGAGAGCTGCCGGAGGTAGAGATCTCCATAGTCACCGAGAATCCCGGCGAGGTGGATCTGCGGGGAGACTCCACCTGGCGCGCGCTGGAGCGGCTGTACTCCGGCACGGTGCGGCGGTGGGTCGAGATCCGGGCTCCCGAATCTACATGCGCGCTCGGGACCTTGGTACGCCAGATCTCCTACTACGCCGGCGGCCACACGCCACGCGTCTTCGTCGGGGATGAAGAGCTGCCCCCCGGCAGCCTGTCGGGGACCGGCCTCCCGGACCGGTTCCGGCCGCTGAGGGGCGAAGACACCGAGGCCGGCCGGCTCTCGCTGGCCCGCATAACCGTCCGGCGGTACCTGGACGAGGTCACGGTCGGCCGCCTGCAGAAGGAGCCGGCGGCCCTCATCGCCGTCTCGGAGATAGCCCGCCTCTACCAGACGCTCAGCTTTACGGGGGACGAGATCCGCTGGCGGCTGGAACAGCTCGTCTCGCTGCGGCCGGAGGTGCTGCAGGCGATTCAGCGGCTCACCGGCGAGCACCGCCGGTTCTCCTTCTACGAGATAGCCCGCGCCGCCCGGCTGCTGGACGGTCACCTTCCGGACGCCGGGGTCGCTGCCGAGGCCCTGCACCGCTCGGTCGAGCGGGCGCTGGAGAGCGGCGTGCCCCTCGTCGACATCGCCTACATGAGCGTCACCTCCGATGAGGGTTTCTAGGTAGAGTCCGGTTCGTTGCGGCAGATATGGAGAAGGGGTGCGAGCCACTTGACCGAGCGTGCTGATGTACTGGTGGTAGGAGCGGGGCCCGCCGGGTCTTCCGCCGCCTACTACGCAGCCCGGGCGGGGCTGAGCGTGATCCTGCTCGACCGTCAGGAATTTCCCCGGGACAAGCCCTGCGGTGACGGCCTGATGCCGCACGCGGCTTCGGAGCTCCGGCTCATGGGCCTCGGCGACTGGCTGGATGAACCGGCGCACGGCAGGTTCAAGGGTTTCGCCATCCACACCCACACGGCGGCCTTCCGGGAGCTCTGCCCCACCACCCTGCACGGACCGTACGGGTACGTGGTGCCGCGGGAAGAGACCGACGCCAAGATCCTGGAGCGGGCCCGCAGCTCCGGCGCAGCCTTCCATGCCGGCGTGCGGGCCACCGGGCTTACGCGCTCGGCCGCGGGGGAGGTTACCGGACTTGAGGCCGCGGCGAACGGCGAAGCCGTCCGCTACGAAGCCCCGCTCGTAATCGTGGCCGACGGCTCCGGGGGAGGCTTCTGCCAGGATGAGGGGCTAAAGGCCCGCCAGAACGCCGTTGCACGGCGGCAGTACTTCCGGAACGTGCGGAATCCGGACGGGGAATACCTGCAGGTCTTCATCACCAAGGACATGAACGAGCACGGAGCGGGGTACGGCTGGATCTTCTACTTCGGCGACGGCCGCGCCAACGTCGGGGCCGGGGTCTCGACGAAGACGCTCGCCCGCCACCCCCACACCCTGCACCAGATCTACGACCGCTTCCTGCAAGAGCCCGAAGTCCGGCGGCAGCTCGCCGGGGCCGAGCCCGAAGGATTGCCCAGGAGCTGGTCGCTAAAGATGGGCATGTGGGGCGCGAAGCGCTACGCACAGGGCGTGATGATGGCCGGAGACGCGGGGAGCATGATCCACCCCATCAGCGGCGAGGGCGTGGGGTACGCCCTCGAGAGCGGCCGGCTGGCAGCCTCCTGGGCTTACGAGGCACACGCCCGCCGGGACTTCTCCGCCCGGCTGCTCTCGGGCTACGAGCGCCAGCTGCGGCGCCAGCGCGCCCGCGAGCACTTCTCCGGGTACGCGCTCACCAACCTGGTGCCCAGCCTCTCGATGATGGAGCCCCTCTTCAAGGAGTGCGAGAAGGACCCTGAACTGCGCCGGACGTTGGTGGCCAGCTTCACCGGGGATACCGCGGTCTACGGCCTAATCAGGCACCCGGCGGCTCTGGTGCGCACGCTGCGCGCGATCGCCGCTAGTCGCGGCTGATGATTAGCTCCTCCTCAGCGGGCTGCGGCTCGCTCTCAAGATCCGGCGCTCCCACCCGTACGCGGTGGAGCACGAAGCGGGCGGCGGGCCCCTCCCCGGTGACGGCCTCGAACCTCAGCACGACCTCCCGGCCCGCGAATCTGGAGAGCCCGATGTCCTCCTCTATGACCCGCCCGGCGTCCTCCGCGCCGTAGGCCCTGAGGGTGGCCAGGCGCTCTCCCCTGCGGTTCAGGATCTGAACCCGCAGCTCGCCCGAGCTCTCTTCACCGCCCGCGACGCGCACTCGATAGGAGAGACGCGGCCTGTCCCCGGGCAGTTCCACCCTCCGCTGCAACACATCCCGCCCGGCGGCGTAGCCCCCGAGATGCGCCCTGCCGTCCGCTATGAGCTCGCGGGCTCCCGCGGAGCGCTGCACCCAATCCGCAGGGTCCAGAGCGCCGTCCGCCCGTCCCCGCACCGAGGGATCGGCCTCGGCACCGAAGTTCGTGGTCCAGTACCAGCCGTGGCGCGACCCCGGCACGTACGCCCGCCCGATCCCGATCACCCGGTGCCTCGGGTCCAGCATGTTGGCGTCGTGCCCCGGAGAATCGCGCCAGCCCGCGAAGACCTCCCCGGCGGTCCTCAACCCGGCCGCGATGTTCTCGGCCTTGTAGGTGTTGTACGCATATCCCTCGGCGGCCATGCGCTCGTGGAACTTCGTCCCGGCCGGGTAGTAAGAGCTGGCCAGCGTGTCGTGGGCCACGAAGCCGTAGCGGCCCATGTCCTCCGAATGCCGTTCGGCGGCGACCGAGAGCGTGTCGGAGAGAAGCAGGGGGTCGAGGCCGTTGGTCTGGCGGTACTCGTTGATCAGCTCCAGGAAACGCAGCTCCTCGGCATCGTACGATTGCGCCCGCGCGCTCTCACCCCGAACGGCGACCGCTCCGAGGAGGACCAGCAAAGCTATCAGAAGCATCCATCTACCGGGCTGCAACCTCTCTCCCCTCTCTCCCGGCCTGCTTTAAGTTAATCCGCCTCAGAGGGCGGTGTCAATATAGTGCGGGGCGAACCCCGGGGTTATCATTTCCGGGCGCGGAAAACTACGGCGAGGCGGTGGGAGACTTGGCGAGAGAAAGCTTGAGAATCGGCGAGGTAGAGCTGCGCGCGCTGGAGGACGGCATCTTCACCACGGCCGCAGGGAACCTGCTAGGTGACGACAGCCTGCGGGCCAGGATCCGGGGCGCCCTGCAACCCGTTCTGGCCGTCACGGCGGAGCACATCGTGCTGCTGGATGCGGGCTTCGGACCGGAGATCCCACCGGGCTTGAAGGAGAGCTACACCCTCCGGCGCGAGCGCAGTCTGCCGCAGAGCCTGCGCGAGGCCGGCTACGAACCCGAGGATGTAACCCACATCGTCCTCTCCCACCTCGACCCGGACCACGCGGGTTGGGCCCTGCAGGAGCGCCACTTCCCGAACGCCACCGTCTACCTGCAGCGAGCGGCACTCGAGGAAGCCGCGGGGATGCCCGCAGGACATCCCCGGCGCGAGGTAGCCGCCTCCGCCCGGCACGCCGCAGAGGAGGACTGGGCCGTGCTTCTGGAGGGAGATGTGCAGATAGTCCCCGGCGTGCGCGTGGAGGTGCGGCCGGGACATGCTGCCGGACACCAGATAGTCTGGATAGAGTCCGGGGGCGAGGCCGCCCTCTTCACCGGGGATCTGGCCCCGAGCAACATCTTCCTGAATCCGGACCTGATCAGCAGCGCCGACACCGACCCGGAGGCCGCCCGCCGCAACCGGGCCGAGATCCTCTCCGAAGCCGAGCGCCGGCGGCTGCCCGTCTTCCTCTACCACGAACCCACCCTCGCCGTAGCCCGCATCCTGCGCACGGAGAAGGGCGGGTTCAAGGGCGTCCCGTTCGAGGGCTAGCGCCGCCTCCGGCGCTCTTTGAACTTGCGCCAGATGAACGGCAGGGCCAGAATCAGGAGCCTCCGGACTATGAAGCGCATATAAGATCCTCCCGCATCATGTTGACGAGCAACGCATACCTCCTCCCGGGGCGCACCGAACGGCTAACGCTCCGGTTCTTCATGCCAGACGGTCTTCTGCTCAACCGGGGTTCTGCGCCGACGCACGAGCGGCATGTCCGGGTAGCCGATATACAGGTAGGCGGCGATAACATCCCCCTTGCCAAGACCGAAGAACTTTCGCATGTAATCATCATAGGATGGCGGCCCGGTGCGCCACATGCAGGCCAGCCCGAGCGCGTGGGCGGCGAGCTGCATGTTCTGGATAGCCGCGCAACAGGCCCCGTAGTTCTCCAGCGTCTCCACCTCGTCCCGGCCGGCTTTGGAGATGACCGCGATGACCACCGGGGCCCGGAAGGCCTTCTTGCGCTCCCGGCTGATGCGGCCGGCCGCCATCTCCCCGTCCTCTCCCTCCGCCGCCGCCCGGATGCGGGCCAGCTCCGCCCGGGCCCGGGCCAGCTCTCCCCGGCCCTTCCCCACGAAGACGTGAAACTCCCACGGCTCCGTCAGCTTGTGGTTCGGAGCGTGGACGGCGCTCTCCAGGATCTTCTCTATGTGCTCCCGCGGCACCGGGTCCGGCCGGACCCTCCCGATACTCCTCCGGGTCTCTATGGCCTCAAAGACGTCCAAGCCGCACTCCCGGAGTACCGACTACAGCACCCTGAGCCGCCGGCGGGCCTTCATCCCGGCGAGCCGGTGCGCGATCTCGGCGAACGCCCGGCCCGGCCCGGAATCCTCCGGGTAGAGAGCGTTGCCGGGCTCGCCGGAGGCGTCTGGCAGGATCGGGATGCGCCCCAGCACGTCCACCTCCAGTGCTCCGGCCACCGCACGGCCACCGTCGCCCCCGAAGATCTGCAGCTCCTTGCCACAGTCCGGGCAGGTGGCGTAGCTCATGTTCTCGACCACCCCGATGACCTTCAGGTGAGCCTGAACGGCCATCCTGCCGGCCTTCACCGCCACGCGGGCAGCGTCGGCCTGCGGCGTGGTGACCACCAGCGCCTCGGCCTTCGGAATGCGCTGGGCGATGGTGAGCGCCACGTCCCCGGTGCCGGGCGGCATGTCCACCACGACGAAGTCCGGCTCATCCCAGTAGACGTCGCGCATCAGCTGGGTTAGCGCCTTGTTCACGATCGGGGCGCGCCAGATTATGGCCTGCCCCTCCTCAACGAGGTTGCCCATGGAGATAAACTTGAGCCCGCGCGCCTCGACCGGGAAGATCACACCCTCCACCACGTTCGGCCGCTCGCGCGAGCCGAGCATGACCGGCACCGAGGATCCGTATACGTCGGCGTCCAGGATGGCGACCGAGTGCCCGGCGCTCTTGAGCGCGGCGGCCAGGTTGACGGCCACCGTGCTCTTCCCGACGCCGCCCTTGCCGGAGACCACGGCGATCACACGCGTCCTGGACTCGTCCCGGAAGGCCGGGGCCAGCTCGTCCGGACCGCCGTGCACCGTGCTGAAGAGGTTCTGCCGCTCCCGGTCGGTCATCACGCCGAAGTCCACCTCAACATCCTCGACGCCCTCGATCTCACTCAGCCGGTCCCGGATGTCCTGCGTGATCCGGTGCTGCATGGGACAGCCCCCGGTGGTGAGCGCCACCCCGACGGTGACGCGCGAGCCCTCGATCCGGACCTCCCGGACCATGTTCAGCGAGACCAGATCGCGCCCGATCTCCGGATCGCGTACGTCCTTGAGCGCCTCCCGGATGCCGGCCTCCGAGAGTGGCTCCGGTCGCCCCTGCGAAGCCGCCCCGCCGACCGGATCCCCCGCTGCGTCCTGATGCTCCGGCCGCCGGTCCTCCCTCTTCCGTCGGCGCCAGCCAAACAGCCCCATCTTGTGCCAGACCTCCGCTTCAGCTCGCCTATCAGGAATGCGTCTCGATCTTACCACACCAGCCCGGGGAGTCCGGCCTACGGCCGGTATTCCCCGAAGACCTCGCGCAGAGCGTCGGAGACCTCGCCGAGCGTCGCGTAAGCGGCCAGAGCGTCCTTCATCGGGTAGAGCAGGTTCTCCTCGCCCGCGGCAGCCTTCTTCACCCGCTCCAGCGCGCGCCGGACCTCCTTCTCGCTGCGGCCGGCACGCAGCTCCTCCAGGCGCTCGATCTGCCGGTCGCGGATCGCCTCGTCCACCGAGTGCAGCTCTACGTCCAGATCCTCCTCTTCGGTTACGTAGCGGTTGACGCCGACCACCACGCGCTCGCCCTTTTCGATCTCCTGCTGGTAGCGGAAGGCAGCCTCCTCGATCTCGCGCTGCATGTGCCGCTCCTCGATCGCGCGCACGGCCCCGCCGAGCTCGTCTATCTCCCGGATCTTCTCCCACGCCTTCTCCTCCAGCTCGTCGGTGAGCGCCTCGATGAAGTACGAGCCGGCCAGCGGGTCCACCGTGTCCATGAGCCCGGCCTCGTGCGCCAGGATCTGCTGCGTGCGCAGCGCTATGGTCGCGCTCCGCTCCGAGGGCAGCGCCAGCGCCTCATCAAATGCGTTGGTGTGCAGGCTCTGCGTGCCGCCCAGAATGGCGGAGAGCGCCTGCACGGCGGTCCTTACGATGTTGTTCTCTGCCTGCTGGGCGGTGAGCGAGGAGCCCGCCGTCTGGGTGTGGAAGCGCAGCTTCATGCTCTTCTCATCCCTGGCCCCGAAGCGCTCCTTCATGATCTTCGCCCACATCCTCCGTGCCGCCCGGTACTTGGCGACCTCCTGAAAGAGGTTGTTGTGGGCGTTGAAGAAGAACGAGAGACGCGGGGCGAAGCTGTCCACCTCCAGCCCGGCCTCCACCGCGCCCTCCACATAGGCTATTGCATTGGCTAGCGTGAAGGCCAGCTCCTGCACCGCCGTGGAGCCCGCCTCCCGGATGTGGTAGCCGCTGATTGAGATCGTGTTCCAGCGCGGCATCTCCCGCGCGCAGTAGGCGAACATGTCGGTCGTAAGGCGCATCGAGGGCGCGGGCGGGTAGATGTAGGTGCCCCGCGCCAGGTACTCCTTGAGGATGTCGTTCTGCGTGGTCCCGGCGAGCTCTGCGGGGTCCGCACCCTGCTCCTCGCCGACGAGCGAGTACAGCAAGAGCAGGATGGCGGCCGTGGCGTTGATGGTCATGGAGGTGGAGACCTCCTTCAAGGGGATGCCCTCGAAGAGATCCCGCATGTCCGGCAGCGCGTCTATGGCCACCCCGACCTTGCCGACCTCGCCGGCAGCCAGGTAGTGATCCGAATCGCGGCCCATCTGGGTGGGGAGGTCGAAGGCGACCGAAAGCCCGGTCTGGCCACGCTCCAGCAGGTAGCGGAAGCGCCGGTTGGTCTCCCTCGCGGTGCCGAACCCCGCGTACTGGCGGATGGTCCAGGGCCGCCCGCGGTACATGGTGGGGTACGGCCCGCGGGTGTAGGGATACTCGCCGGGATCGCCCAGCCTCTCCTCGTAGTCGAAGTCCTCCAGGTCCCCGGGCCGGTAGACGGGCTTTATCTCGATGCCGGACTCCGTCCTGCGTTCGTCTCCGGTCTTCCTGCCCACAGCTACGCCTCCTTCTCCGGCAGCTCCACGAGCTCGGTCAGCACCCCGTGCGCGCCCTTGGGGTGGATGAAGGCCATCTTCGAGCCGCCCACCCCTACCCGCGGCCTCTCGTCTATGAGCTCCACGCCCCGCTCCTTCAGCTCGGCCAGCGCCGCCTCCAGATCCTCCACCTCGAACGCCACGTGGTGGAAGCCCTCCCCCCGCTTTCGCAGGAACTTCCCGACCGGCGAGTCGGGGCAGGTGGGCTCGACCAGCTCGACCGCCGAGTCCCCCACCCGGAACATCGCGGCCCGGATGCCCTGCTCCTCTACCTCCTCCGGTTCCTCTATCTCTACCCCCAGATTCTCCCGGTAGAACCGGGCGGCGACCTCCAGGT
Source organism: Rubrobacter taiwanensis (assembly GCF_004337705.1). Classification (GTDB taxonomy): domain Bacteria; phylum Actinomycetota; class Rubrobacteria; order Rubrobacterales; family Rubrobacteraceae; genus Rubrobacter_C; species Rubrobacter_C taiwanensis. Next base: position 172,194 of record NZ_SKBU01000015.1, read on the forward strand.
CTTCTACGGCGTACCCCAGATGGTATATGCGCTTCAGCATCCGATACGCTCCTCATACGTGAAGCCCGCTGCCAGTTACACACCTGTAAAATAACACTTGAGACAGGTTGCGGTATTCCTAACAAGGAGGAACGGGAAGATGGGACTCCCGCCCTACAGAAACGAGCCCTATCTAGACTGGTCGGACGAAGAGAACGTCGAGAAGATGCGCGCTGCCCTGAAGAAGGTCGGGGAGCGGCTAGGAGAGAGCTACCCGCTCATCATCGGGGGCAAGCCGGTCGAGACCGAGGGCGAGATCGTCTCCGTGAATCCGGCCGATCCCCCGCAGGTGGTGGGCCGCGTGGGGCGCGCCACCGAACGGGAGGCCGACCGGGCGCTCGAGGCGGCCACCCGGGCGTTCGAGTGGTGGAGCCGGAGCGATCCGGAGGCCCGGGCGCGCATACTGCTGAAGGCTTCGGCGATCATGAAGCGCCGCCGGTTCGAGCTGCTGGCCTGGGAGGTATACGAGGGCGGCAAGCCCTGGGCCGAGGCCGACGCACAGGTCGCCGAGGCCATCGACTTCCTGGAGTACTACGCTCGCGAGATGCTCCGGCTCAAAGACGGCAAGGAGGTCTACTCCGTGGCGGGCGAGGAGAGCCGGTACTTCTACCAGCCGCTCGGGGTGGGCGTGATCATCGCCCCCTGGAACTTCCCGACCGCCATCCTCACCGGGATGTCCAGCGCGGCCATCGTCACCGGCAACACCATCGTGATGAAGCCCTCGGAGTACACATCGGTCATCGGGGCGCAGGTGGCAGACATCTTCCGCGAAGCCGGGCTTCCGGAGGGCGTGTGCAACTTCTGCCCGGGCTACGGCTCCGAGATCGGCGACTACCTCGTCTCCGACCCCCGGACGCGCTTCATCTCGTTCACCGGCTCGATGAGGACAGGGCTCAGGATCAACGAGCTGGCCGCCCGCCAGAGACCCGCTCAGCGCTGGATCAAGCGCGTCATCGCCGAGATGGGCGGCAAGGACGCCATGATCGTGGACGCCTCGGCAGACCTGGAGAGCGCAGCTCAAGACCTCATCATCAGCGCCTACGGCTATGCGGGCCAGAAGTGCAGTGCCGCCTCGCGCGCCATCATCCACCAGGACGTCTACGACGAGGTGCTCCAGAAGGTCGTGGAGAAGGCGCGGGCGCTGAACGTCGGCGCTCCGGAGAGCCCGGAGGTGTTCGTGGGACCGGTCATCAGCGAGCCGCAGTTCGAGAAGGTCACAGGCTACATAGAGATCGGCAAGGGGGAGGGCGAGCGCGTCCTGGGCGAAGACCCCAACAGCCCCGAGAAAGGCTACTTCATACCGCCCACCGTCTACGCTGAGGTGGACCCGCGCGCCAGGATAGCGCAGGAAGAGATCTTCGGTCCCGTGCTCTCGGTCATCAGGGCCCGCGACTTCGACGAGGCCCTGCGCATCGCCAACGACAGCCCCTACGGTCTGACCGGGGGTGTGTACTCGGGAGACCGCGAGCACCTGGAGCGCGCCCGCCACGAGTTCAAGGCCGGCAACCTCTACTTCAACCGCAAGATCACGGGCGCGCTGGTCGGGGTGCAGCCCTTCGGCGGCTTCGACATGAGCGGGACCGACTCCAAGGCCGGAGGCCCCGACTACCTGCCGCTGCACATGCAGGCCAAGACCGTCGTGGAGAGATTCTGAATAGCCCGGTAATGAGAGAGCCCCCGCGGGGGCTCTCTTCACTTCTTGTCAGCCCTTGCCCGTGTGCTCGGCCCACTCGACGCGTTCGGCGGCCTTGAAGAAGATCTTGGAGAGCTCCAGAATCTCGTCCTCCCCGAGCGAGTCGAGCCCCGGTTCGGGCTCGAAGTGCATCTCGCCGCCGTCGGCGTAGCGCACGACTATCTTGCGGATATTCCTGATGGAAGAGGGGTTCGGAGCCCCCTCGAGATCACACTTTATGCCGTGCAGATACCTCGCCAACCGTGCCTCCCTCGCTACTGCTTGCGACGCTGCTGAACCGCCAGATCCTTCAGGTAGGTGGCCATCTGGAAGAGCTCGTAGGCCTCGAACTCCCGCTTCTCGCCCTGAGGCCGCCAGACCTCCCGGGTCTCCTCGCCGTAGTCTATGACCACCTCCCGGATGCCCCGCGGATTGACATCGTACCGCAGGTCCAGAGGGGTGCCGGAGATCCGGCGCCGGTTCGCGCTCTCCTGCCTGCTCTCCATCACATCACCTCACACACGCTAGCGGGTCCATAAGAGTTTACAGGAAACGTACTTCCCTTACTCTACAACGGCCACAGCGGAGCCGCAGCCACCAGCACCGGGGCCACCAGGAGCCCGGGGAGCATGTTGGCGACCCGGATCTCCCGGATCTCCAGCAACCCGAGCCCCAGCCCCAGGATGAGAACGCCGCCGGTGGCGGCCATGGCGGAGATCATGGCCTCCGAGATCAGACCCTGCACGAAGCTCGCCCCCAGCGTGATGCTCCCCTGCACCACGAGCACGGTCCCGGCCGAGAGCATCACGCCCCACCCCAGAACCGCTGCGAAGGAGAGGGAGGCCACGAAGTCCAGCGAGCTCTTGAGAGCCAGCAGGCCGTAGTCCCCGGTGAGGCCGTCCTGCAGCGAGCCGAGCACGGTAAGCGGCCCGACGCAGAAGAGGAGGCTCGTGGTCACGAACGCCCGGCTGACCGGGCTCTTGCCGCCGGAGAACCGCCGCTCCAGCGAGTCTCCGAAGGCCCGGAGGCGGTCCTCGATCCCGACCGCCTCCCCGATCACGAGACCCGCGACGACGCTCACCAGCGGCACCAGGGGATTGCTGAAATCCAGGAAGTAGGAGACCCCGATCAGCACGGTCACCAGCCCGATGGCGTGCATGGCCGTCCGGCGCATCCGCTCCGGGAGCCGCCTCCCGACGAAGACCCCGAGGCCGCCCCCGACCAACACGGCGACGATATTGATGAGCGTTCCGAGCCCTACCAATGCTCCACCCGCACCTCGCCGGCGTGGACGCGCTCGAAACCCCCTTCATCCCGCCGCACGACGAGCGCCCCGGACGCGTCTATTCCGGCGGCCTCGCCGGAGACCTCGCCCACCCGCACCCGCCGGCCGCGCAGGTAGTCCCGGGCGGCGTACGCTGCGGGATCGAACCCCAACTCCGGGAGAGCGCTCAGCAGGTCACCGGCCAGCTGCAGGCGGTCGGCGTCCGGAGCGTGCTCCCGCAGGCACGTGCCGAAGGGCGCCCGGTCCACGTTCAGCCCCATGCCGGCCACGGCCACCCGCAAACCGCCGGAGAACACGGTCTCCACCAGGATGCCGCAGATCTTCTCCCCGCCGACGAGGATGTCGTTCGGCCACTTTATCCGCACCCCCTTCACACCGAGCCCCTCCAGCTCCCGCGCCACGGCGAGCCCGACGGCGAGCGGCAAAAGCTCCGGGCGGAACGGCAGGCCGCTCAGGTTCAGGGCGGCGCTCAGGATGAGCGAAGCCCCCGGCTCGTCGTACCAGGGGCTGCCGCGGCGGCCCCGGCCTGCGGTCTGGTGGTCGGCCAGAACCGCGAAGGGCGGGGGGATTTCGGCGAGGCGCGCCTTCACCCAGTCCTGCGTCGAGCCCACAGCCCCGACGTGGAAGACGGGAAAACCGGCGGCGGCGCTCAGGGATGAGAGCTCCCGGGCATTCACGGGTAGAAGTATAGCGGGAAGCGGAAGCACACACTCTTCCGTATAATCCGGGACGGCAACCGGCGATCTTCAGCGGAGGGAAGGCTTGGATCTCTACGAATACCAAGGGAAGGAAGTGTTAAGAAGCTACGGCATCCCGACCCTGCGCGGCAGGGTCGTCGAGACCCCTGAGGAGGCCGCCCGGGTGGCCGGAGAGTTCGGCGGCACCGTGGCGATCAAGGCGCAGGTTCTGACCGGCGGGCGCGGTAAGGCCGGCGGTATCCGGGTGGTCGGCGGTCCCGAGGAGGCCGCCCGGGCGGCGCGCGAGATCCTGGGCATGGATATCCGGGGCCACCGGGTGCGCCGGGTACTCGTGGAGTCCGGGGCGGAGATAGCGCGGGAGCTGTACCTCTCGATCACGGTGGACCGCCGGGAGAAGAAGCCCCTGATCCTCTTCTCCACCGAAGGCGGCGTGGATATCGAGGAGGTTGCCGAGCGGAACCCGGAGGCCATAGTCCGGCTGCACGTCAACCCGTTGCTGGGCTTGCTGCCGTATCAGGTCCGGCGCATCACCTTCGCCTCCGGCCTGGAGGGCGGGACGGCCAAGGGGCTGGGCCGGGTGCTGAACGGACTCTACGAAGCTTTCTGCGGCAGCGACGCGAGCCTCGTGGAGATCAACCCCCTGGCCGTCACCGAAGAGGGAGAGGTGATCGCGCTCGACGCCAAGGTGACCATAGACGACTCCAGCCTGTACCGGCACGAGGATCTCGCCGGCCTTCGAGACGTAGAGGCCGAGGACCCGCAGGAGCGGCGCGCCAAAGAGGTCGGGCTCCAGTACGTGAAGCTGGACGGTGACGTAGGCATCCTGGGCAACGGCGCGGGCCTGGTTATGAGCACGCTGGACGTGGTGGCCCAGGCCGGAGGCTCCCCCGCCAACTTCTGCGACGTGGGCGGCGGCGCGGATGCTGAGAAGATCGCGACCGCGCTCGAGATCGTGGTCTCCAACGAGCGGGTCAGGAGCGTGTTTTTCAACATCTTCGGCGGCATCACGCGCGGCGACGAGGTCGCCAAGGGCCTGCTCGCCGCCTTGGACCGGGTGGACGTGGAGCTGCCGATCGTGGTGCGCCTGGACGGCACGAACGCCGAGGAGGGCCGGGAGCTTCTGGCGCAGAACGCACCGGAGAACGTGCACACCGAGGAGACGATGCTGGATGCGGCCCGGCGCACCGTGGAGCTGGCCCAGGGGAGGTAGAGAGTGGCGATCATCGTAGACGAGAGCAGCAAGGTACTGGTCCAGGGCATAACCGGCCGCGAGGGCGGCTTTCACGCCGGAAGGATGCTGGAGAGCGGCACCCGGGTCGTGGCCGGCGTCACGCCCGGCAAAGGCGGGCAGAAGTTCCGGGATGAGGTCCCGGTCTTCAACACCGTCGCAGCAGCGGTGGAGGAGACCGGAGCGAACACGAGCGTGATCTTCGTCCCCGCGCCCTTTGCGGCCGATGCCATCTTCGAGGCGCTGGACGCCGGTATCAGGACCATCTGCTGCATCACCGAGGGCCTGCCGGTGCACGACATGATGCGGGTGGCGAACTACATATCGGAGAACGAGGCGACCCTGATCGGGCCGAACTGCCCCGGCGTGCTCTCGCCGGAGAAGGCTAACGTCTCCATCATGCCGCGCGAGATCTTCACCCCCGGCAACGTGGGGATCGTCTCCCGCAGCGGGACGCTGACCTACCAGATCGTAAACGAGCTGACCCAGCGCGGGATCGGCCAGACGACGGCGGTGGGGATCGGCGGCGACCCCATCATCGGCAGCGACTTCATTCAGATCCTCAAGAAGTTCGAGGCCGACCCCGAGACCGAGTGCGTGGTCATGGTCGGCGAGATCGGGGGCGACGCGGAGCAGCGCGCCGCAGAGTACATCCGGCGCGAGATGCAGACGCCCGTAGTGGCGTACATAGCGGGCTTCACCGCCCCGGAGGGCAAAACGATGGGTCACGCGGGCGCCATAGTCTCCGGTGGTGAGTCTACCGCCCAGGCCAAGAGCGAGGCCCTGCGGCGGGTGGGCATCCCGGCCGCCGAGAACCCGAGCCAGGTCGCCGAGCTTGTCGCCGACGCGCTGAGCAGGGGTTAAGGAGCGCCGCGTGCCCGAAGACCCGGAGCGCAGAGAGAGGATCTTCCGGCGCCTGAGCCTGGCTTCGTCCACGATCACCATCCTGCTCGGGGTGGGCCTGCTGCTCTTCGCAGCCTCCGGCATCGGGCTCTCCCCGGCGCTCAATCTGGTCTTCGGCGTCGTCCTGATCGCCTACGGCTTCTGGCGGATGAGCTGGGCGCTGCGGCGCGGCAGGGACTAACCGGGCTTGCCGGGCGAGCCCCGCTCCCCGGCGAGATCGCCGGGGAGCCTCTCGCTCCGGAAGATCCACACCTCAACCCCCTTGAACTTCTTGCGGTGGACCCGTTCTAGCTCAAACTCCTTCGCCAGGCTCCCGATGACCCGCCAGTTGGGCCGCATGTGCGCCCTGACGTACCAGACGCACCGGGGGTTCCTCTCGGAGATCGCCTCCATGGCCCCCGGCAGATGCTCCCCGCTGCACGCCCGGTGCGCGAACTTCAGCGGCAGACCTTCTCGCCGAAAGTAGTACTCTAGATAGTCCAGCCGGTAGCCGCACCCTACAACGACCGTCTCTTCGGGAACGGGGGTATTCCCGGCCATGTAGGCGACTGCTTCCCGGTACTGGTGCTTGTCGGGCTCGGAGTAGTAGTCCATGGAGAACACCAGGTGCAAAACGAGCAGCGCCGCCGCGGCAGCCGTAGCGGCGGCCTGCGCTCCGGCCGGGAGCGGCAGGCGCGCCAGCGCCCGGGCCGTGAGCAGGTACGCCGCCGGGGCCGAGATGAGCAGGGTGCGGAAGAGGAGCACCGGGTCTCCGAGCAGGGAGAGCACGTAGGCCCCGGCGAAAGGCACGGCCAGCCAGAGCGCCAGCAGCACGCCCGGCGAGGCAAGGAAGCCGCGAACGTCTGCCCCTTCCCCGCCGGCAAACCCGCGAGCGCCGTCGTAGAGGGCCCGCAGGAGCAGAAACCCGAGCAGCGCCAGCACGGCGGTGGCGATCATCTCGGACCTGCCGAACAGGAACTCTAGAAACTCGAGCGGCCGGCCGGCATCCGGCCGGTCCAGCCAGGCTATCGGTTGGTTGCTGCCGAACAGCAGGCGTTCGGCAGTCTGGCGCGCCCATGGCAGGTACAGGAGCACCACCGAGCCATAGAGGGCAAACACCCGGAGCAGCGCCCGACCCCGGAAGGCGAAGAGCAGGAGCATCCAGATCCCCTGCATCGCCACCAGATAGAGCCCGAAGTAGTGCAGATAAGCCGCCACCGCGGCGCTCAGCGCGTACCCGGCAGCGGCCCCCCGCGGGAAGCGACCCTCCTCCAGCCCGCGCCGGACCTCGAGCCAGAACAGCGCCGTCAGGACCGCAAAGAGGATGAGCGGGGAGTACATCCGGGCCTCCTGACTGTAGTAGACCGGGGCCCACATAACGGCCGTCAGGGCAGCCGCGATCAGACCCTCACGGTCCGAATACAGGCGCCGCCCCAGCAGGAAGACGGCCGGTATCGTCAGCACGCCCGCCAGCGCCGCCGGGAAGCGTAAAACCCACTCAGAGTCTCCGAAGAGCTGCTGCCAGAAATGCATGAAGACGTAGTAGCCGGGCGGGTGGGAGCCCTCTCCGCCGTCGTAGACCACCGAGAGCACCTCCGAGACGCTCTCACGGCTCCCGGTGTGCCAGGTGGCCAGCTCGTCGGTCCAGAGCGATTCGCGATCGAGACCGTAGAACCGGAGCGCGGAACCCAGAATGACTATCAGGCAGAGAAGAACCAGAACCCGGAGGTTCGGGCCGGAGCCGCGGATGTCCGTGATCACTCGCATGAGCTGAAGCCCGGATATTGTATCCGGCCGGAGGCTGAAAGGAACCCATGCCGGTACCGGGCTCTGGTAGAATGGATATACATGCCACAGAGGGAGGGTGAGTCTTGAACCGCGAACATCTGGCGCTGAAGGCGGCCATCCTGACTCTGGTGCTCCTGAGCGCGGTCACCGGCCGCGTGGCCTGGGAGGTGGAGCGCGGGAACCCCGTCTCATTCAACCTGCCGGGGCTGTTCGCATCGGCCCAGGCCCAACAGCAGTGCACGCCTGTGCAGACGTTCACGGGCACGGGCAACCAGACGACGCCGGTCTTCAACATAACCGGAGACTCGTTCCGGATCTCCTACACCACCACGGCCGGCACCGTCACCGGAGACGGGAGTCAGGGCGTGGTTTTCGACGTAACCGTGTATGACGAGAATGACGAGTTCATCACCTCGGCCTCTCAGGAGAGAGCGGGCTCGGACTCCACCTTCGTGAACGAGGGCCCGGGACGCTTCTACCTTGAGATCTTCTCCGCGAACGCGGAGTGGTCCGTGGAGGTCGAGGACTGCACCGGCCGCGGGAGGGGATCCGAAAGCCTCTCTCCGGCCTCGCCCCAGTACGACCAGTACACCACCGTCACCCCCGTCCAGACGCCCGAGCGGCACCAGTACCGCCAGCCTGACCGGCTGCTGGAGGCCGGAGGCCCCGGGGATGGCCCGGTACCCGCGATGCCGGGCGGTGGATGCCCGGCGGAGTTTCCGCTGGAGCGGGGCGGCCTGTGCTACGCCGGATAGCCCCGGCTCAGCCGCCTTCCTTGAAGAGCCACACCTCCGCACCTTCGAACTCTCTGTGACCGGCCGGCTCCAGCTCGCGCCTCAGGGCGCGCACAACCCCCTCCTCCGGGAGCCGGTCGGCGCGGATGTACCAGATCTGCCGCGGTTCCCGGTCCTCAAGCGTCCTGAAGAGTCCCCTCAGCTGCTCCTCCCGACAGCCCCACAACCGAACCCGCAGCGGGGAGCCGCCACGCTCGAAGTAGTAGTTGAAGTACTCAAGACGGTGAGCACACCCCACGACGACCGCTTCGCCCGGCATGCCGTTTGCGGCTATGTAGGCCGCAGCCTCGCGGAACTGCGTCTTCTGCGGCTCGGAGTAGTAGTCTAAAGAGAAGATCAGGTGCGCCAAAAACACGCCCGCCAGCCCGAGTGCGGCCGCGCTCTGTCCCATCGCGCCCCCCGGCAGCCGGGTTACGGAGCGCGCGAGCAGCAGACAGGCGGCCGGGAGCGAGATGATGAGGTTGCGCTCGGTCAGGATCGGGGAGAACAGGACGGAGGCCGCATACGCGATGACGAACGGTCCTGAGAGCCAGAGCGCCAGGAGCAGGCCCGGGGAGCGCGGCAGATCGGCGACCCTCCCTTCTTTAGCGGCCGAAAGGAGGCTGCGCGCCAGCAAAAACCCGAACAGCGCCAGCGCGACGGCCAGCAACCACGCCGAACCGTTGAACAGGAACCGTGCGAAGTCCGGTGCGGCGGCGGGTTCGGGCGCGGGTATCCACCCTCCCCGCTCGGACGAGACCTCCAGCTGGTAGAGCATCCCCGGCAGCCAGGGGAGGTAGGTTAGAGCCACAGCACCGTAGATGGCCAGAGCGAGAGCGAGCCCCCTGAGGTTCCGGAGCGCCGGCAGAGCGGCCACCGCCCCCTGCAGCGCCACGAAGAGCAGCCCGAAGTAGTGCAGGTAGCAGGCCGCGGCGGCACACAAGATGTACCCGAAGACCGTGGTGAGCTCCGGAATCCGCCCCTCGATCAGGCTCCGGGCCAGCGGGACCCAGAAGTAAGCTGCGGCCAGGACGGCGAGCAGCAGGAGCGAGTAGGCGCGGGCCTCCTGGCTGTAGTAAATCGGGGCCCACATGACGGCCATCATGGCGCAGGAGATCAGGCCCTCGCGGCCCGAGTAGATCCTGCGGCCCAGCAGGTAGGTGAGCGGGACCGCAACCGCACCGGCCAGGGCCGAAGGGAGCCGCAGCAGGAACTCTGTCTCCCCGAGATGCTGCTGGACGTAGTACAGCAGTATCTGGTAGCCGGGGGGGTGGATGTCCGCGGCGACCTCGTCCAGCACCCCGCTCAGGGTGGGTTGGTTGCCGATCAGCCAGCTTGCGAGCTCATCGTTCCAGAGCGATTCGCGGCCGAGGCCGCAGAACCGGAGCACAGAACCCAGGATGACTATCAGGCAGAGAAGCGCTACGTGCAGCCCGCTCCCCCTCAGGACGTGAGGGTGCCTGTAGAGGCGCCGGAGCAAAGCCGTCTAGCGCGGGACGCTTATTATATGGCGGCCCATGAGGCTGGCGGCAAACTCGACCGCAAGAGCGGCCGTTCCGTTCCTGACGTCCAGTATGGGGTTCACCTCCACGATGTCTAGCGAGGTGACGATTCCCGCCTCGTTCAGCAGCTCCATCAGCAGGTGCGCCTCGCGGTAGGTGAGGCCACCTCGCACCGGGGTCCCAACACCCGGCGCTATCTCCGGGTCTATGACGTCCAGGTCGAACGAGAGGTGGACGCGCTCCAGGTGCGCGAGGTCCGAGATCGCCTGCCGCACCACCCGCGCCGCCCCGTAGGCGTCTATCTCCTTCATGGTGTATACGCGGACTCCGGACCCCAGAAGGAGATCGCGCTCCTCACGGTCTATGGAGCGCACGCCCAGCAGAACCACGTCTTCGGGCCTCACGCTGCCGCCCTCACCCCCGATGCTCACCAGCTCGGGGTGTCCCCGGCCCGTCAGGACCGCCAGCGGCATGCCGTGGATGTTGCCGGAGGGCGAGGTCTCCGGCGTGTTGAAGTCCGCGTGAGCGTCCACCCACAGCACGCCGGTCCGCCCGGCCTCCGCAGCGCCGGAGACGGTCCCGATGGAGATGGAGTGGTCCCCGCCGAGAAAGACCGGGAATGCCCCGCGGGAGACGGTCTCCGCCGCCCGTTTCGCGACCCGCTCGCACACCTCCAGAATGGCGCTCAGGTGCCGCGCCCGCTCGTCCTCCTCGACCACTTCCGGGATGGGCACCTCTACGTTGCCCAGGTCCGTCACCCGGTGCCCCAGCTCCCGCAGCGCACCCCGCAGGCGCGCGTAGCGGATCGCGCTCGGTCCCATGTCCACCCCGCGGCGATCCTGGCCGAGGTCCATCGGCACGCCCAGTATCTCCACATCCCTCATCTCACGCACGGTCACACCTCACAAGCTCTCCGGAAGGCACGAATGCCGCTGCGCAGGATAGCAGAATCCCTCTTTCGCCCTACCCGAAGTCCACACCGCCAGAGCGGCGGGAGTCGGCGGCGGCCTCGAAGGTGCCCTGCGGGGTGCGGCGCACGGCGTTGACGCCCCCGAAGTACATGGAGGGCTCCTCGTAGGCCAGGTACTCGATCCCTCCCTCCGGCTCCAGGCGGGGCGCTCCGGCTTCGTAGGCAAACAGGCGGCCCTCGGCGTGGAAGCGCGGGGCCTCGACGGCGGCTTTGAGCGCCATACCCCGGTCGAAGACGTTGATGAGCACCTGCAGGATGGCGGTTGGGATGCGGGATGCACCGGGCGAGCCGAGCGCGACCATATCTCCCTCTTCGGTGATCAGGATGGTCGGGGACATGCTGGAGACGAGCCGCTGGCCCGGCTTGAGGGCGTGGAAGCCCTTGGGGTTCAGCTCCGGCTCCCCCAGCGTGTTGCCCATCCAGATCCCGGTCCCCGGAATCGTTATCCCCGACCCGTAGCCCATGCTCTGGGTTATGGAGACCGCCAGCCCCCCGGCGTCCATGCAGGAGAGGTGTGTGGTCTGGGCGGGGCCGAAGATCCGCTGCCGCTGAACGCGGGCGTACTCGTCGCTGGTGAGGCGCTCGGCGACCTCGGCGATCTCGTCCGCTTCCACGTAGGCCGAGGCCCGGTCGTGCAGCGCGAGGCGCATCGCGCCGGAGAGGATGCGCACGAATTCCTCCTGCGAGAGCCGCGGGATATCGTAGGCGGAGATGACGTTCAGCATCTGCACCAGCGTGGCGCCGCCCGCCGAGGGAGGCCCGTTGGTGTAGACGGTGCGGCCCCGGTACCTGAAGGTGAGCGGCTCGCGCACGACGGCCTCGTACTCGGCCAGGTCCCGGGCGGTGATGATCCCGCCCCGCGCCAGGATATACTCGGAGATGAGCTGCGCGAGCTCGCCCCGGTAGAAGAGGTCCGCGCCGAGCTCCCGCACGGCGTCGAAGGTATCCGCAAGGTCGGGGAAGCGCACGAACTCGCCCTCCAGGTAGGGCCGGTCGCCGTTGTAGAAGTTCTTGCGGGTCTCCCCGGTGAGCTTGAGCAGCTCGGCCGCGACCTCCAGCCACATGCCGCTCGTCTTGCAGAGCCGGAAGCCCTCCCGCGCCAGCCGCGCGGCAGGAGCCAGAGCCTCCCGGAGCGTCAGCCTCCCGTGGCGGTGCTGCAGCAGCTCCCACCCCCGCAGCGCGCCCGGCACGGCGCAGGAGGCCGCCCCGACGGTGGAGTCTATCCCGTGACCGTACTTGAGCCGGATCGTCTCCGGCTTTCCCCCGGCCCCGAACGCGGAGGGGTCCAGCCCCTTCCCCGGCATGCAGTCGTAGAAGTCTATGACCTCGCACGAGCCCCCGGGCGCGCGGACGGTGGCGAAACCGCCCCCGCCGATGGAGCTCATCAAAGGCTCGGTGACGCTCACCGCCGCCGCGGCGGCCACGGCGGCGTCCGCGGCGTTCCCGCCGGCCCGGTAGACCTCCGCCGCCGCCCGCGCCGCGTACGGAGTCCCGGCAGCCACCGCAAAGCTCGCCCGCACGCCCAGCTCGTCCATAGCCGGCTAATTATACGCAGTTTCACCCCTGCCGGATTCGCCGACCCCGAAAGCCGGGGGGTCAGGAGTTACGGCCCCTCTTTCTCGCGCGAGCGGCCGTAGAGCCGGGTCAAAGGAGCTGCGGTAACGCCGTGAACGAGGATCGAGGCGCAGATGATCAGGCTCCCCGCTGCCCAGACCGCCTCCAGCCCCGTCTCGCGCAGCGAGAGGTTCGCGTAGTAGAGGGCCGCGACGCCTATGGGACCGAACCAGCCCAGGAAGAGCGCATCCCGCCAGCCCCGGATCTGGCCGGCCAGAGGCCACAGCGCCAGCACTGCCGGCAGCCGGCGGAGCAGTAGCACCGCGACCGCCAGCGCGACGCCGCTCCATCCCAACCGCAGCCAGCTCTCCCAGGGGAGGCTCATTCCGAGCAGCACGAAGATCGGCAGGATGAAGAAGCGCGTCCCCACCTCCTGCACCCGCTCCTGCGGCTCGCGGTCCCCCTTCACTACCAGGTCGAACGCCACCCCGGCGACAAAAACTGCAAGGATGCCGTCGCTGCCGATGAGCTTCGCGCTTCCGAGCACGACGAGGGAGAGCGCCAGGGTGTAGGCCAGGAAGAAGGTCTGCTCCACGGTATGCTCGGCCTTGCCCCACTCCACAAGCCGGCCGGCCGCATACCCGAGAGCGGCTCCGAAGAGGACGGCCACACCCACCTCCCAGAGCAGGGTGTGAACGAGCCAGTGCGTGAGGGCCTCCTCCGGCGGGTGGGCCAGAAGCAGGATGGGCAGGAAGACGAAGGGGTAGGCCAGCCCGTCGTTGGCGCCCGACTCGCCGGAGAGCAGGTGCCGCAGGCGATCCGGCAGGTTCCGCTCCGCGACCTCGCCGGTGACGATGGTGCTTGAGACGACCGGGTCGGTCGGGGTGAGTACGGCCCCTAGGAGCAGCGCAGCCAGCAGCGGCAGCCCCAGGATGAGGTAAGCCAGAAGGCCGCTCGCGAGCCACATGAGCGGCATCACGAGCCCGAGCATAACCGCCAGGGAGCGCCAGCTGTGGAAGGGGAACTTCTCGGGCAGCCGCAGGGCCACGCCCATGAGTGAGATCGCCAGCGTCACGCGGGTGGCCTGCTCCAGGATGGTTGTCTGATCCCCCCACCGGGACACCTCCAGCAGGTCGAAGGCCAGGGGGCCGATGAGCACTCCCGCCAGCAGGGCTATCAGGGGGGTCGAGAGGAAGGAGCGCCGGATCGGGTTTGAGAGCAACCCGATCACCATCACCACCCCGCCGATGGCGACCAGGGCTATATTGAGCTGGTCCACGGTCGCTCCCCTCCCAGCCTTGGGGCGGCCTGTGGCAAAGCCACTCTCATCTCATCGCAGAACTTCGCAGACCGCGGCCGTCACGAGCCCGTAGGCCGCATCCACACCCAATCCGGTGGCTATCCCGAAGAGCGTCTCGAGCCCGCTCTGGCGGTTTTGAGCAGCCTCCCCTCCCTGCTCCCCGGAGAGGTCCACGCCGATCCCGGCGGCCGGCCGGGCCGCCACCTCCGCCGGGACGCTGCTCGCCGGGCGACTCCCGGACGAGCATATCCGCGTAGGTCGTGGCGTTCAGGGTCACCGTGCCGGCGGCTCCGGCCACCGTTCCCAGGAGAATCCCCTGCAGCACGGCTATCACCTCCGTTTTCGGATCTCTTCCGGTGCGCCATCCTTACCCGATCTTCCCGGCCCGGAATCCGGGCGCCCCTCCGGGTCCGCTATCGGCTATTATGTGCGCGGCGAAAGCGAGAAGGACGGAGAGGTTTTGAGCGCAGATCTCAGATTCCACATAGCCGGCGAAGAAGAGATAAAGACCGCTCAGGTCGCGGACGTCTACTTCCACCGCACGATGCAGATCCTGAAGGCCCGCAACATGGACCGCACGCACGTCCACGCCGAGGTAACCCTCAAGTCCGCAGATCCGGACGAGTGGTTTGTGGTCGCCGGTCTGGACGAGGTGGCGCACCTGCTGGACGGCCTGGAGCTGGAGGCCCGGGCGGTCCCGGAGGGCACTATCTGCCGCCCGCACGAGCCCGTTCTCACGCTAAACGGCCCGTACGGGGAGTTTGCCGAGCACGAGACGGCGATCCTGGGCTTCCTCTGTCAGGCCTCCGGGGTGGCGACCGCGGCGGCCCGCTGCCGGCTAGCGGCCGGGGAGCGGCGCCTCATCTCCTTCGGAGCCCGCCGGATGCACCCGGCCATAAGCCTCATGATAGAGCGCGCCGCCTATCTCGGGGGCTGCGACGGGGTGGCGGTCGAGCTGGCAGCGAAGGAGCTCGGCATCCCGGCCACGGGCACCACCCCGCACGCGCTGGCACTGATACTGGGCTCGACGGCGGAGATGGCCCGGGCCTTCGATGAGATCGTGGACGAGTCCGTACCCCGCACCATTCTCATCGACACCTTCGACGATGAAAAGTTCGGGGCGGTTCTTGCGGCCGAGGCCATCCCGGAGAGCATCTTCGCCGTCCGGCTGGACACGCCCGGCAACCGCCGGGGCAACTTCGCGGATCTGATGCGCGAGGTGCGCTGGGAGCTGGACAGCCGGGGGTTCGAGCACGTCAAGCTCTTCGCTTCGGGGGGGATCGGGGTGGAGGAGATCTTGGAGCTGAACCCCGTCTGCGACGCCTACGGTATCGGCGGCCCCATCGCCGCCGCGCCGATGGTGGACTACTCGCTAGACATCGTGGAGGTCGAGGGCCGCCCCCGCGCCAAGCGCGGCAAGATGAGCGGCCGCAAGACGCTCGCAGAGCTGCCGGACGGCACGCGCCGGGTGGTGCCTGCCGGAGCCGGGCTCCCCGAAGGCGCACGCGACGCTCTCCGCCCGCTGGATGAGCTCTATGCCGGAGGCGCCGACGTCTCTGCGGCGCGCCGGCGGGTCCTGGACCAGCTCGCCACGGGCCGTTACACGCTCGACTAGCGCCTCCGGGTCCTGTAGAGGGAGAAGAGGATCGAAGCGGCTATCACGGTGGTTATGAACGGCAGGGAGATCCAGATCGGGAACTTCCCGACGATATCCGAGAGCATGAACTTCACGCCGACGAAGACCAGCACGATGGAGAGCCCGACCTTCAGGTAGATGAAGCGCTCCATCATGCCGGCCAGCATGAAGTACAGCGCTCTTAAGCCCAGGATGGCGAACGCGTTGGAGGTCCAGACCACGAACGGATCCCGGGTTATGGCGAAGATCGCGGGTATGGAGTCCACGGCGAAGACGAGATCCGTGCTCTCGACGGCCACGAGCACCGCGAACAGCGGCGTGGCGAGCAGCTTGCCGCGCTCGCGCACGAAGAAGCGCTGGCCACGGTACTCGCCGGTCATCGGCAGCAGCCGGCGCACCAGCCTCAGAACCGGGTTGCGCTCGGGATGCACCTCCCCGCTGCGGTGCCGGGCCATCTTTATCCCGGTGTAGATCAGGAAGGCTCCGAAGACGTAGACGATCCAGTCGTAACGCTCCAGAAGCTCCGCGCCGATGAGGATGAAGATGCCCCGCATCACCAGCGCCCCGACCACGCCCCAGAAGAGCACGCGATACTGGTAGGCCGGCGGAACGGCGAAGTAGGCGAAGATCAGGGCGAAGACGAAGACGTTGTCCACCGAGAGCGCCTTCTCCAGCACGTAGCCCGTGAAGTACTCGCCGGCCGTGACCGGACCGGCCCACCACCACACGAAGCCGCCGAAGATCACCGCCAGCGCCACCCAGAACCCGCTGAGCAGCGTCGCCTCGCGGAAAGAAACCTTCTTCGCATCCCGGTGGAAGACGAAGAGATCCAGCGCCAGCATCAGCAGGACGAAGGCTCCGAACGCCACCCAGGCCCAGACCGGGAACGTCACCGCTCCCTCACCCCCGGCCCAGCAGGTGCAACTTCAATCGACATAGCCCATCTCCTCTCCGGTGACGGGCCGCGGCGTCGCACGAAAAAGCGAGGCCACCGCGGCCGGTTTTGCCTGCGGTGGTCTCGCCGCTGTAACTCCCGGTTACAGGTGCCGGCCGGGAGCCGGAGGCTCCGTACTGACGACCGGTCACCTCCGCCGTAGCGGAGGGCTACTCCCCAACACCGGGATTTATACCCCGCGAACGGCCCTCCGTCAAGGAGGGGCCTCCCCGCTACCGGCATCCCTAATGTACCCTTTCCGGTTGTGCCGTCCATACAGGAGATAGCGGGATATGTCGCGGCGGGGGCTCCGTTCCTGATCGCCGCTCTGGCGCTGCTGGTGCTGCGGTGGCCGGCGACGCGAGCGGGAGGGGCGGCGCTGGCGGCGGCGTTGGGAGGCGCGCTTCTGTGTCCGGCGCTGACGGCTGCGGGGCTGGGGGAGGCCGCGTGGTCCGGCCTGGGGACCGCGGCAAACGTGCTGTACGTGCTCTTCGGCGGGCTGCTGCTCTTCAACGTCCTCTCGCGGACCGGAGCGGTGGACCGGGTCTCGGAGTTTCTGGGACGGCTGGAGCCGGACCGGGGGGCGCTGGCGCTCGTGGTCGTGGTCGGGGCGGCCCCGTTCTTCGAATCGGTAACGGGCTTCGGGGTGGCGGTCGTGATCTCAGCCCCGGTACTGCTCGCCGCAGGGTTCTCCCGGGTGCGCACGGCGGCACTGGCGAGCTGGGGCCAGTGCGCCGTGCCGTGGGGAGCTCTGGGCGTGGGCACGGTGGTCGGGGCGGATCTGGCGGGGCTGCAGTTCGGGGAGCTCTCGGACGCCAGCGCCCTGCTGAACCTGCCGCTCTTTCCCGTATACGGACTGGCGGCGGTCATGATGGCCGGGGGCTTCTCCGGTCTCCGGCGAAACGGAGCTGAGGCGGCGGGGCTCGGGCTTGCGGCGGGCGCCGGAACGCTGCTGACGAGCCTGTACCTGGTCCCCGAGCTCGCCGGGGCGGCGGGAGGACTGGTGGCGGTGGCCGCCTTCCTCCTGCCGCGCCGGAGCCGGTTGCGGGAGCTGCCCCTCCCCCGGCGCTCGCTGGCTCCGTACGGGCTGCTGCTGGCGCTCCTGGTCTCCGCCAGCGGCGTTCCTCCGGTGGAACGAGCGCTGGAGGGGCTTGGTCCCGCCTTCTCGGGGCCTGCGATCTGGCTCTTCGTCTCCGCCGCTTTCGCGGCTCTCCTGCTCGGCCTCAAGCGCGCCGAAGCGACCTCCGC
Source organism: Rubrobacter taiwanensis (assembly GCF_004337705.1). Classification (GTDB taxonomy): domain Bacteria; phylum Actinomycetota; class Rubrobacteria; order Rubrobacterales; family Rubrobacteraceae; genus Rubrobacter_C; species Rubrobacter_C taiwanensis. Next base: position 189,703 of record NZ_SKBU01000015.1, read on the forward strand.
GCTCGGTGATACGCTCCGGCAGTGGCTGCCGGTCGCCGGAGCCGTGCTGGCGTTCGTGCTGGCCGGCCAGATCATGGCCGCCTCGGGTGCGGCGGCGCTGCTGGCCGGTGGAGCGGCGGCGGCGCTGGGCGGCCTGTACCCGGCCTTCGGACCGGCCGTGGGCGCTCTCGGCGGGGCGCTCACGGGCTCCAACGCGGCCTCGAACGCACTCTTCATGCCCTTCCAGGCAGAGGCGGCCCGGGCGGGGGATGCCTCCCTTCTCACGCTCGCGGCGCTGCAGAACGTGGCGGGAAGCCACGCGAGCATGCTGGCGCCCCAGAGGGTGGTGCTCGCAGCTGCGGCCGTGGGTATGGCCGGACGGGAAGCCGAGATAGTGCGGTCGATCGCGCCTCCGGTCCTCGTCTCGCTGGCGGTCCTGACCGTGGTCGGCGCAGCGTCTCTCGTCTAGACTGAGGAGGTATGCAAGGCCCCGTCTTCCGCCCCGAATATCCGTAACGCGGTGTGAGAGCGAAACCCGACACCAGAAGGGAAATCGCCGCCGGCATCCGGGCGGCGCTGCCCATCGTCGCCGGATACCTGCCGGCGGCGGTCGCGTTCGGGGTGGCGGCGCGGGAGGCCGGACTGAGCGTGGTCGAGGCCGTGGGCATGTCCCTGATCATATTCTCCGGCGCCAGTCAGCTGGCGCTGGTGGGCCTGATCGCGGGCGGAGCCCCGGGCCCGACGGCGGCGGCGACCGCGCTCCTGCTCAGCCTGCGGCACGTACTCTACGGCCCGGTCCTCGCCCGCCGCCTGCGGGGCTTCGGGACGGGGCGGACCCTGATGGCGGCCTTCGGGCTCACGGACGAAGTCTTCGCCGTGGCCTCCGGGCGCTCCGGGGAGCCGGTGAGGTTCGGCTGGCTCCTGTGCCTGGAGGCGGGGGCGTACGTCTCCTGGGCGCTCGGGACCTGGGCCGGAGCCGCCGGGGGCGATACGGTGGTGCAGTTGATGCCTTCGCTGGCACCGGCGCTGGGCTTCGCCCTGCCGGCCATCTTCGCCGCCCTGCTGGTCCCGGTGCTCCTCCGGCCCGGCCGGGAGCTGGCCGCGGCCGCCGCCGGCGCGGCAACGGCTCTGGTCCTGCACCTCGCCGGGCTCGGCGGCTGGAGCGTGCTGGCCGCCGGCGTCCTGGGCCCGGCGGCGGCTTTGATCCTGGAGAGGAGCCACCGGTGAACGCGGAGCTGTGGCTGCTCTTCCTGGTGGTCGGGGCGGGGACCTACCTGGCCCGGCTGCTGCCGCTTTCGGCGGCGCTGCGCCGCCGGGACCCGGAGGGGAGCGATACCCCTTCGGGGCTCGACCGGACGCTGGGCCTGGTCGGGCCCGCCGTCATAGCGGCGCTGCTCGTGATCTCCGTGGTCCCGGACCCGGAGACCCCGAATCTCTGGCGGGAGCTGCTCCGGGGGCTGGTGGCCCTCGTCCCCACCTGCCTGGCGGCCGTCCGCTGGCAGAACCTGGGGATCACCGTGCTGGTGGGGGTGGCAGCCTACGGACTGGCCGCGATCTGGATCTGACCCCGCCGGACCCGCTCAGGCCAGGACCCCGCCGAAGAAGATCATCATCAGCAGCACCACGGCGATGGCTATCAGGGCGGCGATCCCGATCCATCCTCCGATCCTAGACCAGTTCACTCCTCTTCCCCCTTACTCCCAGGCGTAGGTCTCCGGACGGCGGTTGGCGAGTGCCGGGAACTCGCGCCGGAAGCGCTCCAGATACTCAAAATCCAGGGTGGCCAGCGCGTAGCCGTCCCGGTCCGGGCAGGTGGAGAGCACCGTGCCCCAGGGATCCACGATCATGGAGCGCCCGTACGTCCAGCGCCCGTCCTGCTTCCGGCCCCACTGCGCCGGGGCTACCACGTAAGCCTGGTTCTCCACCGCCCGGGCGCGCAGCAGGAGCTCCCAGTGATCCTTTCCGGTCTGAAGCGTGAAGGCAGCAGGGACGAGCAGCACCTCGGCCCCGCGCAGGGCCAGGATGCGGTAGAGCTCCGGGAAGCGCAGGTCGTAGCAGACCGTGAGCCCGAGTACCGTACCTGCGGCCTTGGCGGCGACGATCTCGCGCCCCGGAGCCATGCCAGCGCTCTCCAGGTACTCCCGGTCTCCCACCTTCACGTCGAAGAGGTGGATCTTGCGGTATATAGCCACGAGCTCCCCGGACGGGGCAAAGAGCGTTGAGGTATTGTGCAGGCGCTCCGCACCGGGCTCGCCCTCCAGGATCGAGCCCCCGAGCAGGTAGATCCTAAGCCCGCGCGCCAGCCGGCTCAGAAACTCCGTCGTGGGTCCGGGTACGGGCTCGGCGTTCTCCCGGTAGACGCTCTCCAGCCCGTGACAGCTCCAGAGCTCAGGTAGCGCCACGAGCTCGGCCCCGCCCTCCAGCACGGCCGCCCGGATGAGCCGCTCGGCGGTCCGCAGGTTCTCCTGCTTGTCCACCGTCGAGGACATCTGGACGGCCGCGGCGACCACCCTGCGCTCGCTCACGTCATTGCTCCCGTATCCTATTCTTCAGATACCACCGTCTGCCGCTTTAAGCCTAGCAGGTCGGCGCCGAAGAGGCGACCTAGAAGCGCCGCAAGCCCGCGAGCCCGCCAAACTCCCCGCGCAGAACCTCCTCCGCGGCCTCGCCGCGCACGAACTCCACACGGGCCCCCCGCTTCTCCGCCAGCTCCAGAAGCACATCGGCGAGCGGCCGGACCCGGGTCGGCCCTCCGCTGTAGGGCGACCTCTCCCGGGAGAGGTCGGTCACGGCCATCCCGGTGGCATCATCCCAGCGCACCTCGCCCTCGACGGGCCACGGCATGAGCAGGACGTAGAGCTGCCCCTCCTGCAGCGCGCTCAGGGTGGCGTCCAACCCCCGCACACCCTTCTCCCGGGCCTCGTCCAGCATCCTCTCCTCGTGCTCGCGCTCGATCTGCTCCCGCAGCTGGCTCAGCCGCTCCAGCACCTCGCTCTCGGAGGCGTCGGTCGGGATAGAGGCGTCGGCCACCACCCGCTTCTCCACGTCCTGCGGGAGCGTCCGGCGGAACCCGGCCGTCCGCTCCCGGGGACCGGCCAGTATCAGGCGGCGGATGTTGTGCTGGCCGATGAGCTTCCGGGTCGTCTCGCCCATCTCGTTGTAGAAGCGGTGCACGTGCTCCTCGACCCGGTCGTCGAAGGAGTCCCGGTCGGCCCCTCCCCGCGGCGTCTGGGAGGAGGGTGAGATGGTGAGCTCCCGCCAGTCGGAAGTCACCACGGGGTTGGACGCGTCCAGCGGCTCCTCTATGTCGCCGAGCGAGGCTACGAAGAAGCGGAACTTCTCGCCGTCCAGCAGCACGACCCCGTACCGCTCGTATTCGTCCAGCGCCATGAACAGCGGGGCTACGAAGGGGTCGCCCCACCGGATGCTCTCGGGGAGGTCGATCTGCAACCGGTAGGCCTCAAAGAGATCGTCCTCGTCCGCGAAGAGGATCATCGTCCGGGCCTTCGGACGCTCGCCCTCCACGGCCTCCAGCACCCGCCGCGCCAGCGCCTTCGGAACTCCGCTGTTCTTCAGCCCCTCCTTGAGCCGCAGCAGGTAGCCGCCCTTCTGGTTCTCCGGGATGGCGTTGTTGGTGCTGAGATACACGGAGAGCACCGGTCCCGGATGCCGCGTGAGGCGGTCTCTGAGCAGCTGGATGGTGTCTGCCTCGGTCATCTCTCACACCTCTATCCTGTCATGAAGCGTTGCCCTCATCTTCTCTGACGTACCCCGGGCCAGAGGCACCAAAACCCGCCTCTTCCCAGAGCCGCACCTCCAGGATGCTCCCCCGCTCCAGACGCCGCAGCCCCAGATAGTGCCGGGCCGCGGCCACCACCGCGTCTAAGGGTGCGAGCCCGACGAGCTCGGTGGAGTGCACGCCCACGCCCAGATCCCGGGCGGCCAGCCGCACGGCCTCCAGTGCCTGGTGCAGCCCGGTCTGCTCTATGTCGGTGAGGTTCATGGAGACCTGCGCTCTGCCCTCCACGAGCAGCCCGAGCGCCTTGAGGGCGGGCAGCCCGCCGTCCCGCTCCCGGATGCGGCGGGCAATCTCGCGCGCCACCTCTACGTCATCAGACTCCAGGTAGGCATTGAACGCCACAAGAAACGGCCGCGCCCCCACCGCCGTCGCTCCCCAGCGCGGCACCTCCTGAGGCCCGAAGTCCGGCCGCCAGCGGGGATCGCGCATGCGCTTCCGGAGCCCTTCGTAGCCGCCGCGCCGCACGTCGGCCAGGTTGCGCCGGTGCGGAGCCGTGGCGGCGTGCTCGTAGAGGTAGACCGGGATTCCGATCCTGCCCAGGCACTCTCCGGCGGCGCGCGCGAGACGGGCGGCATCTTCCAGGGAAGCCCCCTCCAGCGGCACGAAGGGCAGCACGTCCAGCGCGCCCATGCGGGGATGGACACCGGTCTGGGATTCGAGGTCTATCTCGGAGATGCATCCCCGGGCGAGCGCCGCGGACGCTTCCAGGAGCGCCTCGAACCCGCCGGCCAGGGTGAGGACGCTGCGATTGTGGTCCGGGTCGGAAGAGAGGTCCAGCACCCGGACGCCCGGCACGGCCCGCACGGCCTCGACGATGCGGGCCACCTTCGCGGCGTCGCGGCCTTCGGAGAAGTTGGGCACCGCCTCGAAGAGCATCTTAACCGAGGGCGCGGTCGAGGTGCACGGCGGCGGAGATGAGGGCCAGATGGGTGAACGCCTGCGGGAAGTTGCCCAGGGCCTCACCGGAGCGCCCGATCTCCTCGGCGTAGAGCCCGAGGTGATTGGCGTAGGAGAACATCTTCTCCAACGCGAGGCGGGCCTCATCCAGCCGGCCGGCGCGGGTCAGGCACTCGACCATCCAGAACGAGCAGATGGAGAAGCTGCCCTCCTCGCCGCGCAGGCCGTCATCGGCGGCATTCCTTGGATCGTAGCGGTAGACGAGCGTATCGTAGGAGAGCTCTTCCTGGATGCGCTTCAGAGTGGAGAGCCAGCGCGGGTCGGTCGGCCCCACAAACTTCATGAGCGGCATCAAAAGCAGCGACGCGTCCATGGCCTTGCTGCCGTAGTACTGAACGAAGCTCTGCAGTTCTTCATCCCACCCCTCATCCATGACCTCCTCGTAGATCACGTCGCGCTCCCGCAGCCAGCGGCCTTCGCCCGCGGGCAGCCCGCGCTGGCGCGAGATGCGGATCGCGCGCTCCAGCGCCACCCAGCTCATCACGCGGGAGGAGACGAACGGCCGGCGTACCCGCGCACTTCCCACATCCCCTCGTCATTCCGCCGCCAGTTGTCGCAGAGCCAGTTCAGGATGCGCTGGAGGTTCTGCCACAGGTCGTGATCCAGCGGCGCGCCGTACTTGTTGTGCAGGTATGCGGCATCCAGGACCGCCCCGTAGAGGTCGAGCTGGAGCTGCCGGTACGCCCCGTTGCCGAGTCTCACGGGCCGGGAGCCCCGGTAGCCGGAGAGGTGATCCAGCTCCACCTCCGGAACCTCGGCGGTACCGTCTATGCAATAGAGCGGCTGGAGATGACCCTCCGTGCCCTCGCAACGCTTTCGCAACCAGTCCATGAAGTTGTGTGCTTCTTCCTCGAAGCCGACGCGTATGAGGGCGTACAGGGTGAAGGCCGCGTCCCTGAGCCAGGTGTAGCGGTAGTCCCAGTTGCGCTCGCCGCCGATGGTCTCCGGCAGGCTCATGGTCGGGGCGGCGACCAGGGCTCCGGTCGGGTCGTAGACCATGAGCTTGAGGGCGAGCGCGGAGCGGTAGACCATCTCGCGCCATCGCCCCCGGTAGGTGCACCGGGAGATCCAGCGCCGCCAGTACTCCAGTGTCCCGTGCAAGAGCCGGCGGAACTCCTCGTCGGAGAGCACCTCCCCCGGCCCGGTCGCTCCGTCGAGCTGCTGCAGCACGAAGGTGGCGCTCTGGCCTTCCTTCAGGGCAAACCGCGCTCGGGCGCACCCGCGCGGCCCCGCTTGCAGCGGCGTGCCGGCAGCGAGACCTAAAGAGATGTCCCGGCTCTTGAAGACGGCTCCCTTCTTGCCGACATATACCTTGTGGCTCCGGCGGGCGTAGTCGAAGGCGGGCCGGCACTCCACCTCGAAGGTCAGCTCGCCCCGGATGACCCGCACGTTGCGGATGAGGTCGTGGAGCTTCTGCGGGCCGCGCTCTACCGGCATGAAGTCCAGCAGCTCGGCCACCCCCCGCGGCGAGAGGAAGCGGGTAAGGAGCACGTTGGTATCCGGCAGGTAGAGCTGCTGGCTGCGGGCGTACTCCGGCGGCCGCAGCCGGAAGTGCCCGCCCTTCTCGTCATCCAGTATCGCGCCGAAGACGCTCGGCATATCGAACCGGGGCAGGCAGAGCCAGTCTATCGTGCCGTCCACCCCGACGAGCGCCGCCGTGTGCAGGTCCCCTATTACGCCGTGATCCTCTATCGGCAGGTATCCCACGCAACCCCCGGACTCATCGCTGCTGCCCGTAATTCTGCACCTCCTGAGGGCGATGCGCAAAAAGGCGTTGTGCGGAGCGCCGGCCGCCGCTATAGTTAACAACTACGGGAAAGGGAGGAGCACGGTGCGAAGCCTTGCCTGGCAGGACGACTCTGACGACTGGGAGCCTCAAGAGAGGCCCCTTACCATCTCCGAGATCCTTCAGAAGTTCATAGTCCCCTCCCGGCTGCCCGAGGTAGAGGGCCTCTCGCTCTCCACACACCACAGCTCGGCCGCCGCGGGATCGGAAGTCGGGGGCGATTTCTACGACTTCATCCGGCTCTCTGAAGAGAGCCTCGCGTTCACGATCGGGGACGTCTCCGGTCACGGTGTGGAAGCCATCCACCACTCCTCCTTCGTACGGCACACGATGCGGGCCTTCGCCCGTGAGGAACCGCGGCCGGAGAGCGTTCTCTCCCGTACCAATGGCGTCTGCGTGGCCGAGTTTCACCGCAACCGCTTCGTGACGGCGCTCTACGGGATCTACGAGCGGAGCACTGGACGGCTGGAGTACGCGCTGGCCGGTCACCCCCCGCCGGTGCTCGTCGCCGGCCGGGCCGTGGCTCCTCTGGAGGCCACGGCGCTAAACCCGGCGCTCGGCATCTTCGACGAGGCCCGCTGGGAGACGGAGGTGCTGAACCTGGCGCCCGGCGACACGTTCCTGTGCTACACGGACGGACTGCTGGAGGCCCGTCCGTGCCGCCGCTCTGAGACCTTCGGACAGCGGCGGCTGCTCCGCGAGCTCGAAGGGTCCGGGCATTCCACAGCGCGCAGGCTGGTGGACGCGAGCGTGACGGCGGCGACCTCCTACGCCCGGGGCAAGCTGGAGGACGACCTCGCCATAGTCGCCCTCCAGCGCGTCGTCTAGTCCCGGACCAGCAGAAGCCCGCCGGCCACGATCAGGGCTATCCCCAGCAGCCGGACGTACCCGAACTCCTGCAGCTCCAGCCCGAAGAGCCCGAGCCGGTCGGCCACAACACCCACCAGAAGCTGCGAGCCGATCACGAGCGCCAGCGTACGCGCCACCCCGCCCTGAGCGGCGGCGAACGCGATCGATCCCACGATGAACGCCCCCAGCACACCCGAGACCACGGCGTAGCCCGCCGCCCGGCCCGGAAGCTCCGCCGGAGCGGAGGTGAGGAGGGCGACCAGCAGCCCGACGACCCCGGTCGTCGCACCGGAGATGGCAACGAGCACCGGGAGCCCGAGCGCCTTCTGGGCCACCGCGTTCACACTCGTCTGCAGGGCGATGGCCACTCCTGCCAGAACGGCCAGTACCAGGACCGGGTTCATCAGATCGGATTAGCCAACGAGTCCGCAGCGGACCGCTCTTCTGGACTCGCTCCCGCGGCCACCTCCCGGACGCAGCCCTCCAGCACCTCCAGCGCCTCGTGGAGCTGTTCGTCGGTGATCACGAGCGGTGAGAGGAAGCGGATACAGTTGCCCTTCAGGCCCGCCGGAAGCGCCAGCACACCCCGTTCTGCGGCCAGCCGGAGCATCCGGGACACCTCCTCTCCCGCCGGCTCCTTGGTCTCCCGGTCGCGTACGAACTCCACGGCGCTCATCGCGCCCAGACCCCGCACGTCCCCGATCATCTCCACCTCCCCGGCGAGTTCGCCGAAGCGCCTGCGGACCGTCTCGCCGATCCTCTCCGAGCGCTCCAGCAGCTCACCACTCTCGAACCTCTCCAGCACCGCGAGCGCACCGGCCAGCGCGACCGGGTTGCCCGGATACGTGCCGCCCATCGCGCCCTCCACCGGCGCGTCCATGATCTCCGCCTTCCCGAGCACACCCGAGAGCGGGAAACCGGCAGCGATGGACTTGGCCACCACTACCAGATCCGGCTCCACCCCCGAGTGCTCCACGGCGAACATCCGGCCCGTGCGCCCGAAGCCGGTCTGCACCTCATCCGCGATGAACACGATCCCGTGCTCCTCACACCGGCGCTTGAGCGCGGGCAGGTAGTCCTCCGGCGGCACCACGAACCCGCCCTCGCCCTGCACCGGCTCGACGATGAGCGCCGCAACGTCCTCGGCTGCCACATGCTCGGCGAAGATCCCGTCCAGCAGCGCAGCACACGCCTCGCCGAAGCTCCGTCCGGACCGCCACACCACCGGCGGGCGGTAGGGATTGGCGTACGGGACGCGGTACACCTCCCCCGCCAGCGGCAGGAAGCCCTGCTTGTACGGGCGCGTCTTGCTCGTGAGGGCGAGCGCCATCCAGGTGCGGCCGTGGAAGGCTCCCTCGAAGGCTATGACGGCCTTGCGCCCCGTGTAGGAGCGGGCGATCTTGACCGCGTTCTCCACCGCTTCGGCTCCGGTGTTGAAGAACGCCGCCTTCTCCGCGCCCGGGACCAGTTCGACCAGCCGTCCGGCCAGCTCGCTGTAGGCCGCATAGGGAGCGACGGTGTAGTCCGTGTGCACGAAACACTCCAGCTGCTTCCGGGCGGCGGCGAGTACGTCCGGGTCGGAGTGACCGACGTTCATCACCCCCACGCCTCCGGCGAGATCTATGAACGTGTTGCCGTCTACATCCTCAAGCAGCGCGCCCCGGGCCGCGCGGATAACGGCCGGGAAGCCGGGTGCCAGCGCCCGGGCCACGTAGCGCTCGTGCCGCTGCAAGATCTCGCGGCTCTTCGGACCCGGGACTTCCGTGACGAGCCGGATAGCTCCCATTCCGCTACCTCCTGTGCCGTAGACATGTTTCACCGGGTCCTGCGGCGCAGGCAACCCGGCATCCCTCTCGCCTGTGCTTGTCTCTTCAGCGGGGGCGCATACAGGCTATGCCCCGGCCCGAGGCCGCGGAGATTATATCTCCCGTCCGGCCGCCACCTCAACAGCGACCGGGTTTCCCGAAGACCGTAGCGCGGGTATGCTTATACACGCTGGCAGGCTACGTCCAGGAGGTTAGAGGAGTGGAACTGGGTGGAGTAAGGATCGTCTATGTGGGGCACGCGACGTTTCAGATCACCACCCCCGGCGGGAAGAACATCATCATAGACCCGTGGCTGCAGGAGAACCCGGCCTGCCCGGAGGAGTTTAAGGACGTGCAGGACGTGGACTTCCTCCTCATAACGCACGGGCACTTCGATCACCTCGGCGACGCCGTCCCGCTGGCACAGCGTACCGGGGCCACGACGGTCTCGAACTTCGAGATCTACTCTTACATCACCGGCAAGGGCGTGGAGAACGCGGTCCCGGTGCAAAAGGGCGGCACGGCCGACCTCGGGGATTTCAAGGTCACGGCAGTCAACGCCTTCCACTCCTCCAGCATCGCCGGAGAGGACGGTAGCATCATCTACGGCGGCGAGCCGCTCGGGTACGTGCTCGAGTTCGAGAGCGGCTTCAAGCTCTACCACGCCGGTGACACCGGCATCTTCGGCGACATGCGCCTGATCGGGGAGCTGTACGCGCCGGATCTCGCCCTGCTGCCGATCGGCAACCAGGTCGTTATGAGCCCTTACGAAGCGGCCCACGCCACGCGTCTTCTGGGGGTGAAGAACGTGGTGCCGATGCACTACGGCACCTTCCCGTTCCTGCCCGGCACGCCGGAGGAGTACAGGCAGGCCGCCTCGGATATCTCCGGTCTGAACGTCTACGTGCTGGAGCCGGGCCAGGGTCTCGATCCCACCGTTAAGACCCCGTAGGAGGGGGTGTCCCTCGTCCCGGCCGCTCCGGCGGCCGGGCTTTCTCACTCTCCGGCCGGCCGCGCAGGGTCCCGACGACACCGCCGACGATCCCCAGCACGGCGGCGAGCAAGACGGTGGTGAAGATCCCCCGGCCCAGATCGCGCAGCTGCGGCGGGTTCAGACTCCGCTCCACCTGCTCCACGGTGGTGGGCGGCGGCGGCTCGCTCACCCCGGAGCGCACCTCCTCCACGTAGGCTGCTATCCTGGGCGCGGCCTCGGCGGCGAAGCTCCGCATGCTCTCGGCGAGGACCGTGGCCTGCAGGAGCGTGGAGAAGAGCGCCGCGAGCCCGACCAGCACCCCGATCATGACCCCGACCAGGGCCCCGGAACGCAGGAGCTGCGACCGGCGGGTGGTCCCCGGCTCCTGCCGGTCGGGTTGCACCCGCAGAGCGCCCAGGATCGTCAGGAAGAGGTAGGCAGAGAGCGCGACAACCGGCATGAAAGAGGCCAGGGCGGCCAGCACCCAGTCCCGCGTCTGTGCGGGATCGAAAAACAGGAAGTAGAAGTTGGCCGCAAGCGCGACCAAGACCGCGAACGTCCCGTAGTAGAATCCAGCTCTGAACGGTGTCAAGCCGGTCGATCTCCCTCGCTAGCTCGCTACCGCTATGAGGATACCCCATCTTTCGTAGGCGGGCTGTGATGCCCTCACCCGGGCGGTTTGGCGGACACCCGCCGCCCGCTCAGGAGCACGGCGAGTCCGGCGAGCACGACCGTCCCACCCGCCAGCGTCCGGAGGCCCGGAACCTCGCCCAGGATCAGCCAGGCCAGCAACGTGGAGCCGATCGGCTCGGCCAGGATCGTACCGGAGACTATGGAGGCCTCTACGTATCTGAGAGCCCAGTTGAAGACGGTGTGTCCCAGGATCTGCGGGCCGAAGGCTATGGCCCAGATCCAGAACCACGTCTCACCGGAGTATCCCCAGAGCGGCGCGCCGGAGAGCAGAACCACCGGCAGCAGGGAGAGCGCGGCCGCAGCATACACCACCACCGCGTAGGGGAGTATCCCCATCCCGCCCGTCCTGAGCGCCCGCCCGATGAGCACGTACACCGCAACGGCGACGGCTCCGAGCAGGGCGAGCAGGTTGCCGAAAGGCGCAGCCTCCCCGAAAGAGGTGTCGCCCGCGATGACGGCCGTGCCCGCCAGCGCGATTACTATCCCGGCCAGCGTGGTGCGGGAGGTGCGCTCCCCCAGAAATAGGTAGGCCAGAAGCGCCACGAAGACCGGCTGCGTCGAGACGAGCACGACGCTCGCGGCTACGCTGGTGTAGTCGAGGGAGGAGATCCAGAACCCGAAGTGAGCGCCCAGCGCCACCCCGGAGGCTATGCAGACCCGGAGATCCCGGCCGCGCGGCAGGCGTTCGCGGCGGTACAGAAGGAAGGGCAGCAGGATCGCGACGCCCAGAGCGTTGCGCCAGAACGCTATGGCGAGCGCCGGAGCGTCGGCGAGCCGGATGAAGACGGCCGCCGCGGAGACCGCCAGAACCCCGGCGCCTACGGCCGGTAGCGCGACCTTATCCCGTACCAAACTATCCCCACAGCCTCCCGGACAAACTGCTCCCGGCGCCGCCCCTCCCTGCGCCACATCGGGCTCTCGTACACCGGAGCGGCGGACGCCTTCATACCGTATACCTTAAAGACGGAGACGGTCCTGACGCAATGCAGCGGGTCGGTGACCACCAGCACGCTCTCCAACCCCGCCCGGCGGGCGATCTCCGCTACGAGCCGGGCCGACTCGCGGGTGTTGCGGGCGCGCTCCTCCGGCAGGATCTTCTCCCCCGGCACCCCCTCGGAGCGCAGGAGTTCTGCCGCGACCGCCGCCTCGCTCGGCGGGTTCTCACCCACGCCCCCCGTGGGGATGACGGCCCGTACCGTCCCGGAGCGCCAGAGCTCCGCAGCCCGCAGGGCGCGAGCCCGCAGCGTCCCGCTGGCGACCCCGCCGGAACAGACCTCGGCCCCGAGCACCACCGCCGCGTCGGCCGCCGGCGGGCTGCCGAAGACGTCGTCGCCCCTCCAGACCCGGAAGAGGAGCCACAGCTCGCGCAGGATGCCGCCCGGCAACCTCAACCGGCGAGCCTCCGGGCCGTTTCCAGATCGGCGGGGGTATTCACGTTCATCAAGAGTACGCCGGGATCTCCGAAGCCCCTCAACACCTCCTCCTCAACGTACTCTACATCCTCCACGCTCTCCAGGAACCGGCGCATGCTCCGCTCCCCGCGGTCCAGAGCCTCCCTCACGAGCGGCAGCAGGCCCCGGTCGTACGCCGCGCAGAGCGGTTGCAACCTCCCCCCGGGGAGCGGGACCGCCGCGGCAGCCGGACGCTCCAGCAGGTAGCGCAGGAGCTCCGGCGAGAGGAACGGCATGTCCCCGGCTACGACCAGCACGCGCGGGTGCCGGGCGGCGGCAAGGCCCGACTCGACGCCCGCCAGAGGCCCCTCCCGGCCGGGCCGGAGATCTCCGACCGCCCGCGCTCCGGGCACCTCAGCAGCACGCCCCGCCACGATCAGCTCCCCGCAGACCGCCCCGGCGGCGCGGCAGGCCCGCAAGAGCAGCGGTTCCCCGCCCACCTCCAGCCGCAGCTTGTCGCGGCCCATCCGGCGGCTCGCTCCGCCGGCGAGCACGACGCCTGAAGCCCTCAGACCGCCTCCCCCCGGAGCTCGCCGATGCGCTGCCGCAGGTGCCGCACGGAGGACTCCCCCGGAGCGGCGCGCGAGGAGCGGGACAACCGCTTGGTGAAGGCCAGATCCACGGCCGCGCCGTGCACCCGGCGCGCCCGGGACCAGGTCCCGAGCTCGCCGGTCAGGATGAGCCGCAGGTAGTAGAGGGTGCGGCGGAAGTAGGTCGGCAAGATCCCGTACTCGGCGGCCGTTATGGTGCCCAGGTCCACCTCCTCCCGCAGCTCCTCCCGGATGGTGCGCCGCTCGACCGCCAGCCACACGGTGATGAGGACCACGTAGAGCAGGATCACGACCGCCTGCAACACGTAGGCCAGCGGGCCGAAGAAGAAGGCCGTGAAGTTGAACGCGGCGTGCAGCGCTACGGCTCCGGCCAGCCCCGCGAGCGGCAGAGCCAGCTTCAGGGAGAGGGGCCTCACCCAGGGCACGAGCCCGAACCCGATCCCGATCAGGGAGGTGAACGCGGCGTGGGCGAAGCCTCCGAAGAGGCGCCGGATGACGAAGACCTCCTCGCCAAACTGCAGCAGGTAGAGGTAGTCCTCGGCCAGCGAGAACCCGAATCCCACCGCCGATCCGTAGACTATCCCGTCCATCACGCCCGAGAACTGCAGCCTCCCGCGCCGGCGGGCGAACAGGTAAGAGACGGCGAACACGATCAGGAGCGCCAGCCCCTTAGCACACTCCTCGATCACGGGCGCTGCGACCACCGTGGTCAGGAAGTCCACCCCCTCGGCCCCGACTACCACGCTGACCGCAACGGCGAAGATGGCCTCGAAGAAGATCGAGATCACCACGGCCACCGTAAACCCCCAGACGAAGACCGGGATTATATACCGCAGCGGCTCCCGCTCGTAGAGATCTATCGCCCGGATGAAGAGCAGGTAGATGATAGCCTGGACGAGGGCTATCCCGGCGAGCGTCATGGCGACCTGGTCTCAGCGGCCAGCATGGACCCGCATTATACCCGCACTTGTTAAAATAGCCCCGTCGTTTCCGAGATCGAAAGCAGGGAGGCCGTGTCCAACGACGTAGCGGATCTCAGCACCATATCCAGCGCCCTCTCGCGCCTGCTGCACGGCGTCTACGTCCTCAGCACGCGCCGGGGCCGCCAGCTCTCGGCGATGACGGCCGCCTGGGTGATGCAGGCCTCCGAGCACCCACCGGCCGTGGCGGTCGCCGTAAACCGGGACAACTACACGCACGACGCGATCCTGGAGAGCGAGACCTTCGCCCTGAGCATCCTGCGCGAAGACCAGGTGAACGTCGCTGCGCACTTCGGGACCACGAGCAGCGAGTACGACGAGAAGTTCGCCGGCATCCCCTACCAGCGGACGCCCAACGGCTCCCCGGTGCTGCTGGACTGCCTCGCCTACCTGGACTGCCGCCTGCGGAACACCGCACACATAGGGAGCTACACCGTCTTCGTCGGCGAAGTCACCGCGGCCGAGATCATGGACGAGACGGGATCGCCCCTGATCTACGAGGCCAGCGAGTACGAGTAACGGGAGGTACAGGGTGGGAGAGATAGAGGCGAAGCTGGAGACGCTCGGGCACCGGCTCCCGGCTGTCCCGGAGCCTGCCGGAGCCTACATACCCGCGGTCCGCACCGGTAACCACGTCTATACCTCCGGACAGGTGCCCTTCGAGGACGGCGAGCTGGCATCCTCCGGCAAGGTGGGTGCAGAGGTCTCTCTCGAAGAGGCCCGGGCCGCGGCGCGAACCTGCGTCCTGAACGCTCTGGCCGCGATCCGGGCCGAGCTCGGTTCGCTGGACCGTGTGGCGCGCATAGTGAAGCTGACGGTCTTCGTGGCCTCCGCAGAGGGCTTCAACGATCAGGCCCGGGTGGCCAACGGGGCCTCCGAACTGCTGGGAGAGATCTTCGGCGAGCGGGGAGCGCACGCCCGATCCGCCGTGGGGGTCTTCGAGCTGCCGCTCGGCGCGCCGGTCGAGGTAGAGGTGATAGCCGAGATCGGTTAAGACCTCCTTCAGGTGGCCGGCCGGTTAGTCTCGGCGGGCTTGAGATACCTGTAGGTGTCCTCATGCAGCACGCCGTCGAAGACGACCTCTCCGCCGCGCTCGATCCGCTGGTAGGTCACCCACCGGGTCATGGGATTGCCCTCGGCGTCGGTGCCGTCGAAGACCTTCTCGGAGCGCATCTCCACCTCAAGCCCGGTAGGCCGGCCGTAGATCCTGGAGATGACGTCCCCCGTGCTCTCGTCGACCTGCTGCTTGATGAGTATGTAGCCGTCGGTGGTGTTCTGGAACTTCATGTCCAGCGCCCCGAACCACACGGTGGCATCGAAGCCGGGCCGGATGTAGGGCAGCTCGGCATAGTGGGGGTGGCGCTCGATAACGTCCAGACCGGCGTAGTTGGCCGCCATGTACAGCGTGGACGAGACCTGGCAGAGCCCGCCGCCGTCGGCCGTCTCGACGCGTCCGTCGACGATCACCTTCGCCTCCTCGTAGCTCAACGGCGCCGCCAAGGCGTTGAACGAGAAGACCTCACCCGGGGCCAGCAGCGTGTCGTTGATGGCGTTAGAGGCGATCTGCAGGTTCTTAACCCGGCCCGGGTCGTCGTCGTAGCTCAGGTAGTTGGTCCTGTACTGGCCGATGAGCGTGGTCGGCTTCAGCCGCTCGGCCCGGGCCGTGGTGAGCTCGGGTTCGGCGACGACGACCGGCAGCTCGTAGCGGTGCTGCCCCTGAAAGAGCCCCTCGCTCAGCGCGGTGAAGAAGCGCTCCTCCTGCAGCCTCAGACCGGTCTGACTCGGGATCACCTCCACCGAGTTCCCCACGACCTCGAACTCCGCGTCCCGCGCCGGAACGTTGAGCGTCGCGTACATATCTGCAGCAAGGCTCCTGAAAGCTTCCTGACTGAGGGAGACCTCTATCTCGGAGCCCCGGGGCTGGATCTGGATCGCCTGAGCCACCTGGGCGGGAGCGAAGGTCCACTCCTCATCTTGCTCGCTGGCGCGGAGCACCAGCGGCCGCTGCAGCGCCAGCGAGAGCTCCGCCTCGGCCTCCCGGGCCGCCGATGTGGGAACGGCGGGCCGGAGCACCTCGCCCACGATCTCAACCTCGCCGGAGATCTCATCGACGGCCTGCCGTACGTTGGCCAGCGTGGCCTCCCGGTCCATCCGGTACCCCGACTCGGCGCGCCGTACCTCTACCGTGCCCCCGTCGAGGGAGACGGCGGCGTCGCGCGGCGGGCGGTCGAGCCTCCCGGCCAGCTCCTGCACCGCTGCCTCCGCCGCTGCTTCGTCGTAGGTGACGGCGAGATCCACCCTCACACCGCCCGTGGCGGCTTCGAAGCGGTCGCCGAGCCGCTCCAGGATGGAGCCGCTCCTTCCGACCGAATAGGCCTCGCTCACGGTGCGTCCCACGTCCACCTGAATCCCGAGCCGTTCGGCCGTGAGGGTCACATCATCCCCGGGGCCGCGGAACGTAATCTCATCCAGCCGGCTGGCGCTCCGCTCCCGCACCAGCCGCTCAGCCTCAGAGGGGCTCAGCCCACCCACGTCTATGCTGCCGACGTAGATGCCGCGGTAGATCCTGTCCTGATTGAGCCTGTAGTCCGCCGCGACGGCGACGGCGATCAGGGCGCAGGCGAAGATCAGAAGCCCGACCGCGCCGAAACCCGACCGCCGGCCCTCGCGTCCCTCCCGGCCCCAACCCTCAAGCGACGCCCTCCGGTCGCGCCGCCTCGTGTATCGCGGTGTGCTGCTCCTTCTGCCCATCTCGGAAAATTCACTCCTTGGAGGGGTCGCCATACCCCCCAGCGCGTCGTCCCGCCTCCTGCATTGCAGAAAAGAGAATCTCTCCCGTCCGACAATATAGCAATCCCGCAGCCCGATTCCAACTTCCCGCTCCGGGGCGTTTGAGAGTCCCCTCCTTGCGGTATATATGTGTTGCGTCTTACAAAGCAGCCGGTCATCTGGTACAAAAGAGTCGGGCAAGGGAGAGGCCGGACGCCGGACATCTTACGTGATAGGGTAAGGTCCGGCGCAAGCCGGAAAGTAGCTGGAGGAAGAATGGAAAGGGTAGTCAAGAGAGTGGTGCTCTTTCTGGTGAGGGAGTGTGCCGTATGCGCCCGGGTAGCGCAGTACCTGCGCGAGCGGGGCGTGGAGTTCGAGGAGCGGGACGTGCGCAGCGACCCGCAGGCCCTGGCGGAGCTGCAGCGCAAAACGCACCAGAACCAGGTACCGGTGCTGCGCGTGGACGAGGAGTACGTAGTGGGCTACGATCCCGCGGAGATAGACCGCGCGTTGGAGAGTAAGGCCGGTTAAGAGCGAAAGGAGGCGGATGACGCAACCGGTTCGCAACGGCTCGGAGAAGATAACGCTCTACTCCGGCAACTACTGCCCCTACTGCATCAGGGTCAAACGCGAGCTCGAGCGCCTAGAGCTGGACTATGAAGAGGTCAACGCCGACGAAGACGGCCGCGAGACCGTGATCCGGCTCTCCGGCCAGCGGGCCATCCCGATCCTCACCATCGGGGATGAGGTGCTCGTGGACTCCGGCAACATAATCCGCGAGCTGCGCGCCCGCTACGCCGCTTGAAGTACGCGAGAGGCCCCTGCAGGGGCCTCTCGCCCATTCTCTCTCTACTCTCCCTCCAGCTCTTCCAGCACGTACCGGCCGTAGAAGGCGATCGAATCCTCCGGCCCGGAGTCGAGGAACTGCCGGGCCTGGCCTATGGGGTCGGCCGTGAACCGCTCAAACGCCACCACGTGGCGGTCCCCCCATTCGGGGTCCGAGCTCCACTCACCCGGGGGTTCGGCACGAGTGCGGATCGTCTCTCCCACGTAGCAGCCGAGACAGAGGGGGAGAGCCTCGATCGTCTGGAGGTCCGGCTCTTCCTCCAGCGCCGAGAGGAGGAGCTCCTCCACCAGCGGCAGGCTCTCCGGAGTATAGTCTAGCTCTATACCCCAGTAGCGCCCGGCGGTCTCCCTGAAGGCCTCGGCGCTGGAGCGCGGGTCGTCCGGATTATGGCGGCCCAGGAGCCCGAGCTGGAAGACGGCGGCCGGAGTCCGGCGGGTGAAGAAGCTCACGTCCCGGGGCACGGGGTGCGCGCTCAGCACCTGCATCTCGGCCTCCGAGAAGTCCGACTCCCGGAGGATGGACGCCGCCCGGATGGTCTGTTCACGGGTCTCCTCGTCCCACTCTCCGGTCACGACCTCGATCATGACGTCGCCGTCCTCCCGGCGCATGTGAATCGGGAAGACGAAGCTGCCGTGCGGGGAGTCCACGTCCTTGAAGAGCTCGACGATCTCCTCTCCGCGCTCCTCCAGCTCACCGGCGACGCGGAGTATGGTGGCCGGGCGCGGTGCACCGGGTTCTATGCGAATCCCCTCCGCAATCCCGGCGGCATCTGCGTCCTGCAAGGTCTCTCCCTCGGACTCTTCCCGGAACACTCAGCCTCCCTCCTCTTCTCGACCGCTGCGAGAATTCTATCACTCCGGGGCATTTGCCGGAATCGTATCCTCTGCTAACCTGTATCGCATGCCTGATGGAACGGAGATAGTGCTGGTGCGCCACGGCGAGTCCGAGGCGAACGTGGCCGAGATCTGGCAAGGTCACATGGAGTCGCCGCTCTCCGGGCTCGGCCGGCGGCAGGCGGCGAGCGCCGGCAGGGCGCTGCGCTCGTTCCCGGTTGCGGCCATCTACTCCAGTCCGCTGGGGCGCGCCGTGGAGACGGCCGAGATCATCGCCCGCGAGACCGGGTACGCGGGAGAGATAGTGAAGCTCCCCGGCCTAATAGAGCGCCACGGCGGCATCCTCCAGGGGCATCACTGGCCGGACTACGCCGCCGCGAACCCGGAGCTGGCCGAGCGCTTCCTCTCGGCCCCGGACAGCGAGCGCTGGGCTCTGGTGGGCGCGGAGGACACCCCCTCGGTCCTGCGCCGCGCCCGCGGCGCGATAGAGGAGATCCTGCGCCGCCACGACGCCGGAGAGGTGGTCGTCGTCACTACCCACGGCGGGCTGCTTAAGGCCTTCCTCTCCGATACGTTCGGGCGGGAGATCTTCGAGAACGGCGAGCCCCGGGTGCCCAACACCTCCATCACCCGTATCCTCTACAACGCCTCGGGGCCGAAGCTGCTGGAGCTGGCCTCCACCGGCCACCTGGAGCGGGTGACCACGCAGCCGACCGATTGAGCGGGGCTCACCCGTCCCCCCGGGGAACCATGCGGATGAGATCCTCTCCGTAGCGGGGCTTGGCGTAGGCCTCGGCGGCCCGGATATATGCCTGCGTGTAGCGCGGGCTGGCGACGATGTAGACCGGCCGGCCGCTCTCGACGTCGCGCGGCATGTAGCGCCGCTGGGTGTCCAGGTCCAGCCACCTGAGCGTTACGTCGGGCCTCTCGCCCTCCACGTTCTTCAGATAGGCCGCCGGTATGACGGGCAGCTTGCCGTAGACGACGGCATCCGGCGGCAGCTCCGCCAGCAATGCCTCGGCCTTCCGCCGGTAGGTGTACTCGTCGCTCTGGTCGACCTCCTCGTAGTTGGCGGCGAACAGGAGCCCGGCGAAGAGCAGCGGGGCCAGCACGACCGCGGCGTGGGGCATCCCCGGGGGCACGCGTTCGGCCAGCCGGCTCACCGCCACCGCCAGCCCGAGAGCGAGTATGGCATAGGTCGGGATGTAGTAGACGGCGATGTCGTCTATGCGGTAGTTGAGCGCGTAGAGGAGCTGGAGGGTGTAGGCTAGGACCAGATAACCTCCTACCACCCGGTCGCGCAGCAGCACCGACCGCATACCGAGCACCCCGCCCGCCAGCAGCAGAGCGGCGAGCAGGAGACCCAGCGGGCGGGAGGCGGCCTGCAGGGAGAGCTCCTGTAGGTAGCCGCCGAAGCTTGCGAGCGTCTCCAGCGGCGGGCGTCCCATCTGGTCGTGGAAACGGGCCCCGGTGATGAGCCGCCACACCTCCTCCCAGTTCCGGACCGGATCTCCGTAGTTGTGCCAGGCCCCGGCGAACCCCCGGATGGGGATGTACAGATAGACCGAGAAGCCCAGCAGGCTCAGAGCCCCGGCCCCCAGAAAGCGCCGCCGGCTCATCTCCTCCATCCGGCCGCAGAGCGCGAGCACGAGCATCAGCGGGGCCAGCAGGGCCATGCTGGCGTTGTTCCCGAGCGAGAGGCCGTACAGGAGCGCCGCGGCGAACAGGAAGCCGGATCTCCGCCTGCGCCGCCAGAGCAGCAGCAGATACGTAACCCCCAGCAGGAAGGCGGCGTTCATGGTGTACACCTCGGCGAAGGTGGCCTCGCTCCAGTAGGTGGCCGAGAAGCCCAGCACCAGGGCGGCCCCGGCGGCGGGCCAGGCCTTGCTCCCGAGCTCGCGCGCCACGAGATAGAAGAGGGCCACCGCCACCCCGCCGAAGACGGCCGCCATCAGGTTTACGCGGTATGCCACGTCCCCGACCGGGATGAGGGTGAAGAGCTTGCCGGTGAGGATGAACGTCGGGTACCCGGTCGGATGCCCCGTACCCAAAAGCGGCGCGGCGATCTGGAACCGCCCCGCATCATGCGACATGACGGTCGGGGCGAGGGTGTTCAGGTAGGCCAGGAAGGCCACCAGCCCCGCCCCGAGGGCCGGGGCGGTGTCAGCCCTCGAAGAGCCGGACTTTGCGCGCAAAGAGCCCCCGGTCATTCCTGGAGATCTCGTACTCGACTATCCGGTTGGCCTGAAGCTCTGCGGTATCCCCCTCGACCTCGGACTGATGCACGAAGAGATCCTCCCCGCTGGAGCGCACCAGAAAGCCGTAGCCCTTCTCCCGGTCGAACCACTTGACCCGCCCCCGCTCCCTCAGCGGGATGCCCGGAAGCTTCCCCTCCTCGCCGGCCTCGGCCCCGCCGTTGGTCTCGCCCTCCTCTCCGGCCGGCTCCAGCACGATGGAGTCCCGGGCGACCTTCACCACCACCGAGCTGACCGTCGCCCAGTGCTCCTTCCAGATGGGATCGTCGGCCACCGAGGGGTCGAACCACATACCCCACCCCTCCTGCTCCCCGTGATCGAGCACACCCTCAAAGACGCTGGTGGCCTCGCGGGCGGCCGGTTCCCGCCGGTAGATGTTGTTGCGGGAGCGGAAGGACTGCACGGAAGAGGCGCTCGTCCCCAGAGCGTCGGCGATCCACTCGTCGCTCCGGCCCTCGTCCACCCACTGCCGGATCTTGTCTATGTGAGGTTTGAGCGCTATGCGCCGCTTCGCCTGTGCCACGGTCTTAAACTCCTTCTCCGCGATGTATCCGGAACTCTACCTGCGGCCCGCAAGGCCCGTTCATGCGGGCCGCCCGATCAGGATGCCGACAATTTAAACGCGTAGAGTACCTTGCGTCCCTACTCCTCTGTAAACAAGCACCTAGCTTATCCTACCATCTTGTCTGGCTCGTGATTATATGATATGGCTCCGGAGGTCTCCACTCTCCTCCGGCCGGGTCACCCCCTTCTTTCAGGACCGCTCTGCTGTCTTCCCTGCTTCGGGTGGCTCTGGGAAATCGGTCCGGCCTTCGCGCGCGATCTCCTCCAGCAGCTCGGCCACAACGGGGGCGGGCAGGTCCATCCCGAGCGCCAGCCTCTCGGCGGCGGCGAGCAGGGCCTCCTCACCGCCGGAGCCGTCCAGGCCCAGGGCTTCCAGCGCCCGGGCGAGCTCGGGGGTCGGCACGACGGTGTTCCCGCCCGCGATCAGCCGCAGGTACTGCATCAGGCGCAGGTCGAACCCGGCGATGACGCCCACCACGGGTTCGGTGTCGTAGATCCCGCGCCGGATGAAGAGCCGGGTATCGTAACCGTCGGCCCAGCGCCGCAAGACTTCGCGCTCGTCTATGTAGTTGTACTGGGCGACCCGGTGCTGGAACTGCCCCAGCAGCCTGCCGGTGAGCGTCCGGATCTCGGGATCGTCGAAGAACCACTCGTCGCCCTCGACGCTCAGTATCGCGCTCACCCGCGGGATGGAGAGCGGCTCGTCCTCGTCCTCCCACATCTCCCGGAAGCGCCGGACCATCTCCCGCACCTCTTCCACCGGGCGGCCGCTCTTCATTAGGGCCGCTTCGTAGATGATCAGGGCGGCGTGCTCGTGCTCCTGGTTCATCGCGTCCACGCGCCGAGCGGCCCGCTCCAGCCGCCGGTCGTAGTCGGGCAGGTTCTCTATCTTCCAGGCCGCGATCTCAAAGTCCCTGTCCGTCGCCTTCAGATCAACCATTCCAGCCCCCGAGGTTCGTCATATCCGGTCTCAGCATGCAACAGCTCCGTAACAATATACATCATCTCTTCCAGCTCTTGAGCCCGAAGACGCCGGGAGCCACTCTCTCGAACGGCGAGGCGGGGTTGTCGCGGACATCCACGGAGAGGCGGGCGCGCATGGTATTGTGCGGTGTTTCTCCCTCGCTTCTGAGGTACCCGCTCTTCATGGCCAGCTCGACTATATCCGTGTAGTGGAGGGGATGGCCCACCTCCTCCAGCACGACCCGGGCCGCGGCTTTGAAGTCCAGGCTAGATCGCCTCCGGCGCCGATTCCGGATATGCTCCGAGCACGGTCACATACGGGCAGTACTCCTCCAGGCTCTCCAGCGCCCGCTGCACGCGCTCCTCGCTCGGATGCCCCTGCAGATCGGCGAAGAAGACGTAGGTCCAGGCCCGGCGGCGGCTCGGACGGCTCTCGATCCGGGTGAGGTTTATCCCCTCCTCCGCGAAGGCTGAGAGGGCATCCCGCAGCACACCGGGACGGTCCTTGACGGAGAAGACCACGCTCGTCTTGTCCCGGCCTGTGGGCTCCGACCACTGGCGTCCCAGCACGATGAAGCGTGTGGTGTTGGCCCGGGACTCCTGGATGTGCCCGGCCAGCGTGACCAGCCCGTAGGTTTCGGCTGCGAGGTTGCTGCCCACCGCCGCAACCCCCGGCTCCGCGGACGCCCGGCGGGCGGCCTCCGCGGTGGACTCGGCCTCCTCCACCTTCGCGTTCGGCAGGTGCCGCCGCAGCCAGCCCGCCACCTGAGCCAGCGCCATCGGGTGCGAGCAGACGGTGTGTATCCTCTCCAGCGAGAGCTCGCGGGAGATTAGGTTTTGGGATATGGGGAGGTAGATCTCACCGCAGATCTTGAGCGTGCTCGCCATCAGCTCGTCCAGCGTGTGGGTGACGGCCCCCTCCATCGAGTTTTCGACCGGGACGACCCCGTGCTGCGCCTCCCCGCGCTCCACCTTGGTGAAGACCTCCCGCACGCTCGGCAGCGGTTCCAGATCCACGCTGGAGCCGAAGGCCCTCAGCGCGGCCTCGTGTGTGAAGGTGGTCTCCGGCCCCAGGTAGGCGATCTTCAACCTCGCCTCCAGAGAGATGGAGGCGGAGATGATCTCGCGGAAGACGGCCTCCAGACCCCTGCGCGGGAAGTCTCCCTCGCTCAGCCCGGCGACCCGGTCGAAGACGGCCCGTTCGCGCGCCGGGGCGTAGGCCTCAAGCCCCCGCTCGCGTTTGATCTCCCCTATCTTGCGGGCGAGGCGGGCCCGGCGGTCCAGCAGGCGCACGATCTCCGCGTCCACCTCGTCTATGCCGCGGCGCAAATGTTCGACTTCGTCGGGCGTGTTCTCTTTCGTCAGCAAGGCTGCCTCCCGTCTTCTGCGTGAAACGGCCGAAGGGGTCGGGGTTCTGGAGGAGCGTGCCAGAGAGCGTGGTGGAGGGTGGCCCGCCCCTCCTAGGTAAATCGCACGCCCGGGGTTAGACGGGAAGTGGAACGGTACCTGCTCTGTGACTCCGCAGCGCTCATCTGGGGCTTCACTCTACCAGTCCCGGCGGCGGCGTGTCAAAAGCCCGTAAGGAGCAGCACCGCGGCGACCACCGCCGCGAGCCCGAATCGGTAATAGGCGAAGGCCCGCAGGCTGTGCCGGGCGAGGTAGACGAGGAAGTACTTGATCGTGAAGTAACCCACCACGGCCGAGGTGAGGAACCCGACGCCGAAGGTCGGTACGTCCATACCCTCCCGCAGCACCCCGGCCATCTCCAGCGAACCGGCCCCGGTGATGATCGGGACGCTCATCAGAAACGAGAACCGGGCCGCCTCCCGGCGCGTGAGGCCGAGGAAGAGCCCAAGGGTTATCGTGGCCCCCGAGCGCGAGACGCCGGGTATAAGCGCCGCTGCCTGCGCGCACCCGACCCCTACCGCTCCGAGGAAGCTCATCTTGGAGGCCTGCCGGTCCATCCTCCCCACCTTCTCCCCCACGATGAGCAGGATTCCGACGACCACCAGCATGGCCACCACCACCCACGGCGAGCGCGCGGAGCTCGAGAAGAAGTCCTCGAAGAGGAAGCCGATAACGGCGGCCGGGAAGGTGGCCGCGAGGATCAGGTACGCCAGCCGCTGGTCCGGGTCGGAGAAGCTGGGCGCGCGCAGCGAGCGCAGAAACCCGAGCGCCAGGCGCAGCAGCTCGCGCCGGAAGAAAGAGACGACGGCCACGAGCGTCCCCAGGTGCAGTGCCACGTCGAACGAGAGGCCGAACTTCTCCTGGTCCATGCCCAGGAAGTACTGTCCGAGCAGCAGGTGCCCGGAGCTGGAGATGGGCAGAAACTCCGTAAGCCCCTGCACCACGCCCAGCAACACCGCCTGAATCAGCTCAATCAAGGTCTCTCGAGCTCTCCTCTCCGGCCCCCGCTCTCTCCGGGGGGCGTACAATTCACAACATATCTCAACCGGACGGACGGAGGAAGCTTCCATGCGCGAGATAACCGAATCCAAGCTCCCGGGGATCGGCAAGAAGTACGATCTGGAGTGCAGCTCCGGAGAGTCGCTGAGCATCGTGGTCCACAACTCCGGCACGCGCGAGATACACCACTTCGACCCGGAGAACCGGGAGGGACCCAAAGCGGTAACGACCCTCACGGACGCCGAGGCCCGCAAGGTGGGCGCGATCCTCAGCGGCGCATACTTCAAGCCCCGCGTGATCCAGGACGTCGAGCTGGCCGTGGAAGGGCTCCTGATCGAGTGGATCGAACTCCGGCCCGAATCCCGGCTCGCCGGAAAAACCATCGGAGAGCTCCAGATCCGGCAGCGCACCGGTGTCACCATCGTCGCCATCGTGCGCGCCGGCAGGCCGATCATCAACCCGAGGCCGGATGAAACTCTGCGCGCGGGCGACACGCTGGTCGTGATCGGGGACGAGGAGGGCTTCGCGCGGTTCCGGCGCTTCGCCTCCGAGAGTTAGCCGGTGCCGGAGACTTTCTTAGAGGTCGGGATCGCGTTCGCCGGGATAGCGCTCGCCTCGCTGGTGGCCGCCCAGCTGCGGTTCCCCTCCATCCCCCTCCTCATCGTGGCCGGCATCCTGCTCGGCCCAGCGGTCATGAGCGCCGTAGACGAGCTGCGGTTGATGCAGGTCTTCGCCGGCTTCGGGATCGTGCTGATCCTCTTCTTCCTGGGACTGGAGTTCTCGGTCGGGGACCTGCTCTCCGGTGCCCGCCGAAAGGTTTTAAACGGCCTGCTGGACTTCGCCATCAACTTCTCCCTGGGACTGGCGGTCGGGCTCCTGCTGCTGGACCTGAGTCCTCTGGGAGCGCTGTTCGTGGCCGGGATCGTGTACATCTCCTCCTCGGGGCTCATAGCGCGTCTGATCTTCGAGCTGCAGCGCGCCGCCCGTGTGGAGACCGGGCTGATACTCTCCATCCTGGTCTTCGAGGATCTGGTCATAGCCGGATATCTGGCCGTGCTCTCATCCGTCTCCGGCGGCACCGAGGAAGCCGCCTCTTTCTTGCAGCCGGCTCTGGCGCTGGGAATCGTGGCCGCCACGATCGGGACGGCCCGCTTCATCTCCCGCGGCGCGCAGCGCCTGCTGGAGCGCATCGTCTCCGACGAGCTGTTCGTCGTGGCGATCTTCGCCGCGCTCGTTCTGGTGGCCGGGCTGGCGGAGATGGTTCACATCTCAAGCGCGATCGGAGCGCTGCTCCTGGGCCTGATCCTGGCCGAGACCGGCCACGTGGAGCGCATTGAGCAGCGCCTGAGACCCGTCCACGATATCTTCGCCGGCGTCTTCTTCCTCCACTTCGGCCTCACCATCCGGCTGGAGAACATCCAGGCGGTACTCGCCGCCGCCGCGGTTGCGGCCATAATCTCCATCCTGGGCAAGACGGCCACCGGCCTGCTGGCGGGCAGAATAGCCGGCCTCTCCTTCCCGGCCTCGCTGACCGCCGGCCTCACGCTCATCCCGCGTGGCGAGTTCAGCATCGTTCTGGCAGCCCTGGCGGTGAGCGCGGGGCTCAGCCCGCTCATAGGGTCTTTCACGGCCGTCTACATCCTGATCCTGGCCGTGGCGGGCTCGCTGCTGGCGCGGGAATCGCTCCGCATCGCAGCCTGGGTGGAGAGCCTGCGGCGGCCGAAGGGGAATACTACGAGCGGCTGATTCGCTCCAGCTCCGCCCGGTCCCGCAGCCTCAGCCGCCCGCCCTCCATGTCCACGATGCCGCGGTTCCGTAGCTCGTTGAGCACCTTGGTCACCGACTCCCGGGTAGAGGCCACCATAGCCGCGATGTCCTGGTGGGTGAGCCGGAGGTCTATCATCACCTCCCCATCCTCAACCGCGCCGAACTTCTCGGCCAGTAGCGGCAGCAAGCTCGCCAGGCGAACCTCGGTCTCCCGCGGCAGCAGGCACCTGACCAGCTCCTCGTACTGCACGAGCCGCAGCTCGGAGAGGGTGAGCAGCTTCAGCGCCACCTCCGGCTCGCGCCGGATGGCCCTCTCCACGAATACCTTCGGGACCTTGATCACCTTGCAGGCCGTCACGGCCTCGGCGTAGGCCCGCTGAACGGCCTCCCCGGTGAAGGCCAGATGCCCGAAGATGTCCCACTCCCGCAGCATCCGCAACGTCGCTTCCTTGCTGCCGGAGTAGGTCTTGAAGAGCTTCACGATGCCGGATTCTACGATGTAGAGGGCGTCGCCGTATTCCCCCTCGCGGTAGATCACGTCACCGGGAGCATACGCGCGGTCGGCCGTGACGATGCCCATGCCGCGCAGGATCCGCAGAAGCTCCCGGCACTCCTGCTCCTGAAGCTTTATATGTTCGGCCGGCGGGAACGAAGTCTTCATCTCCTCGGGGCTCGGTTTCTCTCTCGGATACACAGCAGAGGGCGAACGGCCCCGCCCGAGATTATTGTACCCCATCCTCGTGTCCTATCCGGCCCGGCACATTGTCCGGGAGAGCGAACACCTGTAGAGTAGTGGCCTGCGGTAGAATGTACCGGGAGTAGTAGACCGGAAGGGCGGTCCTCAATGAGAGAGCGTATAGCCTACGTGATACTGGTCGGAGTGATGTTCCTGCTCTTCGCCCTGACGTTCGCCATACTCGGCCGGGGCGAGTACGAACCGCCGGGCGGCGAGCACGGCGCGGTGGTCTCCTACGAAGTGGCGGTCAGCGGCGCTGCCGGCCACCCCCCTTCTCTCCCGGCTCACGCCTGACCTCTACCGCATAGGTGGTCATCTGCGGGTGGCCGGTGAGAAGGTGTGCACCGCTCCGGCCGTGAGCCCGCCGGAAGGATTCGCTCTCAACCCACTTCTCGAACGCCTCTCTGCTCTCCCACCAGGTTATGACCACCACCTCGCGCTCATCCTCAGAGCGCATGACCTCCATCGAGACGAAGCCGGGAAAGTCCTGTACCGCCCCCCGGCTGGTGGCGAACATGTCCACCAGCTCTCCCGCAGCCCCCTCCCGGACCGGAAGCCGGTTCATGACCGCTATCATCTTCCCTCCCTTATAGAGCGCCGCCTAGCGGGCGATCATGATGCCACTGCCGCCCACACGCTTGGCCAGCCGCATCGCCCGCGTCACCTCGTAGAGCAGCTGGTTGACGTCCCGGCCGTGCACCGGATACTCGGCTATCCCCGCGTGCACGTTTAACTCCCAGGGCTTCTCCCGCTCGGGCAGCGACGCGATGTTCTCGAGCACCTCCTCCGCCACCCCGTAGGCTTGCTCGCTGTCCATGCCGGGCAGGATGACACAGATCTCATCGTCCCCGAAGCGCGCACAAAGAGCCCCTTCCGGCGCGCTTTTGCGCACCGTCTCCGCCAAGAGTACCAGAGCCGCCCGGGCCTGACCCACCCCGGCGAGCGCCACGGTCTCCGAGAAGCGGTCCAGATCGAAGACGGCCAGCGAGAGCCGCCGGTGCTCCCGCATCGCCCGCGGTAGCAGCTTGCGGTTGAGGCTGTCCCGATCCGGCAACCCAGTGATGAGATCGGTGGCCCGGGCCTGCCCCAGCTCGTCCTCGAACGCCGCCAGCTGAATGGCGTTGAAGGCCTCAGCCCCCGCCCCTATGGCCCAGTCCATGGCCGCCATGGTCTTGCCGAAGAACCGCGCCACCTCCTCCCCGCTCCGGCCACCGAGCTCCAGTTCCCGCCCGACCACCTCCCAGACGGCCCGGCGCAACAGCATGTAGTCGCTGACGACCTGCACCGCGTCCCGGCCGAGCTCCCCCTGATGCCGGGCGACCCGCTCCACCAGCGCCCGCGTGCGCCCTTCCCGGCTGAAGGTCTCCACCGTCTCAGGACTGCGCAGAAACTCCACGAAGACGTCCAGAAGCTCCCCGAAGTACCCCCGCAGCCTCCCCTCGGGCGGCCCCGCCCAGCCCGTGGCCGAAACCGTCTCCCGCAGCTTGGCCTCCCAGAGATCCAGGATCTCCTCCCGCCTCCGCGTGATGATCTCTGCAGCCTCGGAGTTTAAAGCCATGCCCCCAGTATAACGGTTATTCTCCGCACCCGAGTTCCCGAAAAATCCGCCCGCCGGGCAACTTTCCGGCCGCCGGCTGCGTATAGAAGAGTGAGAGGCAATCGCCAGAGAGCAGGCTGTTTTGAAATGAGGGCCGGAAGGGTAAAATTAGTAGTAGTTCTTAAAACTGATTTCAGAACCGCATATCCGGGTTCAGATTCGGAAGGGACCTGTAGATGAAGAGGGATATAGACCGAGCGATTGAGCAGGGCAGGGTAGATCGGGAGAACGAGGCGCCGGAGCTTCTGGCCAGCTATCTGGCGCACATCGGTCAGGGGGAGCTCCTGACGCACCGGGAGGAGATAGAGCTCTCCAACCGGGCCAAGCGAGGCGACGAGCAGGCCCGCAAGAGGCTTATCGAGAAGAATCTGCGGCTGGTCGTCTCGGTGGCCAAGAAGTACCGTGGCTACGGGTTGCCGTTCGAGGATCTCATCCAGGAGGGCAACATCGGCCTGATGAAGGCGGTTGAGAAGTTCGATCCGGAGAGGGGATTCCGCTTCTCCACGTATGCCACCTGGTGGATAAGGCAGGCGGTGCAGCGGGCCGTGGCCGACAAGGGCCGCACCATAAGGGTCCCGGTGCACATGACGGAGAAGATCCGCAAGATGGGCCGCTCCTACAACGAGCTCTCGGTGGAGCTGGAGCGGGAGCCGACCGAAGAGGAGCTCGCCGAGCGGCTGGGCTGGAGCGTGGATGACGTGCGGCTCACGATGAGCGCCACGCCGGACGCCACGAGCCTCGACCAGCCGGTGAGCACGGATGAGTCCGCCTCTGAACTCGGAGACTTCATCGAGGACGAGAAGGTCTCCGACACGCCGGACACCGTAATGCGGGAGATGGAGACCACCCAGCTCCGGGACGCCATCAAGCGCCTCCCCGAGCGGGCGAAGTACGTACTGATCCGGCGCTACGGTCTCGACGACCGCGAGCCCGCCACGCTCGCCGAGCTGGGTGAGGAGCTGAACATCTCGCGCGAGCGGGTGCGTCAGCTCCAGCGGGAGGCGGAGCGCATCCTGAAGGCCGGGGAGTACGGCCGGACCTTTCGCGATGCGGTAGCGTAGAGCGCCTCGCGGGACGGTCCGGCCACCTCCGCGAAGATCTAGTAACCTTACCGGCCATGAGCCTCGATCGCGCAGCCGGAGCATCCGCGGCGGGCTTCATCCTGCTCTCCGTGGCCGTCGCCGCCGGGATTCCGGAGCGCTTCGACCTCTGGGCTCTGCACGCCGTCCAGAGCGCGGGCACCGGGGTTTTGGATTGGCTCGGCTGGTTCTTCTCGGTGCTCGGGAGCATAGAGGTGACGGGAGCCCTGCTCGCCGGCGTCCTGGCCGCTCTCTGGCTGCGGAACCGCCGGACGCTCGCGGTCCGCGGGCTCGCGGCGTTCGCGGTCGTGAGCCTCGTGGGGATCGTGTGCAAGCTCCTCCTGCCGTACATGCAGCTGCCGGAGGATGCCGCACGCGTCCCGGCGAGCTCGGGCCTCCTCAGCCTCCCCTTCCCCTACCCGTATCCGAGCGGGCACATGGCGCGGGCCGTGCTCGTTCTGGGGCTCATCGCCGCGCTCGGCGGAGGCCGGACGATGAGGCTGGCCGTGGCGCTGCTTCTGGCGGGCATGGCGCTCACCCGCGTGTATCTCGGCGTACACTGGGCAACGGATGTCGCGGGCGGGCTCCTGCTGGGACTCGCCGGGCTGCTCTGGGCGTTATCCGGGAGAGGAGGCAAGACTTGGAGATAACGGTGGTGGGTTCGGGCACGGTCCTGCCGGAGCTGGAGCGCCGGCAATCTTGCGTGGTGGTCGAGACCGCTTCCGAGACGCTGGTCTTCGACCTCGGCTCCGGAGCGGTGCGCGGGATGCTGCGGGCGGGCATAGACCCGTTCTCGGTGGACAGGATCTTCTTCACCCACTTCCACCCAGATCACACGGTCGACGTCGTTCCCCTGCTCTTCGCCATCAAGTACGCTGCACGGGAGCCGCGCGACAGGAAGCTGGTTATCAGCGGACCGGAGCCCTTCCACAGGTTCTGGGCGGCGCTCACCAACGTCTGGGGCGAATGGATGGTGGGAGACTACCCCATGCCGACCGTTCAGCTCCCTCTCGCGTGCCGGGTGCCGGTAGAGACGCCGGACTGCCAAATCTTCTGGGCCAAGACCGAGCACCGCCCGGAGAGCATCGGGTACCGTCTGGAGGCCGCCGGGAAGACCTTCGTGTACACCGGAGACACCGCCTACGGAGAGTCCGTCGTCGCGCTGGCCCGCAACGCAGATACGCTGCTCATAGAGTGCGGAGCCCCGGCCGGAGGGGAGGTCCCGGGACACCTCACCCCCGAAGGCGTCGCACGAATAGCGTCCGAGTCCGGAGCCCGCCGCGTGGTCATCACACACTTTCCGGCCTTCCTGCAGACCGACCTCGCCGCGGAGGTACGCGCGGCAGGCTACGAGGGAGAGATCCTCACGGCCGAAGACGGCACGAAGTTCAGCCCGTAGCCCGGTGCGGGTAGACCTTCCGGTCCTCCAGCTCCAGGAAGTATCTCCACTCCCGCAGATCGCCGAGCAGGCGCGATATCCCGCGCGCGATCCTCAGGCTCGCCAACAGCCCGCCGGTGACCAGCCCAGAGAGCAGCAGCGCCGCCGTCCAGCCGCCCAGGAACCCGAACAGCACCCCCAGCAGCCCGAGCCCGAACACGAGCCCGGTGACCGAGATAACGGCAGCAAGCAGCCAGCGCAGCATTCGCAACGCCCGCCGGTAGGGAAGGTCGTTCGGCACCCCCTCCAGGATCCGGTCCGGGAAATCCTCCGGGATAAACCCTCCCTCACGTACCACGAACGGCAACCGGCCCCGGTTGTCCCGCCACCAAACCCAGCGCACCAGTACGACAGGGTTGAGCCCTAAGACTATGCCCGCCAGACACCTCTCGCATACCTCCCCCCCGTGCCGCAGACGGCCGATGCCCCGGCTCGCGGCCAGAACCTCCGCGGCATCCACCTCCACCCCCGTTATCTCCCCGGTCTCGGCTATCTTGACCTTGACCGCCTCCCGAACCTCGCGGCGGTGCGTCGAGACGGGATAGCGCACGGCGCGCGAACCACACCGGGGGCAGACCCGCGGCGTGGCCGCGAGAGCGACGAACCTGTCCCGAACGGCCATACCGCCCAGAATATATCATCTATTTCTTAGAGGTCCCCCCGTTCCGCACAGCGGGCGCACCGCCCGTAGAGCATGAGCTCGTGCCAGTCGGTCACGAACCCGGTCTCCCGCTCCACCTGCAGCGCCAGATACTCAACCAGCTCCTCGTTGAACTCGATCACGGTCCCACAGCTCCGGCAGCGGGCGTGGTGATGAGGCTTCTCGGTCATCAGCTCGTAACGGGCGTAGCCGTCGCCGAAGTCCTCCTTGCGCACGACCCCCAGCTCGTGCAGAAGATCCAGCGTACGGTAGACGGTGGAGAGCCCCATCTCCGGATGCTCCTCCTTGACCCGGTCGTAGATCTCCTCCGCCGAGAGATGCCGGGCCTCCTCCAGCTCGCGCGCGATGATGCGCCGCTGGTTGGTCATCCGGTAGCCCCGGCTCTTGAGTATCCGCTCGAAATCGCCTAGCGTCATCGGGATAAGTGTATCCGCGCCTCGTCTCAAGATCAAGAATTGCTCTCGATAGCGGGCTTTCAGGGCCTCCGACGTCCTCCCAGGAAGACGCCCTTGCGGCCGCCGGGCCACCAGTTCCAGTCGCCCAGGATACGCATGGTCGCCGGGACGAGCAGCACCCGGATGATGGTGGCGTCCACGAAGACGGCGACTGCCAGCCCCAGTCCGACGGCCTTAGTTAGGATGATGCCGGTAAAGGCGAACGCACCGGTCACCACGACGATGATCGCGGCCGCGGAGGTGATGATCCCGGCCGTGGCCGAGAGTCCTTTGGCGACGCTCTCGGTGTTGCTCTCGCCGTACTCGTACGCTTCCCGGATGCGGGAGAGCAGGAAGACCTCGTAATCCATCGAGACGCCGAAGACCGTGCAGAACATGAGTATGGGCACCGTGGCGTCTACGAACCCCAGGGGCGTGAAGTCCAGGAGACCCGAGAGATGACCGTCCTGAAAGACCCAGACCATCGCGCCGAAGCTGGCGGTGAGGCTGAGCATGTTCACGATGACGGCCTTGATCGGGAGGAAGAACGAGCGGAAGGTCACGGCCAGCACGGCGTAGGTTACGCCGAGCACGAAGGCCACGGCGTAGGGGGCCATGCCGTAGAGCTCGGAGATGAAATCCTTCTGCCCGGCCGAGAGCCCTCCGACGAGGATGCTCATCCCCTCCGGCGGCTCTATTGCGCGCACCCGCTCTACGATCGCGCGCGCCTCTTCGGTGTAGGGGTTCTCCTCCTGCACGGCCCGCACCAGCGTGAGGTCTCCGGCCACCAGAGAATCCAGCGCCGCCTGTAGCTCTTCCGACTGGCGTGCCTCCGGGCTCCTCAGGAAGTTCGCCACGCCCTCCGGCGAGATCTCCCCCTCCGCGGAGACGCCTTCCGGCAGGTCCGGCAGTTCGGCCTCCAGCTCCCGCTGCACCCGAAGCTCCACCTCCGCTCGCACCCGTTCCTCGGCCCCCGGCGGCACGGTCCCGAGCTGTGCGAGCTGCTGCCGGGTGAGATCGTCCACCCTCTCCGCCGCCGCGGCCCCGGCCCGCGCCCGGGCCTCCCCGACCCGTTCGGCGTAAGCGCGAGCGGCCTCCTCCCCCACGGTGTAGACGCTCTCCACTTCGCCCACGCCGGGGGTGGTGGCGATCTCGTCCGTCAGGGTCCGCAGGTGCCGCAGATTCTCCGCACTCAGGGGATCTCCCGAGGTGTTCACCAGGATCTGCATCGGGTTCAAAGCCGGGTAGTTGAAATCCTCCTTGAGGATGTCATCCCCGATACGCGACTCGTACTCGGCCGGCAGGACGCTCGCCTCCGGCACCCCGATCCTCATGTGCGTCACCGGCCAGAGGAGCGCCAGCAGCACCGCCACAACCGTCAGGATAATGACGACCGGCCGCCGCATCACCAGCCGTGCGCTCCGGCGCCAGAAGGGGCCGCCGCCCGTGCGCTGGCGCATGACGGAGAGCCGGTTCACCCGGTCTCCCATCACACCGAGGGCGGCCGGGAGCAGCGTGAGGGCGGCCGAAACCGCGACGAAGACGACGAAAACGCCCCCGACCCCGATCGAGCGGATGAACATGAACGGGAAGAAGAGCAGCCCGCTGAGCCCGATCAGCACCGTCAGGCCAGAGAAGAAGATGGCTCTTCCCGCCGTGGCCACGGAGCGCGGTACCGCCTCGGAGACGGGATGGATCTCCAGTTCCTCCCGGAACCGGCTCACGAAGAAGAGAGCGTAGTCTATCCCCAACGCCAGACCGAGCATCGTGGCGATGGTCAGGACGAAGATGGACATGTCGTAGACGCCGGAGACGAAGTACAGGATGGCCAGCGTGGTCGCCACGCTGACGAGACCCATCATGATCGGGACCCCGGCCGCGACCACCGATCCGAAGGCGATAAGCAGGATCAGGAGCGCGAACGGTGCGGCGTACTTCTCCGCCTGCCGGATGTCCTCGTTGGTGGCCTCCTCGATGTCCAGATAGACCGCGGGCGGGCCGGTCACGTAGGTCTCCAGCTCACCGGC
This sequence comes from Rubrobacter taiwanensis, assembly GCF_004337705.1. Classification (GTDB taxonomy): domain Bacteria; phylum Actinomycetota; class Rubrobacteria; order Rubrobacterales; family Rubrobacteraceae; genus Rubrobacter_C; species Rubrobacter_C taiwanensis. The sequence continues at coordinate 223,902 of NZ_SKBU01000015.1, forward strand.
GCCGACCTTCTCCCGTACCCTGTCCACGAGCCCCTGCGTCTCGTCCAGCGAGACCCGGAAGCCGACCACCGCGTAGCTCTTCCGGCCATCCTCGGAGATGAAGTTGGGGTCCTGCGTATCCCGGTAGGTGGTCACGCTCCGGACCTCCGGCATCTCGCGCAGAGCCTCCAGTATCCGGTCCTCCTCCCGCTGGAACTCCTCGCTTGTGGCCGGAAGTTCGTCGCTCGTGAAGACCACGGTGAGCGCCGCCGGGGAGATGCCGAACTCTTCGACCATCATCTCTTGCACCCGTTCGGCCTCGGAATCCGCCCCTTCGAAGCCCCCACCCCGGAGCTGTCCGGAGAGCTGCGGCGCGAAGAACGCCGCCACGACCAGCGCGCAGGCCCAGACGGCTATCACGAGCCGGCGGTGGCGGTAGTCGAAGCTGCCGAGCCTGTAGAAGAGGTTCCGCATCCGCAGCGTATCTTACCCCCGCGCAGCCCTCCGCGAAGCGTGCGAGATTACACCGCGCCTCCTACGCAGCGGCCGGCACCTTCTTCGGGAGCGTGAGCGCGATAGCCAGCCCGACCAGCGGCAGCGCGGCCACGACCAGCATCGTGGAGAAGAGACCGAACCCATCCGCCACAGCCCCGAGCACCGGGGCCCCGAGCCCGCCGAGCCCGATGGAGAACCCGATGGTAAACCCGCTGGCGATGCCGATCCGGCCCGGCAGATACTCCTGTCCCATCACCACCGTCACGCCGAAGGTGGCGATGGTGCACGCTCCGATGAGCGCGAGCAGCACCATCCCGGCGAGCTCGCCGGAGAGGCTCATGCCCAGGATGAGCGGGGGCAGCGCGAGCATCGAGGCGATCACCACCGTCCTGCGCCCGAAGCGGTCGGCGAGCGGCCCTCCGATCATGGTCCCCACCGCCCCGGCGAAGAGCATAACCGAGAGCGCTGCGTTCGCCCGCCCCTCCGAGGCCCCGAAGACCTGCACATAGTAGAGCGGGACGAAGGTCACCAGCCCGAAGTACACCAGCGAGCGGGCGGTTATGAGGGCGATAAGACGCGCGAATGGCCCCCAGTAGGCCGGGAGCCGGTCCCGGCCGTCCCGCTCCCCGCCCGCCGGACGCCCAGAACGCGGCCGGAAGCCCGCGAGCCTCGGTATCGAGAGCGCCAGAAGCGCGCTCATCACCGCCGCCGGCAGAATCAGGAAGAGCGTCCCCGGCAGCCCGAAGATCAGTACCAGCGGGGTCGTGATCACCGGCCCGAGCGCGAAGCCGACGTTGCCGCCCACGGAGAAGAGGCTCATGCCCGTAGCCCGGCGCGATCCGGAGACGTAGTTGGCGAAGCGCGACCCCTCCGGGTGGAAGGCGGCCACCCCGATGCCGCTCAACACGACGCAGAGGAAGATGAGCGGGTAGCTCGGAGCTACCCCCACGAGGGCTATCCCGGCACCGGCCAGCAGCAGCCCCCCAGGCATGAGCGCCGGCAGCGACCGCCGATCCGAGAAGTGCCCGAAGACGGGCTGCACGATCGAGGAGCTCACCGTGGCGGCCAGTATGAGCCCGGCAACGGCCGTGTAGGAGAGCCCCCTCTCCACGACCAGAAACGGGAGCAGGGCGGCCACGGCTCCCTGGTTCACGTCCGTGAACAGATGTCCCCCGGAGAGCGCGGCCATCGACCGCGCATCCACCTCTTTCCAGAATCTCACGTCTAAAACCTCTCAGCTCTGAAAATATGTGCCGGGAGCAATCATACTCCCCTGCCCCGGCAGAGGAAGTTACGGATTCACTCCCCGAGCTCGTACGGCGCAAGGAGCCAGACTCGCGGCTCCCTCAGCACCTCCCCCGCAGCCTCCAGCAGCCCCTCTACCGGTCCGGGCTCAGGGTGCCCCTTCTTCTGCGGCGGGACGTGCAACAGGTTGCGCTCCGCAGCCTCCGGGGGAATCCCCGCCAGCTCCGCGACCCGGCGCACGGCCGCCCGGAAGCCGCCGGTCTCGTCTACCAGCCCCCTCTCCCGCGCCTCCTCTCCGGTCCAGACCCGCCCCCCGGCGAGCGGCTCCAGCTCCCCCTCCTCTATCTCCCGCCCCCGCCGCACCCGGTCCTTGAACTCCGAGTAGATGGCATACATGCTCCCCTCCAGCGCCGCCAGCTCGTCCGGACCCGGCCTGCGGGCGGGGTCCATGATCCCGGAGCGCGCACCCCGCTCCAGCGCCACCGGGTTCACCCCGAGCCTCCCGTAGAGCCCAACCGCGGTGGGACGGAAGATGAGCACCCCGATGGACCCGGTCACCGTGCTCCGCCGCGCCACGATGCCGCTGGCCCCCGCTGAGACGTAGTAACCGCCCGAGGCCGCCGTCTCTCCCATCAGCACCACCACGGGCTTCCTGCGCCGGATGCGCTCCACCTCCCGCCAGATGAGATCCGAGGCCAGAGCGTCCCCGCCCCGCGAATCCACATGCAGGAGCACGCCCCGCACGCTCCCGCTCTGCTCCGCCCGCCGCAGCGCCCCGATAACCGACTCGCTCCCGGCCTGCTCATCTCCGAGCAGCGGCAACGGGAACGGCAACCGCCGGCTCCTCCCCCGGACGATCACACCGGTCACCCCGACGACCGCCACCCGGCCCCGGATCAACGGCAGGTAGGGCAGACGCAGCGCCTTCCCGGCCCGCTCCCACTCCCCGATCGACACCCCCCCGCCCAGCCTCCGCGGCAACTCGTCCTCGTAGGCCAGACCGTCCAGCAACCCCTCCCGAAGCGCCCGGCGCGCCGGGTAGGGCGCGCCGTCTATCTTCTGACGCACCTCCTCGGGACTCATGCCGCGCCCCTCGACCACGGCCTCCTCCAGCTCCGCGTAGCGCCGGTCCAGCAGGCGTTCGGCCTGCTCCCGAGCCTCGGGCGAGAAATCCGTCCGCGTGAATACCTCCCCGGCAGACTTGTACGGCGAGACCGCAAGCACCTCGCCCTCCACCCCGAACCGCGCCAGAGCATCCTTCAGGAAGTTCACCCGGGTCCGCACCCCGGTCACGCTCACGGTGGCCGCCGGCGGAGCCAGAATCTCATCCGCCGCACACGCCAGATAGTAGTCCCTGGTGCCGGCATCCACTAGATAGGCGATCACCCGCCCACCCCGCTCCCGGAACCGGACTATCTCCCCCCGCAGCTCCTCCAGCGCCGCCCAACCCGCCTGCAGACCCCGCACCCGGAGTACCACCCCGCGAACCCTCCCGTCGGCCGCGATCCTCTCCAGCCGCTCCCGCAGCTCCTCCAGCGTCACCCCCGCACGCGGCCGCGCCACCAGCCGCCGGAAGAACGGCTCCCGCAGACGGAACTCCGGAAGCCGCCCGGAGACCTCCAGCAATACGTACTCCGGCGGCCTCCTCAGCAGCCGCCGGGAGAGGTTGCGCACCACCAACAGGACGTTTTTGAGAATCGCTATCAACAATTCGATTCCGGTTCCTCTTTTGCGCCGTTCTACATACTATCAACCGCCCTTTCCCGGTATGATAGAATGCCAAAACAGGAATCGTTATTAGTTGAACGGCGGTGAGCAGGGTAGAGCAGGACATCAGGGACAAGTTCAGGCGCTCGGGCTACACGCTGACCTCGCAGCGCCGGGCGGTTCTGGACGCGCTCAGGGACTCTGACGGCCATCCGTCGGCTGAGGAGATCTACCTGGCCGTCAAGAAGAAGAACCCGCGGGTGGCGCTGGGGACCGTCTATCAGGCGCTCTCGGTGCTGGAGGAGATCGGTGTCATAGACACCAAGCACTGGTCCGATTCGCCCACCCGCTACGATCTGAACACCGAGCCTCACTGCGACATCCGGTGCGTGCGCTGTGGCCGGGTAGATGAGATACCGGACGTGGACCTTGGCGATCTGCACTCCCGCCTGCAGCCGAACACACCGTACGAGATCACGGAGGCCGCGCTCGTCGTGGAGGGCATCTGCCCCGCCTGCCGGACCTGATCCCTCTCCTCCGGGCCTTTACCGGGGAGACCGGAGGGTTTACCCTGATCCCGATATGATCGTCGGAGCGGGGGATGAGTCGGGCGTGCCGCACGAGGGCCCTGGAGGGGAGCGGGAGGCACGTTGCCCGATAACGGGTCGGCTGCGGCTCACCGGGGAGAAGTGGCCAAGATTCATGGACCCGGACTCGGGCCGGGTCCATGACGTCTCTCCTCAGGGGGCCGATGAGGCCCGGCGGCGGGGCTGGAAGCAGGTCGTCTCCGAGAGCGATCCCGCTCATCTGCGGGAGTACATCTCCGAGCTGGAGGGTCAGCTCGAGGCTGCCGGAACGCTAGTGGACTCGCTGGAGGGTGAGGTCGCCAGCCTGCGGCAGGACCTGGAGCGGGCCCGTGTCGCCCTGCAGGCCGCGCGGCAAGAGGTGAGCGCACGCGAGCGGGCCATCGAGAGCCGCGACGCCGCTCTGGAGGAGTTGAGGAGCCGCGCCGGAGAGCTGGAGTCAGAGCTGAGCGAGCTCAGGGCCGCGAGGGCGGCCGAGCGCGCCCGAATGCAGGAGGGGCACCGCAGGGAGCTGGAGGAGCTGCGGGAGGAGCTGGAGGAGCGCCGCCGGGATGCGGTGGAGGTCGTCCGGGCCGAGGGCCAGCGGAGGCTCGAAGAGCTGCGGGAGCTGCACCGGCAGGAGCTCGAAGCCTTGCGGCGGGAGTACGAGGCCCGCCGGCGGGAGACCGCAGAGGCCCACGAGCGGCTCATGCGGGAGACGCGGCTGGAGGCTTCCCGGAGGCTTGGGGCCCTGCAGGCCCAGCGGGAGGCGGACAACCGCTCCCTGCGCGAGGAGCACGCGCGCGAGCTGGAAAGCCGTCTCCGGGACCAGGAGGCCCGGCACCGCAGGGAGCTCGAAGAGCTGCGGGAGAGGCTGCGGGGCCTGCGGGTCAAGCTGGAGACCGAGGCCGGGGTCTTCCAGCGGCGGCTGGTCGAGCTGCAGGAATCCCGCCTTCGCGAGCAGGCTGCGATGGAGGAGGAGCTGCAGCGCGCGCAGCGGGAGCGGGCGGAGGAGCGGGAGGAGCTGGAGCGCCGGATCTCAGAGCTCCAGGAGTCGCTGGAGAGCCTCGAGGCCCGGCGGCGAGAGCTGGAGCAGGATCTGGAAGAGGAGCGCCGCCGCGCCGGGCGAATCCGGCAGGAGGAGCGGGAGACCCTCACCCGCGAGCATGAGCGGCAGCGGGAGCACCTGGAGGAGCGCATCCGGGAGCTGGACGCCGGGCGAACGCTCGCCGAGGAGCGTTCGGAGGCGTTGCGGCGCGAGCTGGAGGGTGCGCGGCTGGAGAACGACCGGCTCTCCGCCGAGCTGGAGGAGGTCTGGGAGCGGCTCGACCGGCTGGCGGAGCCCGAGCTCCGGCTGCGGGCCGGGTTGCGCCTCTTCAATCAGAGCGAGCACGCCCGGGTTGTGGCATCCATCTCCAAGGCTCTGGGACTGCCGCGGGTGCACGTGGGCCTCGACGGCAGCGACCCGGCGAAGGCCGAGCTCACCTTCGTGTGGTCCGAGATAAGCTGGCGCCGCTACACCGCCGACCCGACCGAGGGCATCGAGGAGCCGCGCGTCTACCTCACCGGGACCGGAGACGACCCGGCTGTGCTCTCAAACCGCGAGCTGGAGCCCAACGCCCGCATGGATGCCCGCGGCTGCGTCTCTCTGGGCGTACAGGCTCGCTAGTGTCCCCGGCGAGCGAACTGCCGGTTGTAGTGGTAGAGCTCCTCGCCCCGGCGCGCCCCGTAGAACGAAGCCCCGAACGAGACGAGCACCAGCAGCGCGGTGAAGGCCGCGATCCCGGCCGAGCGGAAGCCGGCGAGGGGGTCCTCGGCCGGAGAAGAGAAGGCCACCACCCCCAGGTTCACGACCAGCGAGACGCCGAACGAGGCTACGCTCACCAGCGTGCCGTGCAGCACGCGCCGGTGGGGGGCCCGGTAGCTGGCAAGCATGCCGCCGAAATAGAAGGCCACCCCGAAGATGAACAGCCCGGCCGGGAAGGAGAGCTGGCGGGCCGTGGCGGTCTCGAAGAAAGTCGCGAAGACCGGGCCGAAGATCCCGGAGATCAGGAGCACCCCGATAATCGCGGAGAGCAGCATACCCAGCAGTATGGCTCCGATGCTCTTCATCCCGTGCCTGAGTGTAACACGCCGGTCACCCGGCCAGGGCGGCGACCAGCTCGCGGCAAAAGTCCGGGATATCCGCCACCACCCGGCCCCAGACCAGGTTTCCCTCGCGGAAGGCGGGCTTGTCCACCCACTCGGCTCCGGCGTTTATCAGATCGTCCTTGATCCCGAGCGAGCCCGTGGCCCGGACGCCGTCCACGATGCCGGCCGAGATGCCCACCAGTCCGCCGTGGCAGATGATCCCGACGACCTTCCCCCGCTCGTGGACGGCCCTTACGAGGCCCGTGATCTCCGGGTAGCGCCGCAACCTGTCCGGTGCCCAGCCGCCCGGGATCACGATCCCGTCCAGTTCCTCGGCGTTCACCCCGCCGGGGGTGGTATCGGCCCGCGCGGTTAGCGCGTTCTTGCCGGAGACGGGCTCGGTCGTGGGGCCGACGCTGACAACCTCGGCGCCTTCCTCCTGCAGACGCATCAGGGTGACCCAGTACTCCAGATCCTCGAAGCCCTCGGCGACCAGAACGGCCACCTTCTTGCCGGAGAGTCTCATGGCTGCATCTTCTCCTTCCTCTCTAGGATTCCGCCGAGCGGTCGCCGGGAGAGAAGCGCGGGATGGGGTTTGGCGCCCGGATCGGCCCCCGGTTCTCCCGCCGCTCTTCGCCCTCCTCCGGCGGCGGGCCCTCCTCGGCCGCGTCCAGCAGCGCGTCCAGCGCGCGGCGAATCTCGGTGCTCGCCCTGTGGTAGGCGAACCTGAACCCTACAGCCGGGGCCGCCAGCGCCGGCAGCACGCCCAGGAAGAAGAGCGCATCGGCAAAGCCCGCGATGGCGAAGAGCGAGGCGAAGGTAGCTCCCAGGATGCCCCCGGCCTGCAGGTTCTCCGAGCGGAGGTTGGAGACGTCGGCGGTCAGGCCGGCCCGGCAGCGTCCGTCCTCGACCTCCTCGATCCTGAGCTCCACCGAGTGCGCCTTCAGGAGCGGGCGGTGGCCGGAGAAGTCCAGCGCCCGGCGCACCATCCCGAGCAGATCCCCCGCGTCCCAGAAGGACCCGGCCGCGGTCTTGCGCCGCAGCTTGAGTCCCTGCTCCTGGCGCAGGAGCGCCTCCAGATGCTCCCGCACGGCGTCGGCGGGGCGCTCTATCTCGCGCACCGCCCGGAAGCGGGAGGGGCCGTACAGCCGCCCGGCCAGGCTCTCCGGCTCCTCGGCGCGGTCCGAGCGGAGCTCGGCCAGAGCCCGCCGGACGTCGCTCTCCCTGATCCCCGCAGCTGCGGCCACCTGCACCAGCACATCCGCCGAGACGGTGTACTCCTGGTCCTTGCGGCGGGCGCTCAGCTCGGCGGCCCGGCGCAGTACCAGATCCACCTCGGCCGAAGTCAGTCGCTCTCTGGACCTCTGCTCCATAGAAATCTGCAGAATTTTACTACTTTTCTTAACGCTCTTTTAACGCTGCCCGCCCGCCGCGGCGGAGAGGATACGCGGCGCGTCCTTCAGATACGACCAGCCGGAGATGAGCGTGAGCACGGTGGCCACCGCCATGGCCCACAGCCCGACCGTCTCCAGCTCCAGAAGCAGCAGCAGGATGGCGAGGCTCTGAGAGACCATCTTCGCCTTACCCCAGCGGTTGGCCGCGATCACGAGCCCGCTCTCCAGAGCCACCATCCTAAGGCCCGTCACGGCGAACTCGCGCACGACCATGATCGCCGCCATCCAGGACGGCATCAGCCCCATCCCGACCAGCGCGAAGAAGAGGCTTACTATGATGGCCTTATCCGCGATGGAGTCCATCAGCTTGCCGAAGTTCGTGACCTTCCCGCTGCGGCGGGCGAGCACGCCGTCCAGGTAATCCGTCAGGATCGCGCCCACGTACAGCGTGACCGCCACCGTCCGGTTGTAGGGGAACTGTATGTACAGAGCCGCCATGACCGGCACCACGGCTACGAGGCGGGCTATGGTGAGCTGGTTCGCGAACGTCATCTCAATCTCCTTCTCGGCGAGGCCCGGAACCGGACCTCCCGCCCGTTTATCAGCCGCCGGATGTTCTCCCGGTGCTCAAAGAACACCAGCAGGGCCCAGAACACGGCCCCCGCCAGCACGGTGCCTTCGTCCTCGTTCCCGGCATCGACCGCCGCCAGAGCGAGCGGCGTGACCGCCGCCGCCACCAGCGCCGCCAGCGAGGCGTAGCGCCAGGCGGAGAGCGCGGCGGTCCACACCATGGCAAGAATTATAACGACCAGCGGGTGAACTATCAGGAGCACCCCCACGACCGGGGAGACCCCCTTCCCTCCGCCCCCGCGCATGAAGATCGAGACCGCGTGACCGAAGACGGCCGCCGATCCGGCCCACACCGCTCCGGACATCCCCAGAGCGAGGTAGCCGGCGAGCGCCGGGACGCCTCCCTTGGCCACCTCCAGCAGGGCCGCCAGCGCGCCGGTCAGCCGGCCGGCGCGTTCGTAGAGCTCCAGCGGGGCCGGATTGCCCGGCGGAGGCCGGCGCAGGAGCCTGCGGGCCACCAGACCCCCGGTCGGAACGGAGCCGAGCAGGTACCCCGCCACTATCAGAGGGACCAGCAGCTCCAACGCCCGCCGCTACCCGAGGCCCCGGATCTGGGTCGTCGCCGGGCGGTAGAAGGCGTGCAGCACCCAGTCCAGCACGACCCGCAGCCGGTTCTGCGGGCTCTTGAGCTTGGTCAGGTAGACGGCCCGCCAGAAGAGTGCGGCGAGCAGACCGCTGAACTTCACCCCCATCACCTCGTTGACGGCGAAATTGGCCCCGAGCTCTACGAGCTGCCCCAACGGCCGGTACTCGAACTCCTCCAGCTCGCCGGCACCGTCTATGGCCGCCAGGATATTGCGGGCCAGCACGTGCCCCTCCTGAGTCGCAGCCTGGGCCGTGGGCGGGACGTACTTCCCATCCCTCCCCGGGATGGCGGCGCAGTCGCCCAACGCCCACACGTTCTCCCGGTCCTGCACCCTGAGGTAGCGGTCCACGATCACGCCGTCCAGTTTGGTGAGCGGCAGGTCCAGATCCCGCAGCTTGGCGTTGGGCCGCCCGCCGGCCGTCCAGATCACGTTCTCCGAGCGGATCACATCCCCGTTGTTCAGGATCACGCGGTCTCCGGTAACCTCCTGGGCGGCCGTCTTGGTCAGCACCTCTATCCGGCGCTCGACCAGCTTAGCCCGCGCCACCCGCCGCAGCGCCGGGTCCAGCTCTTGCAGGATCTCGTCTGCGGCTTCGATGAGGATGATCCTGACCCGGTGCGGATTGATGTTCGGGTAGTCCGGAGCGAGGGCGTGGTGCACGAGCGAGTGGAGCTGCGCGGCGGTCTCCACGCCCGTCGCACCACCCCCGATGATGACGAACGTCAGCCGGGAGTCCGGGACGTCGCCGCGCGCGAGGGTGGCCTCCTCGAAACGCTCGATCATCCGGTTGCGGATGCGCATGGCATCCGAGAGCCCCTTCATCGTCAGGCTGTGCTCCTCGACGCCCGGGATGCCGAAGAAATTGGGCTGCCCGCCGAGAGCCAGCACCAGATGGTCGTACGGGAACTCCTGTCCCCCGGCCCTCACGCACCGCCGGTCGAAGTCCACGCTCTCCACCTCCGCCCGGCGGAAGCTGGCCCCCGCCCGGATAAGCGACCGGCGCAGGGGCTGGGCGATGTTCTGCGCGTCTATGTCGTTGGCTATAACCTCCGGCACCATGGGCCAGAAGGTCAGGAAGTTCTCCCGGGAGATCACCATGACACCCACATCCTCCCGGTCGCGGGTGAGCTCGCAGAGATCCCTGGCCACGGTGTAGCCGGCGAAGCCTCCCCCCGCTATCAGGACCTTGTTCGGGAAGTCCCGGTACGGGGGCTTCTCCCACGGAGCGTACCGGGGTTCGCTCCTGAATGCCCTGCGCAGCAGTCTGGCAGCCGCCACCGTGCCGCCCGCGGCCAGCCCTGCCTTTAACAGCTTGCCCATAGCCTCCTCCAGTGTCTCCGGAATAACCGTAGTAAGGAACAAATACCCCGGCGCGTCAACCCCGACACGTCGGCCGGCTCTTTAATCGGCTATGATCTTCTCCGTGCCGAGGACGGAGGGCAGAGGGATGCGCCGGTTCCGCCGCCGCAGGCGCGCGGCGCCGCTCCTGATCTTTCTCGCCGCGCTCTGCACGGTCGCCGCCCTGCCCGTCTACCTGACGAGCCTGCCCGGAGACCCGCGCCCCCTCCCAGAGCTCGAGACCCCCGTGGTCACCGTCGGGATGCCGCAGGATGTCGAGGCCAGCCCGCTCCCGGCCCCCGGCGCTCCGGAACCGGTCTACGCCCTAACGCCGGGCGGCCGGAGCGCCGCTCCGGAGCGCTTCGAGCGGGCCGCGAATCTGCCGCACCACCCCCTGGAGGAGCTCGCCGTCGGGCGGGATCGGCAGCCGCCGGTCGCGGAGCTGCGCCGCCGACTGGAGGAGTGGAGCCCGGGAACGGTCCTGCTGCCCGTCCCGAGCACGACGGAGCGGACAGCGATCTACGTCTCCACCCTGCTGGCTCTCGCGGATCTGGAGCCCTCCCCCGATCTCTACCTGTACGGCCCCGAGGACGAGCTGGAAGCCTCGGCCGGCTCCCGGGAGCTGCTCTATACACTTGAGGCACCGCAGGGCGCAGAGCTCTACCTCGCGCCCGCAAACCGCGTCCGGCTGGGGCCGGGAGAAGAGGTCACGCTCCGGAGCACCGGGGAGGGGAGCGCGCCGGCCGCTCTTTGGGTGCGGCACTCCGGAAGGGCGCTGGAGTTCCGGCCTCAGAAGTACCCTCTCCGGCTCCACATCTGGGGAGCCGGAGAAAAGATCATCTACCGGAGCTACGCGATCTCCGGGGAGACGGGGGCCGTGATCTCCCTCGCGGACCTCGGAGATCCCGGCACCGTGGTCGCGGCCGTGTGCGAGGTGCAGGGCGAACGCTGCGGTGCAGCGTTCGCCCTGCAGCCGTAGGCTGCCTACCGGATTCCGGCCCGCTCCATTCCCTGCCGCTGGAAGTAGCTGCGGGTCTCCCTCAGGACCACACCCGAGAGCAGGAGCAGCCCGACCAGATTCGGGAAGGCCATCAGGCCGTTCATCACGTCGGAGAAGGCGAAGACCGCATCCAGCGTCGCGAGCGAACCGATGAAGATCCCTGCGATAAACAGCAGCCGGTACGGGACGACGACCCGCCGTCCGAAGAGGTACTCCATGTTGCGCTCGCCGTAGTAGGCCCAGCCGAGCAGGGTGGAGAAGGCGAAGAGCGCCAGCCCGACCGCGACCACTATCGGCCCGATATTGCCCAGCGCCGTGGCGAAGGCGAGCTGGGTGAAGTTGCCGCCGTCGCCGCCCTCGGTCCAGACGCCGGTCACCACGATGGCGAGCCCGGTGAACGTGCAGATGACCAGCGTGTCGATGAAGGTCTGGGTCATGGAGACCAGCGCCTGCCGCACCGGCTCCCGGGTCTGAGCCGCCGCCGCCGCGATGCCGCCGGTGCCGAGCCCGGACTCGTTGGAGAAGATGCCCCGGGCAACCCCCTGCCGGATGACCAGCATCAGCCCGGCCCCCAGGAAGCCTCCGGTAGCGGCCGTTCCGGTGAAGGCCGAGGAGACGATGGTGGCTATGGCGCCGGGGATGGCCGTCACGTTCACGAGCAGCACGACCGTGGCGCACGCGATGTAGAAGAGCGCCATGACCGGGATGAGGACCGAGGTCACGAGCCCGATCGAGCGGATCCCGCCGAGGATAACCACTCCCGCCAGGACCGTGAGGATCGCGGCAGAGATGATGGTCGGAATCCCGAAGGCGAACTCCAGGTTGGTGGTCGTGGCGTTGGACTGGACCATGTTGCCGATGCCGAAGGCCGCTATCGCCGTGGCGATGGCGAAGAAGATGCCCAGCACGCGCCCGAACGTGCCCCCCACGCCGTTGGTCAGGTAGAAGGCCGGCCCGCCGCTCTTCTCACCCGCCGCGTCCGTGTGGCGGTACTTCACGCCGAGCACCGCCTCGGCATACTTGGTCGCCATGCCCACAAGGCCCGTCATCCACATCCAGAAGAGCGCCCCCGGACCGCCGACCGCGATCGCCGAGGCGACACCGACTATGTTCCCCGTCCCGACGGTGGCGGCCAGTGCCGTCGTGAGCGCCTGATAGTGCGAGACGTCGCCGTCGCCTACGGGGTCTTTGCGCTGGATGAGGGCCAGATGCAGCGCGGGTCCGAGATGCCGGAACTGCAACCCCTTCAGGATGATGGTGAAGAAGAGCCCCGTGAGCAGGAGCAGCACGATCATGGGCACGCCCCACACGTAGCCTGACAGGGTGGTAAAGAACTCCTCCACTCAGCTAACCTCCCTCCACACTCAGGTTCCCCACGCGCCTTCCGCCACAGGAGAGAGCGCGCCTGGCCTTATGCCGCGTAAAAGCATACGGAACCCGCCGCCCCGTGTCCATAGCGGGCTCCCCGGAGAGCGTCTATCATCGGCGCATGGTAGACGAGGAGCTGCGGCGAGCGGCGAAGCCCCTGTACCGCCCCCTCGCCCGCGCGCTGGCGGACCGGGGCGTAACGGCCGACGCCCTGACCCTAGCGGGCCTGGGGATAGGACTCCTCTGCCTCGGAGCCATCGCCGCCGGACACAACCTCCCCGCCCTCGTTCTCTGGCTCCTGAACCGTCTGCTGGACGGGCTCGACGGAGAGGTGGCCCGGCTGCGCAAGGAGAGCCGGGAGTTCGGGACGTTTATGGATATCGTGGCGGATTTCCTGATATACGGAGGATTTCTGGTCGCGCTCGCGATCCAGCACCCCGACGCCCGGCTGGCACTGCTCGTGCTCTTCCTGGCCTACTACCTGAACGGCTGCGTGTTCCTGGCACTCTCCAGCATCCTGGAGCGCCTGAGGGCCGAGCGGCGAACGGAGCGCGGCCTGCACTTCCGACGCTCGCTGACCGAGGGGTTCGAGACGATCGTGGCCGGCTCGCTCTTCCTCATCTTCCCGGCGCACGTCTCGCTCATAGCGTGGGTGTTCGCGACGATGGTCTTCGTCTCGGCCGCCCAGCGCGTGCTGGACGGCCGCCGCATGCTGGAGAGAGGCTAGCCTCCGAACACCGCCACCCGGACGGTGCGGGTGCGCGGACCGTCGAACTCGGCCAGGAAGATGCCCTGCCAGCGCCCGAGGTCGGGCCGGCCGTCCCGGATTATCAGGTAGTGCGACTGCCCGAAGAGGCTGGTGAGCAGATGCGAGTCGCTGTTCCCCTCCGCGTGTTGCCACTCTACCTCCGGCACGAGCGCCCTGCAGGCGGCTGCGAGATCCCTCCCCACGTCCGGGTCGTAGTCCTCGTTGACGGTGATGGCAGCGGTCGTGTGCGTAGAGGAGACGATACAGAAGCCTTCCTCAACCCCGGACTCGCGCACGGCCCGCCGCACCTCCTCCGTGATGGAGACGAACTGGTAACGCTCGCCGGTGCGGACCGGTATCTCCTGAACCTTCATAACTCCCTCCTGAGATGGTGGTCGGGATCATGGTAGCGCAGGACCTTCCCCCACGTACCCCGCATGCACCGCAGTACATAACACGGCCTCCCCGGTGTGACACCGGGGAGGCCGCAGGGGACCGGCCCCGCTACCGGCCGAAGAAGAGCTTGGCGGCCGGGCTCATCATGTCCGGGTTCCACATCGGATCGAAGGTCAGCTGGGCGTTCACCGTCTCGACGCCCTCTATGGAGAGCACCTCGGTCTCCACCTGCTCCTGAATCATGTCCCCGACCGGACACATCGGGCTGGTCAGGGAGAAGGTGACGTCCACGTGCCTCCCGCCGTCGTGTACCTCCACATCGTAGATGAGACCCAACTCCACGAGATCCATCCCGATCTCAGGGTCTATGACGTTTCTGAGCTGGTCCCGAACGCGCTCCTCGGTAACCATCCTTCTCACCTCTTCGCTAGCTTCTCCGGCATGGTAAAACCTTATTGTAGTTTACCCGGGGAGCTTTTCCAGAAACGGAAGGAGGGCGGAGCCTCCTCGGGCCCCGCCCCCCTCTCGACCTCTCCCGGAGGGAGGTCTAGTAGTTCCAGATCGCCTGCTGCTGCAGCGCCGCCTGCCCCTGGAAGGCGGACTGCTGGCTGGCAACGGACAAGATTTGCACCTGCGCCAGGTTCTGATCGCCGAAGTACGCCCCGGCGGACTGGTAGTTCAGGGCACCCCAGCCGGCATTGTAGATGGCCTGAGACTGCCAGGCGATCTGTCCCTGGAAGGCTTCCTGCACGCAGCCGACACACGCAACCTGCGCCTGCACGGCCGTCTGGTCACCGAAGACCGCCAGGCTGCTCTGCACGTTCGCGCTGTGCGCGAAGGCGGGAGAGGCCGCCAGCAGCAGCATGGCCGTCATCGCCCCCAGAATCATCAGCTTCCTCATCACTTTCCCCATACTCTCGAGGTTTCTACGTCTTCCGCGGAAATGTCAGAAGACCGCCCGAACGACTCACCTCCTCATCCCTTAGACCGAATTCCTTAAGGGCCCTTGATCAACAGTTATCCCACTTTCAGCCTCATGTCAAACAGGTTATTCGTAATAATCGAGGCCAAGGTGCGTGATGAGTTCCTCCCCGCGCAGCTCCCTAAGGGTGTTCTTGAGCTTCATCAGCTGTATGAAGAGATCGTGCTCAGGATAGAGCCCAGGAGCAGTCATGGGGCTCTTGAAGTAGAACG
>NZ_SKBU01000015.1:238685-390528 GCF_004337705.1 Rubrobacter taiwanensis
TCAGGCTCTTCGCGCCGCGGGCTCCGTCCCCGGCCATCGAGGGGGAGCCCGACGGCCCTCAGGCATGCCCGCCACCGGTCATGTATTCAGGAGCGGTGTGGCCTTATACCCGGTTTATCTCCCCCGCCCGCCCACTCTAAACCCTGTTTGATGCCCCGGGCGACGGGGTAGTGTTTTTGGAGCAGGCAGATCAGCCCGGCAGGGAGGAATTCCATGAGATACGACGAGCTTATCGGGCAGGTTCGCGAGCGCGGCCGCCTGGATTCCCGGGAGGAGGCCGAGCGCGCCACCCGGGCGGTGCTCGAGACCCTGGGCGAGCGCCTGGCCGGCGGCGAGCCCCACGACCTGGCCTCTCAGCTCCCGCAGGAGCTTTAGGGATATCTGGAGCCGAAGACCGGCGAGGTGGAGAAGTTCTCCCTCGAAGAGTTCTTCAAGCGCGTGAGCGCCCGCGAGGGTGTGGACGAGCCTGAAGCGGTCTATCACGCCCGTGTCGTGATAGACATCCTCCAGGACGCGGTCACGGGAGGCGAGATCGAGGACATCCGCTCTCAGCTGCCTGAGGAGTACGCTCCCCTCTTCGAGGCCGGCAGCGAAGGCCAGATGTCTACCTGAGAAGCTGCTGCCGGAGACCACGACGCTCCCAAGCTGTGAGAAGGAGGCTTGCAGCCATAGGCTACGCATGTGAGATGGTCGAGACGTCCCCGGGAGCCACACCGGTCGAGACGGGCGTTCTGGCTGAGTAAACGAGGCCTGCCGCCCTGCCGGCGCACCTTCAGGGCTCTCTCCTCCCTACGCCGGTCAGGATCTCCCGAATGCGGAACGGGCCCCCGGTGTGTGGGGAGAGCGGTGGCGTCTTTAGTCCGGCTCCCTCCCGCAGGCCCTGCAGCAGGTCCAGGATCGCGTCGGCGGCGCTGCGCTGTGGCGTCCAGCCGAGTTCCTCCCTCGCGCGCGAGGTGTCCATGAGGGGTATGCTCAGGGCCATCTCCAGCCAGCCGGGCGAGACGGGCTGCAGGCGCATCTTCCAGGAGAGAAGTACCGCCGCCCGCGCCAGCGAGGGAGGGAACGGCACCGGCCGCGCGTTCAGGACGCGCCCGAGCTCGATGGCGTCCACCGGCGGCTCGGCCGCCAGGTTGAACGCTCCCCGCACCTCGCGCACTATCGCCCGGCGGAAGGCTTCGCCTACGTCGTAGGAGTGCACGACCTGCCCCCTCAGGTTCTCGATCGCGGGGACGACCGGGATCAGCTCCGGCCGCAGGAGCGGGCCCGGCAGAAACGGCCCGGCGAAGAGCCGCCTTATCCCGCTCGCCGCCTCGCGCTTGAACACCAGCGCCGGGCGCATCCTCACCACCCGCACGCCGGGAGCCTCCCGCTCGAAGCGGTCCAGCCGCCGCTCCACCTCTGCCTTGTGCACCGCGTAGTACGAGCCCGGTATGCCGCCCGGGGGCCAGCTCTCGTCCACCCGCCGGTCCTTCGGTCCGGGCGAATACGCCCCGACCGAAGAGGAGTACACCAGCGCCGGCACGCCCGCTTCCTTCGCGGCGCGCGCCGCCCGCATCGTCCCCTCCACGTTGACCATCCAGAGCTTGTTCAGGTCCCTGGAGGGCTGTATCAGCCAGGCAAGCAGCACCGCAGCATCGGCACCCCGGAAGTGCGGGGTGAGATCGTCCGTCGCCACATCCGCCGCGGCGAACTCGGTCTTCGGGAACTCCTGCTCGGGTAGCCGCCGGGCCAGGCCCAGGATGGAGTCCACCTCCGGTTCATCCTCCAGCGCCCGGATGATGCTCGTCCCGATGTTCCCGGTGGCTCCCACTATAACGACCCGCATGCCGCTCCCCTTACCCTTCCCGGGAGAAGCCGAAACCTGAGGACGTTCGGCCGGGAGTTTGCCGGGCCGGGCGTCTGGAGATAACAGAGGTAGGTAAGAGATGCAGGAGGCATTTACGACCCAGGAAGAAGGAGACCATGAGTAACGGACAGGTCGTCGTGATAACGGGAGCCTCGGCCGGGATCGGCCGGGCCACGGCCAGAGAGTTCGCCCGCCGGGGAGCCCGGGTGGGGCTCCTCGCCCGGGGCCGGCGGGGGCTTGAAGGGGCCGCCGGAGAGGTAGATGCCCTGGGCGGCCGGGCGCTGCCGGTACCGGCCGACGTCGCGGACGCCGCGGCGGTCGAGGAGGCAGCCCGGCGGGTGGAGGACGAGCTCGGTCCCATAGATGTCTGGGTGAACAACGCGATGGCGACCGTCTTCGCGCCGCTGGAAGCGGTGGAGCCGGAGGAGTTCCTCCGGGCGACCGAGGTCACCTACCTGGGCACGGTGCACGGGACGATGGCAGCCCTGCGGCGTATGAAACCGCGCGACCGCGGCACGATCGTGCAGGTAGGCTCGGCCCTCGCCTACCGCGGCATCCCGCTGCAGGCCGCCTACTGCGGGGCGAAGCACGCCGTGCAGGGCTTCACCGAGTCGCTGAGAGCGGAGCTGCTGCACGACGGGAGCGGCGTGCACGTCACGATGGTCCAGCTGCCGGCCGTCAACACCCCGCAGTTCTCCGTCTCGCGCACGAAGATGCCCCGCCACCCGCGCCCGGTCCCGCCCGTCTACCAGCCGGAGGTCGTGGCGGAGGCGATCGTGTGGGCCTCCGGGCAGCGCCGCCGGGAGGTGTACGTGGGCGCTCCCGCGGTGAAGACGATCCTCGGGAACAAGCTCTTCCCCGGCCTCGGGGACCGCTACCTGGCCCGCACGGGCTACGACGCGCAGCAGACGGAAGACCCCGTCCCGCCCGACCGGCCGGACAACCTGTTCGAACCGGTGGACAAAGACCTGGGCGCTCACGGCATCTTCGACGAAGAGTCGCGGGAGTGGAGCCCGCAGTTCTGGCTGACCAGAAACCGCCGATGGCTCGCGCTCGCCGGTGCGGCGGGCGCGGCCGGACTGGCCTACGCTCTCCGGGGCCGGTTATGAAAGAAGCGAGAGATACCAGGAGGAGCAGAACGTGAGCGAGAAGCCGAGCCCCACCCGGCCCTTCCGCGGGTACTCAGAGGAAGATGTCCCGCTGAGCTCCTACGCAGCGATCATGGGGGTGTTCAACCTCCTCTTCGCTCTGGCGCTGCTGGCGGCGAAGCGTTCCGGGCGCCCGCTCCCGGAGCGGATGGAGCTGCGGGACATGCTGCTTCTGGCCGCTGCGACACACAAGCTGAGCTGGCTGGTGACCAACGAGGTGGTGACCAGCCCGATCCGGGCGCCGTTCACCGAACTCCGGGAGGTAGAGAGCCCGACCCATGTGCGGGAGGAACCCCGCGGCGGGGGTCTCCGGCGCTCACTCGGCGAGCTGCTCACCTGCCACTTCTGCTTCGGGCAGTGGATCGCGGCCCTCCTCACCTACGGGCTCCTCTTCTTCCCGGCGGCGACGCGGCTCTTTGCCTCGATCTTCGCGATCCTGGCGATCACCGACCACCTGCACCAGCTCTACCAGGCCCTCGTCAAGCGGTCTTGAGCGGTTCCCGGACGAACATCCCTTCCCTCGAAGGCGACTGGCGGGTCGAGCGCCTGAGCGGAGCGCTGCCGCCGATGGCCGGCGTCGGCAAGCGCATCCGCGGCGACCGGGGCGAGACCAGGCTCGGCCCCTTGCCCGTCTGGCCCTTCCGGGTCGAGCGGCGCGGGGACCGCGTCGCCCTCGTCTATCGCCCTCCGTTCTCGCCGCTGGTCGATGAGCTGCGCCCGCAGCCGGACGGCTCCTGGCTCGGCCGCTCGACGCTGTTCGGGCGGGAGCTCGGAAGGTTCCGGCTGGTCCGGCAGGCGTAAAGCGGGATCTCGCCGGTGGACACCGGCTACGGCCAGAATCTCTCCCGCGGAGCGGGCGTTTCGGAGCAACCCGTGCGGGGAACGGAAGATCGCCGAAGGGTTCGCCCGCACAGGCATCCCCGGGACACGAGAGGAGCGTGAGAGCGTGGAGAAGAGAGTCGCGAGCTGGGAGAAGCTCAGGCAGGATACCCTGAAGCGGTTGGGACCGGAGGCCGTCTTCGGGGAGGGATCACCGGACGCCCGGGTAGCCATCGTCGGAGAGGCTCCGGGATACAACGAGGTCCGGCAGGGCCGGCCGTTCGTGGGCCGGGCCGGGAAGCTGCTGGACGAGCTGCTCGCGCAGTCCGGCATCGAGCGCGAGGAGGTCTATATCACCAACGTGGTCAAGATCCGGCCGACGCGCGAGAAGGGCGGCCGCACCAGCAACCGCCCGCCGCGGGTGGGCGAGATCCGGGAGGGCATGGAGGCGCTGCTGAAGGAGCTCGAACTCATAGAGCCCGAGGTGCTGATCCTGCTCGGCAACACCCCGGCCCGGGCGCTCGTCGGCAAGAGCTTCGCGATGACGAAGCACCGGGGCACTCTCTTCCGCTCGGTAACCGGCACCCCGGCGGTCGCCACCTTCCATCCGGCCTACCTGCTCCGCCAGGAGGGCGAGGACTACCGGCGCGTGCGCCGGCTCGTGCTGGAAGACCTGGCGGCCGCCCGGCGGGCGCTCGAAGAGGAGCCGGAGCTACATGAGCTGGAGTGAGGCCGGCCCGGTACGTCCGAGAACTCTCCCTCTGGGTATGGACCCGCTGCCGGTCGCCGTGGACCAGACCCTGCACTCCCTCTCCCTTCTGGCCGCAAGGCCGCTCCTCCTGCGCCGGTAGGTCACCCGATCTCCGTCGCCCGGCCGGCGGCCTCCTCCACCGCCTGCACGGATGCGCTCTGGTCCATCCCGGTGCTCCTGAGAATGTCCACTGCGGCCGACCGTACGTGCCCCACCAGCACGCTGACCGCGAGGTTGTGGGGCTCCTTGAGCGCGCGGGAGGCTCCCCGGGCGGCCTTCAGGGCGTAGCGGCGGGCCTCGGCCGGCCCCTCGGTCTCCTCCAGATAAGCGGCCAGCGCGGTCACCGCCCGGGCCAGGTCCCGCACCGCCTCCGGCACAACGGAGGGGACCCGCTCCCCCCGCCGGACGGCGTTGGCCGCGCCGCGGGCCAGCACGCGCCCGTTTATGACGGTCAGGTCTATCCTGGAACCTGCGGTCGCGTAGAGTTCGAGGTGCCGGAGCGCCCGGCGGCGGGTGGGTGAGATCCGGGCCGTGTCATGCCCTGCGGCCAGCGCCTCGCCGAAGTTCCTGACCCGCTCGTCGATCCTCCGGGCCCGCGCGAGCGCCTGCTCGGCCCGCTCGCGGTCGCTGCTCTCCAGCGCCGCCGCCACCTCCTCCAGCACGGCCCCGAGCTCGTCGAAGACGGGGCGCGCCGCCCGCTCCACCAGGCGCTCCGGGTTCACGGGGAACAGGTAGTTGACGGCCAGAGCCACCCCGCCGCCCACCAGGGCGTCGAAGAAGCGGTCGAACGCAAGCCCGTCCTCAGGATTCTCCAGCACCACCACCAGGAGCGCCGAGATGGCCGCCTGGTTCACCAGCAAAGGACCGCCCCCCACGAAGACCGCCGCGGCCATCGCCAGCAGCACCACGAGCCCGATCTGGGCCGCCCCCGTGCCGATGGCCAGTACGATCAGGTCGGCCACCATGAGTCCCACCGCCACCCCGAACGCTATCTCCACGGCCCGCCGCCCGCGCCGGCCGAGCGTCACGCTCAGCGTGACGACCGCGGCTATCGGGGCGAAGAACGGCCGCTCGTGACCGAGCAGGAAGACGGCCAGGAAGTACGCGGCGCTGGCCGCCAGAGTGGCCTGGATCACCAGCCAGCCGCTGGCCCGGAGGCGGTCCACTCCGGCAGAGAGACGGCGCCGGACCCCGCCCGAGAACCTCCCGAGACTCACGCAGCCCCGTACCCCGGCCGCCTCAGCCCTCGCCCGCGAATCCGAGAGAGCCGAACATGGAATCCTCGGCCCTTCGGGAGTCGAGGCGGACGTGCTGCACTACTATGGGCACACTCGACTCGATGAGGGCCGCGTAATCGGTGGCCATGGGTATCGCCTCGGGGTCTATCAGGTCGTTGAACCGCACGTGCCGGACCCGGCGCGCCCCGACCGTCAGGGTGTACGGCCCGACGGGATCGCGGTCCGTGTAGAAGATGGTTATCTGCAGGCTGGCCTCCTCGCCGGTGGCGTTGAGGATGCACAGCTCGTCGCGGCTGGTGAACTCGGGCTCGGGCCCGGTGGTGTGCGGCGGGATGCGCCCCGCGGGCACCGCCCAGACCCTGCTTCCTACTTCTCTCATCGCTGCCTCCTCACTCGCCGATCAGGATCTCGCGCAGGTAATCGTTGAGGAAGAGCCCTTCAGGGTCAAGGCGTTCGCGAACCTCCTGAAACCGGTCCCACATGGGGTAGAGAGGCCTCAGATCGTCGGCCTTCAGCGTGTGCTTCTTGCCCCAGTGCGGGCGGCCCTCGTAGGAGCGCAGGATCGGCTCCATGTCCGCGAAGTACTCCTCATGGGGCAGGGTGTTGTTCTGCAAGAGCGCTATCGTCATCGTGTCGCGTCCGTAGAAGGGGCTCAGGAAGCCGTCGTCTGCAGCAACCGTGCGGCAGAGCACGCGCCAGCCCACATACTGGCGGTGGCGCTCCTTGATGCGTTCGCGCACCTCCTGAAAACAATCGCGGAAGGCCCCGGCGGGGATCATGTACTGCATCTCGTCGAACTTCAGGTCGCGCTGCTCCGGGATGACCTCGAAGCTCCAGCCCTCCTCATCCTTGCGCAGCCCGCCGGCGGGCTGCAGCTCCCGGAAGAGCTCCTCGGGCTCCTCGCCGGGCGGGTTCATGACCCGGATCTGCGCTTCGTCGCGCCGGGGGTGCCAGTAAAAGTCGAAGTTGCGGTTCTCCTCGATGAGCCGGTCCAGGTTCGCCAGGCAGTCCTCCACGTGCACGCACCACTCGCGGCGCCTCAGCCTAAATGCCGGTACCAGACGCAGCCTGAGCTCGGTGAAGATGCCGAGCGCGCCCAGAGAGACCCGCGCGGCGTTCAACACGCCGGGATCGTCCTCGCCGACCTCCACGACGTCGCCGGAGGCGGTGACCATGCGGAAACCCGCCACCATGCTGGAGAAGTTGCCGAGATCCTTACCCGTCCCGTGCGTCCCCGTACCTACGACCCCCGCGAGAGCCTGGAAGTCCACGTCACCGTAGTTCTCCAGCGCCAGCCCGACCTCGTGCAGAGCGGGCCCGACATCCTGCAGCCCGGTGCCGGCCCGCAGGGTGGCCTCCCGCGCCTCCTCATCATGCGAGACCAGGCCCGTGATCCTCCGGAGCGAGACGAGTATATCGCCGGTGGCCACGATCGGGGTCGATGAGTGCCCCTCGCCGACCGGACGCACCGTGCGCCCCTCCTCCGCCGCCCGCCGGATGAGCTCGCAGAGCTCCTCCTCACTCTCCGGCTCCTCCACAACCCCGGGGGTGAACCTGAGGCTGCCGGACCAGTTCACCCACTCTTTGCGCTCTTCTTGCCGCATGGCTCTTGCCCTCCTTCCTCCGGAAGTTTCCTGCACGAAGAAGCCGATAACAAGCCCCACGACGCTGGCAACGAAACCCGGGACCCGCCACTCCCTCTCCGACAATCCGGCCCGCGCCTGCCCATCCGCAACCTCGCACCACCTCCTGTGAAGATCGCCACCAGACTCCGGGGCAAAGGACGGCAATAAAGGCAGCGGAGGCCGCCTCTGACAGCCTCCACCCGCACACATCTATTCCCTTGTTCTGTAAACGCTGCTTAGGCCCCCGTCCGGCCCCGTGAGGACCGGGTCTCTCCGGGATCTCTCCCTCGCGTGTTTGGATTCTTCTACCCGCAGCGCTCCACCGGCAAACTCTCCAGGACGCCACACCGGAGGCTCATGTCTGCAAAGTTCACCTCCGGAGGTGAAAAGGAGGGAATACAATTGCATCCGGTTCTGGATATCGTCTATAAAACGGTGTCGTCGGGCAACCGCTCCACAGACGGTGGCCCTAAAACCACCGGAGCGCCAGCCGCATGAGAGAAGGTCACCCCGCTGAAGCGCCGCTCCACCTCCCCGCGATACCAGACAGCCTCCTCTACGGCTTCAGGACGACCTTGATACAGCCGTCCTCTTTCTTCTGGAACATCTCGTAGCCGCGCGGGGCCTCATCGAGCGGCAGCTTGTGGGTGGCAAGATCCTCCACTCCCAAGGGGTCGTCCTCGCCGGTGAGCAGCGGCAGGATGTCGTCCACCCACCGCTTGACGTGCGCCTGGCCCATGCGGATCTGCACGCCCTTGTCGAAGAGGTCCATCATCGGGAAGGGGTCGGCCTGCCCTCCGTAGACCCCGATGATAGAGACGGTCCCGCCCCGGCGCACCGTCTCTATCGACTGGTAGAGGGCCGAGAGCCGGTCCACCCCCGTCCGCTCGATCAGAGAGGCGGCTACCTGGTCCGGCAGCATCCCGGCGGCCTTCTGGGCGAGCTCTCCGAACGGGGCGCCGTGGGCCTCCATGCCGACCGCGTCGATCACCGAGTCCGGCCCGCGCCCGCCGGTGAGCTCCTTGATGGCATCCGCGACGTTGTCGTAGTCGTTGTAGTCCAGCACCTCCACACCGTGGCGGCGCGCCATCTCCAGCCTCTCCGGAACCAGGTCTACGCCGAACACCCTCTCTGCACCCCGGTGCCGCGCAACGCGGGTGCAGAACTGCCCGACCGGTCCCAGCCCGTAGACCGCCACGCTCCCGCCCTCGGGGATGTCGGCGAACTCTACCGCCTGCCAGGCGGTCGGCAGGATGTCGGAGAGGTAGAGAAAGCGCTCGTCCGGCGGTCCCTCCGGCACCTTTATCGGACCGAAGTGCGCCTGAGGCACCCGCAGGTACTCCGCCTGCCCGCCCGGCACCTGTCCGTAGAGCTTGGTGTAGCCGAAGAGGGCCGCGCCCTTGCCGTACTCCCTAACCTGTGTCGTCTCGCACTGGGCGTACAGAGCGCGGTCGCACATGAAACAGTGCCCGCAGGAGATGTTGAACGGTATCACCACCCGGTCGCCGGGGGAGATGTACTCTACCTCAGATCCTACCTCCTCGACGATGCCCATCGGCTCGTGCCCGAGAACGTCGCCCTCCTCGATCCACATGCCGAGCACCCCGTAGAGGTGCAGGTCCGAGCCGCAGATGGCCGTGGAGGTGATCCTGACTATGGCGTCGGTGGGTTCCTGGATGGCCGGATCGGGCACCGTATCTACCCGCACGTCCTCCTTGCCGTGCCACGCTACTGCTTTCATCGTCTCCTCCAGAGGTCGGGTGAGCCTGCCCGTGATCTACCCGGCGCCCGGGGCACTGTAAACCCTGGCTTGCTCCGAGCTTCGTCTCGTTCTCCCGTTCGGAACTCCCGCGCTTCTCCCTCGCCCGAGACGGCAGTACCCAGCGCTCCTGCCCGGAGTCTCGGCGGCAGCCCCGGCGCGGGTGGAGTGCCGGGCGGCTTCTCCGCCTCCGTTTGAAACCTCAACCGGCAGGGAACGGAAGCTACCGGAGGGTATTCTGAAGCTGTACGAGCAGTCCTGGAAGCGGAGGATCTCGATGAAACCCATCTTCAACCGTGGCCGGGGAAGCGAGCCGTCGCCCCGGCGGCACCCTACCGAGAAGTCCGGCGGAGAGGCTCCCCCGTACTCCCCGGAGCCTGCGGAATGAGCGCCGGCGAACCGCGCCGGCGCTACCCGCCCATCTCCTCCTACGGTTTCCTCTCGGACACGCACACCGCCGCGCTCGTCGGGCCGGACGCAGCGGTAGAGTGGTTCTGTGTGCCGCGCTTTGACGCTCCGAGCATCTTCGCCCGCATGCTCGACCGCGAGCGCGGCGGAGCCTTCGAACTGAGCGTGGAGGGCGCAGACCGTCCCGCGCAGCGCTACCTCGGCGACACCCTGGTGCTCGAGAGCCGCTTCGAGGGCCGGACGGGAGCGGCCGTGGCGTTCGACTTCCTCGCGGTGCGCCGGGTAGCCGGCGACGAGCTGGCGGCCGGGCACATCCTCGTCCGGCTGGTGCGCTGCGAGTCGGGCTCGGTGCGCGTGCGGGCTGGGATCGACGCCCGCCCCGGCTATGGAGCGGAGGAGATCGAGTGGCAGAGAAGGGATCGAAACTTGTGGCGGGCCGCGGACCCGGAGCTCTGGGTCTCTAGCGATGCTCCGCTGGAGCTTGAGGGAAGCCGGCTCTCGGCAGAGGCCGAGCTGCGCGAGGGCGAGGCGGCCGCCTTCGCCCTCGGCTACGCCGGCGAGCCTCCCCGCTCCGTGGACGCGGATGCCGCCGGGAGCCTGCTGGAGCAGACGTGCCGGGCGTGGCAGGAGTGGGCCGGGCACTGCCGCTATGACGGGGTGGCGCGCGAGGCGGTCGTGCGCAGCGCGCTGGTGCTGCGCGGGCTGGCCTTCGACGAGACCGGGGCTCTGGTTGCGGCGCCCACCACCTCACTGCCCGAGGAGCTCGGCGGCGAGCGCAACTGGGACTACCGCTTCACCTGGCACCGTGACGCGTCGCTCCTGGTTCTGGCCCTCTTCCGCCTGGGCTATGAAGAGGAGGGCCGCCGCTACATGGACTTCCTCCTCTCGCAGTGCACCGTACGCCGCGACCGGCTCGCCCCGATGGCCGGCATCGGCGGTGAGCCGGAGAGCGAGGAGCGGACGCTGGACCACCTGGAGGGCTACGCCAGCTCGCGCCCCGTGCGTACCGGCAACGAGGCCTACGAGCAAGTACAGCTCGACACCTACGGCCACGTCCTCGACGCCGCCTTCGTCTACCGGGAGCTGACCGGAGACCTTGCTCCAGAGCACTGGCCCGTCCTGCAGCGGCTCGTGGATCTGGTCTGCGAGCGCTGGCGGGAGCCCGACCACGGCGTGTGGGAGATCCGGGTCGAAAAACGCCAGCACACCTACTCGAAGATGATGGCCTGGGTCTGCCTGGACCGCGGCATCCGGCTGGCGGAGATGCTGGAGGACACCGAGGCGCCGCTCGAACGCTGGCGCAGGGCCCGGGAGGAAGTCTACCGGGACGTCCTTGAACGCGGCTACGATAAAGAGCGGGGAGCTTTCACGCAGGTCTACGGGGAGCGGCCGCTGGATGCGGCGGTGCTTCACGCCCCGCTGATGGGGTTCCTGCCGGGAGACGACCCGCGGATGATCTCAACGATCGACCGGCTGATCGAAGAGCTCGGCGCGGGCGAGGCGCTCCTCTACCGCTACGACACCACCCGGGTAGACGACGGGGTTCCGGGCCACGAGGGAGCCTTCCTGATGTGCTCGTTCGACCTCGTCTCGGCACTGGTGCTCGCCGGCCGCGTCGAGGAGGCCAGGCGCCGGTTCGAGTGGCTGCTGGAACACGCAAGCCCGCTGGGTCTCTTTTCGGAGGAGCTCTCGCCGGATGGCGAAGCTTTGGGCAACTACCCCCAGGCCTTCACCCACCTGGCCCTCATCGAGGCGGCCATGAACCTGGACGCGGCCGGGAACCGGGAAGCCCTGCACGCCTGGGCCGCCGAGCGGTCCGCGGAGAGCGGGGCTAGCTCCACTTCACAGCGTAGCGGCCGCCGCGCTCCTCGATGAAGTCGTCGAGCCGTTCGAGGGGTAGCGGGCCGGTATCCTGCGCTTGAGGTCCGGGTTGTAGCGGGCGAAGGTGGCGATCTCATCGTAGGACTCCGACTCATCCAGGTGGCGCTCCAGCAGTTCCGCCGAGGGCTCCTTGTTGACCGTCGGCCCCTACAGCCAGGCCGCCTGAGAGTCGGCCAGCCCGTGCACCAGCACCACAGGACGGAGACCCAGCGCCAGGAGAGCCGGCTGCACGAGCGTCTGGAGGCTCTCGGAGCCGACACTCCGGCCCGTAAGGAGGCTCAGACCATCGGCAGCGCGCTGCTCAAGGGCGCAGCAGACCGGCTCCGCACCGACAAGCCGGGCAAGAACGCAAGAGACGGCTACGTAACGGAACACATGGAGATAGCTTCCTGCGAACTGCTGGAGCGCCTCGCCAACCGGGCCGGAGACACGGAGACGGCCGAAGTCGCGCGCACTAACCGCGCCGAAGAGGAGGAGATGGCGCGCAAGATAGCCGCCGACTGGGACAGAGGTTCCCGAACCTCACGTCAAAAGAGGCAGGAATAGAAGGCGGAGGCTGCCAGGACCCGGTACAAGCGGGCCGGATCTCACCAGAGAGAGGAAGCACTATGAGCGACGACAGAGAGCGGCGTCCGGACCCCCGGGAGGCAGATCCCGTGCAGTCGCTCCGCCCCGGCGCGGAACGCCGAGGCGTGGCAACCACGATACACCGTGAGCCTCCCGGTCCTCCGGCGCGCGGTCAGCCCGAAGCCGTACGTGACGTTCGAAGTCTGATAGGCTCCCCGGCCCGGCGGGAGAGTAATGTGTTTCGCTTCTCTGCAGGAGGGGTAAGAAGCGCTTCCAGTCAGAGAGAGTAGATCGCCAGAGGGGACATAGATGATGAGAGCCGCTCATCTGATCGGAGGCAACGCAAAAGGACTCGCCCCGGCAGGCACAGCCCCCGGGGTGTTCTTAGCTAACTAGACGGACGAGTATCCCGGCAACATGCGCATACTCGGGATCAACGCCGTCTTTCACGACCCGGCCGCCGCCCTGGTTATGGACGGCGAGATAGTCGCCGCCGCCGAAGAGGAGCGCTTCAGCCGGCGCAAGCACGGCAAACCCCCGGTCCCCTTCGCTGCCTGGGAGCTGCCCGAACGCGCGGCCGCCTGGTGCCTGGAGCGCGCCGGCCTCTCCCCGGCCGAGCTCGACGCCGTGGCCTACTCCTACGACCCGAAGCTCGCACCGCCGGTCGCCGGGGACATCACCGCAGACAACTGGGAGCCGCTGCGCACGCTCTACGCCCGGCGCGCGCCCCTCTTCCTGCGCGCCGCGCTGCCGGGCCTGGACCCGGGCCGGGTCCGTTTCGTCCCGCACCACGTCGCTCACGCGGCCTCGGCCTACCTCTCCGCCCCGACCCCCTCCTCCAGCGTACTGGTAATAGACGGGCGCGGCGAGCGGGCCACCCACCTGGCCGGCCGGGTCGTGGAGGGGAATCTGGAAGTCCTGGCCAGCCAGCGGCTCCCCCACTCTTTAGGCCTTATGTACGAGGAGCTTACGGCCCACCTGGGCTTCAGGCGCTCTTCAGACGAGTACAAGGTGATGGCCATGGCCTCCTACGGCGAGCCGCGCCACCTGCCGGCCTTGCGGAACCTGGTCCGCACCACCGGAGACGGCGGCTTCCGGATGGGTGAGATCCGGTGGGAGGAGTTCGCTCCGCGCCGCACCGCGGACGAGGAGTGGACCCGGGAGCACGCCGACCTGGCCGCGAGCGTCCAGCGCCGCCTGGAGGAGGTGCTGCTGGACCTGATCCGCTGGCTGCACGAGCAGACCGGCGACCGGGACCTGACCATGGCTGGCGGCGTCGCCCTCAACTGCGTCGCCAACTCCCGGCTCGCCGAGGAAGGCCCCTTCGAGCGCATCTGGGTGCAGCCCGCCGCCGGAGACGCCGGAACGGCGCTCGGAGCCGCCCTGTACCTGGCGCGCGAGCTCGGAGACCGCATCCGGCCGATGCGGTCCGCGGCCCTGGGCCGCGAGTGGTCCGACGCCGAGCTCGAAGGCTGGCTCCGGCGGGCGAAGCTGAACTACGAGCGCCCCGCGGATATAGCTGAGGCCGTCGCCGGGATACTCGCAAGCGACGGTGTGGTCGCCTGGTTTCAGGGCCGCAGCGAGTGGGGCCCGCGGGCTCTGGGACACCGGAGCCTGCTCGCCAACCCGGCCCGTCCGGAGAACCTGGAGCGCATGAACGACATCAAGGGCCGGGAGCAGTTCCGGCCCGTAGCGCCTATGGTGCTGGCCGAGCGGGCGGCCGGGATCTTCGCCGGCCCGCTGCCGAGCCCGTACATGCTCTTCACCCACCGGGTGCGCAAGGACTGGCGGGAGCGCATCCTGGCCGTCGTGCACGTGGACGGCACGGCCCGCATCCAGACCGTGGACCGCCGGGACGAGCCCCTGGTCGCCCGCATGCTGGAGGCCTTCGAGCGCCGCACGGGCCTGCCGGTCGTCATCAACACGAGCCTGAACACCGCCGGACGCCCGATGGTGGACGACCCGCGCGACGCCCTGGAGTGCTTCGGCTCCGCCCCGGTAGACGCCCTGGCCCTCGGCCCCTTCCTGGTGCGCCGGGCGAGCTTCGCCGGAGGCACCGGTTGAGCGCTCCGGCGGCAGACATCGTCATACCCACCTGCGGCCGCCCGCAGCTGCGGGAGCTCCTCCGGGCGCTCGCAGCCGGGAGCGAGCAGCCCCCCGGCCGCATCCTCGTCGTGGACGACCGGAAGCGGACCTCCGGTCCACTCCCCCGGCCCCCGCGAAAGCTGCGCGAGCGGGTCGAGGTGATCCGCGGCCCCGCGCGCGGTCCCGCCGCCGCGCGCAACGCCGGTTGGCGGGCGTCGGGGGCGGACTGGATCGCCTTCCTGGACGACGACGTCATCCCGCACCCCGACTGGGCGGCCCGGCTCGCCCGGGACATTCAGGACCTCGGCCCCGAGGTCGCCGCCAGCCAGGGCCGCGTCCGGGTCCCGCTGCCGGAGAACAGGCCCCCCACCGATTGGGAGCGCAACGTCTCCGGCCTCGAAGGGGCGGCCTGGATCACGGCGAACATCGCCTACCGCCGGGCCGTGCTGGAGGAGGTCGGCGGCTTCGACGAGCGCTTCCCCCGCGCCTACCGGGAGGACGCCGATCTGGGCCTGCGCGTCACGCGCCGGGGCTACCGCATCGTGCGCGGGGAGCGGATCGTGGATCATCCCGTGCGCCCGGCCGGCCCGCTGGCGAGCGTCCGCCTGCAGGCCGGCAACGCCGACGACGCGCTCATGTGGGCGCTGCACGGCTCCGGGTGGCGGGAGCGGGCCGGAGCCCCAAAAGGCCGCCGGAAGATGCACCTGCTCACCACGGCCCTCGGTTTTCTGGGGATCGCCGGGGCTCTCGCCAACCGCCGGAAGCTCGGCCTCCTGGGCGCCGCCGGCTGGCTGGCCGCCACGGCCGAGTTCGCCGCCCGGCGCATCGCCCCCGGCCCCCGCACCCTGCCGGAGGTAATGGCGGTGCTGCTGAGCAGCGCCCTGATCCCGCCGGCCGCCGCGCTGTGGTGGCTGTGGGGCCTGGCCCGCCTGCCGGCGCTGCTCGGGGACGCCGGGCGGGCCCCGCTCCCGAACGGCGGCCCCCCGCGGGCCGTCCTCTTCGACCGGGACGGCACCCTAATCGTAGACGTCCCGTACAACGGGGACCCCGCCCGCGTTATCCCCATGCCAGGAGCCCGGGAGGCGCTGGAGAGATTGCGGAGCGCCGGCGTGCGGCTCGGGGTAGTCACCAACCAGAGCGGGATCGGGCGCCGGCTGCTGAGCCGGGAGCAGGTCGCCGCCGTCAACCGCCGCGTCGAGGAGCTGCTCGGCCCCTTCGAGGCGTGGGCCGTCTGCCCGCACGCTCCGGAGGACCGGTGCGCCTGCCGCAAGCCGGCTCCGGCCATGATCCTGCAGGCCACAGAAGACCTCGGCGTGGAACCGGGCCGCTGCGCCGTGGTCGGAGACATCGGCTCCGACGTGGAGGCCGCCCGGGCCGCCGGGGCCCGGGCCGTGCTCGTCCCCACCGGCCGCACCCGGCCCGAGGAGGTGCGCGCGGCTCCGGAGGTCGCGCCGGACCTGCGCTCCGCCGTGGAGCTGCTCCTGAACGGGAGCGCGCGATGAGCGGGCACGCCCTCGTCTGCCGGCTGGACAACGCGGGCGACGTCCTGCTGCAGGGACCGGCGATCCGGGCCGTGGCCGCCGCTTCGGAGAGGGTCACGATGCTCTGCGGCCCGCAGGGCCGGGCCGCTGCCGAACTGCTGCCGGGGGTGGACGAGGTCATCGTCTACGACGCCCCCTGGGTGGCCTTCGAGCCCTGCCCCCTGGACCGGGAGGAGACCCTGTCCCTGGTGGACCGGATCTCCGGTCTCGGCGCGGACCGGGGGATCATCTTCACCTCGTTTCACCAGAGCCCGCTCCCGCTGGCACTCCTGCTGCGCCTCGCCGGAGTCCCCTACCTCGCCGCGACCAGCGTAGACTACCCGGGCTCGCTGCTCGACGTGCGGCACCGCATCTCCGACAGCGTGCACGAGGTGGAGCGCTCGCTCTCGCTCGCAGAGAGCGCGGGCTACCGGCTCCCGCCCGGAGACTCCGGGCGGCTGGCGGTCCGCCGCCCGGCCCGCGGCCACCCGCTCCCCTTCGGCAGCGAGCCGTACGTAGTCGTGCACCCCGGCGTCTCCGTCCCGGCCCGCGCCTGGCCGCCCGCGCGCCACGCAGAGCTGGTGGACGAGCTCGTGCAGCGGGGCTGGCGGGTCGCCGTGACCGGCGCTCCGGGCGAGCGGGAGCTCACCGCGCGGGTGGCGGGCGCCGAGCGGCCGGAGGTTGCGGACCTGGGCGGGAGGACCACCCTCGCGGAGCTCGCCGAGGTGATCGCGGGGGCCGCGGCGATCGCGGTCGGGAACACCGGCCCGGCCCACCTGGCGGCCGCGGTGGGAACGCCGGTCGTCTCGCTCTTCGCCCCGACCGTCCCGGCAGTGCGCTGGCGGCCGTGGCGCGTGCCGCACGCGCTGCTGTACCGCGACGTGCCGTGCGCCGGCTGCCGGGCGCGCCGGTGCCCGGTGGAGGGCCACCCGTGCCTCTCGGGCGTCACCGCCGGGGAGGTCCTCAAAAGCATCGAGCGCCTCGCGCGGGTGAGGGAGGAGGTGGCCGGGTGAGGATCTTCCTCTGGCACGTGCACGGCTCCTGGACGACGAGCTTCGTCCACGGCGGGCACGAGTACCTGATCCCGGTACTGCCCGGCCGGGGGCCGGACGGGCGGGGCCGGGCCGAGACCTACACCTGGCCCGCCTCGGCGGTGGAGGTGACACCGGAGGAGGCCCGGGAGGCGGAGGTGGACGTGGTTATACTGCAGCGGCCGCACGAAGAAGAGCTGGCCGCGCGGTGGCTCGGCCGCCGGCCCGGCCGGGACCTCCCGGCCGTCTACGTGGAGCACAACGCCCCGCAGGGACGCATCAACGAGATGCGCCACCCGGCAGCCGGCCGGCCGGAGCTCACGCTGGTGCACGTCACACACTTCAACGCCCTCTTCTGGGACGCCGGGGACACCCCGGCACGGGTCGTGGAGCACGGCATCGTGGACCCCGGATACCGCTACACCGGCGAGCTGCCGCGCGCCGCGGTCGCCATCAACGAGGCACGCCGGCGGTGGCGGGTCACAGGGACGGACCTGATCTCCCGCCTGGAGGTCCCCTTCGACCTCTTCGGGATAGACGCCGGGACGCTGGGCGGGATCGAGAACCCGCCGCAGGAGGTGCTGCACCGGGAGATGGCCCGCAGGAGGGTCTACCTGCACCCGGTCCGGTGGACCTCACTCGGGCTCTCCCTGCTGGAGGCGATGCACCTGGGGATGCCCGTCGTGGCCCTCTCCACGACCGAGGTCCCGGAGGCCGTCCCGCCCGGCGCGGGGGTCGTCACCAACCGGATGGATGATCTGCGGAGCGCTCTGCGCCGCTATCTGGAGGACCCGGATGCGGCCCGCGCGGCCGGCAGGGCCGCGCGGGAGGCCGCCCTGGAGCGCTACGGCCTCGCGCGGTTCCTGGCCGACTGGGACCGGGTGCTGGAAGAAGCCGTCTCGAGAAGGAAGGTGATCTGAGCCGGTGAGAGAGTTGCGGGACCCAGGAGGTGTGCCCCGGATGAAGGTAGCGATGGTGTCCGAGCACGCGAGCCCGCTCGCCACCGTGGGCGGGGTGGACGCGGGAGGCCAGAACGTCCACGTCGCTTCGCTTGCCCACTCGCTGGCGCGCCGGGGAGCGGAGGTCGTGGTCTACACCCGCCGCGACGCCCCGGACCTCCCCCGCCGCGTGCGGTTCGCTCCCGGGGTGATCGTCGAGCACCTGGACGCCGGTCCCCCGGCCCCCATTCCCAAAGATCTGCTGCTGCCCTACATGGACGAGTTCGCCGGGGAGCTGGAGCGCTCGCTCAAACCCTTCCGGCCGGACGTGATCCACTCCCACTTCTGGATGAGCGGGCGGGCGGCGCTCGCAGCGGCCGGCGGCGTCCCCGTCGTGCACACCTACCACGCTCTGGGCACCGTCAAGCGCCGCCATCAGGGAGACCGGGACACGAGCCCCGAAGAGCGCATCCCCACCGAGCGGGAGATAGGCCGCTCGGCCGGCCGCATCCTGGCGACCTGTACCGACGAGGTCTTCGAACTGGCGCGCCTGGGAGTTCCCCTGGAACGGATCTCGGTCGTCCCCTGCGGTGTGGACCTGAAGCTCTTCCGCCCGGACGGGCCGGCGGAGGAAGCTCCGGCGGCCCGCCACCGGCTGGTCGTGGTCGGCCGGCTGGTGGAGCGCAAGGGGGTAGGCAACGTCGTCTCGGCCCTCGCCGGGATCCCGGATGCCGAACTCGTCGTGGCCGGAGGCCCGGACGCCCCAGATCTCGACCGGGACCCCGAAGCCCGGCGGCTGCGGCGGCTGGCGGCGTCCCTCGGAGTAGAAGACCGCGTCCACCTCCGGGGCCGGATGGCGCGGGAGGAGATCCCGCCGCTCCTGCGCTCCGCCGACGTCGTGGTCTGCGTACCCTGGTACGAGCCGTTCGGTATCGTTCCTTTAGAGGCGATGGCCTGCGGCGTGCCCGTGGTCGCCTCGGCCGTGGGGGGCCTCCTGGACTCGGTCGTGGACGGCGTGACGGGTCTCCACGTGCCACCCCGCTCTCCGGAGCGCCTAGCCGAGACCGTCCGCGAGCTGCTCGCGGACCCCGCCCGGCGCCGGGCGCTCGGGGCCGCCGGAGTCCTCAGAGCCCAGACCCGCTACGGCTGGTCCAGGATCGCGGCCGAGACCCTGGAGGTCTACCGCGAGCTCCTGAACCGGTCCCCCGCCCGCAGAGAGGAGGTTCTCCGGTGAGCCGCGAGCTTCTCACCGGCCGGGCCCACCTGGCCGCTCTCGCAGAGGCCCTGGCCGGCTTCGAATCCGAGGTGGACCGCATCGAGGGCTGGGGCCGCCACCTCGCGCGCGTCCTGCTGAGCGGCGGGAGGCTGCTCGCCGCCGGCAACGGCGGGAGCGCCGCCCACGCCCAGCACCTCACGAGCGAGCTCGTGGGCCGCTATCGGGACGACCGCCCGGCCTTCTCCGCCCTGGCCCTGCACGCCGAGGGCTCGAGCCTCACGGCGATCACCAACGACTACGGGGCAGAAGAGGCCTTCGCCCGCCAGGTCCGGGCGCACGGCCGGCCGGGGGACGTGCTGGTCGCCCTCTCCACCTCCGGCGGCAGCCCCAACGTGCTGGCCGCCGCCGCAGCGGCCCTGCAGTGCGAGATGACCGTCTGGGCCCTGACCGGCCGCTACCCGAACCCGCTCGCGCGCCTGGCGCACGACGCCCTGTGCATTCCGGCCCCGGCGACGGCGACTGTGCAGGAGGTCCACCAGGTCGCCGTGCACCTGATCTGCGCCGCCGTGGACGCGGCCGTCGGCGTCTCCTCCCCCGCCGCCCGGGAGGCCGCCCGGTGAGCCGCCGCATCGCGGTCGTCGGGGACGCGCTGCTGGACCGGGATGTGGAGGGCCGGGTGGAGCGCGTCTGCCCCGACGCCCCGGCCCCGGTCGTGGACGAGCTGGAGCGCCGCTCGCGGCCCGGCGGCGCGGGCCTCGCCGCCACTCTCGCCGCCCGCGACGGGCACCGGGTCACGCTCGTGACGGCCCTGGCCGGAGACGCCGCGGGCCGCGAGCTCGCAGCGCTGTTGGAAGGGTTCGGGGTCGGGGTCGTGGACCTGGGGCTCCGCGGCCGCACCCCGGAGAAGATCCGGGTCCGCTGCGGCGGGCAGACCCTCCTCCGGCTGGACCGCGGGGGCGCCCCCGGCGAGCCCGGCCGGCCGGCCGAAGAGGCCCGGCGGGCGCTGGAGAGCGCGGACGCCGTGCTCGTTGCGGACTACGGACGCGGAATCACCGCCGGAGAGCAGCTGAGAGAGCTTCTCTCCCGGCTGGCCCCGGACGTCCCGGTGATCTGGGACCCGCACCCGCGCGGGGCGCAGCCGGTACCCGGCGTACGCCTGGCGACCCCGAACCGGGACGAGGCCGCCCGCCTGACGCCCGGCATCGAGGACCCGGCAGAGTCCGCCGCCCGGCTCGCCGCCCGGTGGCGGGCCGGCGCGGTGGCCGTGACGCTCGGGAGCTCCGGCGCCGTGCTCGCCACCCGCTCCAAAGAGCGGCTCACCCTCCCCGCACCCCCGGTCTCCCCGACCGACGTGTGCGGGGCCGGGGACAGGTTCGCCGCCGCAGCGGCGGCGCTCCTCGCCGGAGGCGCCCCGCTCGAGGAGGCGGTCTCCGGAGCCGTGGTCTCGGCCTCCGGGTTCGTCGCGGCCGGCGGGGCCGGGTCAGTAATTCCTGCCGGAGACTCCGTTCCCGAGGATCTCGCTGGGCGCGTGCGGGAGCGCGGCGGGACGGTGGTGGCCGCGGGGGGCTGCTTCGACCTGCTGCACGCCGGGCACGTGCGCATGCTGGAGCGGGCGCGCCGGTTGGGAGACTGCCTCATCGTGCTGCTAAACTCCGACGCCTCGGTGCGGCGCATCAAGGGCGCGGACCGGCCGCTCGTCGGCGAGGAGGACCGGGCCGCGGTGCTGCGCGCGCTGGGGTGCGTGGATGCGGTGCTGGTCTTCGACGAGGACACCCCGGAACGGGCCCTCAGGCGCATCCGGCCCCACGTCTTCGCCAAGGGCGGAGACTACCGGCCCGAAGAGCTGCCCGAGGCGCGCGTGCTCGAGGAGTGGGGCGGCCGGGTCGAGATCCTGCCCTACGTCGAGGGCCGCTCGACGACGCGCCTGATTCGGGAAGCCATCAGCCGGAGCGAAACCGCCCCGTGAAGACGCTCGTGATCCTGCGGGCCTTGGGGCTGGGCGACCTGCTCACGGCCGTGCCCGCCCTGCGGGCGCTCGCGCGCGCCTATCCGGACCACCGCCGGGTGCTGGCCGCGCCGCGGTCGCTCGCCCCGCTCGTCGCCCTGATCGGGGCCGTAGACGGGCTAGAAGATACCGCCCCCCTGGCCCCGCTCTCCCCCGTCCTGCGCGGGGCGAGCCTCGCTGTGAACCTGCACGGCTGCGGCCCGCAGAGCCACCGGGTCCTGCTGGACTCCCGGCCGCAGCAGATGATCTCCTACCGCAACCCCGCCGTCCCCGAGAGCGCGGGCGGGCCAAAGTGGTGCGAGGAGGAGCACGAGCGGGTACGCTGGTGCCGCCTGCTCGAAGAATCCGGCATCCCGGCCGATCCGGACGATCTGGAGCTGCGCGACCCGCCCCCGGCTCCGCCCGAGATCCGCGGCGCCACCCTGATACACCCCGGAGCGGCGAGCCCCGCCCGCCGGTGGCCGCCCGGACGGTGGGCGGCCGTTGCGCGCGCCGAGCGCCGGAAGGGTCGGCGCGTGCTCCTCACCGGGAGCGCAGATGAGGTGCACCTCGCCCGCGAGATCGCCCGCGAAGCGGGGCTGCCGCCCAGGGCGGTCCTCGCCGGCCGCACGGACCTCGCCGCGCTCGCCGCGCTGGTGGCTGGCGCGGGCCGGGTGCTCTCGGGGGACACGGGGATCGCGCACCTGGCAACCGCGCTGCGTACCCCCTCGGTAGTGCTCTTCGGCCCGACCTCACCGGACAGGTGGGGACCGCCGCCCGAAAGACCCTGGCACCGGGTGCTCTGGCGCGGTACTACGGGCGACCCGCACGCCGGTCGCCCGGACCCGGGCCTGCTCGCCATACAGGTTGCGGAGGTGCTGGCGGCACTCGAAGAGCTACCCGAGCGGGCGGCGGTCTAAGACCCGTCCAGAGCCCGCAGGCTCCGCTCGACGTGCGGCGGAACGGCCCGGCGGCGGCGCATCAGGCCGGGTGCTCCCAGCAGAGCGTCCGCCACGCCCCGGGCCGACACGCCGCCGCGCGGCAGGGCCGCCAGCACCCGCAGGGTACGGCGGGCCGCGACCGGGAGCGGCCGCCGGAGCCAGAGGAACCAGAGGGCGTTGCGGGTCGCGGTGCGCCGCCGCTCGCGCGCGTCGCGCAGGGCGGAGGGGTAGTGATGAACCGTGAGCTCTTCAACGTACCTCACCCCCCAGCCCGCGGCGGCGAGGTCCGCGGCCAGAAACTCCTCCTCTCCCCCCACCCCGAGCCCGGGAATGAAGCCCCCGGCCTGCAGGTAAGCCTGGCGCCGGACAGCGGCGGCGCAGGCCAGGAAACCCAGTACCGGACGCCCCGGAAGGTCCGGCCTGTCCTCCGGCAGCGGGCTCTCCCGCATCCCGGCGCAGATAGGGTCCTCCCGCTCTTCGGGTCCCACCAGTATGCGGGCCGCCACCAGCCCGAGGCGCGGGTGCGCATCCAGAAGATCGGCCGCACGCGCCAGTGCGCCGGGCTCCCACCAGGAGTCGTCGTCGGCGAACGCCACGTAGGGAGCCCGCACTGCCCGGACGCCCACCGTGCGGGCCGCGGCTCCGAGGTTTCTCTCCAGCGGGATCACCCGCACCTGCGGGTACGCATCCGGCACGGCCTCCGGCGTACCGTCGGTGGAGGCGTTGTCCACCACGGCGATCTCCGGCCGCTCGGGCAGCGCTACGAGGCGCCCGAGCGAGCGGAGCAGCTCTTCCCGCCGGTTGCGGGTCGCCACCACGACGGCCATCCGGCCGTCGTGGTGCTCTGCGAGCCCTCGCAAAGCTCTGCTAGCGGAAGATACGCCGCACGATCACGGCTGCCAGCACGGTAGAGAGTGCGCTCGTCCCGCCCTTGATGAGAGCTTCCAGCACGTCGTCCCGCAGCCCCCGCCGCTCGGGGATATCCACGAACCGGCTGACCACGAAGTGGCTCAGGGCGTAGGCTATGCCCGCGGCCAGCAGGGTGATCAGGCGCTGCTTCACGGCGTCGTCCATCCTTCCTCCTCTCTCTACCGGCATCCCGTTAGCCCATACCCGCCGGTTGCCGGCGGCAAACTTTCGGGGGATTCTACCGCTTCTACGTTTGAAAAGGGCTCCCTGTGGAGAAGTCTACTCTCTGAGTCTGCAGATCACGGAGGTGTGAGAGATGCCCGAGAACGGTCTTACCTTCGACCTGGGGGGCAAGGTGGCGCTCGTAACCGGGGCCGCCGGGGGCCTGGGGGCCGCCACGGCCAGAATCCTCGCCCGGCACGGAGCGCGGGTGGTCGCCGGAGACATAGACGAGGCCGGAGCCGGGAAGGTCGCGGAGGAGATCGGGGGCCGCGCCCTGCACCTGGACGTTACCGACCCCGGCTCCGTAGAGCAAGCCGTCGAGAGCATCCTCACCGGCGAGGGGCGCCTGGACATCCTGATAAACAACGCCGGGATAGACTACATCCGCCCGGCGACCGAGCTGACGCTCGAGGAGTGGGACCGGGTCCACCACACCAACCTCAGGGGCCCCTGGCTGCTCTCCCGGGCCGTCTTCCCGCACATGGCCGGGCGCGGCTCCGGGCAGATCGTGAACGTAGCCTCCACCGCTGCCAAGAAGGGCTGGAGCAACGCCACCGCTTACTCCTCCTCGAAGCACGGGTTGATGGGCCTGACCCAAGCCCTGCATGCCGAAGGCCGGGAGCGCGGCGTCCGGGTGATGGCGCTCGTCGCCGGCGGCATGCGGACCAACTTCTTCCGGACCCTGGACCCGCCCCCGCCCAAGGAGACCCTTCAGCCGCCGGAGAACGTCGCCGCGGCGATTCTGTTCATGGTCTGCCAGCCGGAAGAATCGGTAATTCAGGAGCTCGTCGTGACCCCGATGACCGAGACCTCTTACCCGTAGGAGTCCGCAGTTCGGGCAGATCTAAGCTGCTACCCGGAAACGGTCGAGCTGCTCTTCATCCACCTCTATCCCCAGGCCGGGACCGTCCGGGACTGCAACGGTGCTGTCGGGGCGCACGGCGAAAGGCCGTGTTAGCAGCCCCTCACGAATTGCGTTCTCGGAACGGTCGAACTCGAGTAGGGCGTGGCGCGGCAGGGTGGCGAGCACATGGAGGGATGCGGCCAGAGCAATAGGAGTGCCCCATACATGTGGAATACATGGTACGTTCAGCGCATGAGCCAGGTCGGCTATACGCTTGACCTCTGTGATGCCCCCTGCAGAACACACGTCGGGTTGAGCAATGGAGACAGCCTGACGCCGGAAGACCTCGTGGAAGCGGGAGAGCAGTGCCCAACTCTCCCCTGCCGCCACCGGAATATCCAGCTTCTCCGAAAGGCGGACATAGTTGTCCAGATCATCCGGAGGAAGAGGTTCCTCAAACCAGGACACCCCGAGCTCTTCCGCAGCCCGACCAACTTTAATCGCCTCCGGAAGGCTGTAGGCGCAGTTCGCATCTATCATGAGCGAGGCGCGAGACCCCACTTCCTCATGCAGAGCCCGCATAAGAGCTATGTCCGCCTCGGGTCCCCAGCCCAGAAGCTTCAACCCGATCTTGAGCTTCAGCGTCTTGAATCCCTCACTCAAGTGTTCCTTGGCCTCTTGGAGTACCGCAGAGATCTGGTCCTCCAAGCGATCTACCCGCCGGAAGTAGTGCCCCGTGGCGTATGCAGGCACGGAGTCCCGGAAGGCTCCGCCCAGCAGCTTGTGAACGGGCTGCCCGATCAGCTTGCCCTTCAAGTCCCACAGAGCTATATCCACACCGGAGAGGGCGCTGTAAGGCGCAAACGAGTGGTAGGCCCAGCGCAGCTTGAAGTGAATCTGCTCCCACAAACGGGCCGTGTCGGTCGGGTCTTGCCCGATGAGCAGGGGGGCTATAATTTCACCTACGACTCTATCATTGCCGGCTATGGGTCCCCAGCACTCGCCGTAGCCGGCTATGCCGTCCGAAGATGTGACGCGCACGATCAGGTACTGGCGGGAGGTAGTCCAGCCCTGTCCGTTGCCGAAGGGCTCCTTCAGGGTGTGCTTGACAGGGATAGTCTCCACGCTAGCTATCTTCAATCTCGCTCCCCTCTCGAACTAAGTTTCTCACCGATCAAGGTCTTGCGCCGGCTTGTTCGTTGAGTGCGCCCAGGACCGCGTCGGTTACTTCGGCAGTGCTCGAGGCGCCCCCGAGATCCGGCGTGCGGATACTCGTCTCCCCGAGCACTCGCTCTATCGCGCTCACAACGCCGGCAGCGGCCTCCGGATGGCCGAGGTGCTCCAGCATCATGGCCCCGGACCAGATCTGGCCTATGGGGTTGGCTATACCCCGCCCGGCTATGTCCGGCGCGGAGCCGTGTACCGGCTCGAACATCGAGGGGTACTCCCTCTCGGGGTTGAGGTTGGCCGAGGGCGCTATCCCGATGCTGCCCGCTACGGCCGCTCCCAGATCGCTCAAGATGTCTCCGAACAGATTTGATGCCACGACTACATCGAGGCTCTGCGGCTTGAGCACGAAGAGCGCGCTCAGCGCATCGATGTGGTACTGCCCGGTCTCTACCTCGGGGAAGTCGGCGGAGACCTGCGCGAAGATCTCGTCCCAGAAGGGCATGGTGTGGATTATCCCGTTGGACTTGGTGGCGGAGGCCAAGACGCCGTTGCGCTCTTGCGCGAGCTCGAAGGCGTAGCGGATGACGCGCTCCGTACCCCGGCGGGTGAACGTGGACTGCTGCACGGCGAGCTCGTGCTCGGTCTGCCGGTAGAGGCGTCCTCCTATCTCAGAGTACTCGCCTTCGTTGTTCTCCCGCACGATTACGAAGTCCAGTTCCCCAGCCGAAGCCTTGCGCAGCGGGCTCTCTATCCCGTCAAAGAGCCTGACCGGACGCAGGTTTATGTACTGCTGGAAGGTGCGGCGGATGGGGATCAGAAGCCCCCACAGAGAAACGTGGTCTGGCACACCGGGATAACCTACCGCTCCCAGGAATATGGCTTCGTGCTGCCGGAGCTGCTCAAGGCCGTCCTCGGGCATCATACGGCCGGTATTGAGGTAGTACTCGCACCCCCATTCAAAGAGGCTCCACTCAAGCTCGAAGCTCCAAATCTCACCGCAGCGATCCAGCACTCGCTGAGCCTCCGGGGTCACCTCGCGCCCTATGCCATCACCAGGAACGACAGCTATCCTGTGCGCCATATCTCTCCTTTCTAGAACGGGGCCTGGGGAAGAGGAATCAGAAGCACCCGGGTGAAGATCAGGTAGATTCCGACCACGAACAATGTAGAGATCGCAGCGTCGACCAACACCACCCTGATCCTTACCGGGCGCTCCCTGAGAAAGAGGGCGGTGATAAGGAAGAATACCAGACCGCTTATGACGAAACCTGCCACACCGAGGGAGAAAACCCACACGGCGAGGATCGCGATAGCAGCCAGCAGACCGGAGGCGGCGATACCCGCGAAGGGGCGCTCGCGAGCCGGCTCACGAATCCCCCTGATGATCATCACTATCCCCAGTAAGGTAAGTACCGTGAGCACGGCGTCGGGGAACAAACCTCCCAGAGGGCTGAAGTTGCGCTGCAACCCGAATGACAAGGCAATGACCAGCGTAACGATTCCGGCAACGAGACTGAGCTTCACCCTTCCTCCTGCATCTCTCGGGCCCGCTGATCCCGGCGGCTGACCCACAGGGGCCACAGAGCCGCCAGAATGGTCATGGCTATGATGACCAAGCTGATGGGTCTGGTGAAGAAGCTCGTCCAGGGAGTCTCAAGTCCGGAGGCCGCCAGAAGCCCCTGCACCAGGCCCGTCTCGATGATCGGGCCGAGGACGAGCCCGAGTACTATAGTAGCCGGGTGTATGCCCAGCTCCCTGAGAACGTAGCCGGCTATCCCCAGGAGCAGCATCAGGCCCACGTCGGCCACGTTGTTGCGCACGGCGTAAGAGCCGACGATGGTAAGCAGCACGATCGCCGGGGCAAGATAACGGGTTGGCATGCTCACCACGGCCCGCTGCAGGGCCCGCCCCGCAATAAGCCCGACCGGGATCATGACGATCGCCGCTATGGCTATGGAGACCATGAAGGTGAACACGAGCGGCCCCTGGGCTACGAACAGGTCGGGTCCGGGACGCAGGCCGTGCAAGAGCAGCACACCATAGATAACGGCATCTGGAGGAGCGCCCGGTATGCCCAGCGTGAGCAGCGGTATCAATCCCGCTCCCACCACAGCGTTATTGGCCGTCTCGGGCGCGACCACCCCGTCCACCTCTCCCTTGCCGAACCGCTCGGATCGCTTGGAGGTCCGCTTGGCCTCGTTGTACGCAATGAGGTTGGCGATGTTCCCGCCGGCCCCGGGCAGGGCTCCCACGACCGTCCCGATCACCGAGGAACGGATGAGGTTCATGGGACGCGAGAGCACATCGCGCACGGTAGACCACA
Source organism: Rubrobacter taiwanensis (assembly GCF_004337705.1). Classification (GTDB taxonomy): domain Bacteria; phylum Actinomycetota; class Rubrobacteria; order Rubrobacterales; family Rubrobacteraceae; genus Rubrobacter_C; species Rubrobacter_C taiwanensis. Next base: position 265,911 of record NZ_SKBU01000015.1, read on the forward strand.
CCACCCCGGCACCTCCCCTGCCACCCCCATCCATCATCTCGGCGTGGCGGGCACCCGGGTTGGCGATCATATCGATGATCACAGGAACCGTGAACAGCCCTATGAGCGCCACGATCAGGGGCACACCGCCCTGCAGGTAGGTAAAACCGAAGGTGAAGCGCACATCCCCACCCACCGGCGCCACTCCTACGGAGGAGAGCAGCAGCCCCAAGAATCCCCCTATGAGCCCCAGCACCAGGGATCTCGCGGCCAGGCTGGCGATCATGGTCAACCCGAAGATGCCGATCCAGAAGTACTCTTGCGGGCCGAAGTTCAGCACGAAGTTCGCCAGAAGCGGTGCGAAGAAGATGAGGCCCGCCACGCCTGCGAGACCTCCAATCACCGAGGCTATGGTCACCCCGACTATAGCTTCTTCGCTGCGTCCCTGGCGGGTCATCGGGTAGCCGTCGAACGCCGTGGCGATGGAGGACGGCGTGCCGGGAGCGTTCACCAGGATGGAGGTGAACGCCCCGCCGTACACCGCTCCCATGTAGAAAGCTCCCATCAGAACCAGCCCGCTCACGGGATCCATCGTGAACGTGATCGGCAAGAGCAGCGCCAGGCCAACCGTGACGCTCAACCCCGGCATGGCCCCGAGGGCCATGCCCCCGATCACGCCCAGGATGATGAGGATGAAGAGCCCCGGCGAGAGGTTCTGGATTACCGCGTCGACTAACAGCTCTAGCATGACACCCCGCCCGCCTGCCCCTGGTCGCCGCTACCCGGTCTCGAGTTCCTCGAGGTCTTCCAGCAGCCGCTCGTAGACCTCTCTACGCTCCTGGGTGAGCTCCCGGGCCTCTTCCGGTCCCAGGTTCTCAAGCGTGAAGCCGAGCTCCTCCATCTGCTCGATGACCTGCGGGTCGTTGTTCACCTCGCGGAAGGCCTCGGCGAGCGTCTGGATGATCTCCTCGGGCGTTTCGGGCGGCACCGCGACCCCCCTGAAGGCTCCCTCCACCAGGTCGTAGCCCTCTTCCTGGAACGTTGGCGCGTCGGGCAGCTGGGAGACCCGCTCCTCGGCCGCAACGGCCAGAACCCGCACGCCCTGCTCCTCCATGTCCAGGGCAGCCGTCGTGTAGGTCATCAGACCGTCTACCTGACCGCCCAGAAGCGCGGGCACTGCAGATCCCGTTCCGGTAAAGGGCACATAGGTGAACTCCACGCCAGCGAGCTCGTTGAGCAGCAGGGTTCCAATGTGATTGGCCGTGTACTCGCCGCTACCCCCGAGCGTGATAGATCCCGGATTCTCCTCGGCCGCCCGGATCAAGTCCTCCAGAGACTGGTACGGGCTGTCCTCCGGTACGACCAGAGCGTTGGGCGTGCTCTGGAAGATGTAAACCTGGTTTATCTGGTCCGTCTCGTATCCCGCGTCGTCACGGACCATCGGCTGCAGGATTATATGCGGCAGGTTGTGCCCCATGATCGTGTAGCCGTCGGGCTCGGTCCTGGTCAACTCGGACCATCCGAGCGCCCCGCCACCGCCCGGCTGATGCGAGACAACAACAGAGACACCCAGGGCCTCCTCCAGCGGGCCCTGCTGTATCCGGGCCGTGATGTCCGACTCCCCGCCCGGATCGAACGGAATCACGTAGCTTATCGACCGGTTCGGATAGGAGTCCCCTCCCTCCTGCGCGGCACAACCCATAAGCACACCAAGAGCCAGACCGAACGCAACTACCCCCAGTAGAGCCCTGATCTCCCGCAAGCTCCCTAACTTGAGGTTCACAAAGATCCTCCTCCTTGCGTCTTGAAGGCTACCATTACTCCTCGCTTTCCACTAAGCGCCTCTATAATAGCACAGGTTGTACTGGTAGTACCAGTACAACCTGATGTTAAATTTGTGACCGCGAGGTAAGCCTTTGGGTAGTAGTATGAGATTGCAGGATACTCAGAGGAGCTAACATTCTGGAAGGTTGGAGTTCGGAAGTGAGAGACGGGGTTGGCAATGTATCCCGGTAGTGCACCGAGGTACCGCACCGTGGTTGAGCGGATAGTCGAGGAGCTGGCGAACGAGATCCGGATGGGCGTGCTAAAGCCGGGGGATAAGCTCCCGTCGGAGCGAAAGCTCTGTGGGCGTTTCGGGGCCAGCCGCAACTCGGTGCGAGAGGCATTGCGAATCCTAAGCTCACGGCGGATGATCCAGATTCAAATGGGGCGAGGATCGTTCGTAACGGACTTCTCAGCTCCTGAAACAAACTCCCTGCTCCCATTCTGGGAGCAGCACCACGAGGTTCCCTTCCTCTCCCTGCTGGAGGTCCGTCTGTTTATCGAGCCGCAGGCTGCAGCGCTGGCGGCAAGCCGGATTGACAAAGCCAGCCTGGCACAGCTAGAGAGGACTTTGCGGCAGCTTGAGGAAAATATCGACAAAGACAGTCTCGGCGGACGAATCTTCGCAGATATAGCCTTTCACGACTGCCTCATCCGGGCCGCAGACAATCCTCTACTGGTGTCGATATACCGCGGTATTGAGCCGATGCTCTTCGAGATCCGCCGGATGGGACTGTGGTCGAAGGAACGCTCGGCGAAGGTTTTAAAGGCGCACGGCGAGATCTACCACGCCGTTGCAACCGGTGACTCTCCGGCAGCCGGGAGAGCCATGTGGGACCATATTCTTGAGTTTGCCAAAGATATGGAAGTAAGTTTTGACTCTAGAATGCTGGGGCTATTACCACACTCTTCTATAGAGAAAGCAGAACAATAGGTTCTGAGCACCAACCCAATATAGTCAACACCACCTTTTACAGGTGTCAGCATAGGACTTCGGATCCTTCCACGCTCATCTGATTACACGGCAGCCGCCTTACGGATAGAAGATGCTGGAGCCCGGCCCCAGCGGCAGTTCGAGCAGGACCCAGGCGATAAGCTGCAGGGTCCAGACGACGGTGAAGACGAGGGTATACGGCAGCATCATGGCGACCAGCGTTCCGACGCCGGCTCTTCTGTCATAGCGCTGGGCGAAGGCGATGATGATCGCGAAATAGGTCATCAGCGGCGTGATGATATTGGTGGTGGAGTCGGCGATCCGGTAGGCCATCTGCGTCAGCTCGGGCGAGTAGCCCAGCTGCATCATGATGGGCACGAAAATGGGCGCCATCATGGCCCATTTGGCCGAGGCGCTGCCGATGAACAGGTTGATGAACCCGCTCACCACGATGAAGGCCAGAAGCAGCGGCAGCCCGGTAAACTGGATGCTTTCGAGAAAGTTGGCCGCGTACACCCCGATAACCAGCCCCATATTGGTCTCGTTGAAGTAGGCCACGAACTGACCGGCGGTGAAGGCCAGCACGATGAACATCCCCATGGCCGCCCATGGTATCGGACAGCTGGCCGGCCACGTCTTTATCGCTGCGGATGGCCCCGGTCGCGATGCCGTAGACCAGCCCCGGGATGAAGAAGGCTATGGCGATCAGGATCGCCAGCGAGGCCATGAAGGGGGAATCGACGATGGGGCTCTCCCCCTCGCCGCGCATGGGGCCCCATTCAGGCACCACCAGGAGCGCCATGACGATGATCGTGACGACGAAGGAGAGGCCCGCCCAGACCAGCCCCCGCTTCTCCTCCGGACGCAGCCGGCGCATCTCCTCGGCCTCCCGGTTATCCGGCTCATCGCCGGCGCCGTTATCCGGCCGGTACCGGCCCAGACGGGGCTCCACGATCTTCTCCGTAACCCAGGTTCCGGCGATGGTCAGGATGAAGGTGGAGACGACGATGAAGTAATAGTTCATGGCGTAGTTCATCGTCTCAGCGTAATCCGGATCGATGGTGGCGGCCGCCTCGATGGTCAGCGCGCCAAGCAGCGGATCGGTAGCCGAGAGCAAGAGGTTGGCACTGAAACCGGCGGAGACCCCGGCGAACGCGGCGGCCAGACCGGCCAGGGGATGGCGCCCCAGCGCCAGAAAGAGCAGGGCGCCGAGGGGAGGCAGCACCACATAGCCGGCGTCGGAAGCCACGCTGGACATGATCCCGGCGAAGACCAGGGTGGCGGTGATCAACCGGTCCGGAACGGAGGTGACGAACCCCCGCAGTGCGGCGCTGATCAGCCCGGAGCGCTCGGCCAGCCCGATCCCCAGCATCGTCGCCAGAACGACGCCGAGGGGAGCGAAGCCGATGAAGTTCTCCACGGCGCTCTCGAATATGTAGGTGATGCCGCCGGCACTCAGCAGGTTCCGCACCGCGACCGTCTCCCCCGGCTCGCCGGGATGCTCCACGGAGACGCCGAAGGCCGCCAGCACCCGGAGAGGAGTATGGTGAGGAGCGCCAGGATGGCGAACAGGGTGACGGGATGCGGCAGTTTGTTGCCGAGCCACTCGATCCCGTCCAGAAAGCGCGTGAAGATGCCGCTCTTCTTTCTTCCCTCACTCATCTCCGCCCCCTCCGCGCGCAAAAATATTATGTCTGAACCTCAGAAACCCGATAAAACCCGCCCTCTACGGGTTGTGAGAACTTATATATTTCACTTCGCTAAGCCTTTTTATTCTATCTGGAGCCTGAAAACGGGACAAGGCGTCCCGCGGCCGCATGAACGACCGCTACCGGGAGCGCTCCGGTCAGGCGCGGAGCAGGACCTGAAAGGCGACCATCGCGAGCGCCGCCAGCACCACAACGACCGCGAGCCACTGCCTCGGAGCGTCCTCCAGAGCATCCGGCACTATCTCCGAGAAGACCATCCACATCATCGCGCCGGCCGCGAAACCCAGTCCCGCCGGCAGCAGGGGAGCGAAGGACTCCACGAAGAGGAAGGCCGGGACCGCCATGAGCGGCTGGGGCAGGCTGGAGAAGACGCTCCAAAGCGCGGCGAACCAGACGCCGGTCCCGCGCGGGACCAGGACGAGGCTTATGGCGAGCCCCTCAGGGATGTTGTGCACCGCTATGGCGAACGTTATGAACGCGCCGAGAGCCTCCCCGCCGCCGAAGGAGACGCCGACCCCCACGCCCTCGGTGAACGAGTGCAGCGTCATGACCCCCACGATGAGCAGGGCCTTGCGGGAATCCACCTCGTCCAGGGCGCCGAACTTCAGGTGCTCGTAGTGCCGCAGGACGCGCCGGGTGGCGATCACGAAGAGGAGCCCCGCCAGAGCCCCGGCGAGGGTGCGCGGGAGCCCGTAGACGATCCCCTCGTACAGAAGCCCGAAGCTGGCCGCGAGCATGAGGCCCGCAGCCAGGGCGTTGGAGGTGCCGAGCCAGGAGCGCGGGGGCTTGGGTCTGACCAGGAACGGCAGCGCGCCGAGCCCCGTGGCCAGCGCCGTAAGCAAGGCCAGCAGGAAGACTACGAGCGCGCCGGTCTGCTCCACACCGTCTCCACCGTCTCAGGGGCCGGGCATCTCTCCGCCGCTACTCATTCTGCGGGGGCGGGCAGATCAGGACCGGACCGCGGGCGGCTCTAAGCAGCCTGGTCGAGGTGCTCCCGAGCCTGAGGCGCTTCATGGGGCCCAGGCCCCGGCTGCCCAGCGCGACGAGCGTCCGCTCGTCCGCGCGCTGCAGGATCTCCCCGGCCGCATCCCCCACGCCGAGAGCCAGCTTGGGACGCCGGCCGCACACCCGCTCCAGCTCTGCGGCCCGCTCCCCTAATGCGCGCTCCTCCCGCCGGAGCTCGTCCTCCATCCAGCGCTCGTACATCTGCCGGCCTTCGACGTTGATCTCCAGCGCCCGGGGGAATACCCGGACTAGCTGCAGCTGCGTCCTGTACGTTCTGGCCAGCGCCGCCCCGAGCTCTCCCGCCCGCCGGGCGGGCTCGGAGCCGTCGTCGCCGACCACGACGCGCCCGGGCGGCCACGCCTCACCCCGCACCACCAGCACCGGCAGATGGGCGCTGTGCACGACCCCCTCGGAGACGCTACCTATGAGCAGGCTCCTGATCCGCCCGAAGCCCCGACTCCCCATCACCACGAGATCCGCCCCGACCTCCTCGGCTGTGTCCAGTATCTCGTCCACCGGCGAGCCCATCCTGAGATAAGAGGCCGCAACCTCGCCCCCCGCCCCCTCAATCTCCTCCACCTGCTCCGTCAGGAGCCGCCCGGCCCTCTCCTCCCAGCTCCGCAGATCCACCACGACCGGGTGGGGCACGAACTGCCAGGCGTGCACCACATAAAGCCCGGCCCCGGTCCTCTTCGCCAGATCCGCCGCCACGCCGCCAGCCCGCGCAGCCCCTTCCGAACCGTCGGTGGCGAACAGGATCTTCTCCAGTGTCCCGTTCATCATTAGCCCCCTTCCAGGCCGGAGAGAACCTCCAGCGTCCAGGTGCGGATCACCTCTTCGAAACCGCGCCTCTCCCCCCGCTCGACCCGGCACTCGCCCCTGCGATCGGCCAGAGTGGAGAGCGGGATCGGGCTTCTGGCCAGTATTCTGGCGCACTCGCCTATCTCCAGCTGCGCCACATATTCGGCGAGCTGGTGCTCGCCCCGGAAGGTATCATGAGCCCGTCTGAGATGGTCCCACACATACGCCTCCTCGCTCACCGGGTACCCGACCTCCTCCTGGCTTGCCGCTTCTCTACCGGGGAGTGTACCCGCGCTACCGCCGGACGGCCTGAGCAGCGTTGGCCATTCGAGTGGTCAGGATTGATCATGCGCCGCCCGCGTAGGAGATTACGCGCGCCATGCCGGTCTCCATGTGGTAGGCGTTGTGGCAGTGGAAGAACCACTCGCCGGGGTTGTCCGCCACGAAGTCGAAGGCGAGCTCGCCCATGTGCGCCTCCACGAGCGCGGTATCCTTGAAGGGGCCGCACCCCGTACCGTTGCGCAGCTGGAAGAAGTGACCGTGCAGGTGCATGGGGTGCGCCATCATGCTGTGGTTTCGCATCTGTACGCGCACCCACTCGCCCTCGCGCACCGGGAGCGGCTCGGCCTCGGGATAGCGCTGGCCGTCTATCTGCCAGACGTACCGGCCCATGCCGCCGGAGAGGGTCAGCTCAAAGGTGCGGTCGGGCCCGGAGAAGAGCCCGCCGTCGGGAAAGGATCTCTCCCGGGCGTCGCGCAGGTCGGCGTAGGAGAGGAGCCGGCCCTGGAGTTCCGGAGGCTGCACATCCGCCGGCGGCGCAGACTCCTCCGCGCTCTCCCGGTAGCGCAGGACGGCACGGGCCTGCCCGCGCTTGCCCTCCGGCACCGCGGCCAGCTGCCAGACGCCGGGGTTGTCCGCATCAAGGAGCACGTCGTAGCGCTCGCCCATCCCGATCCTGAGAACATCCGCCTCTACCGGCCCGATCGCCTGGCCGTCGGCGTGGGTGACGGTCATGCGGTGTCCGGCCGGGGCGAAGCGGAAGACGGTCTCTGCGGAGGGGTTCATCAGCCGGAGGCGCACCCGCTCTCCGCGCCGGACGGTGAGGGATGCCGGATCTTCGGGAGCGCGGCCGTTTATGAGGTAGTTGGGGTACTCTATCCCTCTCGCTCTCATCATGCCGCCCATCATCCCTCTCCCGGAGCCCCGCAGTTCTCCGAGAGCGTCCTCGGGCGTGCCGGGGAGGCCGTCGAGCCAGTCATCCAGCATGAGGATGTATTCCCGGTCGTAGGAGAGCTCCTCCCGTGCCGGCTCCACGACCAGGGGGCCATAGAGCCCCCTATCCAGTTGGAGACCCACGTGCGAGTGATAGATGTAGGAGCCAATGGCGGGAGCAGCGAACTCGTAGACGAACTCCCCGCCGGGAGGTATCGGGGACTGCGTTACGTGCGGTACTCCGTCCACCTCGTTGGGGACCGGCAGGCCGTGCCAGTGGACGGTCGTGCCAGCCGGCAGGCGGTTTCTGACCCTCACGCGCAGGGTGTCGCCCTCTTTTACCCGGATCTCCGGTCCCGGCACACCGCCGTTGTAACCCCAGGTGGAAAGCTCGCGCCCCGCGATCTCGAAGTTCGTCGGGGCCGCTTCAAGGGTGTATTCCAACACCCTGCCGGTCGGTGCGGGCCTGGAGAGCGCGGGGAGATCTCCCCGCCCTCCAGACAACAACCCGCAGCCGCTCAAGACGAGCGCTCCCGCCCCAAACCCCGCGAGGCGGAGGAACTCCCGGCGGGTGGGCCTGCCCCCGACACACCCACCGGTCGCGCGGGCGCCCCCCGTCACCGGGCTCTCGCCTCCCGATCCGCCTCCTCGCGCAGAGCCTCACGCGCCCGCTCGTACTCCTCCCGCTCCATCTCCCCGCGGGCGAAACGCTCGCGCAGGATCTCCTCAGCGGAATCCCGGCGCCCGGCAGCGCTGCGACCACCGGGGAAGATCCTGGCCACAGCCCACGCGATGAGCACCAACAGACCGCCCCAGAACAGAAGCGGCACGAGCATCCATCCCGCACCGAACCCGCCTCCGCCCATCATGCCGCCGGGACCGCCGAAGCCGCCCATCATGCCGCCGGTCCCACCGAACAGAGCGAAAACCAGCAGCACGGCCAGCGCCCCGCCGATAACCCCGAGCGCAACTTTGGCAGCGTCACTCATAATCTAGCCTCCTCTTTCTCTCCTCTTGCCATCTCTAACGTATCCCCCGGCGGCCCTTCCGCCCTGAGCAAACAGACCTATCTCTGTGATCAGGGTTGATCATAACGCCCCCGCCCTCAGGCCAGCCTCCTGCGCTCAAGCTCGCGCTCGATGGCGGGCCGGTCGAAACCGACGATCCACCTCTGCCCTATCTTTATGACCGGCACGCCCGTCTGACCGGTCCTGCGAACGATGTCGCGCGCCGCCTCCGCATCCTTCTCGACGTTTACCTCCCTGAACGGGATGCGGTTCTCCTTGAAGTACCGCTTCGCACGCCGGCACCAGGGGCAGCTGGAGGTGCTGAACAGGATGACCTTGTACATATATCTCCCCCTACTGCATGTTGGCTTTCAACGACTCGGCGAGCTGGTAGACGGGTTCGAGCTTCTCGGGGTTTACCCGATCCATGTACTCGACGAACTCCTCCTCGCTCCCGAAGTTCATCTTCGGGTTGTTCTTCTTCTCCTCGCCCAGGGTAGAGCAGGACCGGCCCCGGTAGTCGTGGCCGGGGTAGACCAGAAGCTCGTCCGGCAGGCTCCTGAAGACGTAGTGGAGCGTGTGGTACTGTTGGGTGGCGTTGCCGTTGAGGAGGTCCGTGCGGCCGCAGGAGCCGATCAGGAGCGCGTCGGCGGTGAGTATCCGCCCCGGCAGCACCACGCAGACCAGGTCCTTGGCGTGCCCCGGCGTGTAGAGGAACTTGATGGGCAGCTCCCCGAGGTAGAGCCGGTCGCCGTCCACGACCCGTATATCCACCGCCTGAGAGGGAGCCTTCTCGTGCATCACGACCTTTCCGACGCTCTTCTTCTTGAGCTCCTTCGCCCCGGAGACGTGGTCGGCGTGGGTGTGGGTGTCAATGATGTAGGCGAGCCTGAGCCCGCGCTCGAAGAGGAAGTCCAGCATGGGCTCGACCATCTCTATCTCCGGGTCCACCACCGCGGCGAGCCTCGCCGCAGGGTCCGCCACCACGTAGCCCAGACACCCCCGCGGCACCCGGAACTGCTCGAAGAGGTAGTCGTACCCCGCTCCCGCCCGGATCGGGGCCGCCCCATTCTCTTCCTTCGCCCTTGCGCGCTCTTCTGCCACGGCGCCCTCCTCCTCACTCCTCGACGGCTGCCAGCGACCGCTCGACGCGCGAGCGCGCCTCCCGCATCAGCGGTTCGAGATCCGGACTGGCGGCCAGTTCGCCCATAGCCCCGGGGTCGAGGGCGGCTACGACGCTGCCTCCCTCGGCCTCGTAGACCACCACGTTGCACGGCAACAGCAACCCTACGTCCTCCTCGGCGTCGAGCGCCTCAGACGCGAGGTGGGGGTTGCAGGCTCCGAGTATCTTGTAGAAGGGCCGCTCGACGCCGAGCTTCTCCTTCAGCGTCGCCGCGACGTCTATCTCCGTGAGGACGCTGAACCCCTCCCCGGCCAGCGACTCCCGGACTCTGGCCTCGGCCTCCTCGGCGCTAAGGCGACTCCTGACCTTGATGCCGTATCTGCTCTTTTCCACGACATCCTCCTTCCTACGCGAGCTTCATGAACATGCGCTCGAACTCCTCCAGTGTGTAGCCGGACTCCCGGGCAGCCGCCTCGTCGCGGAGGCAGAACTCAAGCTGGCTGGCGAGCAGCTTGAAGCCCACCCGGTCGAGCGCCTTGGAGGCGGCCGTGAGCTGCTGCATCACCTCCCGGCATTCCCGGCCCTCCTCGATCATGCGGATGATCCCCGCGAGCTGGCCCTGCACCTTTCTGAGCCGCACGAGGGCCTCGTCCACCACGTTCTCGTCCTCGAACTTCATTTACCACCTCTCTCGCTGCGTTCCACTGCACACAGAGTTACACCACCAGACTCACCCCCGACCGGACGGCGGTGTAGAAGGCCCCGGCCAAGACCAGCCCGTCCCCGCCCGCCTAAAGAGAGCCCGATGAGGAACCCGAACGGCGAAGCGGCAGCCACCCTCACCGAACGCGCCCCTCCCGCCCGCCGCAAAGCGCCTCCAGCGGATCCACGTCTTCTCGTACCTTCCTCAATCTCTCCTTCGCCAATACTCTACCCTGTATAGTATCACGAGACCGTGAAGAAGAGGGATCGTGCCCGGGCTCTCCGGTCCGGAGGAGATCCGGCGGCGAATTTCGGGCGAGCGCAAGATATAGTAGTCTGGTTACAGCGAAATACAGGATATAATTAGGGCAGGGCCGGAGCCTGCCCATGTCTTTCTCCCCCCTCCAGACAACAGGCTCCGGCCTCTGCTTCCGTCCCCTCCAGACGGCAGGCTCTCTCTAGACGCTGTAGTTTAGAACAAGTTCTTCTCCAATTCATCTCTTCGCGGCGCGAGATTCTTAAAAGATAGCTCATTTTGGGGATGTGGTGTGTCCCCTGGCTCTGCTAGCGTAAGAGCACAGGGACGCTCTTTAGGGGCAAGCGAGGCAAGGAGGTGTGGCAGCATGGAAGCGCCGGCAAAGATCCAGAGCAGGCACCTGCTCTCTCCCGACGAGACCCGTTCGTTCGAGAAGGGCAGGATGGACGTGGTGCATCTCGGGGACGTCACCGTGGGCCGGGCCGTCTTCGAGCCGGGGTGGCGGTGGTCGGAGCACGTAAGGCCGATCGCGGGCACCGACAGCTGTCAGGTCTCGCACGTCGGGTACGTGATCTCCGGCCGGATGAAGATCGTTATGGACGACGGCTCGGAGGCCGAAGCCGGTCCTGACGACGCCGTGGTTATCCCTCCGGGGCACGACGCCTGGGTCATAGGAGACGAGCCCTGCGTTATTCTGGACTTCGCGGGGGCCGAGCACTACGCGAAGGGTTGAGCCGCTCGCTACCGGCCTCTCTTCCGGGTTGGGTGGAACTCCCACTCGCCCAGCCTGCCGCCGGAGAACCCCCCGGCGAGGTTGAGCAGGAAGAGGGCCAGGAGGGTGAGCAGCAGTCCCCGGGCAAACTCGTCCGTCACGGCCGGCACCTCGATCCCACCGACCAGGATGGCTCCGGCGGTGGCTATGATGATCGCCGGGATCAGCACGACGGAGAACACGAGCGCGGCGGTCCCGAGCAGAGCCACCATCGCTCCGTTGAGACCGCCCGCGACGCCGGACTTCCTGCCGGCGACGTAGCCGCCCACGAAGTGGGCCAGGAAGCCGGAGATCAGGGAGATCGTTATCAGGGCGGTCGTGTCGTACTCCGGCGGGGTCCCGACGAACAACCACCGGTGGGCGATCCAGAAAGCCGCGTTAACCACGATCCCGGTCAGGATGGCGACGATCCAGCCGGAGACCACCGCCTTCCAGCGTATGTTCCCTCTCAGCTCCTCTAGCACGGGCACGCCTCCTCACTCGACATTGCGGCTCCTCTCGGGTCTGGGGACCTGCTGGCCCTTGCGGCGGGCGCGCTCGCGGGCGCGGGCGGCCTGCGGGTTGGAGGAGCGGTACTGGATGTAGCCGCGGCGCAGGTAGCCGAGCGGGATGCTGAAGACGTGCACCAGGCTGCTGAAGGGCCACAGCGCGAAGAGCACGAAGGCCAGAAGCACGTGCACCTGGAACATCAGGGGCACCTCCAGCATCAGCTCCGCCTGCGGGGCGAAGTAGAAGAGGCTGCGGAACCAGGGCGCGATGTTCTCCCGGTACTCGAACTCCGCCGGCAGGTCGTACTGGGCGGCGTAGATGCGGTAGCCGACGGTCGCGAACAGCCCCGAGAGGATGACGACCAGCAGGAGCCCGTCGGTGATGAACCGCATCGTCTCGGTGTTGGTCCGCACGCGGGAGATGAACCAGCGCCGCATGTTCAAAAGCAGGATGCCGGCCAGGGCGATCACGCCGAAGAACGTCCCCGCCCACAGCGCCAGCAGGTGGTAGGCGTGGTCCGAGACGCCCATTGCCCGGTAGACCTCTATCGGGACGAGCAGCCCCATCACGTGCCCGATAAAGACGAAGAGGATGCCCCAGTGGAAGAGCAGCACGCCCCACATCAGCATCCGCCGCTCGAACATCTGCGAGGACTTGGGCGTCCAGCCGTACTGGTCGTAGACGTAGCGGTAGATGTGCCCGAGGACGAAGATCACGAGCGAGAGGTAGGGGAAGATCACCCACAAGAACTGGTCCCACAGGTTCATCTTCTACCTCCTCCGAACGCGACAAACTGCTTGCCCGGCGGTTCCGAGCCGTACGGCTCGAGCCCGACCGTCTCCTGCGGCGGGCCCTGCACGATGAGCCGCCGCATCTCCTCCTCGGCCGCCGCGTCGAGCTTCGGCAGGAAGCTCGCGAGGGCCTCTACCAGCAGGGCGTAGGGGCTGCGGTCGTGGCGCAGCGAGCGCCGGATAACCTCCACGGTCCCCCGGTAGCCGGCGAGCAGCTCCAGCCCGGCCTCCGGCTCCTCGGCGGTGAACTCCAGCACGAGCGGCAGGTAGTCCGGCAGCTCGGTGGTGTCCAGGCGGTAGCCGGCCCGCTCGTAGACGGACTTGACCTCCAGCAGCGCCTCGCCGCGGCTGCGCATGTCGCCGTGGCGGTAGTAGGTGAGGTAGAGGCTGCCGCGCCGGTTGAAGTCGAAGGTGGCGGTGTAGCGCTGCTGCAGGGCGTAGTCGCTCTCGCGGTACCAGTACGCGAGGAAGTGGAGGATGGCCTGTTTGGTGGGAGACTCCGGCAGCTCGTGGGCGGCGTCCAGGATCTCCTCCCGCGCGGCCAGCACCTCGTCCTCCGGGTAGCGCAGGAGCAGGGAGAGGAGGCGGAAGACGATCACGCCCCACCCCCTTGCGGTCGGCCCTTGAGGTGGAACGACTCGAAGTCGGCCTTGCTCTTGAAGAACTGCACGTTGGGCGCGGGGACCGAACCCAGCTCTCCGGCGCGTTGCTCCAGCTTCTCTTTCATGGCGTAGAACGCCTCGTTGCGCCGACTGCCGTTCGGCTCGGCCGGGGCGCAGGAGCCGGGACCGCCGGCGAAGTCCAGGCCGCAGGACCCCTGCTGCCCCTCCAGCTCGGCGGCGAGCTCCTTGTGGGCGAGCGGGATAACGTAGCGCTCCTCGTACTTGGCTATCGCGAGCAGCCGGTACATGTCCTCCACCGCCCGCGGCGACATGCCGACCGAGTCGGCGATCTCGTCCGCTCCCGCGCCCGAGAGGTTCTTCTCGCGCATGTAGCCGCGCATCGCGGCCAGGCGCTTGAGGACGTTCCGGATCACCTCCTCGTCCCCCGCCGAGAGGAGGTTGGCCAGGTACTGCACCGGGATGCGCAGCTCGTCTATGGCCGGGAAGACGTCGTCCGGGTCGGCTTCGGAGCCCTCGCCCTCGACGAAACCCATCACGGGCGAGAGCGGCGGCACGTACCAGACCATCGGGAGGGTGCGGTACTCGGGGTGGAGGGGAAGGGCGACGCCCCACTCTATGGCGAGCGGGTAGATCGGGGAGCGCTGGGCGGCCTCGATCCAGTCGTCCGGCACGCCGTCGTAGCGGGCCTGCTCTACTACCTCCGGGTCGCTCGGGTCCAGGAAGACCGAGCGCTGGGCATCCAGGAGGTCCTTCTCGTCCGGGGTGGAGGCGGCCTCCTGCACCCGGTCGGCGTCGTAGAGGATGAGGCCGATGTAGCGCAGCCTCCCCACGCAGGTCTCCGAGCAGATCGTCGGCTGGCCGGACTCTATCCTGGGGTAACAGAGGGTGCACTTCTCGGCCTTGCCGGTCTCCCAGTTGAAGTAGACCTTCTTGTACGGGCAGCCCGAGACGCAGTAGCGCCAGCCGCGGCACTGCTCCTGGTCCACGAGCACGATGCCGTCCTCCTCGCGCTTGTACATCGCGCCCGAGGGACAGGAGGCCACACATGAGGGGTTCAGGCAGTGCTCGCAGATGCGCGGCAGGTACATCATGAAGACCTTCTCGTACTCGAAGCGCACCGACTCCTCCAGCTCGCCCCGGATGTTCGGGTCGAACCGGGCGGTGGTGGTGCCGCCGGCGAGGTCGTCGTCCCAGTTCGGGCCCCACGCGAGGTCCAGCGGGTCGCCGGAGATCTGGGATATAGGCCGGGCGACGGGCTGGTCGTCGGAGGGACCGGCCTTGGTGAGCGTCTCGTAGTCGTAGGTCCAGGGCTCGTAGTAGTCCTCTATCTCCGGCAGGTCCGGGTTGAAGAAGATGTTCAGCAGCTTGCGCAGCTTCCCGCCGGCCTTGAGCTTGAGGCGGCCCTTGCGGTCGAGCGTCCAGCCGCCCTTCCAGCGCTCCTGGTCCTCGTAGAGCTTCGGGTAGCCGACGCCGGGCTTGGTCTCGACGTTGTTCCACCACTGGTACTCGGTGCCCTGGCGGTTGGTCCAGACGTTCTTGCAGGTGACCGAGCAGGTGTGGCACCCGATGCACTTGTCCAGGTTCATCACCATCGCTATTTGCGCCTTGACCTGCATCAGTAGACCACCTCGCTTTCGCGCTTGCGGATCACGGTAAGCTCGTCGCGCTGAGCCCCCGTGGGGCCGTAGTAGTTGAAGAAGTACGAGAGCTGGGCGTAGCCCCCGATCATGTGCGTCGGCTTGACGAAGATCTTGGTCAGAGAGTTCTCCGTGCCGCCCCGCCTGCCGGTAAGCTCGGTCTTGGGCACGTTGAGGTGCCTATCCTGGGAGTGGTACATGATCGTGGTCCCCTCCGGGATGCGGTGGGAGACGACGGCCCTCGCGGAGACCACCCCGTTCCTGTTGAAGGCCTCGATCCAGTCGTTGTCCTTGACCCCTATTTTTTCGGCGTCCTTCTCGCTCATCCACATCGTCGGCCCGCCCCGGAAGAGGGTGAGCATCCGCAAATTGTCCTGGAACTCGGAGTGGATGGACCACTTGGAGTGCGGCGTGAGGTACTTGAGGACGACCTCCGCCCGGCCCTCCTCGCCGCTCCTTATGTCGCCGGTGTGCTTCGCCATGCGCATCGGCGGGCGGTAGGCGGGAAGGCCCTCACCGTACTCCAGCATCCACTCGTGGTCCAGATAGAACTGCTGCCTACCCGTGAGCGTGCGCCACGGGACCGAGCGGTCCACGTTTATGGTGAACGGCGAGTAGCGGCGCGTGCGGCTCTCCGTGCCCGACCACTCGGGCGAGACGATGACCTTGCGCGGCTGGGTGGTGATGTCGGCGAAGGTTATGAGTTCCTCGCCCCTTTCTTCGGAGAGGTCGGCGAGCTTCACGCCGGTGCGCTTCTCCAGCTGCCGGAAGCCCTCGACCGAGAGCCGGCCGTTCGTCGTCCCGGAGAGGGCCAGTATCGCCTCGCAGACCTGATCCGCCCTCCTCAGCTCCGGCCTCCCGTCACCCACGCCCCCGCGCACCACGCCGTTGCGCCCTTTCAGGTACTCGACCTCCTCGCGCGGCTTCCACACGTTCCCCTTGGCCTGGATGCCTGACTGCTCGACCGCGGGGCCGAGAGCCTGCATCTTCTCGGCCACGGCCCCGTAGTCGCGCTCGATGACCACCAGCCTGGGCATCGTCTTGCCGGGCACCGGCTCGCACTCGCCCTTCTTCCAGTCGAGCACCTTGCCCGAGGGCTGCGCGAGGTCGTCGGGGGTGTCGTGCATCAGGGGAGCGGCGACGATGTCCCTCCTCACCCCGAGATGCTCCTTCGCCAGCCGCGAGAAGACTTCTGCGACGTAGTTAAAGATGTCCCAGTCGCTCTTCGCCTCCCACGGCGGCGTTATCGCCGGGTTGAACGGGTGCACAAAGGGGTGCAGGTCCGTCGAGGAGATGTCGTGCTTCTCATACCATGTCGCCGCCGGGAGCACGATGTCCGAGTAGAGTGAGGAGCCGTTCTTGCGGAAGTCTATGGTGGTGAGGAGGTCGAGCTTGCCCTCCGGGGCCTCGCGCCACTCTACCTCCTCGGGGCGCATCGCCTCGGGCGACTCCCCGGCCCTGACGGCGGCGTCCGAGACGCCGAGCAGGTGCTTGAGGAAGAACTCGTGGCCTTTGGAGGAGGAGCCGAGGAGGTTCGAGCGCCACAGGGTGAGGACGCGCGGGAAGTTCTCCGGGGCGTCCGGGTCCTCGGCGGCGAAGCGCAGCCGGCCCTCCTTCAGCTCGCGCACGACGTACTCCTGCGGGCTGATCCCCTCGGCCTCAGCCTCGTCCGTGAGGTCCAGCGGGTTGCGGTTGAAGCTCGGGAAGGAGGGGAGCCAGCCCAGGCGGGCGGAGAGCGCCAGGCAGTCTGCGAGGTGCCTGCCCGAGAGAAGGCCCTTCCCGAGGGGAGTGGCGAACTCGTCGGCCTTGAAGGTGTCGTAGCGCCACTGGCTTGAGGCCAGGTACCAGAGCGCGGTGCCGGCCATGTGGCGGGTCGGGCGGGCCCAGTCGAAGGCGAAGGCTATGGTGGACCAGCCGGTGATGGGCCGGACCTTCTCCTGGCCGACGTAGTGGGCCCAGCCGCCGCCGTTTACGCCCTGGCAGCCGCATAGCAGCACGAGGGCGAGCATGGCGCGGTAGATCTGGTCGGAGTGGTACCAGTGGTTGGTGCCCGCGCCCATGAGGATCATGGACCGCCCCTCGCTCCGCTCGGCGTTGCGCGCGAACTCGCGCGCTATGCGCCTCACACGCCCGGCGTCCGTGCCGGTGATCTCCTGCTGCCAGGCCGGGGTGTAGGGCTCGGGGTCGTCGTAGCCGGCGGGCCACTCTCCCGGCAGTCCCTCGCGGTAGACGCCGTACTGCGCCAGCAGGAGGTCGTAGACGGTGGTGACGAGGTGACCGCCGATTCTCTTTGCAGGTACGCCCCGGCGCATCACCGTCCCGCCCTCGCTGCCCTCGCCGGTGTCGAAGCGCGGCAGGTCTACCTCTACGAGCTCGTCGTGGCGGCCCAGGAGGGAGAGCGCCGGGTCGGCGTCGCCGAGCTCCAGGTTCCACCGGCCCGCTCCCTCCTCGCCGTACTTGAAGCCCATCGAGCCGTTCGGCACGACCGGCTCTTCCGTCTTCGCGTCCACCAGCACCGTCTTCCACTCGGCGTTCTCGCTCGCCTCTCCGAGGTCGGCGGCGTGCAGGAAGCGGTCGGTAGCGTAGGCGTCCTCACGCTCGCGCAGGGTCACCAACATCGGGAGGTCGGTGTACTTCCTGACGTACTCCTGGAAGTATGGGACCTGCCGGTCCACGAAGAACTCCTTGAGGATCACGTGCCCCATCGCCATCGCCAGAGCGCCGTCGGTTCCGGGCTGCACGGGGAGCCAGTGGTCGGCGAACTTGGTGTGGTCGGAGTAGTCCGGGCTTATGACGACGGTCTTCTGCCCCCTGTAGCGGGCCTCGGTCATGAAGTGAGCGTCGGGAGCGCGGGTGATGGGGACGTTCGAGCCCCACATCATCAGGTAGGTCGCGTTCCACCAGTCGGCGGACTCGGGCACGTCGGTCTGGTCGCCCCAGATCTGGGGCGAAGAGGGCGGCAGGTCGGCGTACCAGTCGTAGAAGCTCGGGATGACACCCCCGATGAGGGACATGAAGCGCGAGCCCCCGGCGTAGGAGGCCATGCTCATGGCCGGGATCGGGGAGAAGCCGATGATCCTGTCCGGCCCGTACTTCTTCGTGGTGTAGACGTGGGCGGCGGCCAGGATCTCCGCGACCTCCGGCCACGAGGCGCGTACGAGCCCGCCCTTGCCCCGCGCGGCCTTGTACCGCTTCGCCTTCTCCGGGTCCTCGACGACCTGCGCCCAGGCCTCCACCGCATCTCCGGTCCGTTCCTTCGCCTCGCGGTACATCTCCAGCAGGACGCCGCGGACGTAGGGGTACTTTATGCGGATCGGGGAGTAGGTATACCAGGAGAAAGACGCTCCCCGCGGGCATCCCCTCGGCTCGTACTCGGGAGCGTCGGGGCCGTTGGAGGGATAGTCGGTCTGCTGCGACTCCCAGGTGATGATGCCGTTCTTGACGTAGACCTTCCAGGAGCAGGAACCGGTGCAGTTCACCCCGTGCGTGGAACGCACGACCTTATCGTGCTGCCACCGCTCGCGGTAGGCTCGCTCCCAGTCCCGGTCGCGCGCGTTGAGTTCCGAGTGCCCACCCGAGCGGGGCTCCCCGCGGCGCAGGTACTGCATCCCGCGCAGCAGGGGGTTGGTCGCCTCCGGCATACGTATCAGGCTCCTTTCTCTAGCCGCTTGCGAAGGTAGAACATGTTGGCTGCGAAGCATCCGGCGGCGAAGAGGGCTAGCAGGACGAAGCCGAAGCCGTAGCTTTCGGTCGCGTCCCGCACCACCCCGAGCACGAGCGGCGGGAAGAAGCCTCCCAGACCGCCCGCCGCCCCGACCACCCCGGTGACGGCTCCCGTCTTGCCCGGGTACATCTGGGCCACCAGCTTGAAGACCGCCCCGTTGCCGAGCCCCAGCAGCAGGGCTATCGAGAGGGCGGCGAAGGTGAAGAGGACCATGCCAGGGATGAAGGCGAGGATTACCGCCAGCAGAGGCAAGAGCGCGAAGATGACGCCCAGCGCCGGGACGCCGCCCACACGGTCCGCGAGCCAGCCGCCGACGGGCCGGGCGAAGGTGGCGAGCACGATGAACCCGGCGGCCCGCCGCCCGGCGTCGGCCGGGTCCAGGGCGAAGACGTCAACGAGCAGGGTGGGGAGGTAGATCCCGAACGCCACGAACCCGCCGAAGGTGAGGAAGTAGAAGAGGGAGAGCACCCACGGCCCGGCCTCCTCGCGGAAGAGCGCCACGCCCTCCGCGAGCGACGGTCGCGGCCCGGCGACCGGCGCGTCCCGCCCGGCGAACCAGAAGGCCGCCGCCATCGCACCGAGCGGGACGAGAAAGAGCCAGAACGCCCACTGCCAGCCCAATGCCGCCGCTATGACCGGGGCCGTGTAGGCCGCTATCGCCTGGCCGATGTTGCCCATGCCGTAGATGCCCAGAGCGAGCCCCTGCTTCTCCGGCGGGTACCACTTGGAGACGTAGGGTACGCCCACGGCGAACGAGCTGCCCGCCACCCCGAGCAGGAAGCCCCAGAACAGCAGCCCGCTGAACGAGCCGCCGAAGAGCCCGATCATGAACACCGGCAACAACAGGAAGAGCATCAGGACCGTGAAGACCGCCCGCCCCCCGAAGCGGTCCGTGAGCAGCCCGATCGGGATGCGAAAGAGCGAGCCCAGCAGCACCGGCGTCGCTACGACGATGCTTATCTGGGTACTTGTAAGACCGTACTGCTCCTGGAACTGCGGGGCCAGCGGCGCGATAAGCCCCCACACCGAGAAGCATAAAGCGAAGGCCGCTGTGGCCAGGACGAGAGCCCGCGCGGACTCCCTGCCCGAAACGCTAACCGCGCTCAAACCGGGACCTCCTTCTGCGGCGGGACATCATGCCTACACCGTAGGCGTCACCGCGACCCCCGGCATGATCAATCTTGCCCAAAGTGCGGGGCAGGATTGATCAATCCGGATCAAGCATTCACCGCCAGCACCATCACGGCCAGACTCACGCCCAGCGTCACCCACGAGACCCGCAGCGAGACCCTCTGCAGCCCGCGCCGCCGCCCGGCGAACTCCCGGGCGGCGGCCTCGCCCGAAGCCGCCGCCTCCGAGCGGGCCAGCTCCGCCAGCCGCCGCCCGAAGTACGCCCCATGCAGCGCCACCAGCCCGAAGAGCGCCAGGATCAGGGCGTACTCCACATACAGCACCCCACCAAAACCGCCGAACACCCCGTCCAGAACAGCAAAGATGAGGAGCAAGACCAGGTTCGCGCTCCCCATCTTCGCGTACTGCCTGCCGATGCCAGACCGTACCACGACCCGCTCGGGCTCGCTCCACTTCATCGCCGCCAGCGCCGGAGAGACGACGAACATCGTGAAAACCACCCCTCCCAGCCAGAC
The DNA here is from genome assembly GCF_004337705.1 of Rubrobacter taiwanensis. Taxonomy (GTDB): domain Bacteria; phylum Actinomycetota; class Rubrobacteria; order Rubrobacterales; family Rubrobacteraceae; genus Rubrobacter_C; species Rubrobacter_C taiwanensis. The sequence continues at coordinate 286,145 of NZ_SKBU01000015.1, forward strand.
CCCGGCCAGCAATACATGCAGCGTGTGGATCACCGAACCCAACATCAGCGCCCCTCACAACTAACTATTATATTATAAGTCATAGAATATGCTCTGTGACGGGCGCAGTCAAGGGCTCTTTGCAGGTCTTGCCTGGCAAAGAGCACACAGAGAAAAGCCGGGCGGGTGACCCCGCCCGGCGAAGTATCCGGCTGCGGCTTCTTGCTACGCCGCCCGGTCCGAGAAGCGTTTCAAACCGAACGCCTCCTCCAGAGCCGCTTTGGGAAGCGCGCCCACAACGGCCTTCGGCTGCTCGTTCGGCTCGAAGAAGGCTATGGTCGGGATGCTGGAGACCCCGAACCGACCGGCCAGCTCCGGCTCGGCGTCGACATCCACCTTAGCGACCTTCACCCTCCCCGCATACTCCTCGGCCAGCTGCTCCATCACCGGAGCCACCATCCGGCACGGAGCACACCAAGCGGCCCAGAAGTCCACCACCACGGGAACCTCCGAGCGCAACACCTCTTCCTCGAACGTCTCAGCCGTAACTTCTACCGGTCCGGCCACCGTATTCCACCTCCTCAATTGGATTATTATATGACTATTTGGTTTTACATATTCTATCACGTTTTCGAGTTATGAGCTGCAGGTCGGCACAGGTCTGGAGTGGGAGGATAGGGGGTTTATCTCTCTGTTCAAGCGCGCTGGTGCAAGGGTCGTGCTCGCGCGGGGGTTAGAATCCGGCACAATGACCTTTGTAGCAGGCGCAAAGAGGGGGATCACATGAAGTCTGAGGGCTGGGAGAGGGCCTCCGTCGTTCTGGACGAAGGCATGCACTTCATCGGGGACATAGACGGCTTCCGCATAGACCTTGACGCCCGGGAGAGCTTCGGGGGCCGGGGTGCGGGCGCCGAGCCTCTGCGTCTGCTGCTGCTCGGTGCGGCCGGCTGCACGGCGATGGATGTGATCTCCATCCTGCGCAAGAAGCGTCAGGAGGTAAGCGGGCTGGAGGTAGAGGTACTGGGCAGCAGGGCGAAGGAGCATCCCAGAGTCTACGACCGGGTGGAGCTCGTCTACCGGGTCCGGGGCCGGGACGTAGACCCCCGGGCCGTCGAGAGGGCGATCGAACTCTCCGAGACCCGCTACTGCCCTGCCATAGCGATGGTCGGCAGAACGGCCGAGGTGAGCAGCCGGTACGAGATCGAGGAGGCCTGAGAACGGGAAGCTATCCTGCAGCCCCGTTCCCTGCCCCGCGCCCAACCCGGGTGTCTTTGCCGGCACCCGGACGCAGTCCCTCCCCGGCGAGCTCCGGGCGCTGTGCGACGAGCGAGTAGAGCGCCATCCCGGCCACCATCGCCCCCACGAAGACGAAGACCGCCCCCACGCCGCTGCTCAGAGCCACCACCGCCGGACCGGGGCAGAAGCCCGATATCCCCCAGCCCAGGCCGAAGAGCGCGGCCCCTCCGACCAGCCGCCCGTCTATATCCCGCCGGGCGGGCAGATCAAACCCGCCGCCCAGCACCGGTCCCTCCCGCCGCAGTATCAGCCGGAAGGCCGGGATCGCGACCAGCAGAGCCCCTCCCATCACCAGCGCCAGCGTGGGATCCCAGTCCCCGAAGAAGTCCAGAAAGCCCACCACCTTGGCGGGATTGGCCATCCCGGAGATCGCCAACCCCAGACCGAAGATCACACCGGAGATCAGAGCCACAACTATCCTCACCGATACCACCTCACACCACGTGCCGCAACACGAACACCGTGGCCGCGGCCACCGAGAAGAAGACCACCGTTGCCACAATGGAGCGCCCCGAAAACCGCGCTATCCCGCAGACCCCATGCCCGCTGGTGCACCCGGAGCCCAGCCGGCTGCCGAAACCTACCAGAAGCCCGGCGACGATCAACGCCAGCCCCGAAGCCTGCATGCTCACCTCCACCGGCCCCCCGGCGAACAGCGCATATAACCCGCCCCCGAGCAAGAGCCCCACCACGAAAGCCAGCCGCCAGCCAAGCTCACCGGCCCGCCGCAGCAGCACCAGATTGCCCACGATGCCGCTGATGCCCCCTATGCGCCCGTTGAGCCACAGCAGGAGCACAACGGACAACCCTATCAAGAGGCCCCCGATGAAGCCGCTGACCGGCGTAAAGTTCTCCACAGATCTCACCCTCCTTGTAAGACTCGAATACGGCCCGTCCCTCAATTTAACATTACATGACGATTCAGTAAAGTAGTGTGCGGGAGCATTACGGCGGTGTACCGCCGGGTTTTCTGGAGCGTCTGCGGCGCAGGGCTGCGGTGAGGATGGAGGCGGCGATCACCAGTCCGAAGACCACGAGCAGCAGCTCCACATGCCGGGGTGCGTGTTCTCCGAGGTAGGAGTAGACGAAGGTGGCGGGGCTCATTCCGACCACGGTGGCGAGCAGGTATCCCCGGAAGCCCATACGCGTGAGGCCGGCTGCGTAGGAGACCGCGTCGAAGGAGACTATGGGGATCAGGCGTGCCACGAGGACCGCGTAAGCTCCCCGGTGTTCGAACCAGGCATCGGCGGCTTCGAGGCCGGATCTGCCGACGAAGATCTCGACCGGTCTGCGGCCCAGGATGCGGGAGATCCAGAAGCAGATCGAGCCCCCGATGGCGGCGCTGACGAGGCTCAGAAGGCCGCCCTGGAGCGCACCGAAGGCGAGGCCGTTGGCGAACGTTATCACGAAGGCGGGCAGCGGCGCGAAGACGGCCTGGAGGATCATGATCAGAGCGGAGATAATGGGGGCCCACACGCCGTAGGAGAGGATGTAGTCTCTCAGGCCCTCCACATCTCCCCGAGCCAGCGTATTCGCGACGAGCTGGACCTCGCTCCGGATGCCGGGGAAGAGTAGATAAGCTCCCCCGGCCGCACCGGCGAGCGCCAGGAGCGAGACGATCCGCATCTGATTAACGCTCAATCTTCGAAGACTTAGCGACACCCTATCTCCCCCGTTCCTCTCCGGAGAGGCTCGAATACACCGTCAACCAGGCGGGGCACCACCGGCAAGGTATCCTCTTCGAGGCAGAGGGTCAGATCCGCCGCGTGACCCAGGCGCTTCAGCCGGCGGGCGGCGCTGGCCCGGAGCACGTCGCTCTTCGGGCGGGCCCTGTACATCTCCGCCGCCCGGCGAGCGCGCCCGTCCAGCCTCACCCCCCGCTCGCACAGCCGGTGCAGTATGGCTCCGGCGGCCATCTCGTCCTCCAGGGCCCGCTTGCCTTTCCAGCCGCAGCCGACGACCGCGACCTCCGGGCCGTGGCAGAGCAGCTCTCCGGCCAGAGCGGTGGCGTTCACAAAGGCTCCGGTGAGCAAAACCGGAGCGCCATCGGCGGCATTGAGGACTCGTGTCCCGTTGGTGGTACTCAGGACCGCGGTCGCTCCGGGGCGGAGATCGGCCGTGATCAACTCCGTCGGCGAGTTACCGAAATCGAATCCGGCAACCCTGACGCTGCCCCGCTCTCCGATCCTGTAGTCCGCCTCGGCTCTCGCCGCCTGCTCGAGCGAAGCCACGGGAACGACCCTAACCCCCCGCGAAGCCAGGACACAGATGCTGGTGCTGGCCCGGAAAGCGTCGACCACCGCGACGGCCGCCCCCGAGCGAGCCGCCGCCCGAGCACCCGCCGCTCCGGCCGCGAACCGCGCTAACACGGCAATGCCCCCACTCTCGATGAGCCGGACCTCGTGACATGCCGGTCACCCGGACCCGCAGCACATGCCGGTATCAGGAGCAAGCAGCCCCCCGCGGAGTGCCTCCGGCTCCGGCCAGCTTAGTCTGGTCCAGAACCGGCACGTTCTGATGAGGGAGCAGCAGCACGGCCGGACCTCCGGCCTCAAGCGCTGTCTGCGAGGCCCCCGAGGCCTCGCTGGCATCGGCCGGTCTTGCGACGTGGTTGCCGTTGTAGATGTAGATGAGCTTGCCGAGTCCCAGCTGTCCGGCGAGGGAATCCGAGCAGCTGGCTATCTTATGGCCGGGACGGTTGCAACGTTCGGCCAGCGCCATCCCGACCCCGTTGGCGAAACCCTGTCCCAAGGGTCCGGTGGTGGTCTCAACGCCCGGTCTTTGTCCGTACTCCGGGCGTCCCGGGGGCTTCGAACACGGCCGCCTGAAGTCCTCCAGCGAGAGCTCGTAGCCGGTCAGGTGCAGGCCGAAGTAGAGCAGCATAGAGGTACGCCCGGCGGAGAGGACGAGCCGTTCCCGGTCCGGCCAGGCGGGGTTGTGCCGGAGAAACCTCATGTAGATAGTGTAAGCTACCGGCGTTAGCACCATGGGCGTGCCCGGATATCCGGATTCGGCCCTCTGAACTGCGCCCATCGCAAGCGCGCGGATGGGTCGATCACAAGCCTCTCCGTATCTGAGGTCGGATATAAGCAGCAGGATACGGCCTTCGAAGGCGCGGCGATCGCCCCCCTCAGCCGCGCGCCGGCTCCCGGGCGGCCCCCCTGAAGCGCTCGCACACCCGGAACAAGTACTCGCAGAACCTCTCCTCTGCCGGGGTCATCTCCGCGGAGGGGTGCCGGATCAGGGTGAACCGCCGCGGAATCTCAAACCCCTCCGCCACCGCGAGCCGCCCGGCCTCCAGCTCCAGTTGAACCGCGGCCCGAGAGAAGATCGAGAACCCCATCCCCGCCTCTATGGCTTCCTTGATCGCGCTCGTGCTCCCTATCTCCATCTCGACCCTGAGCTCAACGCCCAGTTCTGAGAGAGCGCGCTCCACCACCTCCCGCGTCCCGGACCCCTTCTCCCGCGAGATAAACGGCTCCTCGGAGAGCTCCTCCGCCCGCACCCCGCCGCGCGCCCACCGGTGGCGCGGCGGCACCACGACCACCAGCTCGTCGTCCAGCAGCGGAATGCCCTCCAGCGACTCCGGATACCACTCGCCCTCGATCAACCCGAAAGCAAACCTCCCCCCGGCCACCAGCTCCGCCACCTCCCGCGTGTTTCCGACGAACAGATCGGGGAGCGTGCCCGGAACCTTCTTGCGAAATCCCCACAGCCACTCTGGCAGCAGATGCTCCCCCAGAGTCGAACTGGCCGCAAACCGCAGCCGCATGTCATGCTTGCTCTTGAGCGTGTGCAACACGTACTCCAGAGCCCGAATCTCATCCAGAACCTTGCGCGCATGCCGGTAGAGCAGCTCCCCCTCCCGCGTCGGCTCAACCCCGCGCCGCGAACGCTCCAAAAGCAACACCCGGGCTTCCCGCTCCAGCTCCGCCAGACGCTCCGAAACCGAAGGCTGCGAAAGATACATCCGCCGCGCCGCCCCAGAGATCGTACCCTCCTCGACCGCCGCACAGAATGCCTCAAGAGACCTTAGCTTCATCACACCCTTCTGCCGATCAACCTCGCGGTACTCAACTCATCGTAAATATACTGAGTTTCTATATTACCATCCAGTCATAGTAAGCGTCCACGGTCCTGGAAGCTCTATGGGCAGGCGTTTATAGGATTGATGTAACATTCATATTGACCCGGATACGTCCTCTTCTATGATCTGGATCACGGGATCGGGTGGGTGACTACGTGCTGGCCGGTCTTTCTCTGCTGGCTTTCCGGCAGTGGCCGGCCTGGAGGCGGAGATCCAAGACTTTGAGGCCGGGGCTTGAGGATGCGGTCGGCGGACAGTAGCCAGTATTCTGGGGCTGCCGGTGTTCGTGATCGCCGGCCCCTACCTCTCCAAGTATTTCAGGGAGCGCTGGCTGGGGATGGTTCTGGCCATCGTTCTGCTGTACGTGGGGATAGGGTATCTCTTCGGCGGTATCATCAAGGGTGCGGCCGGGATCCGGATCATCTAGAAGCTAAGGGAAGGATCGTACGGAGGTCATGCAGAAGAGAGGCAAAAAGACCATAGTCTTCGGGGGCGGAGGGCATGCGCACCTCTACTCGCTCCGGCGCACGCACGAGCTGACCGCGCAGAGGTTTGAGGTCGTGCTCGTCAACCCGAGCCGCTTCCTCTACTACTCGGGCATGGCGCCGGGGATGCTCTCCCGTATCTACCGCCCCGAGGAGGGGCGGATAGACATCAAGTATCTGGTAGAGAAGGGCGGCGGGCGGTTCGTGAAGGACTATCTGACGGAGATACACCCGGATTCCGGGGAGATCTCGCTCGCCGGCGGGCGGACGATCCCCTACGACGTCATGAGCCTGTGTTTGGGCAGCGGGGTGCCCAATCAGGACTTCGCCGCCTCGATAGATCACCTCACGCCCGTAAAACCGGTCGAGAACATGGAGAACCTCTACTGGAAGCTGCGCGGCTTCGAGGAGTGGAACGGGCGGCCCAGGGTTCTGATCGTGGGCGGCGGCCCTGGCGGCTGCGAGATGGCCTGCAACTGCAGGAAGGTCTTCGAGGACCACGGGATAGAGGGCCAGATCACGATCGTCGACGCCAACCCGGAGCTTCTGAAGAGCGCGCCCGGGAAGGCCCGGCGCATCATGCGGGAGTTCATGCAGCGGCGCGGCATAGAGGTGCTTACCGGAACCCGGGTCGTGAAGGTGGAGGACGGCGTGGCCCACACTCAGGACGGGCAGCGGCTGCGCTTCGACCTGCTCATACTGGCCGTAGGCATCAAACCCCCGGACATCTTCCGAAAATCGGGGTTGAAGGTCGCTTACGACGACGGGTTGTGGATCAACGAGCACCTTCAGAGCGTCACCGATCCCCGCATCTTCGGCGGCGGGGACTCGGTCGCCTTCAGGGGCGAGCCGCTCACCCGGCTCGGGGTCTTCGCCATCCGGCAGGGGCCGGTGATCTTTCACAACCTGCAGGCTTTCCTCCGGGGTGAGCCGCTGAAAAAGTTCCGCCCGCAGCCCGTCTTCCTCTATATCCTGAACCTCGGCAACTACGAGGGGCTGGCGATCTGGGGTCCTCTGGTCTGGAGCGGCAAGCGGGCCTGGGACCTCAAACACTACATAGACACCAGGTTCATGCGAAGGTTTCAGTATCCGGAGGACCGGCCGGGAGAGGTGGCCGAGTACTTCGAGCGCCTGAGCGAAGAGGACGTATGCGACGTGGGGGTGAACATAGAGAGTCCCGGCGCCCTGCGGGCGGCGACCGGCGGCACCCCGTGTTCTGCAACGGACGATGTCTCCTCGCTGGCGCGTGAAAAAGCGGCCGGCGGCGTCCCGCTCGGCTACCGCAAGCGGACCCGGCGCGGCGGGCACATCCCCTCCTCCACGTGGCTCAACTGGAAGCGCTCTCTGAGACGGGACAACACGATGAAGCCTGCCGCCGAGCTGCGGGAGATGTTCGACCGGGCCGGCTTCGACCCGAACGGGGAGCTAATAGTCTACTGCCAGAGTGCGGCCTGCTCGGGGCACCAGCTCTTCGCGCTCAAGCTGCTCGGCCACGACAACGTGAAGAACTACGACGGGTCCTGGAAGGAGTGGGGCAACAGCGAGCTGCCCATACAGACCCGTCCCGACCGCCTGACGACCGTCGCGGACGCCGCCAGACCGTACGCCGCCGGTGTCCTGGGGCTGGCGGTTCTCTGGATGGCGGCGAGGCGGCTGCGGCGGGGGTAGGAAGCAGGGGGTCTGGGTGTACGATCTCGTGGTGATCGGGGGCGGGACGGCCGGGCTGGTCTCCGCCGCGGGGGCAGCTTCCATGGGTGCCAGAACGGCGCTCATCGAACGCGACAGACTGGGCGGCGAGTGCCTCCATTACGGCTGCGTCCCGACCAAGGCCCTCATAAGAAGCGCAAAAGTCGCCCACACCCTGCGCCGCGCGGAGGAGTTCGGGATGAAGCCCGTAGAAGCGGAGGTGGACTTCCCGGCCGTCATGCGCCGGATGCGGCGCGTGATCGGTGAGGTGGGCCGGCACGACTCTCCGGAGCGGTTCCGAGCACTGGGGGTGGAGCTGTTTCTGGAACAGCAGGCCAGCTTCGAGGCGCCGGACGAGATCTCGGTCGACGGCCGCAGCCTGCGGGCGAGGAGCGTAATCCTGGCCACGGGCTCCCACCCCGCCGTCCCGCCGGTAACCGGTCTCAGGGAGGCGGGGTACATAACGCACGTGGAGGCGCTGGAGCTAGAGCGCCTGCCGGAGTCCCTGATAATAATCGGGGCTGGACCCATCGGGTGCGAGTTCGCCCAGATCTTCACCCGCTTCGGCTGCCGGGTGAGCCTGCTGGAGGTGCTCCCCAACCCGCTGCCGCGGGAGGACCCCGAGATCTCCGTCACCCTGCGCGACCGCCTGGAGGCCGAGGACGTGAGCTTCCACGGCGGCCGGCGCGTAATAGAGGTCCGCAGGACCGGGAGCGAGAAGGCCGTGATCAGCGAGAACGACCGCAGAGAGCGGCTGGAGCTGCGCGCCGAAGAGATCCTGCTCGCCACCGGGCAGCTCCCCGCCGTGGAGGGGCTGAACCCGGAGAACGCCGGCATCGAGCTGCAGCGGACCGGCGTGAGGGTGGACGCCAACCTGCGCACCACCGCCCCGGGCGTCTACGCCGCGGGCGATGTGACCGGCAAGTATCTCTTCACGCATGTGGCCGAGTATCAGGGGCGGCTGGCGCTCAGGAACGCCCTCTTCCCCCTGGGCAGCCGGGCGGACTACCGGGTGGTGCCCCGGGTCACATTCACCGACCCGGAAGTCGCGCGCGTGGGGCTTACGGAGCCCGAAGCCCGCCGGCAGCACGATAAGGTGAAGGTCTTCCGCTACCCGTTTGCGGATCTGGACCGCGCCATCGCCGACGGGGAACCGGAGGGGTTCGTGAAGCTGGTGGCGGACCGGCGCGGCAGGATCCTGGGCGGACATATAATCGGGGCGGGCGCGGGCAACCTCATTCAGGAGATCACCCTCGCCATGCACAGAAACATCCCGGTGGGCCAGCTCTCGCAGACGATCCACGCCTACCCCACCCTCTCCGAAGGGGTGAAGCGCGCCGCGGATATCTACTACCGGGAACTGCTCTTTACCGGCAGGAACAGGAGGATCTTCGAAACCTTCTTCAAGCTCCGCAGACTCCTTAACCGCTACGGTCCCGGCAGAAGAGGATAGAGGAGGGAGGATTTTGAACCGGAGGCCTCCTCTACCAGCACACGTCCTCGCCGGTCGGGCCCGGTATCCCGGAACGCCGGGGCACCGTCGAGCCCACCGGTGGGCTGGGGCGCCGGTGAAAGCCGGCCCGTTAACTTCGGTCCATGGGCTCCGCAGCCGGGCATTCAGCGCACGTGCCCGGGTAAATCCGATAACGATATACATAAACCTGATGACCGGATGCGGTTCTCCACTCCGCGGCGGACTTAGAATGTATGTGTTACTTCGCGGAAGGAGAGGAGGGTCAGGATGCCTGACGTTCGCAAGCTAGCGGCAGCGGGCGGAGCCTCGCTGGCGCTGGCGGGGACGACCAAGCTGGCTCAGGAGAGGCTCAAGCACGACGTCCGGGGGCGCGTGGTGATCGTCGGGGGTGGAACTGCGGGCATCTCCGTCGCGGCGCGGCTCTGCCGGGAGATCAAGACCCCGGATGTGACCGTAGTGGAGCCGTCCGGGATTCACGCCTACCAGCCGGGATGGACGCTGGTCTCTTCCGGCGTGTTCGGCAAGGAGCACTTCATCCGGAGAGAAGAAGACTTCATCCCGAGGGAGGCAAAATGGGTCAGGGAGCGCGCCGTGGGCTTCGAACCGGAGCAGAACCGCGTCGTGCTCGAGAGCGGCAGGGGGCTCGGCTACGACTATCTGGTGGTCTGCCCCGGCCATCAACTCAACTACGACAGGATCGAGGGTCTCAACGGCAACCTCGGGAAGAACGGGCTCGTCAGTAACTATACGGCGGACGGTGCCGAGCAAACCTGGCGGGCGATCCGCGAATTTCGGGGCGGTACGGCGCTCTTCGCGGAGCCGGCGGGCCAGATCAAGTGCGGCGGAGCGCCGCAGAAGATCGCCTACATGGCCGATTCCCACTGGCGGAGGACGGGCGTGCGGGACAGGATAGACCAGAAGTTCGTGACCGGTAAACCCGCCATCTTCTCCTCCCCCTACTACCGTGAGGCCCTCGAAGGGGTGATGGAGCGCAAGGGGATCGAGCGCATCCTGGAACACGATCTCGTCGCCGTCGACGCCGCGAAGAAGGAGGCGGTCTTCGCCGTCAAGAACGGAAACGGGGAAGTCAAGCACAAAACACTCTCTTATGACCTGCTGCACTTCTGCCCCCCGCAGAGCGCCCCGGACTTCGTCGCCGAGAGCCCGCTCGCGAACGAAGCGGGCTACGTGGAGGTCGATAAACACACCATGCAGCACGTCCGCTACCCGAACGTATTCGCGCTCGGAGATGCCAGCAACCTGCCAACCTCCAAGACGGGAGCGGCGATCCGCAAACAGGCCCCCGTCCTGGTCCACAACCTGATCCGGGCCATGCAAGGCACCGATCTGAAGATAGATTCTAAAGACTACCACGGCTACTCCTCCTGCCCGCTGGTGACCGATTACGGCAAGATGATGCTGGCCGAGTTCGACTACACGCTCAAGCCGAGACCCACCTTCCCGCCTTGGGATCACGACTCGCGTAAGGAGACCTACCCTAACTGGATCCTCAAGACCCGGATCCTGCCCGCCGTCTACTGGCACGGAATGCTCAAAGGGCTGGCCTAAACCCCATACCCAAAGGGCCCTTGATCCCCGCACTTCTGGCCCAGGCCGAGCGCAGTGTCGAGGAGGTGGCGTCCCGGACGGGTGTTTCGGTGGCGGTGGCGTCCCAGCATCTGAGGAACCTTCGCGCCGCCGGCATGCTCATGACGCGTCGGGAAGCGCAGCGGGTCTACTACCGGCTCGCGGACGAGAGTGTGTTCGAAGCGTTGCGGGCCGTACGGAGCGTCGGGGAGCGGCGGCTGGCGGAGGTTGAGCGCCTCATCCGGGCATATCTCCACGAACGGGACTCGATGCGGGCGGTAAGCGCCCGGGAGCTTCTGGAGCTGCTCAGGGAGGATGCGGCGGTTGTGCTGGACGTCCGTCCGGAGGAAGAGTACCGGGCTGGGCACATAGCCGGGGCCCGTTCGGTACCGCTGGAGAGGCTGGAGGAGTACCTGTGCGACGCGCCGGAGGAGATCCGGGAGAAGCAGATCGTCGCCTACTGCCGCGGACCTTATTGTGTGTTCTCCGACGAAGCGGTGAGGCTGCTAACCGGGAAGGGCTACCGGGCGAGCCGTCTGCTGGAGGGCTTCCCGGAGTGGCGCGCTGCCGGGCTGCCGGTGGAAGAGTAGGGCGGTAGAGAGTGGGAGGATGAAGGGAGAAGACCTCCACGAGGCGCAGCTTGGTCTGAGAGAGAACCTCCTCCAGTTCTCGCTGCTGGTCGTGATAAACCTCTTTGTCGGTTCTATGGTGGGGCTAGAGCGCACGGTCCTGCCGCTTCTGGGCAGCGAAGTCTTCGGTCTCGCCTCGGCGAGCGCCGCGCTCTCCTTCATAGTCAGTTTCGGCTTCACCAAGGCGCTCGTGAACCTGGCAGCGGGTGCTCTGGCCGACCGCTTCGGCCGGCGGAGGATCCTCATCTTCGGCTGGGGGGTGGGGATCTTCGTGCCGGTGACCGTCATCGCCGCCACCGCCTGGTGGCAGATAGTGCTGGCTAACGTTCTGCTCGGGGTGAATCAGGGCCTCACTTGGTCCATGACGGTCAACATGAAGATGGATCTTGCAACGCCGCGGGAGCGGGGGCTGGCTCTGGGGCTCAACGAGTTCGCCGGTTACGCCGGGCTCGCGCTCGCGAGCGGGCTCTCCGGGCTGGTGGCCGCGGAGTATTTCTTGAGGCCCGAGCCCTTCTACCTCGGCATAGCCTTTGCGCTGGCGGGCCTCGGCCTGTCGGTCGCCGTCCGGGACACCGGAGAACACCTGAGGAGTCAGGTGAGCCGGGGAGTGGGGCTCTCCGAAGTTGATGAGAAGCTCTCCCCGCGCGAGATCATCTCCCGCACCACCCTCACGGACCCCACCCTATCGAGCTGCAGCGTCTCGGGCCTGACGACGAATCTCAAGGACGGCATGGCCTGGGGCCTCTTCCCGCTGTACTTCGCGGCGGCCGGGCTTGCGGTCGAGCGCATCGGGCTCGTGGTCGCCGTCTACCCGGCCGCCTGGGGCGTCTTCCAGCTCTTCACCGGACCCTTGAGCGACCGTCTGGGCCGCAAGTGGCTGATCGTCTCGGGGATGCTCGTCCAGGCAGCGGCGCTGTGGCTGATCCTGCTGGCGGACTCCTACGGTCCCTGGCTCGCGGCCTCGGTATTGCTGGGCCTCGGAACGGCCCTCGTCTACCCGACGCTGCTCGCGGCCGTGAGCGATGCGGCCCATCCCTCCTGGCGGGCCTCCTCGCTGGGCGTCTACCGGGCCTGGCGGGACTCCGGCTACGCGTTCGGAGCGCTGATCGCCGGGGCACTCGCCGACCTCTTCGGGGTAGCGTGGTCCATCGGGCTCGTGGCGCTCCTTCCCCTGGCGGCCGGCATTATAGCTGCGGTGAGGATGGGCGAAACCCTGCGCTCCGGTAGATAGCCCGCCGAGAGGCACGTTGTACGAACCACGAATGTGCGCCGAACCCATACTCCCCGGAGGTCCCGACATCCAGGTTCTCCGCGCCCGGCAGGTGCCCCCGCTTGTACTCCCACGGCTCCCGCACGTCTACCAGACGTGCTCCCCGGTTCCGCCACTCCTCCAGCTCCCCGGGCATCACGTCCGCGTAAGCAGCGTTATCCAGCATGTGCCAGACCTCTCCCTGCTTAACCTCTCAGGCGGAGGCATGCCGCGCCGCCGCGGCCCTCCAGGCGTCGTATCCTCCCTCAAGCTCCAGCACGTTCTCGAAGCCGGAGGCCCGCAGCATGCTCGCCACCACCGCGCTGCGCGCGCCGCTCTGACAGTGAGTGATTATGGTCCTTCCCTCCTTGGGCAGCCGGCCGAGGTTCCACAGGACCCGCCCGCCGTGCAGCTGGTTTGCACCGGGTATGTGGCCGGCGGAGAACTCGCCCCTGGCGCGCACATCGAGTATGTAGGGGGCCTCCAGCTCCTCCAATCTCCCGGGGGAGACCGTCGGAACGGGCTCCTTCTCCACGCCCTCGAGGTTCGTGACGTAGCCCTCCACGTTATCGATGCCGACGTAGGAGAGCCTGTCGCGCAGGCGCCGGGCATCGGCCTCGTCCCGGGCGAGCAGGACGATGGGCCGGCCGTCCTTCTCCGGATCTATGACCCAGGCCGCCCAGCTCGCGAAGCTCTTGCCGCCGGGGACGTGGAGAGCGCCGGGTACCGCACCCTCGAGATAGGCATCCAAACCCCGGGTGTCGATGAAGATTATCTCGCCGGCTCGCAGCTTCTCCTGCATCTCCCGTGGCTCGTAGTGCCTGAGCACAGGCCGCCGGCCGAGCAGGGCCGGACCGCTCTTGTTCTGGCGCTTCATGCGTCCGAAATACGCCGGTGCATCCGGCTGACCCTCGAGCAGGGCCTCCACGAAACCCGCCTCGTCGTCTTCAGCTATGTACCGGGACCACCAGGCGAAGGTCCGCTCGTAACCCACCGTAGAGACCGGGACCGCCCCAAGCGCCTTGCCGCACGCGCTCCCAGCCCCGTGCCCGGGCCACACCTGCACGTAGTCCGGAAGGGTGAGGAACCTCTCCTTCAAACTGATAAACATCTGCTTCGCGCCGATGTAACGCGTGTCCCTCCCGCCGGCGGCCTCGTCCAGGAGATCCGGACGCCCCAGATCCCCCACGAACACGAAGTCGCCGGTGAGGATATAGCCCGGCTCGCCGGCCGCTGCCCCGTCGGTGATCAGGAAAGAGAGATGCTCCGGCGTGTGACCGGGCGTGTGCACGGCCCGCACGAGGATGTTGCCAACCTTTATCTCATCCCCGTCGCGAAGCCTCTCCCCCTCAAAAGCATACTTCCAGCCCTCATCGCCCTCATCCGAGAGGTAGAGCGCAGCCCCCGTGGCAGCAGCCAGCTCCCTCGAACCCGAGAGATAGTCGGCGTGTATGTGCGTCTCGGTCACGGCTACTATCCGCATGCCGTTGCGCCCGGCCAGCTCCAGATAAACCCCAACGTCCCTCCGGGGATCGACCACTATAGCCTCCCCCGTAGCCTGACACCCTACGAAGTAGCCGGCCTGAGCCAGATCCTCGTCGTAAACCCTCTCGAAGAGCATCCCGGAAACTCCTCCTCTGTCTTAATCAACTCTTTTGCTGCTCTTTTATATCACCGTATGGTGATCCAGTCAAACAAGTTATGAGCTATCTCTTCGGGGTTCAGACCGGCGATCATTTTCCATACATTCGGTGGCCGGGGTGGGTACAAGATCAGGGCGCAGTTCACTCCGGCTACGGCCGGGGCTCCATCGGGCGGCGCAGGAGCCTCAATGTGCTCCGCCCGGTTCGGGGACTCCGGTGTCGAAGAAGAGTTCTGCCACGCCGCCGTAGATGACGTAAGAGGCGGCGATCAGCAGCACGGTCACGAAGATGGCCCGGGTTCGGTGCTGGGGCAGGCGGTAAGCCAGCCAGGCCCCGACTTGGGCCATGATCACCCCGCCGGCCAGCAGCGGCAGCAGGATCGGGAAGTCTATGTTCCCCAGCCGGTAGTGCGCCGCCACGCCGGAGAGGGCCGTGATCAGGACCCCGAGCAGGTCCGACCCGATCGCCACCGGTATGGGGACGAGCATCCACATCGTGACCAGCGGCACCATGAGAAACCCGCCCCCGACCCCGAAGAGCCCCGAGGCGAAACCGACTATGAGCCCGATCACCACCCCCTTGCGCACATCTACATAGTAGGTGTAGCTCCGCCCGTGCAGCTCCCGCACGCGCCTGAAAGAGAGCCAGCGCCCCCACCGCCCAGAGATCTTCGGCTCCTTCACTTCCCGGTCCTCTACCCGCGGCCCGAAGAGAAACCACAGCGCAACCCCGACTATCAGGAGGCCGAACGCTATCGTCAGAACGGCCCCCTCGAGCGCCGCGGCCACCTCGGCCCCGGCCTGAGCCGAGACCGCCGCAGCCAGCACGATCGAAGCCGCCAGAACCACATCCACCGTTCCCTGCCGCAGGTGCCTCAGGGCTCCCGAAGCCGCCGTAACCGCTATGTAAGCCAGGCTCGTCCCTATCGCTACCTTGATGTCCAGCCCCACCAGCGTCAGCAGCGGTACCAGAACGAACCCACCCCCCACCCCCAAAAGCCCCGAGAGAAGCCCCGTAACCGCCCCTATGGCCAGAAGCTCCAGAATGTGAGCCCAGGAAAACGGATCCCTCAGCACGGCCGGTCCCCCTTGTAATGTAACTCAAAAGTCACCGTTTGATACATTGGAAAGAATATCACCGAAGAGGCATATAGTGTGCCGGCGGGTTATAGGAGATACCTTTAACTATGAATCCGTTCTCTTTGACGGGGGGTGGCGCATCTCCTTCAGGAGCGCGAGGGACTCCAGGGCCTCGCGGGTAGTGGCGAAGCGGGCCATGTCTCCCAGGCGGGTGGGCCAGCCGGCTCGCTCTATCTTCTCTCGCACGGAGGGATTCATACCGGAGAAGAGGATCTCCATCCCCCGTTCGCGGCAGGCGAAGACCATCGATTCGAGCGTCCCGATGGCCGTCGCATCTATATCGCTTACGGCGCGGCAGCTAACGACCACATACCGGGTCTCCGGCCGTTCCTTGATCCGGGCGGAGATCCACTGCGAGAGGTAGTTGGCGTTGGCGAAGTACAGCGGGGCCTCGAAGCGGGCGATCAGGACCCGGGGGTGCGTCACGACGCCCCTGCGCCGGACGTCCAGAAAGGCGTCGTTCTCGCGCGAGTAGCCCAGTTCGGTTATCTGCGGCCGGGCCGAGCGGTGGACGAAGGCCAGCAGGGCGAACAAGACCCCCAGCATCAGGCCCTCCTCCACGCCGATGAGCAGCGTTGCGCCGCGCAGGAGGCCGAGCCCCAGCTGCATGGCCCCGGCCATCAGCGCGAGCAGCAGGGCCAGCCCCAGATATTCGCCGCTCTCGGGTTCGGCAATCGCCGAGAGTCCGGTGAAGGTCAGAAGCGAGACGATCGCTGCCGGCCCCACGGAGAGGTGGCGGGAGGAGCCGAAGAAGGCGTAGACGACCATCGGCACCGTGGAGGCGTAGAGTCCCGCTATCGGGGGCAGCCCGGCCAGAAGGGCGTAGGCCATGCCCTGGGGCACCAGCATCACGGCCAGCGTGACACCGGATACGAGATCCCGTACCAGATCCCGGCGCTCGTAGCGGGGCAGCCAGCCTGCTATGGGGAGCAGGTCCCCCGCACGCCGCAGCGCTTCACGTCTCCCCGTCCGGGGCGCGCCCTCTATTTCTTGTCAACCAGGTAGACCTCCCGGGCCGGCCGGTAGGGCCTGTCGAAGACCTCCGGGCGCCGGAGGCCGTTCTTCAAGGGGCCGGGGCGGGTCATCGCAAGCCACCGGCGGTAGACCTCCAGGCTCCTGGCCGTATCCACGTAGATATCGCCGTAGCGGTCTCCCTCGCGGGCCTTCTCCACGTAGACGGCCTGATGCCAGCAGTGCATCCCGCTTATCGGATCGGGGTGGACGGGGAAGGTGAGGTTTTGGTGCACTCCGCCGTCACTCCAGAAGATACGCCGGGTGTCGGGATCGGAGCTCTCGTAGGGGGCCGGCCCTTCCAGCTGCCGGAGTCTCCAGCCGCCCTCCTCCCGCGTGATGTCCACCAGTGAGTTGCTCCAGCGGTCCGCCCGGTCCTGCTTCCTGCGCCACCGGCCGAGGTGGTGCGAGCAAGCCACGACCCCGGGGGCGATGCCTTCGGTCACCCAGGCGTGGTTTACCGAGTAGCCGATCTCGGTCACAACGCGCACCAGATCCCCGGTCTCTATCCCGCGCTCTCCGGCGTCTTTGGGGTGTATCCAGAGCGGGTTCTTGTTGGAGATCTCGTTCAACCACTTGGAGTTGCCGCTGCGCGTGTGGATGAGGGTCGGCAGGCGGAAGGTGGCGTTGAGGACGAGCTGTCCTTCCTCCAGGTTCTCCGGGTGCACGTGGCTCTTGATGTAGCCGGGGGTGGCGTGCTCCGGCCATCCCCAGGCCGCCATGGTCGGCGACCATATCTCCAGCTTGCCCGAGAGCGTGGGGAATCCCTCGCGCGGCCTGCCCGCAACCTGCACCCCCACGTGCGGGACGAGGCGGTTGGCCCGGATCACCCCCTGCGTGCGGCTCTCCTCGGTGGTGAGGGTGCCGTCCTCCTCGAGGCGCGCTCCCCTGACCTCCTCCTCGGAGAGCTCGCGCATGTTGCGCTCGTAGACTTCGTGCTGGATCTCGAACGCGCCGTAGCGGCGCATGTACTCCAGCGGCGAGAGCCCCTCCTCGGCGGCCCGTTCCGGAAGCCCGGGCACGGCGTTTTCGAAGATCCAGCGGTAGTACTCCTCCACCGTGAGCTTCTCTCCGGGCCGGTAGGGGCTCTCGAAGTGCTCGCGGATGCCCATCGAGCCGTCGGGGTCTATCCTCCAGGAGAGCTCGATCCAGAACTCATCGTCTTCCCACACCTCGCCGGGGTTGACCTCGTAGGTGTAGGTAAACTCCTCTCCCCGCCGGCGCGCCGCCTCTCTCAGTACGGGCTGCCTGAAGGAGAGCCACTTGCCCGAGTGCGTCTCCTGACTCATCAGGTCGTGCCGCTCCGGACCGTGCCCGAGGGGCAGCACGTAGTCCGCGAAGTAGGCGGTCTCGTTCCAGGTGGGGGTTAGGGCCGCGTGGCAGCCGATGTACTCCTCGTTCGTGAGCGCCTCGATCCATGCGAAGCCGTCCGGGTAGGTCCACACCGGGTTCAGCACGCGGGAGAAGTACACCTCCAGGCGGCCCCTGCCCTCCATCAAGAAGTAGGGCAAGAGGAAGCTCATCTCGTACTGGGCCAGCGGATATTCGTCCGGGTAGGTGAGCCTGTTCCACGCCTTCTGCGGCGGGGCCTCCTTCCAGAAATGCGGCAGCCACTTGTTCCAGCCGTTGGGGTTGGTGCCGCCGCGCCGGCCCCAGCTCCCGGTCAGTACGTTCAGGAAGACCAGACAGCGCGAGACCTGCCAGCCGCCCAGATTGGCCGCGGCCGCCGCCCGCCAGTTGTGGGCGGCCACGGCCGGCCGGGCGTGGCCGATCACGCGGGCGACCTCTACGATCTTCGCCGCCGGGATGCCGCACTCCTGCTCGGCGTACTGCGGCGTGAAGCGCGCGTAGTCCGCTCTGAGCGCCTCGATGAAGTTCTCGAACGTCCGCTCCCGGTCCGGATGCAGCTCCCGCATGTACTGGGGCCAGTTGGTCCAGTCCCTTATAAAATCCGCATCATAGAGCTCCTCGCGCAGGATCACGTACGCCATCGCCAGCAGCAGCGCCGGCTCGGTGCCGGGCCGGGCAGGCAGCCAGTAGTCGGCCATCGCAGCCGAGTTGGAGAGGCGGGGATCGATGACGATGAGCTTCGCACCCTTCATCTTGCCCTCGATGATCCTCTGAGCGTGCGGGTTGAAGTAGTGGCCGCTCTCCAGATGAGAGCTGACGAGGATGGTCGCCCGGGCATTGGCGTAGTCGGGCGAGGGCCGGTCGAAGCCGCCCCACAGTTGGTAGCCGAAGCGCCCGGAGCTGGAGCAGACGTTGGTGTGCGAGTTGTGGGCGTCCACGCCCCACGCCCTGAAGACGCGCTCCATATGCTGGTGCTCGAAGCCGGGCCGTCCGACGTGGTACATCACCTCGTCGCGCCGGTCCTCCCGGATGGCCTTCCGGATACGCGCGGCGAGGTCTTCGAGCACCTCCTCCCAGGAGACGCGCTCCCACTCGCCGCCGCCGCGGGGCCCCTTGCGCTTCATGGGGTAGAGCACCCGCTCGGGGTCTTTGACCTGGTTTATGGTCGCCGGACCCTTGGCGCAGTTGCGCCCGCGGCTTCCCGGGTGCAGCGGGTGCCCCTCGAACTTCCTTATCTCGCCGCTCTCTCTGTCTATGTAGGCCAGAAGCCCGCAGGCAGCCTCGCAGTTGAAGCAGACGGTGGGCACGATCTGGTAGCGCCGCTTCTGCCGCCGCGTCCAGCCGCGGGCCTCGTACTCCTCCCAGTCGTCCCACTTCCGGGGCGGCGGGTAGTCGACGAGGGCCGAACCGGGGACCAGACGCTCTGGCTCCTCCCCGGGCTGGTCGACGTTCGGGATCACCCCGAGCTTCGTGGCTATCCGCTCGATCAGGGACCTCTCGGGCTCTTTTCTGAGTGCCATTCTCTCTCCCTCCAGACTCTCTCAGGCGAGCGGGATGAGCTGCGGAGCCTCAACCCAGATATGCTCGGTTATGAGTATCCCCGCCAGGGCCAGAACGCCGGCCAGCGCGACGAGCCCCGGTACAGAGAGGAGGCTCCCGGCCAGAGCGAGCGCGATCGGCACGAGCGTCCCCAGCACCACCGAACCACCCCAGAAGAGAGCCCTGTAACGGCCTCTGTAGATCATCTCCGCCGCCCGCTCGGCGTCGCGGTCCGGATGCCTCACGCCCAGCTCGGCCCAGAACACGAAGAGCCCGACCAAGAGCCCCAGAACCAGAGTCGGCTCCAGCGCCACCCGCAGCGGCTGCAGACCCGGTACGAAGAACGAAGCGAGATAGAGCGCCGCCGCGCCGGCCACCGCCGCATGAGCGGCCATGTGCACCGGCAGCGCCGGGCTCTGCCAGAAGCTGCGCCCCCTGGCCTGCGCGAACAGGAACGCCGTGTACACCGCCGTCGCGGCCGCCAGGATTACGAGCGGCCAGCTCAGAACCGCCGTCGCAACGCCGCCGGCTCCGAGAAGCTCCAGCACCGCCCACAGCGCTATAACCCCGCCGAACCCGGTGATTATGTACGCCCCCTTCACCAGCCAGCTCCTCCACTGCGGCCGCAGGAGCACGTAGTGGAAGCGGTCGGGGCGGTCGAGGTCCAGGATGAGCAGGATGCCCGTCAGCGCCATGAACACGAGCCCCAGAACGGCCCCGGCCCACAGCGCGGAGCCGGCCACCCCAAACCCGAGTCCGGCCGCCAGGAACGGTATCGCGACCGCCCCGGAGGCTACGGCCTTGGTGAAGACGTACCCGGGCACCTCCTTGCCCCACATGACACCCTTGTTGGGCTCGTCGTAGGTGCGCCGGGCCCGCTCCGGCTGCGGCGCGGGCGGCGGATCCACCGAGTCCCTGCCGGGCTTCGTGCCCAGAGGGATGACGCCCTGAACCACCGAAGCGCTCCCGCCGCGCCCGTTCGGGGCGTGGTGTCCCACCCCGCGACGCTGATTGGACCACATGTAGTCCGATTGCACGGGCGCGTCCTCGGGCGTGAGCGCCGCCTCGTCGCCGTTGATGTAGAAGAGCTTCGGCTTCGTGCCCTTCTCCGGACGCCGGGCCGTCACCTTCTCACGGGCCAACAGCTGGCTGATCTCGCTCGCGGGATCGTCCATGTCGCCGCTGATGATCGCGTGCTCCGGACAGACGTTGACACATGCCGGCTCGAGGCCCATGTCTACCCGGTGGGCACAGTAGTTGCACTTGGCCGCCGTGTGGCTCTCGGGATCTATGTACAGCGCGTCGTAGGGACACGCCTGAGTGCACGCCTTGCAGCCGATACACCTCTCCCAGTTGAAGTCCACGATCCCATCTTCGCGCGTGTACAGCGCGGTCACCGGGCACGCCTCCACGCACGGAGCATCCGCGCAGTGGTTGCAGCGCATCACGTGAAAAGCCCGCTGGGAGTCCGGGAACTCCCCCTTCTCGATGTATTTCACCCAGGTGCGGTTCACCCCAACGGGAACCTCATGCTCGGCCTTGCACGCCACCGTGCAGGCGTGACAGCCGATGCATTTGCGGTTGTCTATGATGAACCCGTAATTGGTCACATCCAGACGCTCCTTCCCGGCAAACGGTCTCTGTGAGATGATGCTAGCAGCTCGCAAAAAGGAATTTAATAAGCAAAGTCCAAGGACACCATCGGTTCAGGCTATGGAACCGGGGCACATACGTGCATCCCCTTTGGTTATAATCCCGTCTGACAGGACGGCCGTGGTTCGGGAGGAGAATGTTCGGCAGGATTCTGGTGGCGGTCGACGGCTCCGAGGCTTCCGACAAGGCGTTGAGGCGCTCGATTCAGGGGGCCAGGATACTCGGCAAGGAGCTGCACCTGATCAGCGTCTCGGAGCGCTCGGCGTTCTTCGGGGCTTTCGGCGGGGGCGGCGAGGAGGAGAATCTCTTCCGGCGGGGGATCGAGCGCGTCCTGGAGCGGGAGCGGGCCATAGCCGAGGCGGCCGGGGTGGAGATCGCCGGGGTGCACATCTTCGAGGGGAATGCGGCCGAGGAGATCGTGCGCCACGCCGAAGAGACCGGCTACGACTACATCGTGCTCGGGCGGCGCGGCGAAGGGTTGGCGATGCGCTTCCGGCTCGGCTCCACGACGCACAAGGTGGTAACCTACGCGCCCTGCCCGGTGGTGGTCGTACCCCGCCGGGAGGACCCGGAATCCGATCTGGGCCGGATCCTGGTAGCGGTAGACGGCTCCGAGTCCTCCGACAAGGCGCTCGCCCGGGCGATCGAGCTGGCCGCGGCCTGGGGGCGGTCGCTGCACGTCGTGGCCGTGGCCGAACGGCTGCCCGCCTACGTGACGACCTCCGGAGAGGCCGACGTAGCTACCGAGCACCAGCGGCGCAACCTCTCGCGCGTGCTGGAGAAGGCCGGAGACAGAGCCCGGGCAAGCGGGGTCGAGGTGGAGGCCACACACCTGCTGGACGGCAACCCGGCCGATGCCATCGTCGGTCTGGCCGAGAAGATGGGCTACGACTTCATCGTGCTGGGCCGCCGCGGGCAGGGGCTCTCGCGGCGCTTCCGGCTGGGCTCGACCACCCACAAGGTCATCTCCTACGCCCCTTGCATGGTCGTGGTCGTCCCGCGCAGAGACCCGCCGCGGCCGGACTCCTAGCTCCGGAGCGCCCGCCAGCGCTCGAAGGCGGCCCCGAACTCCCGCCCGTACTCTTCGGAAGGCCCGCCGATAGAGACCGCGGCCCGCCCCTCCGGAGGCAGCCCCCCGGGATAGGAGAGCGAGATCTTGCTGTACCTGCCGCCCCCATGCCCGATATAACACTCGGGGCGCGGCAGATGCTCCTCCGGGGTCAGCCCCAACCGCTCCAGCACGGCGTCGGCCGCCGTGCGCCCGGCCGCCGACGCCGCGTCGGCAGCGCGCGGCAGCGGAGTCGCCGCCGCATCCCCGACGACGAAGAGCCCTCGCTCGGAGGTCTCGAAGACCGGAGAGACCTCGACGACCGGAGCCCCTCCGGGCAGCTCTCTTAACAGCGGAGAGCGGCCGTGCGGCGGCACCGCAAGCGCGAGATCGTAGGCCAGACTCTCACCGCCGGCCGAGCGCAGCTCCCGGCCATCCGCCGCTTCCAGATCCAGCTCAAACCCCGTCGCCAGCTCCACGCCGGCATCGAGCAGCGCCCCCCGGATAAACCCGGAGACCCGCTCGCCGAGAGCGGCCAGCGGCTCCTCCTCCGGCGTGACCATAACCACCCGGATCCCTCCCCGCCCAAGCGAACGGTAGAGGTGAGAGAGCTGCATGGCAAGACCGTAGGGCGCCGGCGGACAGCGGTACGGCAGCGAGGATATGACCACCGCAACCACACCCTCCCGCAGCTCCCGCACGGCGCCGGCAGCCCGGGCAGCCCCGGCAGGATCCCAGAAAGCGTGCAGGCCGGGCCGCCGGGACAACGCCCCAGTCTCCAGATGCAGCCCCGGAGCGGCGATCACCGCATCAGCCTCCACTCGCCCCCCGCCGGAGAGCTCAACCCCGCCCCCGCAAAACCCCACGGCCTCGCCCACAACGAAGCGAACGCCCTCGATCCTAACCCCGGCACTCCAGTCATCTGCCCGCGAATCCCCGAGAGCCACCGGCACCGTGCCCGGTAGATACCAGACCCTCTCCTCCCGCTCGATAAGCACCAACTCCAGCCGGCCCCCGGCGCGCTCCCTGAGACGCCGGACCGCAGCCACGCCTCCAGGCCCCGCACCCGCTACCACAACCCGCCCCTCAAGACTCATCCCCGCATACACCTCCCGGCTCGTCCGGTCATAGCGCTGGAGATACTTCAGGATACTATATGCCGTTATGACCGCGCAGCGATGCAGTGGTACAATGATAAAGTACACAAAGCAGGTAGGATTTGAGAGGCAGAGCAGCACATGGTGATGAAGCAGAAAGAACAGCTCTCCGAGGCTGCGCTGGAGATGATCGCGGCCCGTTTCAAGATACTCTCGGAGCCCATGCGCCTAAAGCTCGTCTACGCCCTGATGGACGGGGAGAAGACGGTCTCGGAGCTCATACGGGAGACCGGCGGCCTGCAGGCCAATGTCTCGAAGCATCTCGGGATCCTGCTGGACGCCGGGATCGTCCGCCGCCGCAAGCAGGGCCTGCACGCCTACTACCGGGTTGCGGATGAGTCCATCTACGCCCTCTGCGATCTCGTTTGCAACTCCCTCCAGCACAGGCTCAGGACGAGTCTCAGGTCCCTCAACCCCGACCGGCGCTGATCCCGAACCATCCGGGCGGCTGCGGCAGATCCTCAACGCGGCTTCGTCCTGATCTCTGCTGCGACCTCCATGGGCATCCTCCGGTCCATCTCTCGGCAGAGATGCTCGGGGCGAGTAAGGCGCCAAGAGGAGTTGGGGGGTCTGATACTTCGAAGATTCCGCAGAGCCGTCTTGAGTCTCCGCGGCAGATGATATAACTTCCGTTCGCCCGGCTATGGAACAGCTCATACAGCAGATAGTGGCCATCATCCGGTCCATACCGGACTCTCCGCGGGGGCTGCTGGAGTTCATAACCTACCTGTTTCTGGAGCACGGGTACCTGGTCGTTTTCGTCGGGACCTCGCTGGACAACTTCGGTCTGCCGGCCTCGGGGGACATCGTGATGCTGGCCGGGGGCTGGCTGGCGAACACCGAGCGGGCCGAGCTCTGGCTGGTGATGCTCGTCGGAGGGCTCGGCGGCGCGTTCTCGGACAGCGCGATGTACTGGATCGGGCGCATCGGCGGCCGGACGCTCATAGAGCGGCTCTCGAAGACCCGCATCCTCTCCCGCATCTTCGACCTCCGGCACCTGGGCCGGGTGGAGCGGTACTTCGCCGAACACGGCGGGAAGACCCTGCTTCTGGCCCGGTTCGGCGCGGGGCTGCGCAGCGCCACCCCCCTCTTCGCCGGGGTGAGCGGGATGAGATACACCTACTTCCTCCCCTTCAACCTTCTGGCGGTCACGGTCTGGGCCCTCACCATCCCGACCGCCGGGTACTTCTTCGGGCAGTACTGGAGCGATCTGGTCGAGGCCGCACGTTCGGCCGGATTCGTGTTCGTCGCCCTGGTGCTGCTGCTCGCCGGTCTGTACGTCTACCGCCGTTACCGGGTCAAGCGCAGCCGCAGGTAGCTCAACCGGCCGCGAGCCTCAGGGCCGCTTCCACGGCCTCCTCCGGAGTCCCTGCTACCGCCACGTGCCCGCCGAGATCCCAGCTCCTGAGCACCACCACCGGCCGGCCGGCCTTCCTGGCCAGCCCGATCTCCGAGAGCGTGCCGTACTCGCCGCCGACCGCGATCACGGCGTCCCCCGAGCAGACCACGGCCAGATTGCGGGCCTGGCCGGTCCCGGTGGGGACGGAGTAGGAGAGGTACGGGTTGGCCCGGCGGCGGTCCTCGTCGGGCAGGATGCCGATGGAGGGGCCGCCGGCCTCGGCCGCGCCGCGGGCAGCGGCCTCCATAACGCCGCCCAGCCCTCCGCACACCACGATCCCGCCCGCACCGGCCACGAGCCGCCCGACCTCCCGCGCGAGCCCGTACAGCTCTCCCGAAGCGGTGCCGGAGCCCACGACCGAGATGTACGGCCCGGCGCTCAAGAGACCGGGTAACGCTCCGTCCGGCCGAGCAGGTACTCAAGGAGCCGGATCGCCCCGCCCTTGCTCAGCGGCTCGTTCCAGTTGCCGCACTTGGGGGACTGGATGCACGACGGGCAGCCGCTCTCGCAGGGGCAACCGGAGATGGTCCTCAGCGTCTCCCCGGCCAGCTCCTCGAAGACCTCGTACCCGCGCTGCGTGATCCCGGCCCCGCCGGGGTAGCCGTCGTAGACGAAGATGGTGGGCAGCCCCGTCTGCCGGTGCAGCGGCGTGGAGAGCCCCCCGATGTCCGCCCGGTCGCACATGGCGTAGAGCGGCAGGAGCCCGATGGCACCGTGTTCGGCGGCGTGCAGCGCCCCGCCGAAGCTCTGGAAGCTGGGCCGCCCGGGCGGCGGGGGGAGCGTGATCCACAACGCCTGCGTGTCGAAGGTCACGTCCGGCAGGTCCAGCGGGAAGATGCCCGCGACGCGGCCGTCGGAGACCCGGATCTTCTTGTAGAAGGTGACGGCGTCCGTGACCCGCACCCTGCCCCAGTGCAGCTCCGCCCCTCCGGCGAGCTTCCGGCTCATAAGCCCCCGCAGAACCTCCACGTCCGTCTCGACACGGGGCTGGGTGTAGAAGCGGTTAGCCACGCGCCGGGCGAGCGCCCGCCGCAGGGGGAGGTCCAGCTCCTCTACCTCGTACGCCCGGCCCCGGTGCAGGTAGGTAGCCCCAGGATGCAGCTCCTTCAGCGCCCGAGCCTTCTCGGAGGTCCCGATCACCTCCCCCTCCTCGTCCGCGACCAGCACGGTCTCCGAAGAGGCCGACCGCAGGGAGATGTTCTGCGCCGGAGAGGAGCTTCCCGCGTAGTGTGCCCGGCCCCCGCTCTCGACCAGAGCCCCGCCCCCGACGAGCTCTTCCTTAAACCGCCCGTACTCCGGGCCGAAGTACCGCCCGTCTTCCTCCTCCAACGGGGCCTCGTGCGCCGCCGCCAGCAGGTGCGGCGCGAGGATGTAAGGGTTCTGCAGCGTAACCCTGGCGGCCTCCACCCGCCGCCCCAGCACCCTCTGCGGGTTCTCGTAGAGGTACTGGTCCAGGGCGTCCTCCCCGGCGATGTATACGGCGAGCGCCGGGTTCCGGCCCCGCCCGGCCCGGCCCCACTGCTGCCAGATGGAGGCCACGCTCCCCGGGTACCCGCAGCAGACCACCGCGTCCAGAGAGCCCACATCCACCCCCAGCTCCAGCGCGTTCGTGGAGACGACGCCGAGCAGCTCGCCCCTGAAGAGCCGCCCCTCTATCTCCCGCCGCTCCCGGACGGTGTACCCGGCCCGGTAGGGCGAGATGCGCCGCGCCAGCTCCGGCCCCAGCCGGTCGGCGGCGTAGCGGTAGATCAGTTCCGCGCCCTTGCGGCTCTTGGCGAAGGCCAGCGTGCGCACTCCCTGGCTCACCAGCGCGGCGAAGACGTGCGCCCCTTCGGTGAGCAGGCTGCGGCGCTTGCCAGACTCCCTGTCCAGCAGCGGCGGGTTGCGAAAGACCACCCGCCGCTCGCCGGCAGACGCCCCGTCCCGGTCCACCAGCGCGAACGGCTCCCCCACCAGGCCCTCGGCCAGCTCGGCGGGGTTCGCTATGGTGGCGCTGGTCAGGACGAAGGTGGGGTCCGAGCCGTGGATGTTCGCCACGCGCCGCAGCCGCCGCAGCACGGCCGCCACGTGGGAACCGAAGATCCCGCGCAGCACGTGCGCCTCGTCCACGGCGACCAGTTTCAGATTCCGCAGGAAGTCCGCCCAGCCCTCGTGATTGGGCAGGATGCCGACGTTCAGCATGTCCGGGTTGGTGAGCACGATGTTGGCCCGCCGGCGCACATCGGCCCGGAGCGCCTGCGGGGTGTCGCCGTCATAGGTGGCGGCGCGGACACCGCGCAGCCCGAGCCGCTCTATCTTCCCGAGCTGATCCTGCGCGAGCGCCTTGGTCGGGTAGAGGAAGACGGCGCGGTCTGCCGGCCGCCTTAGGGCGTTCTCGAAGGCGGGGATCTTGTAGCAGAGGGATTTGCCGCTCGCCGTCGCCGTAGCGACCATGACGTTCTGCCCGCCCCGCACGAGCTCGATAGCCTCCCGCTGGTGCGCGTAGAGCCGCCGGACGCCGAGGTTCTCCAGGGCCTCCTTCAGCTGCGGGTGCAGCGGCGGCAGATCCGCAAGCTCGGGATCGCGCGGCGGCATCTTGGCCACGGTGCGCCCCAGTCCCTCTATCTGATGCAAGGCGGGGACGCTCAACGGCGTTCCCCCTCAGATGGCGCGCCGGCCCGCGAAGGCTCGCCCCAGCGTAACCTCGTCGGCGTACTCCAGGTCGCCGCCTACGGGCAAACCGCTCGCCAGCGCCGTCACCTTCACCGGCAGGTCCCGCAGCTCCTCGGCTATGAACATGGCGGTCGCCTCCCCGGTGGTGTTGGGGTTGGTGGCGAGGATTATCTCCTGCGTCCCCTCCCGCCTGACGCGCTCGAGCAGCTCGGCTATGCGCAGGTCCTCGGGCTCCATGCCGTCCAGCGGCGAGAGCGCACCGCCCAGGACGTGGTAGAGCCCCCAGTACTCGGCCGTGCGCTCGATCGGACCGATATCGTAAGGGTCCTCGACGACGCAGATGATCGAGGCATCCCGCCGGGGGTCGGTGCAGATCTCGCACTCCTCGCTCTCGGTCAGGTTGAAGCACCTCCGGCAGGGCTTTATGCGCTCCTTGACCTCCCTCAGCGCCTCGGCGAGCGCGTAGGCGTCCTCCGGCCGGCCACGGACGATGTGAAACGCTATGCGCTGGGCGCTCCGGGGCCCGATGGAGGGCAGCCTGGAGAGCTCGTTTATGAGCCGTTCTACCGGTCTGGCGTACCTGGCCAAAGCCCCTTAGAGCCCCGGTATCCCCAGATCGCCCAGACCGCCGGTGATGCCCCCGAGCTTCTGCTGGGCCAGCTCCTGCGCGCTGTTCAGCGCCTCGTTGACGGCCGCCAGGATCATGTCCTGCAGCATCTCCACGTCCTCCGGGTCCACCACGTCGGGATCTATCTCGATGGAGACCAGCTCCATGCCACCGGTCATGGTGGCCTTGACCGCGCCGCCACCGGCCGAGGCGGTCACGGTCTCGTTCTTCAGCTCTTCCTGAGCCTTCTGCATCTCGGCCTGCATCTTCTGGACCTGCTGCATCATCTTCTGCATGTTCCTGCGACCCATCGGGGTATCACCTGCCTCCGTTCCGTTCGCTTCCCAGCGCGTCCCGCAGCATCTCGACGGCCTCCTGCGGGCTCTGGATTATATCATCGCCCTCTCGCCGCCCCTCGGGCTCCGCCCGGGACGGCTCCGGGCCGGGCGGCGGGGTCTGCGGCGGCTCCCGCCGGGGCTCAACCCGGACCCGCTCCGGCCCCTCTTCCGCAGGAGGGCGCGGCCCGCTCCTCCGGCCATCCTCCGCAACACTGCACCGGACCCTGACCTTCTCCCCGAACCGATCCTCTAGCACGCTCCCCAGAGCCTCCGCGTGCCGCCCGCTCTCCCCCAGCCTGACGTAGAAGGCCTGCTCCTTCGGGAAGGCCACCTCCAGCGTGCCGGCCTCGTACCTCACGGGACGGCCCTCCTGAAACACGGCCGCCGTCGGCACCTGCCGCCGGTCCCTGAGATCCTGCAGTACCGCCTGCCACCCGGAGACGAACCGCTCCAGCCCGCCCTCAGCCGCTCCGGAACCTGGAGAGCCGGATTCCGGAGCGGCCTCAGCCCGCTCTTCCGGGGGGCGCTCGCGCGGAGCGGCCGGCGCTGCACCGCTCTCCACCGCCTTCTCCAGCCGCTCCAGACGCAGCAGCAGGCCCTCGACCGAGGGCTCCACATAATCCCGCGCGAGCTTCAGGAAGGCCAGCTCCAGTTCCAGCCGCGGGCCGCCGCCGCGCCTGATGCGCCCGGCGGTCTCCCCGAGCGTCTCGATAATCCGGACCACCTCCGAGGCCGGCACGCGCCGCGCCTGCTCCTCCAGCGTCGCCCTCTCCTCACCCCCGACCTCGGCCAGCGCTACTTCCGGCGCGTGCGGCAGCAGCATCAGCCGCTTGCAGTGCGCGAGCAGGTCCTGCAGGAACTGCCCGGGGTCCCGGCCCTCGCGCGAGATCCGGTCTACCACGCGCAGGGCGTCCCCGGCCCGGCGCTCGTTCAGCGCATCCACCGTCTCCAGCAGCACCTCCGGGCCGACGCTGCCCAGAAGCTCCCGCACCTGCGCCGCCGTCACCGGCCCCTCGGCGAAAGATGCCAGCTGGTCCAGCAGCCCTTCGGCGTCCCGGAACGAGCCGTTCCCGGCGCGCGCGATCGCGGCCAGCGCCTCCGGCTCGGCCTCGATGCCTTCGGCAGCGGCGATCTCCTCAAGCTTCTCAACCAGCGTGTCCACCCCCGGCCGCCGGAAGTCGAAGCTCTGGCACCGGCTCACGATGGTGGGCAGGACTTTGTGCTTCTCGGTGGTGGCGAGAACGAAGACCACGTGCTCCGGAGGCTCCTCCAGCATCTTGAGCAGCGCGTTGAACGCCTCGGTGGTGAGCATGTGGACCTCATCGATTATGTAGACCTTCTTCCGCCCCTGCGCGGGCGCCAGGTTCACCCGATCCCGCAGCTCCCGGATCTCGTCTATCCCCCGGTTGGAGGCGGCGTCCATCTCCAGCACATCCACCGAAGAGTTGTTGACGACGGCCCGGCAACTCGCGCATTCACCGCACGGCTCGGGCGTCGGCCCCCGCTCGCAGTTGAGCCCCATCGCGAGCACCTTGGCCGTGCTCGTCTTGCCCGTCCCGCGCGGTCCCGCGAACAGGTAGGCGTGCGCCACTTTGCCGGTCTCGATCGCCCGCCGCAGCGTGCGCACGACGGGCTCCTGGCCCACGATCTGGCCGAACCTCCGGGGGCGCCATCTGCGGTAGAGAGAGACGTGGTCCATCTACAGAGGGCTCCTGTGCTCCCGCATATCCACGCTCACAGTATAAAAGAGCACCCCCGCCTTTAAGAGACCGAAAAAGTGCCGCGCACCCCGCCGTCGACGAACCCGGACCCGGCGAACTTCCGGCTGCCGGCTCCGGCCGGGCCGCCCCGGTGCACATGAGGTTACCCGCTTAGTGCTGCTACCTCCCGGTCCTGACACGGTTCACGGGGCCTCATTGCCCGGGACCCAACCATCAACGCCGGCGACACCGGCTTCTACCGAACCCGGACCGCCTCGGGCGGGGATCTAGGCCCTGCTGAGGCGATCGCAGGTACAGGGCATCGCCAGCTCCCCGCTTAGCGCGGCACCCCCGATTCTACCAGCGAACAGGCAAAATGAAAGCCGGAAGACAGATATTCCCCCTCCTTCCGCCCCCACCTGCCTCTCGTCCGCTAACCGGCGGCTCCCGCCGTTGGACTCCAACAGCTCCACCACACCTCAATCCCATCACAACACCCGGTAGACGCCAGCTCCCCGACTCCAATCTCCCGCCCATACAGTTGCTAATGTCTATTATTTATTTGCCTCTGTCAATTAAATAGAGTAAACTTTGCGTAAAGGAGGAGGTAGAAGATGCAGCAGGAAGAGTTTGGGGCGAGGGTTGAGGCCGTCCGGCGCTTCAACCGTTTCTTCACCCGCCACATCGGGGTCTTGCGCGAGGGACTCCTGCACAGCCCCTACTCTCTCACCGAGGTCCGCATCCTGTTCGAGATCGCCAACCGCGACGAGGTCACCGCGACCGATCTCTCGCGCGAGCTGGGGTTGGATCCGGGCTACCTCAGCCGCACCCTGGCACGTCTGCGGCAGCAAGGTCTCATCGAGAAGACCCCTTCGGAGAGTGACGCCCGCCGCCGGCTCCTCTCTCTCACTCCTGAAGGCAGAGAGGAATTCTCCCTGCTAGATAAGCTCGCCAGCGAGGAGGTGGCCGAGATGCTCAGGGATCTCTCCGAGGGGGATCAGAGACGCCTCCTCGAAGCCATGCGGACCATCGAGGAGATCCTCGCCGGGAGCAAGGCCTTCAAGTTCTCGGAGCCCTTCTACCTGCGCCCGCCCGAACCCGGAGACATGGGCTGGGTGGTTCACCGGCACGGCGTTCTCTACGCCCAGGAGTACGGTTGGGACGAGCGCTTCGAGGCTTTGGTGGCCCGGATCGTCGCCGACTTCATCAACAACTTCGATCCGCAGAAAGAACGCTGCTGGATCGCGGAGATGGAAGGCGAGGTCGCCGGCTGCGTCTTTCTGGTTAAAGAGAGCGAGACGATCGCCAAGCTAAGATTGCTCCTGGTCGAACCCGGGGCGCGGGGTCTGGGCCTGGGAAGCCGCCTCGTCCAGGAGTGCATCCGTTTCGCCAAAAGCCGCAGCTACAAAAAGCTCACACTCTGGACCAACAGCGTGCTGGAGGCAGCTCGACACATCTACGAGAAACACGGGTTCGAGCTCGCCAAAGAAGAAGAGCACCACAGCTTCGGGCACAGGCTCACCGGAGAGTACTGGGAACTTGAGCTCTGAAGCAGTAAGAGCGGAGAGGGTGGGATTCGAACCCACGAGGCGGCTACAAACCGCCTACGCGATTTCCAGTCGCGCTCCTTAGGCCAGCTCGGACACCTCTCCGCGCGAGTACAGAGTTTACCAGAGATCAAACCCCGGCGAGAGCGGAGAGGGAGGGATTCGAACCCTCGGTGCCGGGGTAACCGACACAACGGTTTTCGAGACCGCCGCATTCGTCCGCTCTGCCACCTCTCCGGCCGAGAGTGTAACCGCTGCCCCCGGTCCCTTCAAGCACGCCCTCCCGACCCGAACACTTTGGGTTCAGGGTGCTCCGAAACCGGAGAGGCAAACACGCCTCCCCGCAAGCACTCCCACCCAAAAAGACGGGCGGCGGGCTACACGTGTAGCCCGCCGCATCTCCAACCCTGTAAATAAGGGTTAGCTACACTTGGAGTAGCCGCAGGAGTGACAGACCACGCAGCCCTCCTGGCGCGTCAAGCCGCTGCCGCATTCGGGGCAGGCCCCGATGACCGGCAGCTTGCTCTCCTCTGCGACCGCGTTCTCTTCGATGAGGTAGTGCTCGGCCATGGCCTTTGCGACGCCGTCGGGCACCGAGAGCACGGCATTGGGGCCGACTCCGGCCGGGTGACCGTCCTGGATACCCCGCAGCTGGTGTACGATCTCTGCGGGTGTGGCTCCATGGGTCATGGCGAGCGAGATCATGCGCCCCAGGGCGTCGGAGAAGGCGGCGGCGGTGCCGCCCGGCTTGCCCAGGACCACGAAGCACTCGCGCGGGCCAAACTCATCGTCGTTCATCGTGACGTAGAGCGGGCCGTGACCGGTCCTGACCTTCTTAGTCACTCCGGAGAGGGTGCGCGGCCGGCCGTTGCGGGCCTCGGCCAGGGAGACGTGCTTGACCTGTGGCTCGTGGGAGCTCTTCTCGGTCTTGCCCGTGCTGAGAACCTGGGCCTCTCTTGATCCGTCACGGTAGACGGCGATGCCCTTGCAGCCGGTCTTGTAGGCCAGCATGTAGG
The DNA here is from genome assembly GCF_004337705.1 of Rubrobacter taiwanensis. Classification (GTDB taxonomy): domain Bacteria; phylum Actinomycetota; class Rubrobacteria; order Rubrobacterales; family Rubrobacteraceae; genus Rubrobacter_C; species Rubrobacter_C taiwanensis. The sequence continues at coordinate 318,416 of NZ_SKBU01000015.1, forward strand.
CCTCGCCCACGTCCTCCGGCGTGGCTTCGTTGGGCAGGTTGATCGTCTTCGAGATACCCATCGAGGTGTACTTCTGGAAGGCCGCCTGCATCCTGACGTGCCACTCGGGCGTGATGTCGTGGGAGGTGACCCACACCCGGCGCACGTCTTCAGGCACCTCGGGGATCTCGCGCACGCTGCCGTGCTCGGCCACCTTCTGCATCAGTTCCTCGGAGTAGAAGCCCCGCTCCTTTGCGAGCCTCACGAACTCGGGGTTTACGTCCGGCAGCTCCATGTCCGCCTGCCGCCGCATGAACGCCACGGCGAACAGGGGTTCTATGCCGCCCGAGCAGCCCGCGATGATCGAGATCGTGCCCGTAGGGGCTATGGTGGTAACGGTGGCGTTGCGCACCCTGTCGCCTCTGGCCTCGTGCAGCGAGCCCTCGTAGTTGGCGAACACTCCGCGCTCCTCGGCCAGCTTGCGGGAGGCCTCCCACGCCTCGTCATCGATGAACTTCATCACCCTCTCGGCGAAGGCGAGGCCCTCCTCCGAGTCGTAGGTGATGCCGAGCTTGATCAGGGCGTCGGCAAAGCCCATAACCCCGAGCCCGATGCGGCGGTTGCCCTTGCTCATCTGCTCGATCTCGGGCAGCGGGTAGTTGTTCATCTCGATCACGTTGTCCAGGAAGCGGACCGCCGTGTGCACCGCCTCGCGCAGATCCTCCCAGTCGACATGGGTGGAGCCGGCCGTGTTGCCGTCCGCCAGAGAGGCCCGCTCCCCACTGGAGGTCCTGACGAACCGCTCCAGGTTGATCGACCCCAGATTGCACGAGTCGTAGGGAGGCAGGTGCGCCTCCGAACAGGGGTTCGTGGACTCTATGGGAAACTGCGGCGTGGGGTTTGTGGCGTTGATCCGGTCTATGAAGATCACACCCGGCTCGCCGTTCAACCACGCCCCCTCAACGATCTTCCGGAAGAGGTCGCGGGCCCGCACGGTTCTCACGACCTCGCCGTTCCTGGGGTTCACCAGACCGAAGTCATCGTCCCCGTCCACAGCCTCCATGAACTCGTCGGTGATCGCGACCGAGATGTTGAAGTTGTTTATCTTCTCGTTGTCGCGCTTGCACTCTATGAACTCCTCGATGTCCGGGTGGTCCACCCGGAGGATGCCCATGTTCGCCCCCCTCCGAGTGCCTCCCTGCTTGATCTTGTCGGTCGAAGCGTCGTAGATGCTCATGAATGAAACCGGCCCGCTGGAGACGCCCATCGTGCTCTTCACGATGTCGTTCTTGGGCCTCAGACGCGAGAAGGCAAACCCCGTCCCGCCCCCGCTCTTGTGGATGATGGCCTGGTGCTTGAGCGTGTCGTAGATGCCGTCGATCGAATCCTCAACCGGCAGGACGAAGCACGCCGAGAGCTGCTGCAGCTCCCTGCCGGCGTTCATGAGCGTGGGCGAATTGGGCATGAAGCGCCTATCAAGCATCAGCTGGAGAAACTTCTCGCTCCACTCCTCGTAGAGCCTCCGGCCCTCCTCACCCTCCTTGAAGCACAACTCCCCCTCGGCGATGTTGGACGCCACCCGGCGGAACATGTCTATCGGTTCCTCGATGGCCTCGCCCCGCTCGTTCTTCTTCAGATAGCGCTTCTTCAAAATCGCCAGCGCGTTGTCCGTGAGCTCAATGTCCGTAAGCCGCTCTCTCCGCTTCTGCTCCATTCGCTTCTCCCCTACCTCCCGTTTGTCGCGTTCGAGCCCGCAAGCTTGACCAGCTCCGAGCGAAACTGATCCACATCCGTGTACTGCCGGTAGACCGAGGCGAACCGCATGTACGCCACCATGTCCAACTTCCTGAGCCGCAACAGAGCCATCTCCCCTATGCGCCGCGAAGTGACCTCATGACGCCGCCGCTCCCGCAACCCCGCCTCTATCTCATCAACGATCTCCTCAATCTCTTCCTCCCCTATCCCCCGCTTGGTACAGGCCTTCATCAAACCCGCCCGGAGCTTCTCCCGCCGGAACGGCTCCCGCCCACCATCGCGCTTCACAACCGTAAGCCGTAACGGCTCCCGGCGCTCGTACGTGGTGAAACGCTCGCCACAACTCAGACACTCCCGCCGCCTCCGTACAGCGTCCTTGGACTCGGAAAGACGCGAGTCTATTACTTTGGTATCCTCAAAGTCACAGTAAGGACAGCGCATCTCAAGAACTCCAGGCCCTCTCCTCAACACCACATCTGGTACGGGAAAAACCTAACACACCACATTTTGGAATCCAATAGCCAGTATTTAACCCTTTTGTTCAACTTAACGTACCGCCAGCGCTCCACATCCCCATTTCTTAGCCGACTTCAGCCCTGCGGAACCCGGCGAAAATTTTTTCGCGAATTTTTTTCACCTGTACCAGATCTCGAGAAATCTCCAGCAAAACGAATACCTTTATCTGAAGGAGAGACGAATACCTGAAGCCGTGGTTTATGAATGCCGAACACCACGCCTATACATTGTACTATAACTTCAGGTTTAGTATCTATCTGTTTCTATGTGTTTTGCGGCGGGTACGGAAGAAGCTCTGCAGGAGGTCGGCGGCTTCTTTCTGGAGTACGCCGGGGGTTACGGGGAAGGTGTGGTTGAGACGGGAGTCTCCCGGGAGGTTGTGGAGGGTTCCGGCGAAGCCGGCTTTGGGGTCTGGGGCTCCGTAGACCAGGCGTGAGATGCGGGCGGCGTGGGCGGCTCCGGCGCACATGGGGCAGGGTTCGAGGGTGGAGTAGAGGGTGCAGCCGGCCAGCCGCCATCCGCCGAGCTTCTCCGCGGCGCGCCGGATGGCGAGCAGTTCGGCGTGGGCTGTGGGGTCTCCGGTGGTCTCCCGTTCGTTGGAGGCGACCGCGAGTATCTCTCTGCCGCGCACCACGACGGCGCCGACGGGGACTTCGCCCCGTTCGGCGGCCCGGCGGGCGGCCTCCAGGGCGAGCTGCATCATCTCCGTGTCGAGGGGCTCGCTCACGGGGCTTTCTTCCGGACTTCGCCGCCGGGGGAGGAACCGTTTCGGGGTGCCGGCACCTGCAGCAACCCGGCGGTCTCGCGGACGAGCTCCTGCGCCACGGGCCGGTTCAGAGAGTAGAAGGACCACCGGCCGCGCTTCTCCTCCCTTACCAGGCCGGCCTCCTTCAGCCTGCCGAGGTGGTAGGAGACCTTCGACTGGGCCATTCCGAAGTAGGTCACGAACTCGCAGACGCAGATGCCGTCGCCCTCACCCCGGGCCGGGACCCCACCGCCGGCGAAGCCGCAGCAGCCCCGGCCGGCGGCCATCATAGCGAGCATCCGCACCCGGATGGGGTCCGAGATCGCGCGCCCGAGCGCGACGAGCTTTTCGACCCGCTCCTCGGGCATGATCGGCGCTTCCGCCACGGCTACTCCGGCTTCCGGGCCCGGACGAACGCGCTGGCGATGGAGACTCCGCCGTCCCCGCAGCAAGCGCCCCCGGCAGAGTACGTCCGGGTCTTCTCGATGGAGACGTCCAAGAACCCCGCAGCCTCCAGCTTCTCCCGGTATTCACCCTCCGAAAGGGCCCCGGAGATGCAACCGGCCCAGAGCTCGGCCCGCCACCGGGCCTCCCCGGGGAAGGCGCTCTTCTCGCCGGGGAACACCATGTCATAGACCGCGAACCGTCCCCCGGGCCTGAGCACCCTGTAAGCTTCGGCGAGCGCCCGGTCCTTGTCGGTGGAGAGGTTGATAACGCAGTTGCTGATCACGACATCCACGCTCCCGCCGGGCAGGGGTATGTCCTCTATCTCTCCCTTTAGGAACTCCGCGTTCTCCACCCCGGCCTCCAGCTGATGCCGGCGGGCGAGCTTCAGCATCTCCTCGGTCATGTCCAGCCCGTAAGCCTTCCCGCCGGGAGCGACCCGCCGGGCCGAGAGCAGCACGTCCAGCCCTCCCCCGCTGCCCAGATCCAGGACCACCTCCCCCGGCGCAAGCTCCGCCAGAGCCACCGGGTTCCCGCACCCCAGCGAAGCCCCGGCGGCCTCCGGCATCCCAGACACCTCTTCCGGCGAGTAGGCGCCGGCCGTGAGGTCTGCACCACAAGCCCCCTCGCCAGAGCCGCAGCAACCACCGCTCCTCACCCCCTGAGCCGCACCCGAATACTTCTTCCGGACGAGATCCCTCAACTCATCACCCATGAGCAATGCACCGCCCCTCGGCAACCGCATATATGACCTGGCCAACTTATATCAACTTATCTTGATATGTCAAGACAAAGGCTCCCGGGGGGCTCCCGGGAGCCTTTGGAGAGGTGGGACTGGCTAATGAGGGACGGTCTGTCCGCCGTTGACGGCGGCCCACTGGCGGGCGGGGAGGCCCCAGAGGGTGATAAAGCCTGCTGCGGCGGATTCGTCGAAGGTGCTATTAGGGTCGTAGGTTGCGAGCTCTTTGTTGTAGAGGGCCCGGGGAGCGGAGCGGCCGGCGACGGTGCTGGAGCCCTTGTAGAGCTTGAGGCGCACGGTTCCGGTGACGGTCTTCTGGGTCTCCTCGACGAAGGCGTCGAGGGCGGACTTGAGCGGGGTGAACCAGAGGCCGTCGTAGGTGAGTTCGGCGTAGCGCTGCTCCACTTGCGCTTTGAAGCGCAGCACGTCTTTGGTGAGGGTGAGGGATTCCAGTTCTCTATGGGCTTGGATGATGGTGAGGGCTGCGGGGGCTTCGTAGATCTCGCGGCTCTTGATACCGACCAGCCGGTCCTCGATCATGTCTATGCGGCCCACGCCGTGTGCTCCGGCCTGTGCATTGAGCGCCCCGATAAGCTCGGCGAGCTCCAGTTCCTCGCCGTTCAGCGCGGTAGGAAGCCCTTCCTCGAAGGAGATCTCGACGTACTCCGGCTCGTCCGGGGCCGCTTCGGGGGCGGTGGTCAGCTCGAAGACGTCCTCGGCCGGTTCGTGGTCCGGGTCTTCGAGCGGCCCGGCCTCGATGGAGCGTCCCCAGAGGTTGGCGTCAACGCTGTAGGGCGACTCTTTGGTCACCGGGACCGGGATGCCGTGTCTCTTCGCGTACTCGATCTCCTCCGGACGGCTCATGTTCCAGTCCCGTACCGGAGCGACGACCTTCAGGTCCGGTGCGATGGAGGCCGTGGTCACGTCGAAGCGGACCTGGTCGTTGCCCTTGCCCGTCGAGCCGTGGGCGATGTGCGTCGCCCCCACCTCGCGTGCCGCCTCCACCAGCTTCTTAGCGATGAGCGGGCGGCCCAGGGCGGTGAAGAGCGGGTACTTCCCGCCGTAGAGGGCGTTGGCTTTGATAGCGGGGGCTATATACTCGGCGGCGAACTCCTCCCTCGCGTCGCGCACGAAAGCTCCGGCCGCGCCGATCCGCAGCGCCTTCGCCTCCACGTCCTGCGCGCTCTCGCCCTGTCCCAGATCCAGGTACAGCGCATACGGTTCCGCCCCCTGCTCCCGGAACCACTTCAGGCAGACCGAGGTATCCAGCCCGCCCGAGTAGGAGAGCACCACCTTTACTCCGTCCAGCATCACCCCCTCCGTCACTCGATGCTCCCCGCCGGGCGGGTCCTGGCCCGGCAGACGTCGGCGATGAGGTTCGCCACCTCTTCTGCGGCCCCGCTGTCCGGGGCCACGCCCATCACGGTGTCCTGCCCGGCAATGGTGCCGACAAGCCTGAGCCCCCGCACGCGGTCCAGCACGTTGGAGACGGCGCCGGCGGTCCCGTCGCGGGTGTGGATGACGACGATGTTCTGCGCCGGGGTCACGCCGAGCACGAAGCTGGGCAAAACCTCTATGCCCGCGGAGCCCGGCTCGTGCGGCAGCGCAAGATACCGGCTGCCCACCTTCAGCACCCCGAGCTCGGCCAGATCCCGGCTGACGGTCGCCTGCGCGACCTCCACCCCCACGTCCTTCAGGGCCTCGATCAGCTCTTGCTGGGTACCCACCTCCCGCTCGGAGATGACCCCGAGTATGAGATCCTGCCTGGTCTGTTTGTCCACGGAAGATAGCGTCACTCCCACTCTGCCTCCTTACACCAGATGTTCGAGCCCGAGCTCCTCCGAATACCCGAGCGCCAGGTTCATGTTCTGCACCGCAGCCCCCGCCGCACCCTTGAGCAGGTTGTCCACCGCGGCGAAGAGCAGCAGCTTCCCGGCCCGCCGGTCTGCCGCTGCCGAGAGCCGGACGCGGTTAGTGTTGGCGACGTGCGAGATCTCGGGGTACCGCTCCGCCGCGCTCACGAACTTCCAGCCCGCATAGTCCTCCCCATACCAGCCCAGAACCTCGGCCGCGTCCGGAAGCTCCGGCGCGTCTACGACGATCGTCTCCAGAATGCCCCGCGTCACCGGGATGAGGTGCGGCACGAATGTAACGGCGGCCGGGATCTCCCCCACCGCCCCGAGCGCCGACTCTATCTCCGGCGTGTGCCGGTGCCGCGGCGTACCGTACGCCGCCGCACTCTCGTTGACGCTCACGAAGTGCGTCTTCGCGCTCGGCTTCGCCCCGGCCCCACTCACGCCCGAGAGCGCGCTCACGACCACCGAACCGGCCCGCAACCGCCTCACCACCGGCGCTAGCGCCAAGATCGCCGCCGTGGGGTAGCAGCCGGGGTTGGCTACCAGCCGCCCCTCCGCAACCCCGAACACCTCCGGCAGACCGTAGTGCGCCTCCGCCAGCAGCTCCGGCGCAGGATGCTCTGTACCGTACCACTCCCCGTACATCCCGGCGTCCGGCAGCCGGAAGTCGGCCGAGAGATCCACGACCAGCCGAATCCCCCGCTCCAGCAACCCCGGCACAACCGCCGCACTCTCCCCGTGCGGGTAGGCGACGAACGCAACGTCCAGCTCCGCCGCATCGAGAGCTTCCGGCCCTACGAACTCCCCGTCCCATCCCAGCTGCGGATAAACCTCCCCGGCCCGGCACCCGGCATACCCCCGCGACCCGACCAGCAGGCTCCCCACCTCCGGGTGCCCGGAGAGCAACCGTACCAGCTCCACTCCCGCATACCCGCTGCCACCGTATATCCCAACGCTAAGTCCCATGCCCGGTATTAGACCATCTCCCCGATAAATATTCAAATATTTGAATAAAAAGGTTGATCATCCGGTCTGCGCATGCGAGAATACGGCACCTGAAGACCGGACATGTGGCTATACAAAGAGAGTTTTGGAGATCACCGATAAAAATTCAGTACATGGAATAGAAGCTCGCGGCGGGGTGACTGCGCCGGAGGGTTTTCTAGCCGCCGGGGTGAGCTGTGGCGTCCGGCGGAAGGGGCTCCGGGACGTGGGGCTGCTGTATACGCCGAGCGAGCGGACCGCGGCGGCGGCCGTCTACACGACGAACGTGGTAAAGGCCGCTCCTGTGCGGGTAGCGCGGGAGGCCGTGGAGGCCGCAGAGGTGCGGGCGCTGGTCGTGAACAGCGGCAACGCCAACGCGGCCACCGGCGAGCGGGGGCTGCGGGATGCCTATGAGATGCAGCGGCTGGCGGCTGAGGAGCTCGGGCTCGCGCCCCGGCAGGTAGTCGTGGCGTCTACGGGTGTGATCGGGGAGTATCTGCCGGTAGATCGGGTCGGGTCCGGCATCCGGGAGGCGGCGGCGAGCCTGAGCCGGGATGGGAGATCTTTCGCAGAGGCCATCCTGACCACCGACACCTGCACCAAGGAGGCCGTGGCGCGGGTGGAGATCGGGGGAGCGACCGTCACCGTCGGGGGCACCGCCAAGGGGAGCGGCATGATCCACCCCGACATGGCGACCATGCTGGCGTTTATCACCACTGACGCCGCGGTGGAGCGGGAGTGTCTGGAGGCGACCGTCCGGCGGGCTGCGGACCGGACCTTCAACCGGATCACGGTCGACGGCGACACCTCCACCAACGACATGGTGCTGCTGCTCGCCAATGGCGTGGCGGCGAACGAGCCCGTGACCCTGGGCGCTCCGGAGTATCCGGTGTTCTACGCGGCAGTCGAGGATGTCATGCGGGAGCTGGCCAGGCAGATAGCACGCGACGGCGAGGGCGCCACCCGGCTGCTGGAGGTGGTGGTGGAAGGCGCGCCGGACGAGGGTGCGGCGGCGGCGCTCGCGCGGTCCGTTGCGGGAAGCAGCCTCGTCAAGGCGGCGGTCTTCGGGGAGGACGCCAACTGGGGCCGGGTGCTCTGCGCGATGGGATATGCGGGGGTGGGCTTCGATCCGGAGAGCACCCGCATCTCCTTCGGGCCGGTGGAGGTCTTCGCGGCCGGAGCCCCCGTTCCTCACGACGTGGAGGCGGCGAACGCGGCGCTCGCGGGCGACGAGGTGTACATAACCGCCAGCGTGGGCGAGGGGCCCGGAGCGGCGACGGCCTGGGGCTGCGACCTCACCTACGAGTACGTCAGGATCAACGGGGATTACCGGACGTGAAGCCGGTCGTGGTCAAGGTCGGGGGCGGAGCCATCTCCGGCAGCGCGCTGGAAGATCTGAGGGACGTGACCTCCGGGGGTTGGCCGGTGGCGCTGGTGCACGGCGGCGGCGCGCAGCTCACGCAGATGCTCGCCGCGCTGGAGATCCCGACCCGCTTCCGCGAGGGAATGCGGGTAACCGACGAGCGGACGGTCGAGGTTGCGGAGATGGTCTTCGCCGGGCGGGTCAACAAGGAGCTGGCGCGCGGGCTGCAGGAGCTCGGGATACCTGCGGTCGGGATCTCCGGCACCGATGGACCGACGCTGCTGGTGCGGCCCGTCGAGGCACTCGGCCGGGTCGGGGAGGTGGAGCGGGTAGAGCCACAGCTGGTGCGGACGCTCTGGAGCGGAGGCTTCGTGCCGGTCGTGGCTCCGCTGGGACTCGGGCCGGAGGGCGCGTACAACGTAAACGGCGACGCGGCCGCCGCAGCGCTCGCCACCGGGCTGGAGGCCGGGCACCTGTTCCTGCTCACGGACGTAGACGGACTCCTCAGAGACGGCGAGGTGGTACCCGGGATCACCCCGGAAGACTGCGAGCACTACGTGCGCAACGGGCTCGCCGTGAAGGGCATGATCCCCAAGCTGCGAGCCGCTCGTGCAGCGGCGCAGAGGGGGGTTCAGGTCAGGATACTGAACGGCAACAGGCCCGGCGCGCTGAAGAGGGCGCTCGCCGGGGAGCAGGTAGGGACGCTGGTATCTGAAAGGGTGGTCGCATGAAGTCCGTGATGGAGACATACAAACGGCTCAACATAGCTCCGGAGCGGGGCCGGGGCAGCTGGCTCTTCGACGCTGAGGGCCGCGGATACCTGGACTTCATCTCGGGCCTCGCCACCAACACCCTGGGGCACGCGCACCCCGGGCTGGTCGAGGCCGTCCAGCAGCAGGCGGCGGCCCTGATCCACTGCTCCAACCTGTACGAGATCCCGCTCCAGGCCGAGGTGGCGGATTTGCTGACCGGTCTGACGGACTTCGACCGGGTCTTCTTCTGCAACTCCGGGACCGAGGCCAACGAGGCGGCCATCAAGCTCGCCCGCAAGCACGCCGCCACCCGCCACGGCCCGGAGAAGCACGAGATCCTGACCTTCACCTCCTCCTTCCACGGGCGCACCTACGGCGGGCTTACCGCTACCGCTCAGACCAAGTTCCACGCGGGCTTCGGCCCCATGCTCCCCGGGTTTAAGTACGCGCCGTTCGGCGACCTGGAGGCCGCGAAAGAAGCGATGGGCGGCAGGACCGCCGCGGTGCTGGTCGAGCCGGTGCAGGGTGAGGGCGGCGTCAACGTCCCGTCGGAGGGCTTCCTGCAGGGCCTGAGGGAGCTGTGCGACGCGCACGGTGCGCTGCTCATCTTCGACGAGGTGCAGACCGGCGTCGGCCGGACGGGCCACCTCTTCGCCTATCAGGGGGCGGGCGTCGTGCCGGATGCCATAACCAGCGCCAAGGGCCTGGGCGGCGGCGTCCCGGTCGGGGCGCTGCTGGTCAAAGAGGAGTGCGCAGCTCTCGGTCCCGGCGATCACGGCTGCACCTTCGGCGGCAACCCGCTCGCGATGGCTGCGGCGAAGGTCGTGCTGGAGACCGTCTCCGAGCCCGCCTTCCTAGAGGAGGTCAGGTTCAAGGGCAAGGTGCTCCGGAGCGCGCTCGAGACGCTGGCGGCGCGCTTCCCGGACGCGGAGGTGCGCGGGGCCGGACTGCTCCTGGGACTGGATCTCGGCCCGGAGGCCGCGCCGGAGGTCTTCCAGAAGTGTCTGGAGCAGGGCGTGCTGGTGAACCTCGTCGGCGGCAGAACCATCAGGATCGCGCCCCCGCTCACCGTGACCCGTTCCGAGATAAGACAGGGTCTGGACGCCCTGCGGCGGGCCGCGGGCGTCCCCGCCCGGGCCGTCGCCTAGAGGGAGGAAGCAATGATCTCACCGCTTAAATACGAGCCACAGCCGGCCACCTCTCCCCTCTTCGGCCGCGACTGCCTGACGCTGGCTGAGTACACGCCGGAGGAGGTGTCGCTCATCCTGGACGAGGCCGCCCGGCTGAAGTCCCTGCGCAGGGCCGGGGCCCCGTTCCAGCCGCTGCGGGGCAAGACACTGGCCATGATCTTCCAAAAGCCCTCCAACCGCACCCGGGTCTCGTTCGAGACCGGGATGTACCAGCTCGGCGGGCACGCCATCTTTCTAGGGCCGCAGGAGCTCCAGATGGGAGTAAGGGAGACGATCTCCGACACCGGCAGAACTCTCGCCCGGTACACCGACGCCATAATGGCCCGGGTCTTCGGTCACGAGGAGGTCGAGGAGCTGGCCGCAGCCGCCGAAGTCCCGGTCATCAACGGGCTCTCCGACACGCACCACCCCTGTCAGGCGCTCGCCGACCTGCTCACCATCCGGGAAGAATTCGGCTCGCCGGAGGGCGTGCGCGTGGCGTTCATCGGAGACGGCAACAACGTCGCCCACTCGCTAATGCTCGGCTGCGCCCTCACCGGCGCGGAGTTCGCTATCGCGCACCCGCCCGGCCACGCCCCGAGCCCGGAGGTAGTAGATCTGGCACACAGGCTCGGCGGCTCGCCTCACCTCACCGAAGACCCGTACGAAGCGGCCGCCGGAGCGCGTGCCGTCTACACCGACGTGTGGGCCAGCATGGGCCAGGAAGACGAGGCCGGGGAGCGCCGCAAGAAGTTCCTGCCCTACCAAGTCGACGAGGAGCTCATGAGCCGCGCCGCACCCGAGGCCATCTTCCTGCACTGCCTCCCCGCCCACCGCGAGGAAGAGGTGACCGCCGGAGTCATAGACGGCCCGCAGAGCCGCGTCTTCGACCAGGCCGAGAACAGGCTGCACGCCCAGAAGGCGCTGCTCTACCTGCTCCTGAGCTAAAGCGGGAACCTACCGCAGACTCTTTACTCTACATCACCCTATCCCCCGGCTCGGTCTCGGCCAGCAGGTGGAGCATTCGACCATCTGCCAGAGCCCGTTGCTCCGCCCCTAGCCACAAAGCTCGCGGTGGGCTGTTGCCCCAGGGTGGGCGATTCAGCCCCTCGTAACGGTCGAACACTACCGGCTGCCGGGCTCGCTGGCGCGCCGTGGTGCTCAACTCGGCAATTCCTAACCGGTCTCCCATCTCCAGAAGGAACTCGAAGACGTGCTCACCCTGATCCGTGTACCAGTCGCGCCCAGCATAGACTTCCGGGTCCGCGCCTCCCCAGGCCATCTTTGGGCTGCGCAACAGAGTCCACTGCCAGCTCTCTCCGTCCAGGCTCAGGCTGTAGGCGTCGTGGGTCACCACGGCCAGCTGTTTGCCCCCTGCATCTACAAGGGACCAGCCTTGCACCGGCCACTCCACCGGGCCCGGCATACGCTTCACATACCCGCTGCCAGAGCCATCAATCCAAGCTGCCGGGGCCGCCGCCAGCCGCACTGGCATTTGAAGTATCTTGAACCTCTCATTGAAGTTGACCTCTAACTGTACCAGCAGCCGGGGTTCGCTTCTGTACAGGGTCAGCGTCCAGCGGAACGGCGAATCTCCAAGCCGGCTCTCCAGGCGGACACGGGCTCTCAGGGGACCTTGTTCTTCGACCACCCATTCCCCGCCCGAGAAGGTCTTGGCGATCGGCTCGACAAAACGATCCGTGTGGAAGGTCCAGGTATCCGTGTGGTCGTGGCGCAGGTGTAGGCTGACACCTCCATCACCCAGCAATTCCTTCCCGTCGAACACGATGCTGGCGATACCGTAGTCGGATAGTCTTACTTCAAGGTGCCGGTTGGAGAGCCTCCGCGGCGACACCTCCAGGTCTGTGGTGACCGGATGCTCGGGTCGGGGATCGTCGCGCACTAGGACCAGATGATGTCCTCTGGCTTGCACGCAAGCAGGAAAAACAATCCGATTCACCATCTGCGGAGCCTCAGGCTGGACGAGTTGGAAATCTACTGGGTTGCCGTCCAGATCGCTCAACCAGCGGCCACCCCAGGCATCGAAGTCGAGAAACGGCTCCGTCTCGATAAAGCCCTCCCACGGCACCGGATCGGGATTCAGGATTGCTATCTGTTGCTGGTTAACTTGGGGCAGGTTCCGGCGCGCCCAGCGCCGGGTGGCCTCCAGAACAATCTCCTCGCCTGTTATCCTGGCCCGACCCTGGATCGCCCTTACCGACTCCCAAGCTGAAGGAATGGAGGTTCCCGCCAGGATATCGTGAAACTGGGTAAACAGCAGGTCGTTCCAGGCGGCATCGAGCCGTTCGTGGTACTCTCGCCTCTCCGGTCCGTCTTCGACCAGGGTCTCTATCACCTGCTCGCATTGGGCAAGGAGGTGCTCGCTGTATACCTGGCGCTGCTTTATATCATGCATGACGCTGTAGCAGCCGGGGAAGCAGTGTTGCAGCTCCCCTACCACCACCGGCAGTTTTTCACGCTGCTCCGCGACGGCTTCGAAGAAAGCCAGGGGAGTGCTGAATCTAAGCTCGATCCCTGGCAGAGCGTTCTTGTGTTCGAGAATGTACTCGACGTTGCCCTTTGTCGGACCTCCACCGTGGTTCCCTACCCCGTAGAAGCACATCGTATGGCCGAGGTTCGGGTCGGCTGCCTCTACGGAGAGCATGATCTGGCCATAGAGATCGTCCGTGTGGGTGACGTAGTTGGGTACTATCCGGCACGCCAGCACCTCCCCCCCACCAGCGCCCCTCCAGCGGAAAGTCTGGGCCGGCAGTTCCATCTGGTGCGCTCCCGGGCGGTGGAAGACGTAGCCGATGTATCCGAAACCCTCCAGGATGTCGGGCAGGGCAGCTGGATGGCCGAAGGTATCCACGTTGTAGCCAACGTTCGGTGTGATGCCGAATCGTTCTTGAAAGTAGCGCTGGCCGTGCAGGATCTGTCGCTGCCAGCCGGTCACCGTGGGCAGGTTGGCATCCGGCTGGATGTACTGTCCGCCTGTGATATGCCACTGACCGCGCTCTATCAGCTGCCGCACTCGCTCGAAGAGCTCGGGGTCGATCTTCTCGACCTGCCGGTAGAGCCAAGCTTCTCCGCGAGTAAAGATGAACTCCGGGTACTCATCGCAGCGATCCACTGCCGAACGGAATGTCGCCAGCGCTTCGTCCACACCCTGCTGCCAGCGCCAGAGCCATACGGGATCTATATGCGCGTTACCTATCATGTGCACGATCACAAAAATCCCTCCCGACTAGAATTTGCCCATCCCTCTTGTGCAGAGACCCCTGCCGTTACTTCACGCTCCCCAGAGAGATGCCTTCGATGAAGAACCTCTGGAAGGCCAGGAAGATCACCACCACGGGCAGGACCACTAGGGTTGATGCTGCCATAAGCAAGTTGAACTCCACGTCATAAAGCGAGCGGAAGAACTGCAGCCCGATCGCTAGCGTGTACATGCTCTCGTCCTGCAGATAGATCAGCGGTCCCAGAAAATCGTTCCAGGCAGTCACCGCAGCAAAGATCGCCACCACCGCGATGGCGGGCTTGCAGAGCGGTAGAATGATCCAGACGAAGATCTGGAATTCGTTCGCTCCGTCCACCCTTGCTGCATCTGAGATCTCGTGCGGTATCTGCATCATGAACTGGCGCATCAGGAAGATCCAGAACGCATTACCGAAGAACATCGGCACGATTAGTGGCAGGAACGTGTTCACCCACCCCAGCCGGGCAAAGATGTCGAACAAGGCGACCATAAGCACCGGAAACGGAATGAAGATGGTTGCGATAACGAAGTAGAAGACGGTGTCGCGCCCCGGCCACTCGATGCGGGAGAACCCGTAGGCGATGATTGGGTTAGAGATCACCGCACCCAGCACGGTAAAGAAGGTGATTATCGAGGTGTTCGCCAGATACCTCCAGAACGGAATAAAGTTGACGGCCTCCGAGAAGTTGGACCACCGGAACTGCTCGGGCCACAGGGTCGGCGGGAATGTGGTGAGCTCAGCAGTCGGCTTCAGGGCGGTTACCACCATCCAGTACAGCGGGGTTACAAAGAGCAGGCACATGAAGATCAGGACGAGCCTGGGCAAGACTTTCTCTCTGAACCAGCGGTAGTGTCGCTGGCGCCGGGCTTGCCGGTGCCGAACATCATCGGGTCTTTTGAAGGCGCTAACGGCTTTAGCGGCCATCTCGAGCTCCTCCTAACTCAACTCGTAATGAACCCAGCGCCTGGACCACCGGAACACGAGCATGGCGAGAATCAGGCTTATAACGAACAGAACCCAGGCCATCGCCGACGCGTAGCCCATCTGGCTGTACTGGAAGCCGTTCTGGTAGAGGTAGTACACGTAGAACAGCGTGGAGTTGTTGGGCCCGCCCTCGGTCATTATGTAGGCCTGAACGAACACCTGCAGGCCCAGCGTCAGTCCCAGTATTACGGAGTACAGGATCACCGGCGTCATCAGCGGTAGGGTTATGTGCCAGAACTGACGCCAGACTCCTGCGCCGTCGAGCTTCGCGGCGTCGTAGAGATCCCGGGGGATCGCCCGGAGCCCGGCGAGGTAGATCAGGGCGACCTGCCCCGCTCCCAACTGGGCCAGCAATACGATGGAGAACTTGGCCCAAGCGGGATCGCCCAGCCAGTTGATGGACGGGAGCCCCAACTGTACGAGGATGAAGTTCAGGAGCCCGTACCGGGGGTTCATCAGCCAGACGAAGATGAACGCCAGGGCGAATATGGGGAGCACCGACGGCAGATAGAGGATGGTCCGGTAGATCGAGACCTCCCGCACCGGCTGGTTCATCGCCAGCGCGATTATCATGGAGGCCACAACCCCCATCGGCACCGCCAGAGCCGTGTAGTACAGAGTGTTGTACAGCGACTGCCAGAACAGACCGTCGCCGAGCAGGGTCCTGTAGTTCTCCAGACCAATCCAGATAGGCTCACCAAAGCCGCTGTACCGGCTAAAACTCAGCCGCAGGGAGACGTAGATGGGATAGACCATGAAGGCCAGAAAGCCGAAGATCCACGGGCTTATAAACGCCAGCCCCAGCAAGAGGTTGCGCCGCTCCTTCCGGCTCAGGTTGAGCCTGAACCGTTTCGCCAGCCCACTTCTGGCAGGAACGTACTCCGACGCGCTCATAACACTCTACCTTCCACACATGCTCCCCTCATGCCCTTTCTCGCCTCTGTTACATCATCCCACCTCCAGGGGGCAGAATTGTTCCAGCCTAGGCTGCACCCGGTTGGCGACGCTCTCCAGAGCAGCCTCTGGGTGCTGGCGGTTCAACGTAACCGCCTCCTGGGCTGCGGTCAGCTCGTCCCAATACTGGGCTCCCACGGGAAGCGGCGGCCGGTTATTTGATATGGGCAGCAGCTCCTTGAGAAAGATGTGGCTCTCGGCGTAGATCTCGTCCTCGTCCAGCAACCGCTCCAGCGTCGGCAGGTGCTGGGTCTCTCGGACGTAGACTCGCTGGCCTTCTTCTCCAGCCATGTACTCCATGAAGCGGTAGGCTGCTTCAGGCTGTTCTGCGCCTTCCGGAATGACAAGCGCCCATCCTCCGGACCAGGTGGCTGGCTCCTGGCCTTCCTCCGGCACCGGGATGTAGGTGATCCCGTAATCAAGATCCGGCGCGTACCGATCTATGAGGGAAATAAACGCGTCGACACCGACCATCATCGCGACCCGGCCAGTTATGAGCGGGTGTTGGGAGGGCGGGTTGTCCGGTGGTACGTAGGTGTCTACGAACGCCTGGACCCTGGCGGGATCCTTCTCCTCGGCCCAGTCGTACATGAACCGGAATCCCTCGACCACTCCCGGATGCGTCGGCGTTACCTCGCAGCTTTGCGGGTCGAAGAACTCGCCGCCATAGACGAACCCCCAGGTATAGTGCCAGCCCTGATCTATCCAGGGCACCATTCCCATCCGGGTGTACGCACCGCTGTTATCGGTCTCGTCGACCCGAGCGGCTATCTCATTGAGACGCTCGATGGTTATGAGTCCGTTACCGGGATCCAGCTCCGCCGGGTCCACGCCCGCCTCCTCCAGGAGATCCTTCCGGTAGAACAGAGCGCGCACGTCGGTATCGAACGGCAGAGCATACGGCCTGCCATCGAACATCACCTCGCTCCAGGCGAACTCCAGATACTGGTCCGCAAGACCCTCCTCCATAAACCCGCCGAGGTCCTGCAGAACACCGTCAGCCGCCCGCTGGGCCACAGTGAAGCGGTCGAGGAGATACACGTCGGGACCGACGCCGCCGCGCACGGCCGTCATGAGCTTGGCCGTATCGGTCTCATCCCCCGGCACCCGAACCATCGTAACCCGGATGTCTGGGTTCTCTTCATTAAAGCTCTCGACTATGCCAGTTATGGATTCGGTATCCACTTCATTGAAGATCGACGGTATCCAGAAGACTACCTCCTCGGCATCAGGGTCTCCTTCACCCCCGGTGAGAACCTCGCCTCCCTCCGGGACCGCTTCCTCTCCCCTGTCCCCGCCACCACCGCAGGCAACCAGAAGCAAGGTCATCGCCAACATCGCCGGCAGGACTATCCACAGAATGTTTCCTCTTACCTCACGCATCATGATTTCCTCCCTCCCCGTCAGGCAGATCTATACTTGCAAATGTGATACATACATCTGGTGGCTTGGCGCTCTGTTCGACCCGGCCCCTCCTCTCCACTACTTGTCCTTCTGGCAGGTGGCGGTGCATCTCTCTGACCACTCCCCTGCGCTTGAGAGACGCAATGCAGTGCAGATGCGGATAAACCCGCACCCTCCGGTAGATGAGAAGGTGTGTCGCCAAAAGTTCCCGGGCGAACCAGGGCAGCCTGCTGCAACCGGCCTGCTCCTGCGAGCGCGGCCATGGCCCTGTCCATCGTAGAAAAGTGCAGTGGTCGATCCTGCCCACTCTCCTCACCCCTGCGCGTGCCGCTTCCCCCCGATTGCCGCCTATTCTACGTCTGACTAGTTTAATGTGTCAATACATTAAATATTCAAGATCTGTACCGTATAAATAAAAGGATATTGATGTGCTATTTTCCGCCAGTTAAACTTAGGGTGGAGAAGAAACCGACCGCATAGAGGGGAACGTGTCCGAGGTTCCGGTTCCACAGTACCATAGAGTCAAGCAAGCGCTGCTCCGGGAGATAGAGAGTTCCGATTACGCTCCGGATGAGCCGTTCATCACCACGCGCGAGGTCTGCAGCCGTTTTGGAGTGAGCACCACCACCGCCGTGCGCGCTCTTGATGATCTCGTACGGGAAGGCGTACTGGTTCGGAAACGGGGGCGCGGTACGTTCGTCACTGACAAACGGCAAGTGCGAGAGAGCATCCCGAGCCGCAACACCAGAACGTTGGGCTGTATCTTCAGTGGGCTCCAGGGCCGGCATATGTCGGAGATGCTCAGTGGAATCGAATCCGTTTGCAGGGAAGCTGGGTATCGCGTACTGCTCTTCGACTCGGCCGAGTCGGCTGAGAAGGAAGCACACAACCTGCAGCGGGCACTCGACGCCGAAGTCAGCGGCCTGATCGTGTGTCCAGTTGATGGCTACTCCAATTCCACTCACTTCAACAAACTGCTCGAGCGGGGGCTGCCGCTAGTCATGGTCGACCGCTATTACCCCGGTCTGGTAACCGACGTGGTGGTGCCGGACAACTTCGCGATCGGCTATCAGCTAACAGACTACCTGATCGGCAAGGGACACCGCTACATCGCCACTCTTTGGGGAGATACCCAGTGTACAAGTGTGCAGGATCGCCTGTCCGGATACCGGCGGGCCCTACAAGAGCACGGACTTCCTATCATTCCCGAGCTGGCGGCTCTAATCTCATACGAGAAGCTGCCGGAGAGAAAGCGCAGCGAACTTCTGCAATCGTGGCTGGAAGCGCCCCACCGTCCATCCGCTTTCCTCTGTGTGAACGGCTACGTGATGGCGCTCCTGGTTAAAGACTTGATCCACCTCGGAGTAAACTTGTCTGAGGAAGAAGCGGTTCTCGCCGGGATGGACGATGTAGGTCCCCACGATCTCCTGCCGTTTGCCACGATTGCCGCTGTTTTGCCCTCGTATGAGATGGGCAGCAAGGCCATGCATTTGCTGCTCGATCATATCGAGCGTGGAGAAGAAACCCGGCATATCCTTCGCCACATTGTGCTGCCAATCGATGTATCTATAAAGGATTTGAAGCCTGTTCACCTGCAGGCCAGAGCAGCGAAGGGTGCCCGAGCGGATCATTGATCCAGGACGGCCGGGCTCTCGTCAGGTTCAATGCTGCTCTACCTGCTCCTGAGCTGAAAAAAGAGAGGCCCGGCGGATGGGGGACCGGGCCTCCCAGGGTGTGGGACAGGCGAAACTAAGCGGTGTCGCCCGGAGAGCCTATCCGCCGGGCGAAGACGTCGCAGGACTCCGGCCTGAGCTCCCAGTAGTAGAGGATGAGGCAATCGCCGGCACCGTCCAGCGAAACCCTCTCCCCCAACCGGGGCGGAACCTCCTCAAACCTGCGCCCGAGCTGCTCCCCAGTCTCAGCGTCTCTGTAATGCACCGCAACCATCGCACGCCTCCTTCTCGCTCCCGGCCCTGCACCGACAATCTACACCCAGATCGCGGCATAAGTCTAATTTTTTGTTTTGATCGTTTTTATAGATAACATCTATGTTGGGGAGAGTAGCGGCCCGGCGGCCGGGAGGGCGAAGGCCGCCGGGCTGCGTCCGGCGATGGAAGTGTAGTCTGGTCTGCGCGGACCGGGCATGTGCCGGGCGGCCTATATCGGGCTGCGGGGGGGGTGGTTACTCGCCCTGTTCCCCTTCCTCTTGTCCCTGAGGCTCGCTCTTTGCGGCGAGGTAGACGGTGATGGCTATAATCAAGAGGCCCGCGAGGGCTATCCAGCGCGGCAGCCGGATGCCCAGCGCCCGGTCCAGAGAGTATTTACCCGGGCCGGCCAGCATGAGGGCCGTGGCGATGGAGATATTGGTGACCGGCAGCTCCGGCCCGCCCTCGGTCACCCAGATGGGCTTGCCCCAGTGAGCCTTTCTCGTGGCCATGGTCATAGCGCCTATGACTCCGAGGGGGCCGAGCGGGTTGAGCAGTCCCAGCAGCGAGAGCACTCCGCCGCCGAACTCGGAGCCTCCGGCCAGGATGGCCCAGGGACGTCCGGGGCGAAGCCCCATCGACTCCAGCCAGCCGCTGGTACCCTCCAGCCCGTACCCTCCCCACCAGCCGAACAGTTTCTGGGCTCCGTGCCCCAGCATCAGGGAGCCCATGACGGTGCGCAAGACCAGCAGTGCCAGATCCGTCACGGTCCGATAACCTCCTCTCTTACCCCGCTCTTCTGCCAACAAGATAGCATCCGGCGGCCGGTTGCGTGAAGCCGCTTCCGTCTCAAAAGGAGCGGCGGGGAAGCCGGAGCCCCTCACGCTATAACGGGCAGTGAGAAACCGCGAACGGACCGGTGCGCCCAGTCACACGGAGATAGGACTCCGGGCCGCAGCGCGGTGGTGTCAAAAGGAGAGCCCCCGGGTCACCGCCCGAGGGCTTTTCCTGCCACTTGCAGGGATTTTATAAGTGGCGGGACCCGGATTCGAACCGGGGACACCATGATTTTCAGTCATGTGCTCTACCAACTGAGCTATCCCGCCCGGTGGCCGCGTGCAGATTCTAGTTTACGGAGAGAGCCGTATCAAGGGCTGTCTAGTCTCCGGAGCGCCTGAAACGCTCCAGCCTGAACGCTTCCTCCAGCATCTCACGCGGCATGGCCCCGACGACGGCCTTCGGCCGCTCGTCCGGTTCAAAGAAGGCTACGGTCGGGATGCTGGAAATCCCGAAGTGTCCGGCGAGCTCGTTCTCGGCGTCGACGTCCACCTTCGCCACCTTGACCGCCCCTTCGTAGTCCCGGGCGATCTCCTCCATCACCGGCGCCACCGCCCGGCAGGGCTGACACCACTCGGCCCAGAAATCCACGAGCACCGGGATATCCGAGTTCAGGACCTCTTCCTCGAAATTCGCCGACGTCACTTCCACCGGCTTGGCCATGATCCGCCTCCCGCAGGTTGCCGACTCCAACGAGTATACCCGGGCGTCAAGGGGTCTGAACGGCGGAGAGAGCGGGAGCGACGGGACTCGAACCCGCGGCCTCCGGCGTGACAGGCCGGCGTTCTAACCAACTGAACTACGCC
This sequence comes from Rubrobacter taiwanensis, assembly GCF_004337705.1. GTDB lineage: Bacteria > Actinomycetota > Rubrobacteria > Rubrobacterales > Rubrobacteraceae > Rubrobacter_C > Rubrobacter_C taiwanensis. The sequence goes on from NZ_SKBU01000015.1 coordinate 338,888, forward strand.
CCCGCGTCAGGCCAGAGCAGAGTGTAACAAATCCGCCCGGGAATTTCTATTCCCGGAGCGGCGGGAGCCGGATCTCCTCACAGGCCAGATCTTCCAGCCGGTCGGCTCTCTCCCGCAGGCGCCGGGCCCTCTCCAGAAGCCTCTCCCGGAGCTCCTCCTCGCCGGACGAGGCGCACCCCGAACACACCCGGCCCACGAGCTCGCCGCGGCCGCTGCGGGCCACGAGCAGCGGGTCGCCGTCGGCGAGCTCGAAGGGGGTATCGCACAGCGCGCACGGCGAGAGTACGCACACAAGCTCCACGCGGCCTTCGGCCCTGATCTCCATCAGGCTCTCTTGGAGGTCAGCGCCTCACCGCGGACCGGGGCCGGATTCTCCGCCGCGCACTACCAGAACGGGACAGTGAGCGTGCCGGACCACCGAGTCCGAGATGCTGCCCAGGAGCACCCGTCTCATGCCGCCCAGCCCCCGGCTGCCCATGACTATCAGGCCGGCGCCTATCTCTTCGGCCAGCCGGACGATCCGTTCGTCCGGGCGGCCCAGATCGAGGTGCGCCCGGGCGACGGTCCCTCCGGCCGCCTCTATCCGCCGCACCTGCTCGTCGAGCAGGCGCCGTGACTCGGGACCGATCCGCTCCTCATCCGCCTCTGCAAAGCCGGCGATCATGGGCAGAGCCGGTTCGACGTATGCCACGTGCAGCTCCGATCCGGTGGCGTTAGCCAGCTCCACCGCCGTATGCGCCGCCAGCTCCGCGTCCGCCGAACCGTCGGTCGCCAAGAGTATCTTCGTCGGAAAGATGCTCACCGCCTGACTCCTCCCGGCCGTCTCGCTCTCCGAGCCTCCTGCCTCGCAGGGCCAGCAGGCGTCTTACAACCTCGGCGGCGGCGCCGGCTCCGACCGCTAACAGCGCCGATGCGGGTACCCCCGTCAGCGCTCCGAGCGCCAGCACCCCCAGCCGGACGTCCCGGGTGGCGGCGAAGCCCGTGAACTCCTCCGGCACCTCGCCGAACGCCGCCTCCCACCGCGCCCGCGTGTAGGGTACCATTAGAGCTCCTGCCAGCGCCAGAAACCCGGCCTGCACACCCCAGCGCGAACGGGACCCGAGCGCCATCCCCGCGATGATCAGGGCGTCGGCCCCGCGGTCCAGAACGGCGTCCAGAACCTGCCCCTCGGCCGAACTCTCCAGCCGGGCGCGGGCCAGCTCCCCGTCGCAGCCGTCCAGCACCGAGGAGAGCTGCACCAGCACCCCACCCGCCGCCAGCGAGCCCCGGGCGAGGAGCCCGGCGCTCGCGGCGGCGAGAGCGAAGCTCATCAGGCTTACCTGGTCGGGGGTCACGGAGGTGTCGAGCAGCCTGCGGGTTATGCCGCGTCCGAGCCGCCGGTTGAGATGCCGGGAGATGAACCCGTCCCGGCTCCCCCGGGTTGCGGCCAGCACCGCGTCTACGGCGCGCTCGATGTCCTCCGGCGTATCCACGTCGGCCCACGGAGCCCCGGCGAGGTCGCAGGCTGCCAGCTCGCCGCCGGAGGCCAGCCACTTCCTCTTGATCGCGTTCCAGGAGAGCGGTCCCGGCTCCCCCCCGAGCGGCTCGAGAGCCGCCCGCGAGCAGACGAACAACCCCGCATCGAGGGCGTCGTAGGGCTCAAGCCCTTTCCCCAGAGCGACCACGCGCCCGGATTCCAGCCGCACCCGGGTGGCCTCCCCGGGATCGGCGAACGACGGCCGGCTGTCCACGGCCGCCACGAAGTCTCCGGGTGTCGCGATCAGCCGCCGCACGGAATCGGGCGTGTGCACGTGGTCGACCATGGCGACAACGAACCGTTCCGGAAGGTGTGGTACGGCGCCCAGCACGGAGGTGCCGTTCCCCCGCGCATAGTCCGGGTTCTCCAGCACCTCCACGTCCGGAAACCGGGAGCGGACGAACTCGGCGACCTCCTCCCCCCGGTGCCCAACGACGACCATCGTCTTCCCCCGTACGCCCCCGGCACGCAGGGTCCGCACAGCGCGCTCTACGAGAGGGAGGCCGGCGACCCGCACCAGCGGCTTCGGACATCCGCAGGCCCGCAGCCGCTCGCCCAGGCCAGCGGCCAGGACGGCCGCACCGAGCTCACTACCGGCGGATCTCATGCCGCCGCACCTCTTCCCCGCGCAGCTCCCTGAGGGTGTTCTTGAGCTTCATCAGCTGTATGAAGAGATCGTGCTCAGGATAGAGCCCAGGAGCAGTCATGGGGCTCTTGAAGTAGAACGAAAGCCACTCCTGTATGCCCCCCATCCCCGCCCGCCCGGCAAGATCCACAAACAGCGCCAGATCCAAAACCACAGGCGCCGCCAAAATCGAGTCGCGGGCCAGAAAGTTGATCTTTATCTGCATCGGATAGCCAAGCCACCCAAAGATGTCTATGTTGTCCCACCCTTCCTTAGAGTCCCCCCTCGGCCGATAGTAGTCTATCTTCACCACATGCGATATATCCCCATAGAGCTCCGGGTAGAGCTCAGGCTGCAGTATCCACTCCAGAACCGAGAGCTTGCTTAGCTCCTTGCTCTTTAAGGAATCCGGATCGTCTAAAACCTCCCCGTCCCGGTTGCCCAAGATGTTGGTCGAGTACCACCCCTCAATCCCAAGCATCCGGGCCTTCAACCCAGGCGCCATTATCGTCTTTATCAGCGTCTGACCCGTCTTGAAGTCCTTGCCCGCTACCGGTACCCCACTCTCCCTAGCAAGCTCCACCAGAGCCGGTATATCCGCCGCTATAGAAGGCGCCCCGTTGGCATACCCAACCCCCTCCTTAATCGCCGCATAGGCGTAGAGCATCGCCGGAGAGATGGCCTCATCCGAAACATCCAGTGCCCGCTCAAATGCCTCCAAAGAGGAGTAAGCCTCCTTGTCAGGCTGAAGGTAGGCCTCCGTTGAGGCGCAGTTGATCATCACCGCCCGCTCCAAAGCGTGCTGGCGCTTGAAGCGCCTTATGTCCTCCCTTATTAGCTCCGCCGCCTCCCTTAAAGACCCAAACCTCTTGGTGTTCGTCCCCTCTATCCTGTGCACGTAGCGCCGCTCAAAGACCGCAGGCCACGGTACTACCCGCTGCAGCTCCTCCTTGACCGCCTCAAGATGCCCCTTCTCAAGCACCCCAGCCGTAACAGCCGCCTCGTAGGCGTCGTCGGGCAGCACATCCCACCCTCCAAATACCAGATCCTCAAGTCTATAGAGAGGAAGAAGCTCCTTTACCCTCCGCAGAGCCCCATCCTCACCGCCAGGCTCCATGAGCGCCATCTGGGTCAGGGAACCGACCGGCCGGCCGAGCCCTCTCTTGATCAGCTCCACCCCCGCGATGAAGGTGGTGGAGACCGCCCCCATGCCCACCAGAAGCACCCCCAGCTTCCCGGAAGGCTCCCGTATCCTCCGTGCCTCTCCCATCCTCTCCTCCTTCACTCTCGTATCCCCGCCGAACCGGACGAATCTCACCACCCCACCCCGGGCACCCGGCCGCCACGGAGAATCATCCTCAAATTTACCGTATTTTACCGTACATTAGCGCTTTTTATAATATAAAGGAACGGAGAGCGGCGGGGTGTCCCCGGCCGCCGTCTCTGTGGCGGTTTAGGGAGGTGGAGTACGCTATAGTACGATGATTGTGAGGCGGGGGTGGCCGGTTCGGTCGAGCAGAGGGGGAAGATTTGGAAGAGGAGCTGCTCAGCACTGAGGAAGTCGCCGGGTATCTGGGGGTAGAGCCGGTAACGGTCTGGCGCTGGTGTCGGGAGGGGGTGTTACCCTGTGCTAAGATTGGGCGCTCCTGGCGCATCCGGCGCTCGGCGGTTGAGGAGTTCGTGCGGAGGAACGAGCGTTCCGGCACGCTGGCGGACAGGCTGCGCGCTTTTCTGGAGATACCGGACAACGTATTCGCCGTCACTCAGACCCCCGATCTCATGCTCCGGCTGAACGCGGCGTTCTTCCGGGTGGGAGAGGCGCGGGGCGGAACGCTCGTCAAGTACCGTGGCGAGGGTCGGGAGCAGTCCGCGGAGAGGCTGCGCGCCGAGCTGGAGAGCGAGGGGCTGGACGCGGCGCTGCATCTCGCTGCCGAGAGCGAGGTTCCGGGGAGGCGCGCCGATGAGCTGAGGCGGCTGGTAGAGGACCGGCCGGACGACGGGCGCCCCATGTGGGTCAACTACGACTGGGAGCGCCGCCTCCCTCCGGAGGCGGCGCTCGAGCAGCAGCGCGGTATTACGGAGCTGGCCAGAGACAGCGAGCTCGTGATCATGACCACTGTGCTCGATTCGGAGCTGGACAGGTGGCCGGGTGTGCTGCAGCGGCGGGCGCAGCTCATGCACTCGGGGGCCATCTGGATGTCGGAGACGGGGCTGGCTCTGAGCCGCGTCACGCCGCTGCCCTCTCTCTGATGGGGGCTATCCGCACGCCGGCGTCGCCTACGGGCGCGCCCAACCGCTCCAGCTCGCCCGTATCCCTCCATAGCGCCTGGCAGCGGCAGCATCGAAGGGTAAGACGGTCAGGTTGGGGAGCAGTGTGTCTTCGATGGTGGCGGTATGCTCCCTGAGCCTGTACGCCCCGTAGATGAGCTCTCCGACACCCTCGAAACCAGCCCGCCGGGCGGGGAGCGCTCCATCAAGTTGCTCAGGATATCCGTGTCGAGAAGTTGCATCAGCTGCCGAGATCCACGGGACGCCCGGTGTCGCATCCGCGCTCCGCATAGCTCTCATCGAGCATCGCATCGAGGTCACCATTCCCGGCCCCGCGCAAGACTACCGCCGTCCGCAGCCTACTCCCTTCCCCTATCTCTTGCGAACCCCCTCCTCACCATAACCACAAGGTCTGATTTAATTATACGATACGCTACTTGCCTTATTAGCTTCTGGCCTGCGGGAGTCCGAGTTCCCCCTCCACGCTCTGGTAAAATGTCTTGGGAATGGATCTCCACAAGAAACTCATTGAGGAGCGCAAGAGAGCGATCAGGGAGGAAGGATACCCCCCTTATATCCCTCCTGCACTTCGGGATCTGGTGGAGAAAGGGCACCAGTCTCAGGGCAGTGCTTATATGCTGCACTCTCTCAAGAGTCGCTATCCCGGAGCGTACCGTTACCTGACCGAACAGAAGGTCCAGAGGCGCTTCTCTCTCTGAGGGAGGCTCTTTCCTCCTCCGTTTGTTTCCGAGGGGCTCCGGAGAAGCGTCTCCGGGGCCCGTCCGGCCGCGCTGTATAATCTCCTCCCCGATCTCTTCGGGAAGGGGGACAGGAAGGTGAGGCAGGTGGCCGAGTCGGAGATCACGGTCTGTCAGGGAGAGCACTCGGCCAGCGTCCGGAACATGCTGAAGTTCATGGGAGCTTTTGAGACTCCCCTGCTCGCAGGAGAGCGGGTTACCGTGCGGGCTGAGGGCGAGGACGCCCAGAGGGCCGTAGGGTTCATGGCCGGGGTGATCTCGGGCGAGATCCCTCGCGAACGATGGAAGTCTCCTGAAGCCATAGAGCACTACCGGGCCTGCGCCCCAAAGAAGCAGAAAAAGCACGAGGAGAAGAGGAGCAGAGTGGATGAGGGTGTGGCTCGATGACCTGCGCCCGGCCCCCGGGGGCTGGGAGTGGGCCAGGACGGTCGAGGAGGCTATTATCTCCCTGCTATCTGAGAACGAGGTGAAGGAGATGTCGCTCGACCATGACCTCGGAGAGGGGATAGAAGAGGGCTACGCCCTGTGCCTGTGGATGGCCGAGCATGGGGTATGGCCCACCCGCAGAATAGCCGTACACTCGGCCAACCCTCCCGGAGCGGAGAGGATGTGCGGCGTCATAGAGCGGTATGGCACCTACCGCCGGGCACCGGGGACGAAGCGCTTCGAGCGCTAGAGCGTGGCTCTCGGAGAGCCGTAGCCTACGCCTTCCTGCAAGCTGGAATCGAGACCAGGTGCAATTGGGTGCGATCAAGAGCCCGAGTCTGGATACATAAACCCTATCACTATGCTGGATCTGGTAGATTTCAGGTGCGATGGGTTGACAAGCGCTGACTTTCTCTCGGACCCGAAGGAATTCATGTTCGCCCTGCACCGGAACGCAGCGTACTGGAAGCGGAGCCGGGAGATGATCCGGCAAGAAGAAGGTGTAGACTTTCAGCTTCTATGGCAGGGGAGAAGCTGGCGAGGGAATTTGGAGCGTTAGTCCGGCGAATGAGATTGGAGCAAGGTCTATCTCAGGAGCGGCCGGGCGGGATCTGCGGCCTGCACCGCAACTGCATCGGGACGATTGAGCGGGCAGAGAGAATCCCCAGCATCGTCGTAGCAAACAAGATCGTCCAGGCCTTCGGACTGTCATTATCCGATCTCTTCCTGAAGAAACGGGAGGGTGGTTGAGCTGTTTTCGCTACCGGATACGATCTCCTTCAGGTGGGCGGCGCGCTCCTCCGGGTCGGACCAATCGATCTCGGGCTTCTCGGGAGCTTGGGGATCGATGTACCACCGAAGCCTCTCCGAGAAAGCCCGGCTCAGCTCGCCGGTGCGTATCCGAGCGAGCGCAACAGCTTGCGAGTAGCACCCCGGATGAGGGTGTACGTATCCCTCGCTCCCGCGGCCCCGAGGATATGAGAGCTGTCCAAAAGCTGGGTGGCGTCCTTCGCGATCAGCCCGACCTTTCGGGCGGAGTTCACCAGTCGCTCAAACAACGAGCGCTCCAGGCCACACTCGAGCAGTTTGCGCCTGAAGCGGCACAACACGGTCGCGTCAAAGCCCCCGTCTTCGAGTCCGATTCCGAGGGCGTACTTCCATCTCAGATCGAAGCGCATCCGCTGCTCGGCCTCGGCGTCGGAGCAGTCGTCATGGTACTCAAGGAGCATCGCGAGGACGACCAAAGACGGAGGTATGGACGGCCTCCTGCCCCTCGGTGAATTCTTGTATAGCGGAGCGTAGTCCTCGTCGTCAACAAGGACATCCCTCCATATTTGGCCAGGCGGGCGTAAAACGAGTCGGTGGGGATCATCTCCGACCACGGCTGATGAGGAACGGGAGGCAAATCGCTGCGACGGCGCATCATCGGAAAAGCTCCTTCGCTAAGGGTGCTCCGATCCTACATCCGCGAGCCGAAAACGGCCAATAAATCAGCGGCTTCCTAGTGCTCTGTTACTCTTGCAGTGAAGGGTAGAGTCGCTTGAGCTTGATGCGCGCATCCTCCGTAGTGAAGCGCCAGTCGATCTTATTGCCGGCGGCATCTCGCCGTTCCTGCCAGGCTAGCGCCTCGGCCTGCAGGGTCTCGAAATCTGGCACTCGTCGATCCAGACACTGCCTACCGAGCACGCTCAGTTCGATCTCGGCCATGTTGAGCCATGAGCCATGCACCGGCGTGTAGCAAAACTCTATCTTCTTGGAGAGGCGCCTCGGTAGTGTCCCAGGGAGTGTGTAGAAAAGGTCGTTGACGAAGAGAAGGCCACCGTGTGGTTCCTGAAAGAGAGCCAATCGAACAGGAAGGACACACGCGATGGCCGACGAACTGAGGATAGGCTTAGAGCAGTTGTTGCGCAAGGCCCACATCGAGCACGACGCAGATTTCCTTAGGGAGGGCGTCAGAGCCCTCAGCCAGGTGCTGATGGAGCTGGAGGTCGAGGAGCACCTACCGAAGCTTCTCGCCACGAGCGTAGCGCAGAGCGCACCGGCTACCGGGATAGGAGCTGGGAGACCAGGGTAGGCACGGTGAAGCTGAAGGTCCCAAGAGTCCGCGACGGAAGCTTTTTCCCTTCGCTGTTGGATCCGAGAAGGAAAGCCGAGAGGGCGCTCCTGTGCGGTGGTACAGGAAGCTTACCTACACACGGGGTATCGACCCGCAAGGTCGACGAGCTGGTGCAGGCTCTAGGGATGAGCGGCATCTCCAAAAAGCCAGGTCAGTAGGCTCTGCGAAGAGCTGGACGAAGAGGTGGGTCGCTTCCGCAACAGAGAGCTCACAGAACAATCCCTTGGAGAGGTTAAACAAGGAGGTCAAGCGTAGGACGGAGGTGGTAGGCATATTTCCTAACGAGGCTGCTGTGATCCGCCTTGTCGGGGCGATCTTGAATGAGCAGCATGACGAGTGGCAGGTAGGCAAGCGTTACTTCGATGCCGGCTCGCTGGCGAAGCTGGAGAATCGAAGCGAAGAGCAGGCCGGTGCGCATCAGCCTCCTCTAATAGGAGGCTAGAGAAGAGGTGGAAGTAGGGCCACACGGTGTTAATTACACACTTGACGGGACACGTACCATAGACAGCCTGATGGCGACCCAGGCAAAGTCTCCAGGGGTATGATGCGCTCGTCACCGCCAACACCCGTAACTTCAAGCGCACCGGCATCGAGGTGCTCAACCCCTTCTCACCCGCTGAAATTCACCTCGCTGAGCCGGTGTTATTTGTTATTACTTATTAGAACAAGTATGTGGAATATCATACGGCCATCGAATATACTGCATAGTGTTACACATCTGGATAATCGATTGGAGAAAGCGATGGAAACTGTCAAACTATCACCCAAGTATCAGATAGTGGTCCCGAAGCGGATCCGCAAGGACCTTGATCTCCATCCTGGGCAGGAAATTGCGATTATGCGCTACCGAGGGCGTATCGAGCTGGTGCCGGTGAGGCCGGTGCGCCAGATGCGAGGATTTCTTCGTGGTGTTGAGCCAACTATAGAGCGTGAGCCGGATCGAGAGCTGTGAGTGCTCCCGAAAAGCGTGTGGTCGACTCCTCGGGCTGGATCGAGTATTTCGCCGATGGCCCGAACGCGGACTTCTTCTCTGAGGCGATCGAGGATACTTCAGCGCTGGTGGTACCGACCATAAGCCTCTATGAGGTGTTCAAGAGGCTGTTGAGGGAGCCGGGTGGTGAGGACGATGCGCTGCAGGTAGTCGCGGTGATGCAGCGCGGGCTGGTGGTGGACCTGGATGCGGAGCTCTCGTTGGAGGCGGCGAGGACGGCATACGATCTCGGTCTTCCGATGGCCGACAGCGTGATCCTGGCCACCGCTCGCCGCCACAGGGCTATCCTTCTTACCCAAGACTCCGACTTCAAAGACATCCCCGGGGTGCGCTATGTAGAGAAGAAGAGAGGCTAAGTATCTCCAAGTGAATATTGAACCTCCACGGCTCCCAGTAGGCGCAAAGCGTGCATCACAGCCTGCTTCAACTCAGCCACCGAATCATAGAACCGCCGTGGCATCAGGAAACCCTTGAGCCTGCGCCACACTCCCTCGATGAGATTCAGGTGCAGACAGTAGGCCGGTAGCCGGTAGAGAGTGAGCCCCCGCCCCTCCCATTCCGCCTCACGCTCCCGGAGGACTCCGGCGGTGTGAAACGGGGCGTTGTCCAAGACCACCACGCAAGGTTTGCCCCCCTGCTCGGCCTCGTGAGCCCGGGCGTCCAGGTAGAGAAGCACCTTCCCGCTGTCGCACGAACCTTCTAGCATCCTGTATTCCAGACGCTCATGGCCTTCGCCTTCCACCCGGAGCAGCGTGCCCATGAGGTTGACGCGTCCCTCAGAACCTCATCTCCTCTTCACTCGGTGCTGGTAAGCCTGGCCCTTCTTCGTCCAGGTGTGTGTCGAGGGCAAGCACAGGTAGAAGACGCTCTCATCGAGATACCTCAGTATGATCTCTCCCTCCCGATGGTAACGCCTCACCTGCTCCAGCGCCTCGCCCATGCCGCCTCTTCTCGTAGCGGCCTTCGCTTCCACGAGGATTGCCGGGATGCCGTTTCTCAGGCGTTGTCATCTCCCTCCTCCATCTCCTTCAGGATAACCTCCAGCCGGCCCGCCAGGTTCGGAAGGTCGTCCCGGACGATGGCCTCGATGATCTCCATGTCCACGTCGAAATACTCGTGGATGACGCGGTTGCGGGTATCCGCTATCTCCCTCCACGGCACTTCGGGATGCCTCTCCCGAAGCTCAGGGGTAACCCGCCCGGCTGCCTCTCCCAGTATTTCCAGTAGCCTTGCGAGAGCGAGCGCGGTCTCCTCATCCGGGTCTAGGCTCCTAATCCTATGGCGCGGCGGGAGGCGTCTAGCATGTGCCTGAGCCGGGCCTCATCCCCCGGCCTACGAGACCCGCGAGGCCGGCTCATAAAGCGGCTGGCTCTGCCTCACAACATCGTCCCGGAAGTAGCGGCTGAGGCTCCGGTATGTATGCAGGTCCACCGGATGCCCCATGAGTTCAGAGAGTTCCCGCTGCAGCTCTACGAAACCGAAGCCGGGAGTCCTTCCCGGCTCAAACTCGACCAGCACGTCCAGGTCGCTCTCCGGCCCGAAGTCCTCGCGCAGCACGGAGCCAAAGAGAGAGAGCTGCTTAACGTGGTAGCGTCGGCAAATCTCTTCCAGAGCCTCCCGGGGCACCTCGCTTCGCAAGTTCATAACCTCTATTGTACAGCCCGCCGCGATCCCAGCCCCAAACCGCGCAGTACCTCATCGAGCCTCCTGTCGGCCTCCTCCCACTCCTCCTCTGCCTCCTGCAGGAGCACCACAGAGCCTCTTCAAGGGGTACGGCCTCCTCCTGCTCTGTCCCGGCTACATACCTGCTGGGAGAGAGGTTGCAGCCGTTCTTTGCGATCTCCTCGCGGGAGACGATGGCAGAGATGCCCTCCTCTTCCCTCCACTCGTGGTAGATCCTGGCTATCCGGTCGGCGTGCTCTTCGGTGAGGTGGTTCTTCGGCCTGCTCTTCTCAAAGAGCTTGGAGGCATTGATCAGGAGTATCTCCCCTGGATGGGACTTCTTCCTGTTGATATCAGGATGATTCCGGGGGCAGTGGTGTTGCAGAAGAGGTTCCCGGGCAGGAGGATAACGGCCTCTATGAGATCCCCCTCGGAGATGGCGCTGCCCTCGACGAACGCCTTGCGGATGTCCCGCTCTTTGTTCGAGCCGGTGTTCCCGCTGCCCCGGCTCACGGCCCCGGTATCGAGGACGACGGCCATCCTACCGCCCTCGTTGAGGGAAGAGAGCATGTGCTGTACCCATCCCCAGTCCGCGCTTGAGGAGGGAGGAAGGCCATAGGAGAACCTCTCGTAGGGATCGTGCTCGTAGACCTCGGAGGAGAATTTCTGGTTCCACATCGGGTTTGCGGCGACGAGATCGCAGCACCGCTTCAGTCTCCCGTCTTCCACAAACCTCGGGTGGTTCATCGTATCCCCGAGAGCCACCTCCCCCTGCATCTCGTGGATAAAGGCGTTCATCTTCGCCATAGCGAAAGTGGAGGGGTTGATCTCCTGCCCATCCAGCATCAGAGGATGAATTTCAGAAGGGAGTTTTCGCCCATTTTCCTTCTTCCCATACTTCTCAAGCAGCCGCAGGTGGCACTTAATGAGGAGGCCGAGCGACCCGGCGCATGGATCGTAGGCGCTCATTCCCGGGGCGGGGTCCAGGATGCGGGACATAAGAACCCCCACCTCACGCGGAGTGTAAAATTCCCCCGCGCTCTGTCCCTGCCCTTCCGCGAACTTCCTCAACAGGTACTCGTAAGTCCTGCCCCCAGGATATCCGGCTCCACATCATCGAGCCTCCGGGGGGATATAGAAGCGGACCATCCTCCGGTCGCCCCCGGCTGCCTCGGCGGCCAGAGCCTCGCCGCCCAGCTCCTCGGCGTACCGGCGAATCTCGTCCTCGAAGACATAAGAGACGCTCTTCAAGAAGATGAGGGAGAGAATGTAGTCTCTAAACTTCGGAGCGTCCACAGGACCCCGAATAACGCAGGCCGCCTCCCACAGCCAGCCTTTAAGCGCCGGGATATCCAGCTTACTCCGCGAGTCCCTCGCCACCAATGTCTCTACTCAACCCGGCACGATTCCAGTCCCTGACCGGTCTGCAATGGCATCTGGCACCTGAACCGGAAGCCTCCCTCCAGCACGAGACACGCTTCCCCGCAAAACATCCTCCGGGGCCGCTTCGCATCTTAATCCCGCTACAACTGTCATATAATTTCGTTTGATATATGGATGATTTTTACAGCTTCGGATGGCTTGGAACATGGAGGTAGATGCCGAGAAGCCCAAGCGGCTGAGGCAGGAGAAGGTGCTCTCCCAGAGGGAGCTTGCCCGGCTCTCGGGGCTGACCCAAGCTACCGTATGGCGGCTAGAGAACGGCTTCCACAGAGTACATCCCAAGACCATCCGCAAGCTGGCTAAAGCCCTTGAGGTGGAGCCCTTAGAACTCGTGAAAAAGGAGGAATAAGGAATGGCGAGAAAACGCGGCAACGGGGAGGGCTCGATCTACAAACACCGCCGCAATGGGAAGGTTGTGGGCTACCGGGGAGCCTATTTCGTCTACACGGCGGACGGCCCGAAGCGCCGCTATGTTAATGGCAAGGATCGTGAGGAAGTACGCCAGAAGCTAACGAAGGCCATGGCTGACCGCGACAGCGGTATCGTGGTAGATGACAAAAATCTCAGCGTTGGAGAGTACTTAGACCGCTGGCTCTTTGACTGCGTACGCGGCACAGTAAGAGAGTCCACGTTCTCAAGAGATGGGTACTTGATTCGAAACCACATCAAGCCCGCGCTCGGAAGAATCCGGTTGAAGAACCTGAACGCCCTCCACCTCCAGGGCTTCTACCGGGGCCGCTTGGACTCCGGGCTTTCCGGCTCGACGGTACAGAAGATACACCACGTTTTACACAAGGGCCTCGCCCAGGCCGTGAAGTGGGATCTAATACCCCGTAACCCGGCGGATGCCGTTAAGGCTCCCAGCCCCTCGAAGAAGGAGATGCACCCTCTCTCCGCAGACGAGGCCCGGCGACTGCTTGAAGCTGCCCGGGGAGATAGGTTTGAAGCTCTCTATGTCCTGGCTGTCTATACAGGCATGAGGTGCGGGGAGTTGCTGGGTCTGAAGTGGGAGGATATAGATCTCGATAACCACACGATCAGGGTTCGCCGCACGCTCACCCGGACGGAGAATGGCAAGAAGCTCAGCCTCGGAGAGCCGAAGACGAAGAAGAGCCGCCGCACGGTGAAGCTCTATGCAAGAGTCGTAGAAGTTCTCAAGCGACACCGGGCACGCCAGGCAGAAGAAAAGCTGAAGTCCGGCAGCCTCTACCGGGACCAGAACCTAGTCTTCGCCGGAGAGAATGGCGGGCTCATCAACCCCTCCAACCTCCGCCAGCGGTCCTTCCTTCCCTTGCTCAGGCGTGCCGGGCTGCCTCAGATACGCTTCCACGACCTCCGGCATACCTGTGCGTCCCTGCTCTTCCAGAGGAACGTCCACCCCAAGTTCGTTCAGGAGTTGCTTGGTCACGCCTCTGTCGCCATCACGCTCGACACCTACAGCCACATGCTGCCCGGCATGGGCGGCGAGGTCGCTGACACGATGGGAGAAGCCCTCGGTTAGCCCGCGTTGCTGCACGGTTGCTGCACAAAGCCCCCGGCACGTGCCGGGGGCTCTCTACGCGCACCACGTTTTACCTGCAAAACGTGGATTTTTTAAAGTGGGCGATGCTGGACTCGAACCAGCGACCCCCTCCTTGTAAGGGAGGTGCTCTCCCGCTGAGCTAATCGCCCGCGTGCCCCCAACGGGATTCGAACCCGTGCCGCCGCCTTGAAAGGGCGGTGTCCTAGGCCTCTAGACGATGGGGGCCTGTCGCCGGAGACCCCGATGTCATCCCGAGATCTCCCAGTGAGCCGGGTAGGGATCGAACCTACGACACGAGGATTAAAAGTCCCCTGCTCTACCACTGAGCTACCGGCCCAGCCGGACTTAGAGTTTACCAACTATTCCTGCATATTTCCGCGCGGATCCGGCCGTTCGCCGCGGCCTCGCGGTGTCGGGCAGGCTGAAGGGTTGCCCCGCAGCCCGCTGATTCTCCCGGCTGTGCTAGGATGCCTGCCGTAGTCTGGCAAGAGGGAAGCTGGAGGTAGAACAGGATGGCCGTGAAGTTCGGAGTCTTCGTCCCGCAGGGGTGGCGTTTGGATCTGGTCGAGATAGAGGATCCTGCAGAGCAGTACGAGGCGATGACCCGGGTAGCCCGGGTGGCAGAGGAGACGGGGGCGTACGATTCGATCTGGGTCTACGACCACTTCCACACCGTGCCCACGCCGGAGAAGGAGACGACCTTCGAGTGCTGGACGATAACCGCCGGTCTCGTCCGCGACACCGAACGGGTGAAGGTCGGCCAGATGGTGACCTGCAACGGTTACCGCAACCCGGCGCTGCTGGCGAAGATGGCCTCGACCGCAGACGTGATGAGCCACGGGCGGCTCCTGTTCGGGCTCGGGGCCGGCTGGTACGAGCACGAGTGGCGAGCCTACGGCTACGGTTTCCCGCCGGTCCCCGAGCGGATGCGGGCCTTCAGGGAGGCGTGCGAGATCATCCACCGCATGTGGACCGAGGACGACGTGGTCTTCGACGGCGAGTTCTACAAGATAGACCGCCCCATCAACGAGCCGAAGGGTGTCCAGAAACCGCACCCGCCGTTCTGGATCGGGGGCAGCGGGGAGAGGGTGACGCTGAAGCTGGTGGCGCAGTGGGGCGACGCCTGCAACGTCTTCGGCGACCCGGACACGCTGCGTCACAAGTTCGGCGTGCTCAGGCGCCACTGCGAGAGCGTTGGCCGGGATTACGGCGAGATCACGCGCTCGACCAGCGTGAACGTCCACCTCATCGATCCCGGCGAAGACCCCGAACGGGCCACCAGAGAGGCTCGCGGGAAGCGCAGCTTCGAGGAGTACGCGGATATGTTCATGATCGGCACGCCGGAGCAGATCTGCGAGCGGCTGCAGCCCAGGGTGGAGGCCGGGGTTCAGTACTTCATCGTCTACCTGCCGCGCGTGGCCTACGACCAGGAGATGGTGCGCCGTTTCGCCAAAGAAGTCGTGCCGAACTTCGCCTGAAAATTCCCTACTAGTGCAGGAAGTGCCGGTGGCCGGTGAAGACCATCGGTACTTCGAGGCGGTCGGCGGCGGTTACGACCTCGTCGTCGCGCTTGGAGCCGCCGGGCTGGATGATGGCCGCGACCCCGGCCCCGGCCAGCGTCTCCACGCCATCCGGGAAGGGAAAGAAGGCGTCGCTGGCGGCGACCGCCCCGCGCGCCCGCCCTCCGGCCTTCCTCACCGCGATCTCCGCCGCATCCACACGGCTCATCTGACCGGCCCCGATGCCGACCGTCGCCCCGTTCCTCGCCAGCACGACGGCGTTGCTCTTGACCTGCTTCGCTACCCGCCAGGCGAAGAGCAGGTCCGCGCTCTGCTCCGGCGTGGGTTCGACCCGCGTAACGGTGCGGTGCCCGGAGGCATCCTCCACCCGGTCTGTGGTCTGCAGGAGCATCCCGCCGGTGACGTGCTTCGCGGAGAGTGCGGGCGGCTCCAGCCGGCCGGCCCGCAGGAGGATCATGTTCTCTTTGCGGGCGAAGACCTCCCGCGCCTCCTGCGCGAACTCCGGCGCGACGAGCACTTCGGTGAAGACCTCCGAGATCTCCTCCGCCAGCTCCCTGCTCACCGCGCCGTTGAGCGCCACGATGCCGCCGAAGGCCGACACCCGGTCGGAGTCCAGCGCCTTCCGGTAGGCATCCTCCACGCTCGTTCCGACCGCCGCCCCGCACGGGTTGGCATGCTTGACGATAACTGCTGCCGGCTCGTTCCCGAGCCCGGCCAGCAGCGTGCGGGCGGCGTCCACGTCGTAGAGGTTGTTGAACGATAGCTCCCGGCCCTGCAGCTGCTCCACATCCGAGAGCAGGTGCCTCCCGCCGGGCCCGGCGTAGTAGGCTGCCCGCTGGTGCGGGTTCTCCCCGTAGCGCAGCTTAGCGACCCGCTCGTAGCGGTCGAGACGCACCTCCGGGAACTCCTCTTCCCCCGCCAGCCACCCGGCTATCCGGGCGTCGTAGGCCGCAGTCCGGCGGAAGGCCGCAAGCGCGAGCCGCTTCCTGAGCCCTGAAGACACCTCGCCCAGCTCCCGCAGCTCGCCCAGAACCTCCGCGTAGAACTCCGGCGACGGGACGACCGCCACGGAGCGGAAGTTCTTGGCCGCCGCCCGCAGCATCGCCGGCCCCCCGATGTCTATCTGCTCGACGGCCTCGGACTCCTCCGCCCCGCCCTCCACCGCCTTCTCGAATGGGTAGAGGTTTATACACACCAGCTCCACCGGCCGTATCCCCAGCTCCTCGAGCTGCCGCAGGTGTCCGGGGTCGCTCCGGTCGGCCAGGATCCCGCCGTGGATCTTCGGGTGCAGCGTTTTGACCCGCCCGCCCAGGATCTCCGGCGCGCCGGTGACCTCGGAGACGGGCGTCACCGGGACGCCGCTCTCTTTGAGGGTCCGCGCCGTGCCGCCGGTGGAGACGATCTCGAACCCCAGCTCGCAGAGCCCGCGGGCGAACTCTGCCACCCCGGCCTTGTCCGAAACGGAGACCAGCGCCCGGCGCTTCACGATGCTCTCCCTATCGCACGATCCAGGTCGGCTATGAGGTCTTCTGCGTCCTCGACCCCGACCGAGAGCCGCAGCAGGCCCTCCGTGACGCCCCGGGCCTCCCGCTCCTCCTCCGGCATCGCCGCGTGGGTCATGCTCGCCGGGTGCGTCAGGAGCGACTCGACGCCTCCCAGAGACTCGGCGAACGAGAACACCCTCACGGAGCCTATCACCCGGCGGGCGGCCTCGGCCCCGCCCCTCAGGGTGAACGAGACCATCCCGGAGAAGCCGCGCATCTGCCGCCGGGCCAGCTCGTACTGCGGGTGGGTGGGCAAACCCGGGTAGTTGACCGACTCCACCTCCGGATGCTCGCGCAGGAACTCCGCCACGGCGAGCGCGTTCGCTTCGTGCTGGCGCATCCGCACCGCCAGCGTCTTCAGGCCGCGCAGCACCAGCCAGGAGTCGAACGGGCCCGGCACACCCCCCGCTGCGTTCTGGTAGAACTTCATCGCCTCGTAGTGGCCGGCGTCGTTGGTCGCCACCGCGCCGCCGACCACGTCCGAGTGTCCGCCCATGTACTTGGTCGTGGAGTGGACCGTTATGTCCGCTCCGAGGTCGGTGGGAGTCTGGAAGTACGGCGAGGCGAAGGTGTTGTCCACAGCGACGATGGCCCCGCGCTCGCGGGCGAGCTCGGAAAGAGCCCGGATGTCGCAGAGGGTGAGCATCGGGTTCGTGGGCGTCTCCAGCCAGAGCAGCCTCGTCTGCGGGCGGAAGGCGGCCTCGATCTTAGAGATGTCGCGCGGATCCGTGAAGGTGAACGAGATCCCCTGCCGCGTCAGCACCTTCTCGAAGAGGCGGTAGGTCCCGCCGTAGAGGTCGTCCCCAGCGACTACGTGATCCCCGGCCTCCAGCAGGCTCAGGACGGCGGTGGTGGCGGCGAGCCCGGAGGCGAAGGCCAGTCCGTAGCGGCAGTTCTCCAGCGAGGCCACGCACTCCTCCAGGGCCGTCCGGGTGGGGTTGCCGGTGCGGCTGTACTCGTATCCCTTGTGCCGCCCCAGCCCTTCCTGCGTGTAGGTCGAGGTCTGGTAGATGGGCACTATGGTCGCGCCGGTCGCAGGGTCAGGCTCCTGCCCCACGTGTATGGCGCGGGTGGCGAACTTCATGCTCCCTCCTCGAAAACGCGGTACGGTCTCTTTAGCTCCTCCCGGCTTATGCCGGCCTCCCGCTCCAGCCACTCGTCGTTGAAGACCTTGGTGACGTAGCCGCGGCCGGAGTCCGGGAAGAGCGTGACGACCACGGCCTCCGCCGGCAGGTCCTTCGCCACCCGGATGGCGGCCACGGCCGCCATCCCGCCCGAACCGCCGACGAAGATTCCCTCCTCGTTCATCAGGCGGCGGGTCATCAGGAAGCTCTCCCGGTCGGTGACCTGTACGACGTCGTCCACCACGCTCATGTCCAGCGTCTGCGGGTAGAAGTCCTCGCCCACGCCCTCGACCAGGTAGGGGTGGACGTTCTCCGGATCGGAGAAGATGGAGCCCTCCGGGTCGGCCCCGATCACCCGCACCTCCGGGTTGCGCTCCTTGAGGTAGCGCCCGACGCCGACTATGGTCCCGCAGGTGCCCATCCCGCAGACAAAATGCGTGATGCGGCCCGCGGTCTGCTCCCAGATCTCAGGCCCGGTCGTCTCGTAGTGCGAGAGCGGATTGGCGGGGTTGGAGTACTGGTCCGGCTTGTAGCCGCCCGGGATCTCCTCCGCCAGCCGGTCGGAGACGGAGTAGTAGCTCTCCGGGTCGTCCGGCGGCACGGCGGTCGGGGCGACGACGACCTCGGCCCCCAGCGCTCTCAGGAGATCCCGCTTCTCCGGGCTCACCTTGTCCGGCATGGTGAAGACGCAGCGGTAGCCCTTGATGGCCGCGGCGATGGCGAGCCCGACCCCGGTGTTCCCGCTGGTGGGCTCCACGATGGTGCCTCCGGGCCTGAGGAGCCCGCGCTTCTCGGCGTCCTCGATCATCTTCACCGCCGGGCGATCCTTGACCGACCCGCCGGGGTTCATGAACTCGGCCTTCGCCAGCAGGAGGGCCTCTATGCCCTCGCCCTCCGAGATGCGGCCCAGCCGCACCAGCGGCGTCTTGCCAACGGCCGCCAGTATGTTCTCGTGGTAGTCCAATCCTCTCCTCTCCCTAGCCTCTCCGGGGCGGCGTGAGCTTGCCGGCGAAGTACTCTCCGACGGCCCGCACGAGCAGCCGGTGCTCGACCGGGTGCAGCCGCTCCAGCAGCGACTCCACGGTGTCCCCGGGCAGGATCTCCACCTCCTCCTGAGCGATCACCGGTCCGGCATCGACCTCCTCGACCATGAAGTGGACGGTCACCCCCGTCACCCGCTCGCCGGCTTCGAGAGCGCGCCCCACGGCGTTCAGCCCCCGGTACTTCGGCAGCAGCGAGGGATGAACATTGATAACGGCCGGGAAGCGGTCTAAAAAGACCGGGGTGAGTATCCGCATGTAGCCGGCCCCGACGACGAGCGCGACGCCGTAGGCGGCTATGCGGTCGGCGAGCTCCGCGTCGTATTCCTCCCGGTCCGAGAACTCCGCCGGATCGAGGTACTCGACCGGGACGCCCGCCCTGCGGGCCCGCTCGAGGGCGAAGGCGTCTTCTCTATCTCCCCCCACTACGGCCAGGTTCGCGGGGTATGCGTCCAGCAGCGCCTGGAGGTTGGTCCCCGAGCCGGAGGCGAGCACCGCGAAGCGCGCCTCCGGCGGCAGGCACCGCTCAGGCAAACTCCACCGTCCCGCCGTTCTCCACGACCTCCCCGATGTGCCACGCCTTACATCCCGTGCCGTGCAGGATCTTAAGCGCGCGCCCCGCCTCCGCCGCTCCCACCACCACGCAGAACCCCACGCCCAGGTTGAAGACCCGGCGCATCTCGTCCTCCGGGATGCCTCCGAGCTCGCGGATCATGGCGAAGACTGGGGGCTCCTCCCAGGAACCGGCCCGCAGCCGCGCTCCCAGTCCTCCGAGCGCCCGCGGCAGATTCTCCACCAGTCCCCCGCCGGTCACGTGCGCCATCCCGCGCACCTCGACCTCCCGGCGCAGCGCCTCTATCTGGCGCACGTACGCCCGGTGCGGCTCCAGGTACTCCTCGCCCACGGTGCGCCCGAGGCCGCGCCAGGTATCGCCGTATCCGACGCCGGCGTCCGCGAGCACCCGGCGCGCGAGCGTATAACCGTTGGTGTGCAGCCCGCTGGAGGCCAGCCCGAGCACGGCGTCCCCGGCCCGTACCAGCTCGCCCGTGACCAGCTCACCGCGCTCGCAGACCCCCAGGCACGCCCCGACGACGTCGAGGGCCGAGCCATAGAGGTCGGGCATCTCCGCCGTCTCGCCGCCGACGAGAGCCACGCCCAGCTCCCGGCACGCCTCTGCGGCCCCGGAGACGATCCCGGCCACAACCTCCGGGATGAGCCTTCCGCTCGCCACGTAGTCCAGGAAGATCAGGGGCCTCGCCCCGGTCGCGAGCACGTCGTTGGCGCAGTGATTCACGATGTCCGCCCCAAGGGATGTGTAGCGCCCCAGCTCATCGGCCACGAGCACCTTCGTACCGACGCCGTCCACGGTGGAGGCGAGAACGGGCTCGCGGTAACCGGAGAGCCGGTACAGGCCGGCGAACCCTCCGGGGAGAGGGACGACCCCGGGTCCGTGCGTGGACTCCACCGCCGCGCGCATCAGCGCCGCGGCGCGGTTGCCCGCGTCTATGGAGACCCCCGCCTCCTCGTAACTCCCCACGGCTACTTCTCCCCCAGCGAAGCGCACTGCCGCTCCAGCGCAAACTTGCCGGCGGTCCCGGCGAGAGGGTACTCCCCGTCGAAGCAGGCCCGGCAGAGGCTTTCCTTCCTCCGCCCGGTAGCCGCGACCATGCCCTCCAGCGAGAGGTAGGCTAGCGAGGTGGCCCCGATCTGGTCCCGGATCTCCTCCACCCCGTGGTTCGCCCCGACGAGGTGCTCCGGTGTGTCCATGTCTATCCCATAGTAGCAGGGACCGGTGACCGGCGGCGAGGAGACCCGGAAGTGCACCTCGCGCGCGCCGGCCTGAAAGAGCAGCTCCACGATCTTGCGGCTCGTATTCCCCCGCACGATGGAGTCGTCTATGACGACCACCCGCCGGCCCGAGATCACGGACGGCAGCGGGTTCAGCTTGAGCCGGATGCCGAGCTGGCGCATCTTCTGTGTCGGCTCGATGAAGGTGCGCCCCACGTAACGGTTCTTGATCAGGCCCTCCGCGAACGGGATGCCGCTGGCGCGCGAGTAGCCCACCGCTGCCGGTATCCCGGAGTCCGGGACCGGGATGACCACGTCGGCCTCCGCCGGAGCCTCTCCGGCCAGTATCTCGCCCATCCGCTGCCGGACCCCGGCGACCTCCCGGCCCTCCAGATTCGAATCGGGCCGGGCGAAGTACACGTACTCGAAGACGCACATCGCCCGCCTCTTCGAGAGGCCCCGGAGGCTGTGCAGGCCCTCGTCGTCTATCACCACGACCTCGCCGGGCTCCACGTCTCGCAGGTACTCCGCCCCCACGATGTCCAGTCCGCAGGTCTCGCTGGAGACGGCATATCCTCCCTCGACACCCCCGATAGCGAGCGGCCGGAAGCCGTACGGGTCGCGGAAGGCAACGAGCGCGTCCCCCGCGATCATGGCCACCGAATAGGCTCCTGAGAGGCGCTCCATGGCCGAGAGGACGGCCTCCCCCACGTCCATCCCGTCCTCCAGACCCTTCACGACGCTGGCGGCGACGAGGGCCGTGTCCGATGTGGAGTTGAACTCGAACCCCTCTCCTACCAGGGCATCCCGCAGCGCGGCAGCGCCCAGCAGATTCCCGTTGTGCGCCACGGCGACATTGGTCTCGCCGCGCCCGGCGAACTCCGGCTGGGCGTTCTCCCAGGAGGCAGAGCCGGTTGTGGAATACCGGACGTGCCCGAGGGCTATGTGGCCCGGCTCCAACGCGGCCAGCCTGCCCTCGTCGAAGATCTGAGAGACCAGCCCCACGTCGCGCACGGCGAGCGTCCGGGAACCGTCGGAGACGGCGATCCCGGCCGACTCCTGCCCCCGGTGCTGGAGCGCATAAAGCCCGAAGTACGTCCGCTGGGCCAGCTCGCCGGAGAGCTCGCGGGACCGGATGCCGAAGACCCCGCAGTACTCCCTGAGCCCTCCTGTCGCGAGGCTCATCCGGTCTCCTCCGCGAAGAGATCCCGCCCGTAAGCCCCCCTCAGCTCCTCCAGCTTTAGATCCACAAAGCCCCCTATCTTCAGTCCCCCTCCACCCGTCCGGCCGATGATCTGCCAGGGCACGCCCGCGAGAGCCTCCCGCACCTCGTCCCACCGCTCCCCGGGAACCGCGATGAGAATCTGCCCGCCGGCCTCTCCGAAGAGCTCCACATCCGGCCGCCGCCCGGACCCGACCTCCACCTCCACCCCCACTCCCCCGGCGATCGCCATCTCGGCGAGGGCCACGGCGAGCCCGCCGGAGGAGATGTCGTGCGCCGTGTCCACCAGCCCCTCCGCTATGAGGCGGCGCACCCGGTCGGCACACTCCTTCTCGAGCGCGAGATCGGGCTCCGGCGGCCTCCCGGCGACCCGCCCGTGCACTATCTCTAGATACTCGGAGCCCGCGAGCGAGGCCCGCCCGGACGCCCCGACGACCGCCACCACATCCCCCTCCCGCCCGAAGCCGGGCGTGGCGTGGCAACTCACGTCCTCCAGCACGCCGACCATCCCGACCACGGGGGTGGGGTAGACCGCACCGCCGGAGGTCTCGTTGTACAGGCTGACGTTCCCGCTCACCACGGGCGTTCCCAGCGCCTCGCACGCCCGCGACATGCCCTCGATGCTCCTGGCGAGCTGGTAGTAGACGGCCGGTTTCTCCGGACTGCCGAAGTTCAGGCAGTTTGTGAGCGCGACCGGCTCCGCCCCCACGCAGGAGAGGTTGCGGTACGCCTCGGCGACCGTAGCGGCCCCGCCCCCCTCCGGGTCCAGATAGCACCACTTCCCCCGCCCGTCGGTCACGACGGCGTATCCGAGCTTCGTGCCCTTGATCCTCATCACCGCCGCGTCCGCACCGGGCCCCACGACGGTGTTGGTCCGCACCTGGTAGTCGTACTGCTCCCACACCGACCGCCGGGAGCACAGGTTGGGGTGCGAGAGCATCCGCAACAGCACGGCGTTGAAATCCCCAGGGACCGGGATCTCCTCCACGTCCAGCCGCTGCGCTTCTTTCAGATACTCCGGCTCCACAACCTCCCGCTCGTAGGCAGGGGCGTCGGCCAGATACTCCGCCGGAACACTGCCGGCAACCTCGCCGCCGCACAGCACGCGCAGCTCGCCGTGGTCCGCGACCCGCCCCACGACGGCCGCCCCGAGCCCGTAGCGGGCGGCGACCTTAAGCACCTCCTCCACCCTCTCCGGCTCCACGACCGCGAGCATCCGCTCCTGAGACTCGGAGATCATGACCTCCCACGGCTCCATCCCGCCCTCGCGCAGCGGCACCCTGTCCGTCTCTATCTCGATGCCGACCCCGCCCTTGGCCGCCATCTCGGAGGCCGAGGAGGTGATCCCGGCTGCTCCGAGATCCTGCAGCGCCACCAGAAGATCCCGCCGCCGCAGCTCCAGGCAGGCCTCGATCAGTACCTTCCCGGCGAACGGATCTCCGACCTGCACGTTCGGCCGCCGCGCCTCGGACTCCCCGGAGAGCTCGTCGGAGGCGAAGGTGGCCCCGTGGATGCCGTCCCGGCCCGTTCTGGCCCCGAGCAAGATAACCCGGTTCCCTACACCCACGGCCCGTGAACGCATCAGGTCTTCAACGCGGAGAAGGCCCACGCACATCGCGTTCACCAGAGGATTGCCGGTGTAGGCGGGAGCGAACTCCACCTCGCCGCCGACCGTCGGCACGCCGACCGGATTCCCGTAGCCCCCGATGCCGCGCACCACCTCCCGGAAGAGATAGCGAACCCGCCCGTCCGCCGGATCGCCGAAGCGCAGGGAGTCCAGCACGGCCACCGGCCGCGCCCCCATCGCCAGTATGTCCCGGATGATCCCTCCCACCCCGGTGGCCGCCCCCTGATAGGGCTCTACCGCCGAAGGATGATTGTGACTCTCCACCTTGAACGCCAGCGCCCAGCCCTCGCCGACCTCGACCACGCCCGCGTTCTCCCCCGGCCCCTGCAAGACCCGCCCCCCCTCACTCGGGAAACGCCCCAGCAGCGGGCGGGAGTTCTTGTACCCGCAGTGCTCGCTCCACATCACCGAAAACAACGAGAGCTCCAGGAAGTTGGGCGTCCGCCCGAGCAGCTCCCGCACGCGAGCGTACTCCGCATCCGAAAGGCCGAGAGATCTGTACGTCTCCTCGAGGTTCAATGCACCTTCGCCCCCGCGAACTCCAGTACCGAACGCAGCACCTTCAGCCCCTCCTCCGAGCCGAGGAGGGGATCCGAGACCCGCTCAGGATGCGGCATCATACCGACCACGTTGCGCTCCGCGTTGCAGATGCCGGCTATGTCGTTGCGCGAACCGTTCGGGTTCTCCAGATAGCGGAAGATCACCCGCCCCTCATCCTCAAGCTGAGCTATAGTTTCTTCGGCGGCGAAGTAGTTGCCCTCGTTGTGGGCGACGGGGAGGTGCAAGATCTCGCCCGGGACGCACGCACCGCTCCAGGGGGTATCTGGGTGTTCGACGCGCACGGGCACGGTACGGCACACGAAGCGCAGGCTCATGTTCTGAAGGAGCGCTCCGGGCAGCAGGCGGGCTTCGGTGAGCACCTGGAATCCGTTGCAGACGCCCAGAGTGGGGCCGCCGCCGCGGGCGAACTCCTCCAGCGGACGCATAACCTTCGAGAAGCGGGCTATCGCGCCGGGGCGCAGGTAATCCCCGTAGGAGAAGCCGCCGGGGAGGATGACGGCGTCCACACCCTTGAGATCGGGCTCCGCGTGCCAGAGCTCGACCGGCTCCGCCCCGATACGCTCCACGGCGTAGAGAGCGTCCGCGTCGCAGTTGGCGCCGGGGAAGATCACGACCCCGATCTTCACCCGATCACCTCCCACTCGTACTCCTCGATCGTGGGGTTGGCGAGCAGCCGCCGGCACATATCCTCCACCTGCGACTCATCCTCTACTTCAAGCTCGATCAAGCGGCCCACGTGCACGCTCCCCACCCCGCCGAAGCCCAGCGCCGGAAGCGCCCGCCGCACGGCCTCACCCTGCGGGTCCAGGATGCCCTCCTTGGGCCGGACGAGAACGCGGACCCTCCTCAAGGTCTCAGACATAGCACCCTCACCCTTCACCCGTTACCCGCCGCAGCACCTCGGCGTAGGCCTCCTCTACACCGCCCATGTCGCGCCGGAAGCGGTCCTTATCCAGCCTCTCACCGGTCTCCCGATCCCAGAAGCGGCAGGTGTCGGGAGATATCTCATCTGCCAGCAGCAAGTTCCCCTCGGTATCCCGGCCGATCTCGATCTTGAAGTCCACGAGCGTTATACCCCGTTCCTCGAAGAACGGCCTCAACGTATCGTTCACCTTTAGACCCATCTCCTCACAGGCGGCGAGCGTGCCGTCGTCCACCCCCAGCTCCCGGAGGTGGTACCGGTTCACCAGCGGATCGCCGAGCTCGTCGTTCTTAAGGTACAGCTCGACCACCGGCTGCCTGAGAGGCGTGCCCTCCTCGTAGCCGAGGCGCTTTGCGAGCGAGCCCGCGGCCACGTTACGCACCACCACCTCGACCGGCAGCATCTCCAGCCGTTTCGTCTTGAGGGTCGTGTCGTCCACCTGCTCGATAAAGTGCGTGGGGACACCGTGCTCCTCCAGATACCTGAACATGGCAGCGCTCATGGTCGCGTTCGTGCGGCCCTTGCCCCTCCAGGAACCGCGCTTGCGGCCGTCGAACGCCGTCGCCTCGTCCTTGTAGCGGTGCAGAAGGACGTCGGGATCGCCGGTGGCCAGGACCCGCTTGGCCTTGCCCTCGTACAACAGGCGCTCACCCATCCTTCAACCTCTCCTTCAGCCCCAGCACACGGTCGAAGACTACCCTTTGATGGCGCAGGTGGTAAGCGGGATCGAAGAGTCCGTCCAGGTTGCAGCCCAGCAGCTCTCGCACCCGCTCCTCCCGTTCCAGCAGCTTCCGGAAGCTCTCCCCGCTCTCCCAGGCGCGCATCGCGGCCCTCTGGACGAGGCGGTAGGCTTCGTCGCGGTTCATCCCGGCTTCGACCAGCGCGAGCAGGGCGCGTCCGGAGTAGACGATCCCGCCGCTTCGGTTCAGGTTTTTTCGCATCCTGTCGCGGTCTATCTCCAACCCTTGCAGGATGCGCAGGGTGGTGTGCAGCATGTAGTAGGCGACGATGGCGGAGTCCGGGAGCACAACGCGCTCGGCGGAGGAGTGCGAGATGTCCCGCTCCTGCCAGAGGGCGTTGTTCTCGAAGCCCACGGCGGCGTTGCCGCGCAGCAGGCGGGCTAGGCCGCACATTCTTTCGGCGAGGATGGGGTTACGCTTGTGCGGCATCGCAGAGGAGCCCCTCTGGCCCCGGCCGAACGGCTCGGCCAGTTCCCGGATCTCGGTGCGCTGCGCGCCCCTTATCTCCAGCGCGATCTTCTCCAGCGTGGAGCCCAGGATGGCGAGCGCGGAGAGGACTTCGGCGTGCCGGTCGCGCTGCACGATCTGGGTCGAGGCGGGTTCGGAGGCCAGGCCGAGCCTCTTGCACGCGGAGCGTTCGACCCGGGGGTCTACGTTGGCGTAGGTGCCGACGGCGCCCGAGATCTTGCCCACGGCGGCTACCTCCAGCGCGTGCTCCAGCCGGTCCAGGTTGCGCTCCATCTCGAACGCCCAGACGGCGAACTTGTGCCCGAGCGTGGTCGGTTCGGCGTGCACGCCGTGCGTCCGGCCGGCCATAACCGTGTCGCGATGCTCGAGCGCCAGGTCGGCGAGCAGGCGCGTGAGCTCGCGCGCCCGCTCGCGGATGAGCGTTAGCGATCGCTTGAGCTGCAGGGCGGTTGCCGTGTCCAGCACGTCCGAGCTGGTCAGACCGAAGTGGAAGTGCCGGGCCACATCCCCTGCGTTCTCGGTCACGGCGGAGACGAAGGCGATCACGTCGTGCTGCGTTTCGGCCTCTATCTCCCGGATGCGCTCCACCGTGAAGTCTGCGCGGGCGGCGAGCTCTTCCACTTCGTCCTCCGGGATCTCGCCCAGCTCCGCGCGGGCGCGGCAGACGGCGAGCTCCACCTCCAGCCAGGCGCGGTACTTCGCCTCCTCGGTCCAGACCGCGCCGATCTCCGGCAGGGTATAGCGCTCGATCACCGCCCCGCTCCCGGCAACTCTAGAACTCCTCCATCTCCAGCGCCTCCAGCGCTATGTCCGTCCGGTACTGCATGCCGGTAAAGTCTATTGACTCCACGGCGGCGTAGGCCCGGGCCCGGGCCTCCATGAGGCTGCCGCCCAGCCCGACCACGTTCAGCACCCGCCCGCCGGCGGTATAGAGCTTCCCGTCCCGCTCCGCAGTGCCGGCGTGGTAGATGTTCACCTCGCACGGCAGGTCGTCGAGGCCGGAGATGAGGTCTCCGCTGGAGGAGGACTCGGGGTAGCCCTCGGAGGCCAGCACCACGCACACGGCCTTCTCGGCCGACCAGGCCACCTCCCGGCCGGCTAGATCGTCTTCGCAGCAGGCGATCATGAGCTCTAGCAGGTCGGATCCGAGGCGGGGCAGGAGGACCTGGGTCTCCGGGTCTCCGAAGCGGCAGTTGAACTCCAGCACCTTCGGCCCTTCGGCGGTCACCATGACGCCGGCGTAGAGCAGTCCGGTGTACGAGCTGCCCATCAGGGAGAGCTGGCGAACGGTGGGGTGGATAATCTCCTCCAGGATGCGCTTGTAGGTGTCCGGGTCCATCCAGAGCAGCGGGCAGTACGCGCCCATGCCGCCGGTGTTCGGTCCCTCGTCGTTGTCGTAGATGCGCTTGTAGTCCCGGGCGGGCAGGAAGGGCAGGATGTTCTCCCCGTCGCTGAGGGCGAAGACGGAGGCTTCCCGTCCGGCGAGGCATTCCTCGACGATCACCCGCCGACCGGCGGCCCCGAACCTGCCGCCGAACGCGGCCCGTACGGCCGCCTCCGCCTCTTCCTCGGAGGCGGCCACGGTCACCCCCTTGCCCGCGGCCACCCCGTCGGCCTTGACTACGACGGGGTACTCCCGGTGCGCCCGCAGGAACTCCAGCGCAGCCCGCTCGTCCTCGAAGATGCGGTAGTCTGCCGTAGGAACCCCGGCGCGGTTCATGACCTCCTTGGCGAACGCCTTGGAGCCCTCGATCCGCGCGGCCGCACGCGACGGCCCGAAGAGCTTGAGCCCGGCCTCGTAGAAGGCGTCGGCGATCCCCCCGATGAGCGGCACCTCCGGTCCGACGACCGTGAGGTCTATCCCGTTCTCTTTAGCGAAATCCCGCAGCTCCGGGATGTCGTCGGCGGGGATGTCCACGTTGCGGGCGAGCCGCGCGATACCGGGGTTTCCGGGAGCGGCGAAGATCTCAGGCTCCAGCGGGCTGCGGGCGATGGCTTCCACCAGCGCGTGCTCCCTGCCTCCACCGCCGACGACCAGAACCCGCACCTCTCAGCCCTCCACTATGGCCTGATCGCGCTCGGGACCGACGCTGATCATCCTCAGCGGCGCTCCTGCCTCGGCCTCCACAAAGTCCACGAATTCCCGGGCGGCGGCGGGCAGCTTCGCGCGCTCCCGGATCTCCGAGACGTCCTCCCCCCAGCCCGGAAACTCCCGGTAGACGGGCCGGGCGCGGTGCAGCTCGGCCTGACTCACGGGGAACTCCTCCACCCGCCGGCCGTCTATCTCGTACGCCACGCAGACGTTTACGCTCTCCACGGCCGAGAGCACATCCAGCATGGTGAGCGCGAGCCCGGTGATGCCGTTGACCCGGGCCGCATACTTCACGGCCACCAGATCCAGCCACCCGCACCGCCGCGGCCGCCCGGTGGTGCGCCCGTACTCCTTCCCGACCCGGCGCAGGGTCTCCCCCACCTCGTCGAAGAGCTCCGTGGGCATCGGCCCGTCCCCGACCCGTGTGGCGTAGGACTTGGTGACGCCGATCACCTCCCCGAGACACCGCGGCGGGAGCCCGGCCCCGACGCACACCCCGCCCGCAGAGGGGCTGGAGGAGGTCACGAACGGGTAGGTACCGAAATCGTTGTCCAGCAGGGTCCCCTGAGCCCCCTCCAGCAGCACGGGCTCCCCCCGCCCGACGGCTCCCCGCAGGATGGCCCCGGTGTCGGCCACCATCGGGCCTATGAGCTCCCGGAAGGGGAGCAGCCACTCCACGAGCCCGTCCACCTCGTACGGCTCTTCGCCGTAGACGCCGGAGATGATGGCGTTCTTCTCCACCAGTGCGGCCTTGATCTTGGCGCGCAGCAGGTTCTCGTCGAAGAGGTCCTGCACCCTGATGCCCGCCCGGGAGACCTTGTCCTCGTAGGCCGGCCCGATGCCCCGGTTGGTGGTTCCGATCCTGGCGTCTCCGAGCGCTATCTCCCGGTGCGCGTCGAGTGCGATGTGGTAGGGCATGATGAGGTGTGCCCGGCCGTCCACCTTGAGCCGGCCGCGCACCTCCAGCCCCCGTGCCTCAAGACTCTTCACCTCCCCGGCGAGCACCTCCGGGTTGACCACGACCCCGTTGCCGATGGTACACACGACCCCCTCGCGCACGATGCCGGAGGGGATGAGGTGCATAATGAACTCTTCCTGGCCCACCCGGATCGTGTGCCCAGCGTTGTTGCCGCCGGAGTAGCGGGCCACATAGCGGGCGTCCCCGGCCAGCGCGTCGCACACGCGGCCCTTGCCCTCATCTCCCCAGGCCAGGCCAACCACCACCGTAGCTGTCATGTATCAGTCAACCCCTGGAATGTGTCCTGCTGTCCGGTGCGCGGGTAGGCCGGGCTCCGGAGCCCTCGGCACCGGATATGCAGCTCTTCTCCCGCGTATCACTGTTGCAATGTAGCACGTAATGGGGGAGCTTTGCACTACTCGAAGAGGATGACCGGCTCGCTGTAGCGCCGGATACGGCCCTGCCGCTCCAGCCCCTCGATGAACTCCCGCAGCTCCCGGTTGCGCTCCTCGAGGCTCCCGCCCTTCAGATACACGAGCGGCAGGCACACGTTGAGCACCCTGTCGGGGATGACAAAGCGCGTGATCCCGGCCGGCAAAACCTCTCCTCGCTCCACGAGCCCGGTGAGCTCGCGCAGGCTGAAGCGCCGGTACCGGACCAGAGCCGCCCCCTCCGGGATCTCCACCTCCTCTGCCGGAGCGACGCGCCGGACGGGCTCTCCATCCGGATAGGCCCGCTGCAGCTCCCGCATGGCGCGGGCCGCCGGAACGACGCCCTCGTCCCGCGCCCGGAGCCAGAGCCTCTCGCCGCCGGCGAACTGCACCTCGGCCACCCAGCCGCTCCCGGCCCCGGACGCCTCGATGCCGGGAGCGCTCTTGAGCAACCGGCGAAGGCTCGCGGCATCCAGCAGGTGCCCCCAGCTCTCTGTCGCGCCGCCGGGCCGGACCACCTGTACCAGCGCCAGCCGACAGCCCAGCTCCTTCAGGGCGGAGACCCGGTGAGCACCGTCGAGCACCAGATGGCGGCCGCCGTGCTGAGCCACGATCACGGGGTTGCGCTGGATGCCCTCGGTCTGGACGCGCTCCACCAGCCGCGACAGCCGGGCCTCGTCGCGCTCCTCGTGCAAAAGGAGCGAGTCCAGCTCGACCAGCCGCAGGTTTTGCAGCGCGTCTAGCAAACCGGCGGAAGCTCGCCGCAGACGACCTTCAGGGAGCGCGGGGCCCTATACGTCACCGCCGCGCCGGCCCCAGATCAGATCCAGCAGCACGAAGCTGCCGAAGAAGAGAACGACTATCACGAGCATGAACCCTATGATTCCCAGCAAGATCTCGAATGTCACGCCGACCTCCACACAGACCAGAGTCGGGACGGCCGGATTCGAACCGGCGACCACTCGGCCCCCAGCCGAGTGCGCTACCAGACTGCGCCACGTCCCGACGTACCGTGTCTATCTTACCAGATTCCCGGGCGAGAGGTCGATCACGAACCGTACTTGACGTGGCTGGTATCATCTACATTCGCCGCAATGACCCGGGCAGCGATCTACATCAGGACCGATGCTGAAGACCGGCTCCCCTCGGCCGGAGAGCAGCGGGAGGAGCTTCGCGCGTACGCGGAGGAGCGGGGTTATGAGATCGTGGCCGAGTACAGCGACCTGCGGGCCCCGGGGCGCATGCTCTACCACCGCCCCGGCCTCAAGGAGGCCATAGACAACATCAAGTGGGAAGAGGACTGGGAGGTCCTGCTGGTCGCCCGGCCGGAGTGCATCTCGGAGACGGAGAGCTCCCTGCACGAGTTCGTGCACAAGTTCTCGCTCTACGGCAACCGGGTCGAGTCCCCCGCACGTTCCTGGGAGGAGCTCCTCTCCGCGATGAAGCGCTACCGCCGCCAGATGGCCGGCCGTCAGGGGAGGGATTGACCGGCCGGGCACCTTCTGATGCGTCTCTGCCGGAGGTAATATACTCCGGGTGAGCTTCCTGCTGACCATCATCGGAATGCTGCTCCTGGTCCCGGCCCTCCTGGGGATGGCGCTCGGGCTGTACATGGCGACCAGTCACAACCTCCGGGAGTCGGGGCTCCTCTTTGCGCTCTGGTGGGTTCCGGGGGCCGCGGCGGCCTCCGGGGTCCTGATGCGCGACCCGGTAACGTTCGTCGTGGGACTCCTCTGCTGGGCCGTAGCCGGGCTGGCGCTCTTCATAAACGGGAGGCTGACCTCCCGCGCCCGGCCGCGCACTGCCCGGAAGCCCGAAGAGACCCCGCGCGGCGGGAGCGGGGAGCGGGACCCGGACCGGTTGCGCCGGATCTCCTGACCTTCTTTACCGGCGCGCCCGCCGGTAGAATAGGGGAAGCTCCCCGAGAAGAAAGGAACGTGGCATGTCGCTGCTCAGAGGCATTCTGGCGCTCGTAATCCTCATAATCCTGACCCACGTGGTTTTGGTGTACCTGGGATACGGTGCCGACACGCACGAGGTCATCTCCGTGATCTACGCGCTCGGAGACCTGCTGCAGACGCCGGTGCAGATGTTCCTGGCCGCCGGATTCTACACCACATCTCTGGTGGCCGCCGCAGCTTACTTCCTGCTCTACCTCCTGCTGGGGGCCGCGCGCCGCTAGGACCAGTCTCCAGCGGGCGTTTGAAATCTGCCCGGCCGGACCGTTATGCTGGTCTCCGGAGGGCGGGAGAGAGAAAGGAACTGCGCCCGGTGGGACTTCTGAGAACGATCCTGACCCTGATCGCTCTGGTCGTACTGGCCCATGTGGCTCTGGTCTTCCTGGGCTTCGGACCGGAGAACCACGAGGTCGTCGCCGCCGTCTTCGGCCTCGGAGAGCTCTTTGAGGCCCCGATACAGCTCGTGCTCCCGGATCGGGGCTTCTACGTCACGGCTCTGGCGGCCGCAGCCGCGTATCTGATCCTGGCCTTCCTGCTCGGCGTTCTGGAGAGCTGAGCTATCCCTTTACCGCTCCGGCGGTAAGGGCGCTTACGATGTAGCGCTGCATCAGGACGAAGACCGCGATCACCGGTGCGATGGCGATGATGCTCGCGGCCGAGAGGTAGTGGAGCGTGACCGCATCGGCGGAGTCCCGCAGGTTGACGAGCCCCACCGAGACGGGGTAGAGATCGCGATCATCCAGCAGGATGAACGGGATCACAAACTGCGACCAGCTCAAGACGCCGACCAGGATGCCGGCCGAGACGATCCCCGGCAAACTCACGGGGAGCAGCACCCTCCAGAGCAGCTGCATCCGGGTGCAGCCGTCCACGATCGCGGCCTCGTCCAGCTCGTAGGGGATGGTGTCGAAGTAGCCCTTGAGGAACCAGACGGTGAACGGCAAGAAAGCGGCCACGTAGACGGTTATGAGGCTCGCATAGTTGTTCAGCAATCCCAGCCCCACGAAGAAGCGGTAGAGCGGGATGGCGATGACGACCGGCGAGATCATCTGGAAGACGAGGATCGCCATCAGCGAAGGCTTCTTGAAGTGAAACCTGAAGCGCGAGAAGCCGTAGGCAGCGCAGACCGCGACGGCCAGCGTAAGGAGAACGGTGAAGAACACGATGATCGCGGAGTTCAGAAGGTAGCCGGTGATGGGTGTATTCCGCAGCACGAAGGCGTAGTTCTCCCACTGCGGATCGGTGGAGAACCAGATCGGGGGCGTCGCGAACAGCTCCGGCACGGACTTGAGCGACATCGAGAATACCCAAAACACCGGGAAGACGAAGAAGAGCGTGATGAATGCGAACGCCAGATACAGCGCCGCATCAGACCACCGCCGCCTGCGAACCCGACTTCTCTTGGCCATCATTCAATCCCCTGCCGCCGCTCGATGTACCGGAGATAGACGAACGTTATGATCATGTTCACGGCCAGCAGCATCACGGCCGCCGCAGCCCCGCGCCCGAGGTTGAGCTGCTGGAAGATCTGGTAGTAAATCGAGAGCGCTATCACCTCCGTACCCCGGCCCGGCCCCCCGCCGGTGAGCGCCATCACCATGTCGAAGGTGTTGAACGTCTCTATGGTAACTATTATCAGCGTGATGAACAGCACCGGGGCCAGCAGCGGTATCATGACCCGCGTAAGCCGCTGCCAAGCGTTCGCGCCGTCTATCTTCGCCGCCTCCAGCACGTCTTCGGGCAGCGTCTGCAGCCCGGCGTAGATCAGGATCATGCTGAACGCCGTCCCCCGCCAGATGTTCGCCACCGTTACCGAGGCGAGCGCGGTGTTCGGCTCGGAGAGGAAGGGGATCGAGCCGAACCCGACCAGATTCGCGAGGTGGTTCAGGATGCCCGCCGCCGACTCCTCGTAGAGGATGCTCCAGATGATCCCGATGATGACCCCCGGTATGGCCCAAGCCGAGAGCACCGCCGTGCGCGTCACGATCGTCCCCCTCAGCCCCCGCCGCACGCCCTGATCTACCACCAGCGCAATGATGAACCCCAGCAGAACCTGAAAGACCACGCTCGCGAAGACGAAGATGAACGTGATCCTCAGCGTGCTCAAAAAGTCGGGGGAGCGCAGCAGCGTTATGTAGGACTCCAGCGTGTAGGCGTACTCCGGCCTGACCAGACTCGCGTCGGTGAAGCTGAGGCGCAGGATCTCCAGGATCGGGTAGACGAAGACCAGAACGAGCACGAGCGCCAGCGGCAGCAGCCACGGCACCGGGGTGTCGCCCGGCCGCCAGCGGGATGCCGCCTTCTCCTCAGCTACCTTCTCCACAGCTCCCGCGTCCCCCTCTCCGGCCGGTCGTCCAGCTTCTCTACTAGGCTCCCACCGCAGCCGCAACCCGGTCCAGCGCCTGCTCGGGCTCGGTCTCGCCCGTGATCACGCCGGAGAGCGCGACCTGCATCTCGGCCGAGATGCTCTCGTAGACCTCCGCCGCAGGCCGTACCCGCGCGTACTGGTCCAGATGCTCCCGGAAGGAATCCGTGTACTCGTTCCCCTCGTACTCCGGCAGGTCGAAGACCGTCTCGCGCGGGGGCAGATACCCGCCGACGTTGCACCAGCCCGTCATGCCCTCATCTCCCACGAAGACGGCGTTGAGGAAGCTTATGGCCGCCTCCCGCTTCTCCGGATCCTCGGTGAAGATCCCCCACATCTGCCCACCAGAGGTAGTCGCGAAGCTGGAGCCGTCCTCGGCGGGTATGGGCGCCACCCCCCACTGCTCGACGAACTCCTCCTCCCCCACGATCTCCTGCAGCATGCTCACCTGCCAGTTGCCGCCGTGGAACATGGCCGTGTTCCCCGAGGCGGCATCCCCGTTGAGATCCGTCTCCAGCCCGTAGGTCGTCACGCGCTGCGGCGTGATGCCCTCCTGCACGCAGCTCCGGATGTACTCCAGAACGTTGATCATCGCCTCCCGGTTGGCACCCTCGGCGAAGACGGGGTTCCCTTCTTCATCGGTGAGCTCTCCGCCCTGAGACCAGAAGAGCGGCAGGACCGTTGTCGTCATCGTAGCCTCGTCCCGGCCCGCCGGGAAGAGGTAGGCGTCAAGACCCTCGTTCGCCAGATCCCGGCCCAGCTCCAGCACCTCGTCCCACGAAGCGGGCGGCGTGTCTATGAGGTCCCTCCGGTAGTAGAGTACCCGCACGTCGGTGGTGAACATGAGCCCCCGCACCTCTCCAGCATCGTCTGTCATGAGGTCCTGCGCGAAGGGGAAGTAGTCGTCGAGAGAGACGCCCTCGCCCAGATCCTCCAGCGGCTGCACGTGCTCATAGAAGCGGGGGAAGAGATAGGAGTCCACCATCGCCGTGTCCGGCGCCCGGCCCTGAGAGGCCTGCTCCAGCAGCCGGGCGTTGGCCGCCCCGATGTCCGCCACGGTGACCAGCGGCTCGATGGTGTAGCCGTGCTCCTCCTCCCACCGGGCGATGGCCTCCTGCAGATACTCGACCCGGGCCTGATCGGTGCCCTCCAGCGAGTACGAGGGTATGGCCTGCCACTGCAGCGTCTCCTGCAGCTCGTCCCCCGGGCCGCAGCCGGCCACGCCCATAAGCGCGAGCCCGGCCACCCCAGCGCCGCTCAGCTTTAGGAAGTCGCGGCGGCTTATGCCGCTTGCATTCCGGGACAAAACGCGGCGCCCGACACGCCTACTCTTCATGTTACGCTCCTTTCCCCTAACGGCTACGAGCGAAGCATATTCGCAGTGTCTCTATTCTGGCTCCTCCTATAGCCAGATGCACTGCGTTATCCCGAACCTCAACACTCTCGCCCCCCTCTTCGTTGAGGTTCACGCGCTGTGCTGAGACCAATGGTAACCCGAATTTCAACTTCGTGCAAACTGTCTTATCTGAAGCGTTGAAAACGCGCAGGATGAGTCCTTCGCCTTCCTCGGCCCGCTTAAGCGCGCTGAGGATGACGGTTTCGGGATGTATCTCGAGGAAGGAAGCATGCTCCAGTGGCTCGTAGCCGGCGTATCTGCGGTCCCGCTGAACCGCCTTGCCCTGCAGGGAAACCCAGATCTCCTCGGCGTGCCGGTAGACCCCGGCCGACTCCCAGCCCCCGGCGTACGGGACCAGGGAGTACTCGAACACCTGCGGTCCCGGGCACTGGGCCTCGGGAGTCGGGACCGCAGGACCGGCGGGGACGGGCCTGACGGCGAGGTCGTCGCGCGAGAGCCAGCCGACGCTCCGGAGCAGGGTGAGGAAGACCTCTCCCTCATCGGTGGCCTCGTACTCCGGCAGCCCCTTGTTAAGCACGGCGAGCCCGGTCCCGTTCTCCTCGACGCAGACGAAGCGCCGCTGGCCGTGGATGCCGGACATCCGCTCCCGCCAGCCCTCGCTGTCCTCCGGGAGCGTCGGGCGGCGGACCACGCCGAAGGCCGTCTCGGCGATGGACTCCCGCACCTTGAGCCCCGTGGGGAAGAGGACGCGCAGCCGGTGGTCGAGCG
This sequence comes from Rubrobacter taiwanensis, assembly GCF_004337705.1. Classification (GTDB taxonomy): domain Bacteria; phylum Actinomycetota; class Rubrobacteria; order Rubrobacterales; family Rubrobacteraceae; genus Rubrobacter_C; species Rubrobacter_C taiwanensis. Next base: position 374,700 of record NZ_SKBU01000015.1, read on the forward strand.
CCCGGTTATCGAACTCGGTGCGGATGTCCACGCGGCGGGAGCCGGGCCGGAGCCGGACGCGGCTGGTTATGGAGCAGCTCACCGTCATCTTCGAACGGGCCCGGCGGTCGGCGGTGAGCCCGGAGGGGAGCTCGAACTCGCCGGAGAGGACGAGCTCGTGCGGGTCGTCGCCGCCCTTCACCCGCCAGTCGATGTCTCCGGAATCCAGCACCGTCTGCTCCGGTGGCGGGGAGAAGGTATACTCGTCGCCCCCGTCTCCCTCGTCCACGAACCGGTTCATACCGGCGTAGACGCGTCCGGACTCCTTGTGGACGATGGCAAGCGTTCCGTCCTCCCCGGCCCGGACCGTGAGGTACTCGTTCTCCAGCACGGGCTCCCGCTCCCGCCCGGAGGGAGCGGGATCGAGGCGCTCGCTGGAGCCGTTGGGCACCAGCCGGTAGGTGCGGTAGCCCATCGGGGGTATGCGGTCTGCGTCGAACCTGATCAGGACCCGGATCATAAACTTGCGCCGGTTGAGGATATCCTCTACGGAGGGCTTCTCTCCGACGATCTCGAAGGGGATCTCCCTCCCGTCGGGGTCCATGAGATGGTAGTCGTCGGGTGTGATCTCCTTCCGCCCGCTCCAGCTGAAGATGCGCCGGCCGTAAGGGGGAGCCTTGTACGGCAGCACGCCGACCGTCACGCTCCCGCCGCGCTCCCACGGGCTGGGATTGAAGACCACGATCGGGATCTCGCCGTTCCGGGCCGGCGGCGCGACCCGGCCGGCCAGATGCCCGAGCGACTCCTCCAGCACCTTCCGGCCGACCTGCATCACCCGGCGCGACCGGGCGCTCATCTCCCGGTGCACCTCGTCTATGGAGCAGCCGCAGATGGAGTCGTGGGCGTGGTTGCGCAGCAAATCCTCCCAGCAGTGGCGCAGGAAGGCCGACTGATCCCGGGCTCCCGCCACGAAAGCCATCGAGGAGAACCGCTCGACCGGCCCCTCCAGAAACTGCTGCGCCGCCTCGTTCTCCTGCTTGAGGTAGATCCTGGTCGAGAGGACGTTCTTGAGAACGTTGTGGTAGCGCCCGAACCTCAGCTCTCCCCGGTAGGACTTCAGCCGGATGCCGGACTCCCGGATCCTGCGCTCGAAGTCCTCCAGCCGGCCGTTGTACACCCGGTCTTTCATCGCCGCGTCCAGACCGGAGATGTAGCGGGAGAACTCCCTCTGGACGGCCATGTGATCGCTGCCGTTCAACAGCAGGATGGTGTCGCTGTCCGTCCGCTCGGCCAGCCGGTCCCGCAGCTCGAAGAGGCTGTCGTAGCTGACGTTCTCCCCGTGGTCTATGGAGATCTTGCGCGGATCGGAGTCCAGGACGGCGGCGTTTGAGTAGCTCTCGGACAGGTTATGCGCCAGCACCCGCGAGCCGTCCGGAGCCTCCCACCAGAACTCGGAGCGGATGTCCCGGAGATCCCGCCCGAGCCCCCGCATGAAGTAGAAGGTGTTTATGCCGAAGCCGCGCAGGATCTGGGGCAGCTGGCTTATGTGCCCGAACGTGTCCGGCACATACCCCTGCTTCATCACCGGTCCGAACTCCCGCGCCTTGCGGTCCCCGATCAAGAGGTTGCGCACGAGCGCCTCCCCGCTGACCAGCGCCTCGTCCGGCTGGATGTACCAGGGTCCGATGTCTATGCGGCCCTCGCGGATCAGCCGCCGCAGCCGCGCCTCATTCTCCGGACGGATGTGCAGATAGTCTTCTAAAAGGATTACCTGACCGTCGAGCAGGAAAGAACGGAACTCATCGTCCTCCTCGAGCAGCTCGATGAGCTCGTCCATGAACCGGACCAGATAGAACCGGAACTGCTCGAACGTCGCATACCATTCGCGATCCCAATGCGAGTGCGGGACCACGATGATGTGCAGGGATTCGGGATCTGTGGAAACCTCCTCGGCGAAGGATCTTGCATGCGCCGCCATCGCTCTCTACCGGCTTCACCTCTCCAGTCTCGTCTCTTTCTTACGGGCATCCGTCTCAAACTATATCCACGCGGGGCGGCAAACCGTACGGGTTCTCCGGAGAATTGGAGAAGTTTAATCTTTGCTCCCTCCGAGCAGCACCGCCCGGACCGGGCTGGCGTCGGCGCTCCGAAGCGCCAGCGGCAGGGCGACGAGCTCGTAGTCTCCGGGCTCGACCCCGTCCAGAACTATGCCTTCGAGTATATGTATATCATGTCTGAGCAGCGCATGGTGCGCCGGCAGCTCCCTGCTCTCCACCGGGTCCACGGAAGGGGTGTCCACCCCGATCAGGCGCACGCCCCGCTCCGCCAGGTACCCGGCGGCGTCGGGCCGGAGGCAGGTGATCCCGCGCGGGAAGCGCGAGCGGTCGGTCCAGGAGCCGGTCCTGATCAGGATCCGCTCGGCGCCCCCGAGGTCGTGCCGCCGCAGCTCGGCAGCGCCGAGGGCCGGGTGCCCGGCGGCGTCTATGACGCGGGCGGGGCCGATGTAGCGCTCGAGCTCGAGCTCGTGCACCTTCGCGCCGGAGTCGTCGAAGTGGAACGGGGCGTCTACGTGCGTCCCGGCGTGGGTGCTCAGCTCCAGCCGCCCGACGTTCACCGACCCGCTCTGCGCGATGGTCCAGACCAGAGAGAAGGCGAACTCCGTGTCGCCGGGCCAGACGGGCATCCCCTCCCGCAGCGGCTGCGAGATATCTATTATCTCCCTCACGCGACCACGCCGCGCCGGTTGTCGTAGCGGCGGTACTCCCGGGCGGTCATAATCTCCTTCAGCCGCCGCACCGCCTCCCACACATCGGCGAAGGAGACGTACAGCGGCGCCGGGGCCAGCCGGATGACGTCGGGAGCCCGGAAGTCCGGAACGACGCCCCGCTCTTTGAGCGCCCGGCAGATGCCGGGCGCTCTCTCGTGCTCCAGAGCGACGTGCCCGCCCCGGCGCTCCTCTTCGCGCGGGTTGCCGATGCGGAAGCCCATCCCGGCCAGCTCGTGCTCGATGAGACGCATCATGTACTCCGTGAGGCGCAGCGACTTCTCGCGCAGGCGCCCGATACCGGCCTCGGCGAACATCTCCAGCGCCCCGATGAGCGGCGCCGCGCTGAGGATGTGCGGCGTCCCGATCTGGTACGCCCCCGCTCCCTCCGCCGGTGCGAACTCATGCTCCATGTCGAACTGGCGTTCCTTGTCCGAGCCGAACCATCCGGCGAGGCCGGGGAGCGCTCCGAAGTGCCGCCGGTTCACGTACAGCCCCCCGACCGCCCCCGGCCCGCCGTTCAGATACTTGTAGCCGCACCAGACCGCAAAATCCACGCCCCACTCATCGAAGGCGTGCGGGACGGCCCCGACGGAGTGTGAGGCGTCCAGCCCGAGGAGCACCCCCTTCCGGCGCGCCTCGGCAGCTATCCGCCCGGCGTCCAGCAGCTGGCCGCTGCGGTAGAGGACGGTCGGCAGGACGGCCACGGCGACCTCGCCGGTCATGGCCGCCAGGATATCTTCCTCCTCCAGCGTGCGGCCGTCCCGGCTCGGGACGCGCAGGAGGTGTTCGGCCGGGTCCAGGCCGCGGAGGCGGAGCTGGCCCGCAATGGCGTAGATGTCCGAGGGGAAGGCCAGCTCGTCGGCCAGGATCTTCGTGCGCCTCCCCGCCGGGCGGTAGAAGGTGGCCAGCAGCTGGTGCAGGTTCACCGTCGTAGACCCGGTGACGATCACCTCCGGAGGCTCGGCCCCGAGGAGCGGAGCGGCCAGCGCGCCCAGCCGTTCGGAGAGGTAGAACCAGGGATGCCCGCCCTCCGTCCAGCCGTCTATGCCCCGAATCTTCCAGCTCTCGACGATCTCCCCCAGCGAGCGCTCGGCCCGCCGGGAGAGGAGCCCGAGCGAGTTGCCGTCGAGATAGATGCGCCCCGGCTGCAGGTAGAACTCCTCCCGGAACCGGGCGAGCGGGTCGTCCCGGTCCAGAGCGTGCGCGAACTCCTGCGTGGCGTCGAACATGGCTCCTCCGGACAGTATCATAGCGGAGTGGGAGAGGCGAGGACAGCATGAGCCCGGTCGCCGCGGTGGACATTGGGGGGACGCGGACCCGGATCGCGCTCTTCGCGGAGGGGGAGCACGAGCCGCGGGAGTGGAAGGAGTTCCCCACGCCCCGTGGAGGAGACGTGCTGGAGGAGATCTCGGCCGCGCTGCGGGAGCTGCCGGGGATCGGGGCCGTGGGCGTCGGCTGTCCGGGACCGCTGGACCCGAGGAGCGGGGTCGTGCTCAACCCTCCTAACCTCTCGGCGGCGTGGTGGGGCCTGGAGGTGGCAGGCATCCTGGAGGAGCGGCTGGGGGTTCCGGCGGCGCTGGAGAACGACGCCAACCTGGGAGCACTGGGCGAGTCGGCCCACGGCGGCGGGTGCGGGCGCGATCCGGTGCTCTACGTCACGGTCTCCACCGGCATCGGGACCGGGCTGGTAGTCGGGGGCGAGATCTTCGGCGGCGCGCGCGGCTACGCCGTGGAGCTGGGGCACGCTCCCATCACCGACGGGCCCCGGTGCCGCTGCGGGAGGTTCGGCTGCCCGGAGGTCGTGGCCTCCGGCACCGCGATAGCCCGCCGGGCACGGGAGGCCGGCCGGAGAGTGGGGGCGGGCGGGGCGCGGGAGGTTCTGGAGGCCGCCGCCGGGGGCGACGGCCTCGCCCGCCGGGTGGTGGAGGCCTCGGCACGGGATCTGGGCCGGGCGCTGGCGAACGCCGTCTACGCCTATGACCCGGAAGTAGTGCTGCTGGGCGGCGGGGTGTCGCAATCCGACCTCTTCCTCGAGCTCGCGCGGGAGGCGGTGGAGGCGGAGATCACGCTGCCCGCCTTCCGGGGGGTGGAGATCCGGCGGGCCCACCTCGGGGAGAGAAGCGGCATCTACGGGGCGCGGGCGCTGGCGGAGAGGCGTGCCGCGAGTCCCGGATGAAGCCCGCAGGACGCGGTGCTATACTTCCGGAGATCCAAATCCCCCGCTGAGGCGTACATCATGGCGCCACAACCTATTGCCGGATAGGTCCTCAGACACCTGGAGCGAGAGGCCCGGGACGTTATGCGTACCCGATGCGAGGTGAAGAATGGTGGAGAAGCCATGATAGAGTTCAGAGAGGTCAGCAAGGTCTACCCCGACTCTGACGCACCGGCGGTCAGGGAGCTCTCGTTCACCATCCCGGACGGGGAGATCTGTGTGCTCGTCGGGCCCTCAGGGTGCGGCAAGACCACGACCATGCGCATGGTCAACCGCCTGATAGAGCCCTCTTCCGGCGAGATCCTCATAGACGGCGAGCCCAACACCGCCATGAGCGGCACCGAGCTCCGGCGCAGCATCGGATATGCCATCCAGCAGATCGGGCTCTTCCCCCACCGCACCATCGCCGAGAATATCGCCACCGTGCCCGCGCTGCTGAACTGGAGCAGGGATCGCATCCGCAGCCGGGTAGACGAACTGCTGGAGCTGGTGGGGCTGGAGCCGGACCGCTACCGGGACCGCTACCCGGCCGAGCTCTCCGGCGGGCAGCAGCAGCGGGTGGGGGTGGCGCGCGCGATGGCCGCCGACCCCCCGATCATGCTCATGGACGAGCCCTTCGGGGCGGTGGACCCCATAACGCGCGAGCGCTTGCAGGACGAGTTCCTGAACATCCAGCAGAACATCAGGAAGACCGTCGTCTTCGTCACCCACGACATAGACGAGGCGATAAAGCTGGGCGACAGGATCGCCATCCTCGAGCAGGGCGGCACCCTGGCCCGCTACGACACGCCGGAGAACATCCTCTCCGAGCCCGGCTCCGAGTTCGTCGCCTCGTTCATCGGCGGCGACCGGGTACTCAAGCGGCTCTCGCTCACGCGGGTCGGCGAGGTGGAGCTGGAGCCGCCGAACGGAGAGAAAGACCTGCCGCGCATAGACGAGCGGATGACGCTCCGGGACGCGCTCTCGGAGCTTCTCGGCCGTGGGGCCGGGAAGGGGGTGGTGACCGGCGACGGCGGGGTCCGCGGCGCGATCAGCATAGACGCCATCCGGGAGATGTTCCGTACCGGAGAGACACCGCGTGACTGAGGCGGCTCCCCAGTTCATCAGCTGGAGCTGGATAGCGGAGAACTTCTCCGACACCATCGTGCCCGCCATCATCGGCCACGTCTACCTCTCGGCGGTCTCGGTCGCCATCGCGGTCCTTATCTCGCTGCCGGCCGGGATACTGGCGGCCAAGCGCCGCGGCCTCTACGCTCCCATCACGGCCTTCACCGGGCTTCTGTTCACGATCCCCTCCCTGGCGCTCTTCACCATCCTTGTCACCGTGCCGGGCATCGGCATCGGGCCCAATGCGGTGATCATTGCGCTGGTAGCCTACTCGCTTCTGGTCCTGATCCGCAACGTGGTTGCCGGGCTGGACTCCGTCCCAGCCGAGACCATAGACGCGGCCAAGGGCATGGGGCTGACATCGCGCCAGATCCTCTTCCGGGTGGAGCTGCCGCTGGCGCTCCCGGTGATCGTGGCCGGGGTGAGGATAGCGACCGTGACGGTGATCGGGATCGCGACCATCGGGGCGTACGTCGGGGGCGGGGGACTCGGAACCCTGATCTTCGACGGCATCAACCGGAACTTCTCGACCATGGTGATAACCGGGGCGGTCCTGGCCACGGCGCTGGCGGTCGCGGCCGACTTGCTGCTGCTGGGCGTGGAGCGCTACCTGAGGCCGTGGGCGCGCCGGAAGCAGGAGGAGGCGGCTTAGGATGAGCCTCCTGCATGAGATGCTTGAGGTCTTAGCCCGCCCGGACTACTGGCCCGCCGTGTGGCGCCACGTAGAGCTCTCGGCGCTGGCGCTCATCCTCGGGGTGGCCATAGCCCTGCCGGTCGCGCTCGCGGTGAACCGCTCCCCTCTGGCGACGCTGGTCGCCATAAACGTCGGCAACGTGGGCCGGGCGGTGCCCTCTTTAGCCATCCTGGCGCTGGCGCTGCCTCTTTTCGGGTTCGGTTTCACGCCCTCGCTCATCGCGCTCGTCGCGCTGGCGATCCCGCCCATACTCATCAACGCCGCCACGGGCCTGACGGAGGTGGACCGGCAGATCATAGACGCCGCAAGGGGCATGGGCCTCTCGGGAGCGCAGGTCCTGACCCGCATCCGGCTGCCCATAGCCGCACCCGTGATCTTCGCCGGCATCCGCACCTCGGCGGTGCAGGTGGTGGCCAGCGCCACCCTGGCCACCTTCATCGGCGGCGGGGGTCTGGGAGATCTCATAGTGCTGGGGCTGCAGCGCAACATCCCGGCCGTACAGCTCGTGGGAGCGCTCTCGGTGGCGGCGCTGGCCATCCTCACCGAGCTCCTCTTCGGCGGCCTGGAACGGGCCTTCACCCCGAAGGGGATCCGGGTCGCCCGCAAACGCGGCAGGAAGTAAGCGAGCAAGGAAAGGACGGACGCGAAATGAAGACGTGCAAGAAGATGATCCGGGCCGTGGTGCTCGCCGGGGCGATCTTCGCCCTCATAGCCTGCGGCAACGTGGGCGAGAGCCCCGGCGGCGCGCCCGCCGGAGAGGGCGATGCAGCGGCCATCACCGTCGGCTCCAAGAACTTCACCGAGCAGTACATCTTGGGCGAGCTCTACGCCCAGGTGCTCGAGGCCAACGGGTTTAGCGTCGAGAAACAGCTCGACCTGGGCAGCGAGCAGCTCGCCGACCGGGCGCTGCAGAGCGGACAGATAGACCTCTACCCCGAGTACACCGGCACCGCTCTGGCCGCGGTGCTGAACTACGAGGGCGAGTTCCCGGACACTCCGGAGGAGACCTACGAGGCCGCGCGCGAACTCTACGCCGAGCGCGACCCGTCCGCCACCATGCTTAAGCCCGCCCCCTTCGACAACAACTACGGCATCTTCGTGCGCGCCGAGGTGGCCGAGCAATACGGGCTTGAGACCCTCGAGGATCTGGCCGAAGCCTCCCCCGAGCTCGTCTTCGTCTCCTTCTCCGAGTTCCAGGACCGCGAAGACGGCTACCCCAACATGCAGGAGAATTACGGCTTCGACTTCGAGAGGATCGAGATCGTCAACTCTTTAGGGCTGCGCTACCAGGGGGTACTGCAGGGCGATGGTGACGTCGGGGTGGGCTTCACCACCGACGGCCAGCTCACCTCCGACGAGCTGGTGGTGATGGAGGACACCAAGGGGATCTGGCCCATCTACCAGCCGGCCCCGGTCGTGCGCACCGAGGTTCTGGAAGAGAACCCGGAGATAGAGGAGATCCTGAACGACCTCTCCTCCAGGCTGGACATCGAGACCATGCGCGAGCTGAATGGCCAGGTGGACCTGGAGCAGCGCAATCCGGAGGACGTAGCCCGCGAGTGGCTCCAGGAGGAGGGCCTGATCGAGTAGAGCCCGCCGCGCTTCTCCGGCACCGCCCCACCCTGCTAGACTGGTACCCATGGCAGCGCGCGTAAGGATAAAGCCGGAGCTAATAACCGAAAACCGGATGCGGATAGAGATGTTCGACGTCGAAGACGAGGACCTGGAAAACACCATCCGAATGAAGGGCTGGGCCTGGGTGCTCGCCCGCCGGGCCTGGGTCTACGCCGGAGAGCCGGACTTCATCTACCGCCAGATCCGGGAGGTCATCATCGCCGAAGACGGCATAGAGTTCATCCCGGAGGATCTGGAGGAGACGGTGCGGACCGTCGAGGAGAAGGCCCGCAGCGAGGAAGAGCTCGAAGAGGGGCGCGAGCTTCTGCGCCGGGCGTTCGAGAAGACCGGCCAGACAGAGGCCTTAGCCCTTCTGGATCGGGATTAGCTCTCCGGGCCGCCCTCTCCCGCGAACGGCAGCGCTTCGTAGCGGACGAACCGCTCCAGATCCGGGTAGAACTTGCTCGTCGTGACCGGCCTGCGGGCGAAGCTGGCGAGCGGCTCTCGCTCGCCGCCCGGCTCGTGCAGCATGATCCGCACCGATTCCTCGTCCAGCTCGATGTAGTTGTACGTGGGCGGCATGGTGCCCCGCAAGCGCAGGGTCGAAACCGTACCGGAGTGCACGATCCTCACCCCCGAGATGCTCCAGACGTAGGGCACGTGCCGGTGCCCGGCCAGGACGAGATCCACCTTCAGCTCCCTCAGGATGGCCATCACGTCCCCCGCATCGCGCAGGATGTTCACGTCCCGGCCCGTCCCCGGCACGGCCAGGATGTGGTGGTGGATCATGAGTATCCTGGGTCCCCTCTCCCAGTCCCGCAACTCGGAGTCCATCCAGGCGTAGTACTCGCGCCCTACCTCTCCCTCGTCCAGGTCCGGTTTGGTCGAGTCTATGGCCACCACCTTCGCCTCTCCCCCCGGGAGGGGTATGACCGTCGAGCTCACCCGGCTGCCGAAGAAGTCCTCAAAGTACCGGTAGCCGACGTTCTTGGCATCGTGGTTGCCGGGCACGTACACCACGTTCGGGCACTTTAGGCGGTCCAGGTACGCCCTCGCCTCCTCGAACTCCCAGCGGTAGCCCTCCATCGTGATGTCCCCCGCCACGGCCACCAGGTCCGGCTCCAGCTCGTTGGCCTCCTCCACGGCGGCCCGCAGCAGCTCCGGCCGGAAGAGACCCGAACCCACGTGAATATCCGACATCTGAACTATCTTCATCTCTCTGCCCCTCTCTCGGCAACTCGGACTCCGGCAAGGTACTCCCGGGCGGCCGCGAGCTGCCGCTCCACCGACTCCGGAGCGGTGGAGCCGGCAGACCTCCTGTTCCGGATGCTGCCCTCCGGCGTAAGCAGCTCCCGCGGCAACTCTCCCAGCGCCGGGTGCGCCGCCACAAGCTCCTCCCGCGGCGCATCCTGCAGCGAGACCCCCAGCTCCTCACACCGCCGGACGAGCCATCCGACGGCCCGGTGCGCCTCCCGGAACGGCACCCCGCGCGCCGCCAAGAAGTCTGCAGCTTCCGTGGCGAGTGCGAACCCCCCGGCGGCGGCACGCATCCTCTCCGCGTCGAACCGGGCGGTCCTCAGCATCTCCGGCAGCACCGCCAGCATCGCCAGCACCGCGTCCACCGCGTCGAAGAGCGGCTCCTTGTCCTCCTGCAGATCCTTGGAGTAGCCGGACGGCAGACCCTTGAGCGTGATGAGCAGCGAGCTCAGATCCCCGACCAGACGCCCCGCCTTGCCGCGCATGAGCTCCCAGGCGTCCGGGTTCTTTTTCTGGGGCATGATAGACGAGCCGGAGGCGTAGGCGTCATCCAGCCGCGCGAAGGCGAACTCCTGACTCGTCCAGAGCACCCACTCCTCTCCCATCCGGCTAAGATGCACCCCGAGCATCGCACAGGCGTAGAGCAGATCGCAGGCGAAGTCCCGGTCCGAGACGGCATCGAGCGAGTTGGCGAACGGCTCCATGCCTAGCTCAGAGGCGGTCATCCCGACATCCACGGGGTGCGGCGTCCCGCCGAGCGCCGCGGCCCCAAGCGGGGAGAAGCGGGCGGCCTCGGACGCGGCCTCGATCCGCCGCACGTCGCGCTTGAGCGCCTCGAAGTGCGCCAGCAGGTGGTGGGAGAGCAACAGCGGCTGGGCGCGCTGCAGGTGCGTGTACCCGGGCAGGATCACGCCCCGGTTCGCCTCCGCCACCTCCAGAAGCGCCCGCATGACCTCCAGCACCCCCCGCCTTATCCGGTCCGCGGCGTCGAGCGTGAAGAGGCGCAGGTCGAGCGCCACCTGATCGTTGCGGCTCCGGCCGGTGTGCAGCTTGAGCGCGACCTCGCCCACGAGCTCGCGCAGCCGCCGCTCGACGGCCGTGTGTACGTCTTCGTCCGCCAGCGTCCAGCGGAACTCCCCGGACTCTACCTCATCCAGCACCGCCTCCAGCCCGCGCACGAGCCGCGCCGATTCCTCCTCCGAGATGATGCCGCAACGCCCGAGCATCCGGGCATGGGCGATGGAGCCCCGGATGTCGTAGGGCGCGAGGCGCACGTCGAAGGGTATGGAGGCGTTGAGCCGCTCGAACGCCTCCGCCGGAGAGGCGGCGAACCGCCCGCCCCAGAGCTTCTTCTCTCCCGGATGTCTCACGTCCCCCAGTTTAGATCAAACCCGGTGTCCCCGCGCCGGGTGAGGGGTTTAACCGCGGAAGGCCTCGAGGATGGCCTCGTTGGCCTCCCCGTCCGGTATGAAGACCCACATGCCGTCGGGCAGGATGACGGGCGCGCCTTTCAGCTGCATAGAAGACATGGCGTTCCCGCTCCGGTGCCTCACGAAGGTCTGGCCGAGCGATATGAGCTGCCCGAGGCTAAGATCGGTCTCCACGTTCTCGGCGACCACCCCCGCTACCTCGGGCACCTTCGCCAGGGACTCCCACCTCAGAACCTGGTCGCGCAGGGCGGCCACGAGCTGCTGCTGACGCTCTATCCGGTCGAGATCCCCCCCGGGAGTCCCACGGTATCTGGCGTATAGCAGGGCTTGCCGGCCGCTGAGCCTCTGAACCCCCTCACCTATCCTCCACCCGGGCGGGAACTCATCCCGCACCTCGACCTCCACTCCTCCCAGAGCGTCCACCGCCCGCTCGAAGCCCTGGAAGTCCGCGATCGCGTAGTGGTCTATCTGCACCCCGGTGAAGCGTTCAACCACCTCCACCGTCCTCGAGACGCCCCCATAGGCGAACGCGCTGTTGATGCGGTCCCACCGGCCCGGCTCTACCTCCACGTACATGTCGCGCGGAATGGAGAGCACCCGCACGTTCCCGGTCTCCTTCTCCAGCCGGACGAGCATCATGACGTCGGTCCGCACCGCCTCCTCCCCGCTCCGGTCGTCCAGATAACCATCGACGCCCAGAACGAGCACGGTGAGCGCCTCTACCGCCGGAGCACGCCCGGAAACTCCGGAGGCCGCCCGCTGCGCAGGCTCCTCCCCAACGAGCGCCTCCGCCGTCCACACCCCGGCACCACCCGCCAGCAACGCCACCCCCAGAACGAGCGCCAGGAAGCCCAGCCGGCGCGCCCTCTGACGCCTCTTCCAGAGGCCCCGCGACTCCGTCCCGCCGAACCGCCGTCCAGCGTACTTCATGCGATCAGTGTATCCCCTGTTCCTAAGCTGCGCCAGAACACCGCCTACCCGAAGAACCGGCGCCACCAGGGACCACCCAGCTTCCTCCGGCGCATCTTCGGCGGCTCCCTCCTCTTCCCGGGCACCACCCTCTCCTGCGCGGCACCGAGCAGCAGCCGGCGGGGAGGGTACAGCCCCATCCGCTCGATGAGCGCCTCGCTCTTCTCCAGCCTCCCAAGCAGCTCTCCGTACCGCTCGTACTGGTCGGGCCGCATGCCCCGGCTCAGGTAGTGCCCGTGAACCTCCCCCAGATCGTCCTTGATCGTCCGCTCCCACTCCAGAGAGAAGGCGCGGCGCTCCTCCTCCGGCATCTCCCCCCACCTCCCGGACACGCGGTGCAGCTCCTCCACCCCGGCGAAGAGCCGGTTCAGAATCCTCTCTATGCGAAGCTGCGCTATCTCCGGGAACCGGTCCATAAGCATCACCCAGAGGATATTACGTATCGGCGGCGCCTTCGATCGCTCCTGCAGAAACAAAAACGGCGGGCGCCCGCCGGACGCCCGCCAGAGACGGCCCATCCCGCCGGACCTAGCCCTGAGCCTGAGCCCGCGGTCCCCCCCTCAGCTCCATCAGGACCCAGCCCGACAGAACGACGACCGCGAGGCCGACGATCCAGGCACTCCAGCCGGCCGGCTGCAGAACGAGCCCAAACGCCCACGGCGAGACGAAAACCCAGGCCCCCAGCAGAAGCCCGATCCAGTGCGGCAGCTGCTCGCCAGGCATGTACAGCGCCCAGAGCGAGACCAGAACGACGGCCAAACCCACGATCCAGAAGTTCCACGCCCCGGCCATCGTCTCCGCAGCAGTGCCCAGAACCCAGGCCGAGACGAACAGCCACGCCCCGAGCGCCGCCCGTACCCAGTCCTGCCAGCGGGTCCAGGGCCTCAAGGTCACCACCGGTCCTCACCTCCTTTCAAAACCTTGCTACCTTGCCTTCTACGTATGTTATACCGCAAAATGAAATTAACGTCACATATCTTTGTACGATCGGGCTGCGGTCAGGGGCGGGGGGAGATCTGCGAATTCGGCTACGGCCGGTTCGGCCAGGCGTTCGAACGAGTTCGCGTACCTTATGCTCGTGGTATCTGTATGGGTTATTTATCTGGCCGGCATCTGCCAGAATTCTCATCCGGAGGGGTAATCAGCGGGTCGGGCAGTCTCTGAGGTGGGATTAGCACCAAAGGCAGCCTCATGTACCTTCGTCGCTCAACGGCTCTCTCGAGCTGCACCACTCCACGATCGAGAGAGCCAGCACTTGAGTTACGCTCTTAACACTTTCAAGATCCACCCACTCGTCCGGAGCGTGCAGGTTGCCTCCCAGAGGGCCGTAGCAGGTAGCCGAAATACCGCTGTAGAGGTTGAAGAAGCGAATGTCTGTGGTCCCGGTAAAGGAGTAGAACTGCAGCTCCTTACCGGTAACGCTGCGGTGCTGTTCGCCGAGGGTGGCGAAGAGGGGCTCTGAGCGCTCTACGGTGCATCCTTCGGCCTGAAAGGCGTAGAAGACTATCTCCGGCGGGTTCTCGGAGAGCCAGGAGTCTTCTCTTGCACGCTCCATCAGGTGACGTTTGAAGCGTCTCTGCACTTCTTTCAGATCCTCTCCAGGGTAGCAGGCGATGCGCACCTCGAAGGTGCACTCCTCGGGCACAGAAGAGGTCCAGTCCCCACCTCGAATCCGGCCGATGTTGTAGTTAAGCGGGTGCTCGTGCCCTGCAAAGTAGGCCGGGCGCCCGGCTGCATTGGCCTTGGCTTCGAGTTCTTTCACAGCTTCCATCATGGGATATGCTTTGGAGATGGCGTTGACCGCACCGGAGGCCCGCTCGGCGTGCGCCCCCTGCCCCCGGACCGTCACCCGCGCCCACATGACCCCTACCTGCGCCTCAAGAGCGGTCTGCGCGAAGGGCTCCGGGATTATAGCTGCGTCTGCCGTGTATCCCCGCGCCCGCGCGGAGAGTGTCCCGTTGCCGGTACACTCCTCCTCTATAACCGTCTCCAGGGTGAGGTCGCCCTCAAGGGCGATGTCTTCCTCTTTGATAGCCCGCACGGCGTAGATCATGGCCGCAATCCCGCTCTTCATATCCGCCGCCCCGCGACCGTACATGCGGCCATCCGAGATCTCGGCGCCCCACGGGTCGCAGGTCCAGTGGTGCTCCGGGGTTGCCGGGACCACGTCCACATGCCCGTTGAGGATCAGAGACCTGCCCCCTCCGGAGCCCCTCAGGGTAGCGGCGACGTTCGGCCGGCTCTCGTAGGGCCACTCAACCGGAGAGTAGCCGGGCATCCGGGAGATCTCGGCCGGATCTATCTGCCAGATGTCCGGCTTAAGCCCCATCTCCTCCAGCTCCCGGGCGATGTACCGCTGCACCGGAGCCTCGTTACCCAGCGTGCTGGGTCGCCGCACCAGCCCCCTTAAGAACTCCAGCTCCTGCTCCCAGTTGCGCTCGATACGCCGGAGTAGTCCGGTTCTGATCTCGTCGTTCAACCTCTACCTCCCCAGCCGATCAGAGACGCCACCTCTAAAGGTTTCATAAACCGAGGTTGAAGAAGAAATACCCCCATACCACAACCGAGAGAACCAGGAAGAAGATGGCGATGGCGTATATATTCCGATACTCCTGCTTCAGCTTCGCCAGTCCGCCCGGCTTTGACAGAACATCTCTGATAGTTATGTCCGAGGCTCTCGCGCCCTTCATCTGCTGGAAATACTCCACTTCCCGTTCGGTGGGCCGGGTTAACAAGGCAACGACAACCAGCGAAATGACTGCCAGGGCGAAAGCTACCATGAGCGGATCCAGGAAGAGGGGAAGAGCCACCATCTCTCTGTTCACCAGCTCCGTGATACCGATGAAGCTCACAACACCGACCAGCATACTAACCATCGCAGCCTTGGCGTTCATCCTCCTCCATTCAAGCCCGGCCACCACGGTCGGCAACCAGCCGACCGCAAAGAGCGCTCCGGCCCAGATGGAGATCCAGTAGATGGCCGCCGGTTGGGCAATGGCGATCGCAGCAACCACAAGCCCGACGATCACCTGCGCCGTACGGCTCACTATCATGCGGTGTCTCTCACTGATACGTTCACTTCTCAGATTCTCGTAGAGGTCCCTGGACAGGCCGAAGCCCGCCAGTACGAACAATGTCGAGGCGGTGGACATTATCGCTGCCATCAGAGCGGCCAGACCTACCCCACCGAGAACCGCCGGAACGTGCTCCAGAAACGCCACTATCATGACGCGGTCGGTCTCCTCAATGCCCGGCTCAAGCACCCGCATCGCGCTGGCCGCCAGAAAGACGGGGATCTGCATGAACGGCACCAGGAAGATCCCGATAATGGCGGCCCTCAGGATGACAAAGTCGTTTTTCGCCGGGAAGACGCGGGATACGAGGGCAGGCGTGCACGTGAAGAACAGAACCCAGACCAGAAACTGGGAGAGCGAGAAGCCAAGAGGTCTTCCCTCCGCACCGGCTATGGTCCAGTAACCCGGATACGAATCCGACAGGGCCCTCATGTCGGCAAAACCAACCTGGGCCATGATGATAGGAGCGATGATCACCGCAACCGCCAGCATGGTGAAGAACATCAGGGTGTCGGTGACCACCACACCAAACATGCCGCCGAGAGCCGCGAAGACCAGAAGGGCCAGAACGAACACGATGATCATCACGGGGAAAGATATGCCGGTGACCTCACTAAGAACCAGCCCCGCACCGATTAATACTACAGTTGTAGATAGTGGTATGCTCTGGCATCATGCTCACTCCTGCTAAAGGAGGACGGACATGGTGCGACACCCGGTGGA
>NZ_SKBU01000016.1 GCF_004337705.1 Rubrobacter taiwanensis
AAGGATGGCACAATTAGGACGAGGCAATATCCGCCTGGCAGTTGCAGACACCACTCCGCTACATAGGAGACTGAAAGGCGTGGGCCTGCTGGGACCTCATGCGTGCCGATTGGGTTGCAGACACCACTCCGCTACATAGGAGACTGAAAGTCCTCATAGCGGCAGCCGCCATAGCCGCCATAGCCGGTTGCAGACACCACTCCGCTACATAGGAGACTGAAAGGCGTAGAGCACGAACCTCTTTCCGTGCTGCTCAATGAGGGTTGCAGACACCACTCCGCTACATAGGAGACTGAAAGAGGCCGCATCGGCGACGCGCAGGTTGAGCCAGTCCATGTTGCAGACACCACTCCGCTACATAGGAGACTGAAAGAGGGTGACGATTTGGACTGGCCGGATAAGGAACAAGGTTGCAGACACCACTCCGCTACATAGGAGACTGAAAGCCAAGGTAGGGGGTGGGGTATCGGGGTGGGGCTATGCGTTGCAGACACCACTCCGCTACATAGGAGACTGAAAGAGTTTTCCTTCGCCACCATCCCCGCGGGCCGGGGAGGTTGCAGACACCACTCCGCTACATAGGAGACTGAAAGGGCGTGCCAGCGCGCCTTCTCCAGATCATTGAGTAGGTTGCAGACACCACTCCGCTACATAGGAGACTGAAAGATCTCCTCAAGTCGGCCCAGAACCTGAAGCTGGGAGATGTTGCAGACACCACTCCGCTACATAGGAGACTGAAAGCGGATGCGGGATCGGCTATGATGCCAGCTACGTGAGGTTGCAGACACCACTCCGCTACATAGGAGACTGAAAGTGGTCCACAACTGTGACCCGCCGTACCTGCTCGACTCGTTGCAGACACCACTCCGCTACATAGGAGACTGAAAGGCAGCGGCGGGTCGGGGATGCGCTCGATAGCAACCGGTTGCAGACACCACTCCGCTACATAGGAGACTGAAAGAATCCGGCTTCTCCTTGCCCTCGGCCTGCGCGCGGGGGTTGCAGACACCACTCCGCTACATAGGAGACTGAAAGACGATCGAGCGGATCCGGCTCGACCAGGCGATCCCAGTTGCAGACACCACTCCGCTACATAGGAGACTGAAAGGCGCATACCCCACTGCGAAAACGAGCGCCGAGAGGAGTTGCAGACACCACTCCGCTACATAGGAGACTGAAAGTCGACCTCCGCAGGCTCGGCATCGAAGCGTCCGAACGCGAGATGGCCGAGCGGGCCACCCGGGAGCTCATCTCACAGCTCGACCGGGAGGTCGGCTACAAGATCGACCCACTCCCGCGCAAGCTCTACCGGGCTATGGATCTTCTCAGGAGTAGCAGGTCCTTGAGACCGCTGGCCAGAAAGCTCGCTCGTTCTCTGGCCAAAGCCGCCTCAACCTACGCCGAGGTTCGCGGAGAGCTTGCGGCCAACGAGGAGCAGGGCACGGGATGGTGGGAGTGGGTAAACCGCGACGACGAGCGGGTGCGCCGCTCGCACCAGAACCACCCCATCGGAGTGGGCCGGACGGTGCGGCGGGTAGGTACGCTGTTTGCCAACGGCTGCCGGTATCCCAGAGATCCTTTGGGACCCGTCGGCGAGGTGGTGGAGTGCCGCTGCCGTACACGCCCGGTCCTGCCTCCTACGGGCGGGCCTGGAGAGGGCGGAGAGGGGGGTGGGTCCGGAGGCGGTGGTGGTTCTGCCGGAGACGGCCCAGGCGGCGACGATGACCGTTGGAGGCGGGAGCTCAGGGCAGAGCGTGCTTCGCAGCTCAGGGTAGTCGGTGAAGCAGGCGTACGCGACCAGCTCCGCCGCATCAGAAGCCAGACGCCTCCGCGTGGATGGGCTCCCTACCACAGGAGAAGACACGGGGGTAGGCTGGGGGCGGAGACGGACGAAGAATACCTTCGTCTGGTTATGCAACACAAGCGCAGACCAAACTTGCGCTACTTTACTTTCTTGCGGGCCAGGGACCGGGCCAGGATGTGGTACGTGGCGGATGAGGAAACCGGCAACGTGCTGCAGTATAATGAAAGCCAGAAACGTGACTGGAGCTTCTTCCGCCCGCGCGATCTGAACTCGTTTCTGGGCTCGGGTCGAGGTTGGTGGATAGAGATCAAGAAGAGAGGCCCGCGATGGGAGTTCGACGAGGAATGGTAGAAGACCTCTCGGTAACCCTTAACAGCTACGAGACTCATGTCACCGAAGGTCTCGACGATGACGATCACTACGATACCGAAGCGCTGCTGGCACTCGTGGATCGCGACGGCATTCACGAGCGCTACGACAAACTCACGCCCGAGGAGCGGCGTCTGCTTGAGCGTCTGGACGCGATTCTCATCTCAAAGCGCCTCCGTGTTTCGGAGGTCCTGCCTGCTCCGCAATCGGGGGACCCTGATCGGTGGTGGTGGGACCTGCACAAAGGGACTCCCTCTAAGGTTTCTGCCTCCCGGAGGGCCGGTTAGTCTTCTTCCCCGAAGAAGTAGCTGACCTCCACCCCCAAAGCCTCGGCCAGACACCGCAGCGTGGAGCCCCTGGGGTTTCGCCGGCCGTCCTCTATGAGGCCGATGCTCTTCCTTGAGACGCCGCTTAGCTTCGCCAGCTCAGCCTGGGAGCAACCGCGCCGGCGTCTGAGGTTCTGCAAGCTGCAGACACCACTCCGCTATAGCGCTAACCTGAGAGGAGCCTCAGCACTTCCGGCAGCAGCCGCTGCGTGGTGCTCATCGCCTCTCCGCCGTGGATCGTCTCGTTTCCGGACCAGTCCCCGAAGTATCCCCCGGCTTCGCGCAGGATCACGGGGAACGGCCCGCAGTCCCAGGGGTTCATGACCGGATCGAGCATCAGCTCCAGCCGCCCGGTGGCTACCAGCGCGTGACCGTAGGCGTCCGGCCACCCCGCCTGATAGCGCGTGGAGCGGAGCACCCGTGCCCACTCTTCCGAGCGGGCATGCCTGCCGAAGCTGGAAGGGTTGGTGAAGGAGACGATGCTCTCGCTCAACCGCTCCGTCTCGCGGACGCGCACCCGGCGGCCGTTGAGGCGGCAACCGAGACGGGTCGCGGCCGTGAGCGTCTCGTCCAGGGCGGGGAAGCAGGCGGCTCCGACCTCGATCCGCCCCTCTATCTCCAACCCTATGAGTACGGCGTAGAGCGGAACACCCCGGATGAAGGAGACGGTCCCGTCTATGGGGTCCACAAACCAGCGGTGCGTGGCCCCGGGTCTCCCCTCCTCCCCGAACTCCTCGCCGATGATGGCGTGTCCGGGATACCGCCTCTCTATACGGGACCGGATCAGCTCCTCCGCCCTCCGGTCCGCCGCCGTCACGGGCGACTCGTCCTCCTTGAGATCGGCCCGCACCCCGGTCCGGAAGTAGCCCAGCGTGAGCCTCCCGGCCAGCCAGGCCGTCTCCGACGCGAAATCCAGATAATCCCGCAGAGCCTCGCTCAAACCTCGCCTCCCGTCAGAGAGAGAATCGCCGCAACCCCGCTCAGGGTAACAGAACTCCGGAGGCTCCGGGAATGAGGGTCCACCACCCGATAAAACCCCTGCAAACGGCCGTCATCTAGAGGGAGCAGGGGGGTTGTTACGGAAATTTAACGGGATTTCCGTTGCCGATTCCCCTCTGAGGCGTTAGCATGTTCCGGCTATGCGAATTCACGAGAGAGAATACACCCCGGTAAACGTAGCGGAGTGGTTCGAGCGCCGCTCTTACCACCACGCGCAGTTTCAGGATGTAGAGGCTCTGGCCCGCCGCAAGCGGGAGGTGGACGTCTCGGTGAGCGTCGTCCTGCCCGGCCGCAACGTGGCCGACACGATCGGCGGGATAATAGACCAGATCCACGAGCTCAACGAGCGGGCTCCGCTGGTGGACCAGATCCTGGTCGTGGATGCGGACTCCTCCGACGGCACCTCCGAGACGGCCCGCAAGCACGGAGCCGAGGTGTACTCGGAGAACGAGCTCCTGCCGCAGTACGGACCGGCGATCGGCAAGGGGGACGCGATGTGGCGCTCGCTGACGGTCGCCCGCGGAGATCTCGTGGCGTACGCGGACTCGGACACGAGAGATTTCGAGCCCCAGTTCGTCTACGGGATACTGGGCCCGATCCTGACCGATCCCGGGATCCGGTTCGTCAAGGCGGCCTACCGGCGGCCTTTCAGGAAGGGGGAAGAGATAACGCTGGACGGTGGCGGCCGGGTCACGGAGCTCTCCACCAAACCGCTCTTCAACCTCTTCTATCCGCAGCTGACCGGCTTCGTGCAGCCGCTGGCCGGAGAGTTTGTGGCCCCGAAGGAGCTGTTCGGCTCCATCCCGTTCTTTACGGGCTACGCCGTGGAGACCGGCATGATGATAGACGTGCTGCGTACCGTGGGCCTCGGCGCGATGGCGCAGGTGGACCTTGGGACGCGCCAGAACCGGCACCAGCCGCTCTTCGAGCTCGGGAAGATGGCGTACTCGGTCGTGCGGGCGGTGGCCCGCCGGCTGCATCAGGAGGGCCGGCTGGGGCAGCTGGTCGAGCCGCACCTCTCCGAGTCGCTCTACCAGCTCGACAGCTACGTGCACGCCGCGGCCTCTCCCGAGGGACTGCAGCTGCAGGAGCACGTCGTGGATATCGTGGAGCGGCCGCCGCTGAACGAGGTACTGAGGTAACCGTCCGTCCGGGGCGTCCGGGAGGACGCCCCGGAAGCTCTACCCCCCGTTCTCCTCTTCGGGATCCCTGTTGGCCGCCAGGACTTTCTCCACGAGGTTCGGCGGCACCTCTTCGTAGTGTGAGAACTCCGTCTGGAAGTTGGCCCGGCCGCCGGTGATGGCGCGCAGGTCGCGGGCGTAGGTGAGCATCTCCACCTGGGGCACCTCGGCCTCCACCAGTTGGCGCTGCCCGTCGCCGAGCTGGTCTATGCCCATCGGGCGGCCCCGGCGGCCGGAGAGGTCGCCCATGACGTCGCCCACGAGCTCCTGCGGCACGGTGACGCGAACCTTCAGATAGGGCTCCAGCAGCACGGGGCGGGCCTTCTCCACGGCGTTCTTGAATGCCAGCGATCCGGCCACCTTGAAGGCCATCTCCGAGGAGTCGACGGAGTGGTGGCTGCCGTCGTAGAGCCTCACCTTCACGTCCACTACGGGGTAGCCTGCGATCGGGCCCTCTCTCATGGCCTCCACGATGCCCTTCTCGACCGCCGGGATGAACTGCCGGGGGATGACACCGCCGGTGATCGCGTCCTCGAACTCGAATCCGCCGCCCCGGGGCAGAGGCTCCAGCTCGATCCAGCAGTCACCGTACTGGCCCCGGCCGCCGGTCTGCTTCTTGTAGCGGCCCTGGGCCTTGGATGAGGCGGCTATGGTCTCCTTGAAGGGGACTTTGGGCGGCCGGGCGTCCACCTCGACCCCGTAGCGGCGGTGGACGCGCTCCAGAGCGAGCTCGACATGCAGCTGGGAGAGCCCGGCGAGAATGTCCTCGCCCGTCGCCTCCGAGCGTTCCAGCTTGAGCGAGGGGTCTTCGCTCACCACCCGCCGGATGGCGTCGAAGACCTTCTCTTCTTCGCCCCGGGTCCTGGCTCTCACGGCGAAGGCGGTGGAGGCGTCCGGCAGCGGGACCGCCTCGTAGACTACGGGAGCGGCGGCCGTGCAGAGGGTGTCGAAGGTGGCGGTATCCCGGAGCTTGGCCACCGCGATGATGTCTCCGGGAGAGGCCTCATCCACGGAGACGCGCTCCCTGCCGCGCAGGTGAGAGATGCCTCCCAGACGCTCGCCGGAGCCGGTGCGGGGGTTGATGAGAGCCTCGTCCGAGCGGCAGGTCCCGCTCACAACCCGCATCACGCTCAGCTTACCGGCGTAGGGGTCCATGTACGTCTTGAACACGTAGGCACTGAAGGGCTCATCCGGCGAGCAGTGGTAGCTGACCTCGCCCCCGCCCTCCGGATCGCGCCCGGTCCAGGCGGGGCGGTCCACCGGGCTCGGCGCGCTGCCGGCTATGGTATCCAGCAACCGGTCCACCCCGATCAGGCGCGCGGCGCTGGTCGCAACGACGGGGATGATCACGCCGTCGGCGATCCCCTTGCGCAGCCCCTCGAACGTCTCCTCGGTCGAGAGCTCCTCGCCCTCCAGGTACTTCTCCAGCAGCGTGTCGTCGCTCTCGGCGATGGTCTCAAAGAGCCGGATGCGGGAGGCTTCCACCACCTCCTCCATCCCGGCCGGGATCTCAGAGGTCTGCTCGCCGTCCACGAACGCCAGTCCGCTCACCAGCCCGTAGACGCCCCGGATCTCCCCCTCCCTCCCGATGGGGAGGTTCAGCGGCACCACGGACATGCCGAAGCGCTCCCGCAGCCGCTCCACCGCCGCTCCGAAGTCGGTGCGCTCCCGGTCCAGGTGGTTGACGACGATGAAGTGGGGGATCTGCTCGCGCTCTCCCCGCCGCCAGACGCGCTCGGTTACGACCTGGATCGGGTCCTGGGCGTGCACCACCAGAACGGCGCAGTCCGCTACGCGCTGGGCGATGAACGCGTCGCCTATGAAGCCGCCGTCGCCCGGGGTGTCCAGGATGTTGATCTGACGTCCCTTCCACTCCAGGCTCAGGACGCCCATGCCGAGCGTCATCTCCCGCTCGCGCTCCTCGTCTGAGCAGTCGAGGACGTGGCCGGCCCGGAACGCTTCCCCGGGCTTAGCCCCCTTGCGTGAGGCCACCTGGAGCATGCCCTCGGCGAGCGTGGTCTTGCCGCTGCCCCGGTGCCCGATCATGCACACGTTGCGAATCATCTCCGGCTGGATAGCCAACGTCGCCTCCTTCCCGCGAAAACACCGCGTCCGCCCACCGCGGACGGTACACCTCAGCTTACCCTCTTACCAGGCTCCGTGCAGCAGGGCAGAAGACGAAAAAGCGCCCCCGGGGCTCCCGGGGGCGCAGGCCCGGCGGCATCTACACCAGCAGCATCACCGGGTTCTCCAGCAGGCGCTTGACCTCGGCCAGATACAACGCGCCCTCGGCGCCGTTGGCGACGCGGTGGTCGGCCGAGAGCGTGAGCTTCATAAGCTGCGCCGGAACCACGCTGCCCTCCTCGTCAAAGACCGGCCGCCGGACGATGCTCGAGACCGCCACTATGGCTACCTGCGGCGGGTTTATGATCGCCGTGAAGTCCTCCACCCCGAACATGCCCATGTTCGAGACCGTGAACGTGCCGCCCTGGTACTCGTCGGGCTTGAGCTTGCCCTCCCGCGCCCGCGTTGCCAAGTCCTTGGCCTCGGCCGAGATCTTCGAGAGGGTCTTTCCGGCGCAGTCGCGGATCACGGGGGTTATGAGGCCGGATTCCAGCGCCACGGCCATCGCCATGTCGACCGACTCGTGCAGCTCTATGCCCTCGCTGGTGTACAGCGCGTTCAGGTTGCGGAACTTGCCGAGAGCGAGCGCGCACGCCTTCATCACGAAGTCGTTGACGGAGAGCTTCACCCCCTCTTCGGCGAGCTGCTCGTTGAGCTCTCCGCGCAGCCGCATCAGCTCGTCCATGCGCACCTCGACGGTGGCGTAGAAGTGCGGGATCTGCTGCTTGGCCTGCGTCATGCGCTCGCCGATGATGCGCTGCATGCGGCTCGGCTCCACGAGCTCGGTGCCCGGAGCGCCGGTCGGCGGCGGCAGCTCGGCGGCCCGCGGCGCGGCAGCGGGTGCGGCCGGACGTTCCTCGCGCTCCTCGGGCGCCCGCTCCAGATATGCCCGGATGTCGCGCTCCACGATGCGCCCGTGCGGCCCGGAACCCTCTATCTGCGAGAGGTCTACGTCGTGCTCGCGCGCCAGACGCCGCACGAGAGGAGAGGCCCGCACGTGACCGTCGGCCTCCGGTGCCCGCTCGCGCGGCCGGGCCTCCCGCTCCTCGGTGGCGGCCGGAGCCCCGGCGCCCTCCTCCTCTTCGGCGGCTCCGGCCGCCGCCTCGCGGGGCTTTCCGCGCTCGGGGACCTCCTCGCCCTCGCCCTGGATGAAGGCGATGGGCCGGCCGACGGGGACGCTCTCCCCCTCTCCGGCGATGATCTCGGCCAGCTTGCCGGAAGCCTCGGCCTCCATCTCCAGGTTGACCTTGTCGGTCTCTATCTCGGCGAGAACGTCGCCCTCCTCCACCTCATCGCCCTCCTGCTTGAGCCAGCGGAGGATCGTCCCCTCCTCCATCGCATCGCCCATCTTGGGCATGATGACTTCCGGCACCTCTAGACCTCCTGGTAGAGAACTCGGCGGGCGACCTCCACGACCTGCTCTTCGCTCGGGAAGCACATCAGCTCCAGGTTGCGGGCGTAGGGCGCCGGGACCTCGGCCCCGCTCACCCGCTCGACCGGGGCGTCCAGGTAGTCGAAGGCCTTCTCCTGGATTATGGCGGCTATCTCCGAGCTGACCCCGTAGTAGCGCCACTGCTCCTGCACCGAGACCGCCCGGTGGGTCTTCCTGACGGACTCGATCACGGTCTCCTCGTCCAGCGGCCGGATGGAGCGCAGGTCTATCACCTCGGCCTCTATGCCGTCCTCGGCCAGCCTTTCAGCAGCCCGCTCGCACAGAAGCACCTGCCGCCCGTAGGCCACGAGCGTCACATCGCTCCCCTCGCGCGCTACCCGCGCCTTGCCGAACGGAACGGTGTGCTCGCCCTCGGGCACCTCGCCCCGGGTGCCGTAGAGCGCACCGGCCTCCAGGAAGATTACCGGGTTGGGGTCGCGGATGGAGGAGATCATCATCCCCTTCACGTCCGCCGGCGTGACCGGAGCGACCACCTTCAAACCCGGGAAGTGACCGTAGAAGCTCTCCAGACTGTGGGTGTGCTGGGCGGAGAGCTGCACGCCGCCTCCGTTGGGACCGCGGATCACGAGCGGAACCTGCACCTGCCCGCCGGAGAAATACCGCACCTTGGCCGCGTTCTGGATTATCTGATCCGCCGCGATGAACGAGAAGTTCCAGGTCATCATCTCCACCACCGGACGGAGCCCCATCATCGCCATGCCGATGGCCGCACCGGTAAAACCGGCCTCGGAGATGGGGGTGTCGATGACGCGCTTCTTGCCGAACATGTCCAGAAGCCCGTCGGTGATGAGGTGCGTGCCGCCGTAGACCCCGATGTCCTCGCCCAGCAGCAGGACGCTCTCATCCCGCTCCATCTCCTCGGTCATGGCCTCCTTGAGAGCCTCGCGGTAGGTCTTCTCCGCCAACTCCTACTCCTTCCCCAGGTACTCGTCCTCGCCGGCATACACGTCGGTGTAGAGCTCCTCGGGCGGCGGCTCCTCGCTCTCGTCGGCGAACCGGACGGCCTCCTCGATGGTCCTTTTGGCCTCGTCCTTGATCTCCTGTAGCTTCTCCTCGTCGACGGCGTCTAGGTCCAGAAGGCGCTGCTCCAGCAGCCCGATCGGGTCCTTCTGGCGCCACTCCCGAACCTCCTCCTTGGTGCGATACTTCTCGAAGAAGTCCGCCGCCCCGTGCGGCGCGATGCGGTAGGTTATGGCCTCTATGGCGTACGCCTTGCCGCTCTCACGCACCTCCTCAAAGACCCGGCCGCCGGCCTCCAGCACGGCCTCCAGACTCATCCCGTCCACCTTCTCGCTCTCGATGCCGTAGGCTTCGAACTTGCCGGCGAAGTCCGGGTTGGCCGTGGAACGCTCGACGCTGGTGCCCATCGCGTACTGGTTGTTCTCCACGATGAAGACAACGGGACACATCCCGTCCCGCCCCCACAGCCCGGCCAGGTTGGCCGCCTCGTGGAAGGCCCCGGTCTGCACCGCCCCATCGCCCAGATAGAGCTGGCAGATCCCGTCGCTCCCCCTGTAACGCAGCGCGTAGGCGATCCCGACACCTAAGGGCACGTGCCCGCCGACGATGCCGTAGCCACCCATCAGCCCCCGGTCCACGTCGAACAGGTGCATCGAGCCGCCCTTGCCCTTGACCATCCCGGTCCGCTTGCCGAAGAGCTCGGCCATGGCCTCCTTGGGATCCGCCCCCAGCATCAGAGCGTGAGCGTGGTCGCGGTAGGCGGTGATGACCTTGTCCTCCTCCTTCTTCTGGCTTAGAAAACCGGCCGCCACAGCCTCCTGCCCGGTGTAGACGTGCAGGTAACCCCCGATCTTGCCCTGCCGGAAGCTCCGCTGCGACGCCTCCTCAAACTCCCGGACCAGCACCATCTCCCGGTAGAGCCTCACAAGACGTTCGGGATCTACCGCCGCCGATACCTCCGTCTGCTTCTCGTCTGCCACCACTAACCCCCTTGCAATGCTCCGAAAACGCAGGTCCGCTCACAGGATAACACTCCCCCATTAACGGGATCTATGATCCACATAAAATATATCTTTTTCCGGCAATCGGAATGGGTCAGGGGCTTCCGAGCCACTCGCGGACGGCGCGGAGGGCGCGGGCGCGGTGGGAGAGTTCGTTCTTGAGCTCCCCGAGTTCGGCGTAGGTGCGGCTCTGTCCGGCGGGGATGAAGACGGGGTCGTAACCGAAGCCTCCGCTGCCGCGGGGTTCGGGGGCTATCTCGCCCTCCACCTCGCCCCAGAAGGTATGTATCGAGCCTTCGTGCGCGACGGCGACTACGCAGAGGGCGCGGGCCGAGCGGTCTTCGTAGCCGGAGAGCATCCGGAGGAGACCTTCGTTACCGACGCTCTGCATGAGCCATCTGGTCAGGGCGCCGGGGAAGCCGTTCCAGGCGTTAACGGCGAGGCCCGAATCTTCGGCGAGCACGGGGAGGTCCGGGTCGCCGAGCGCTTCGCAGGCGGCGCGGACCTTGGCCCGGGCGACCGCTTCGAGGTCGAGGGATTGTATCTCCGGCACGTCGAGCGGGACGGGCTCTACGTTCAGGCCGAGGATGCGTCCGGCCTCGCGGGCCTTGTTGCGGTTGGAGGTTACGAATATGATCCGCTCCATGCCGGAAGTCTACATTCACCCGGGGAGTTGTGGTAGAGTCAGGGGCCATGCGGCGCATCGAGATTGAGGGCCTGAGGGGGGCCGAGCGCGGCGGTCCGGCGAGTACGGGAGCGGCCTTCCCTGCCGTGACGGTCGGCTGTATATTTACGCCCGTGGAACGGGCTTACGTCATTGGGGCCGGGCGGGGTACGCTCGGGAGGCACGTTGCGGGAGGGGGTTCTTAAGATGCCGGTGGTAGATCTCGACCGCTTCGACTTTCTCTACGCCCGGCGGGTTCGGGGGCTCAGGAGCTCCGCCGCGCGGGACCTGATGGCGATGCTCTCCCGGCCCGGCATCATCTCGCTGGCCGGGGGCTTCCCGGACACCTCGGCGTTCGGCAGCGAGGCGCTCAAGCGGATAGCGGCCGCCGTTGCCGACGACTCCGCCCGGGCCCTGCAGTACGGGCCGACCGGCGGGCTGGAGGAGATCAAGGACATCATCATGGACGTGATGGCCGCCGAGGGGACCCCCGCCCGGCAGGAGGACGTGTTCCTGACCACCGGTGCGCAGCAGGGGCTGGACCTGATCGGCCGGGTCTTCCTGGACGAGGGGGATGCCGTGATCTGCGAGGCTCCCACCTACGTGGGCGCGCTGAACGCCTTCTCCTCCTACCGGCCGCGCATCCTGCACGTACCCATGGACCGCCACGGGATGGACGTCGCGGCCGCCGCGGAGGCCATTCAGCGGGCGCGCCGGCAGAAGGTGGCAGTCAAGTTCATCTACACCGTCCCGAACTTCCAGAACCCGGCCGGGGTCACGCTCTCCGGCGAGCGGCGGCGGCAGCTTCTGGAGCTCGCCCGGGAGCACGACCTCATCATAGTGGAGGACAACCCCTATGGCGTGCTGCGTTTCGACGGCGAGGCCCCGCCGACCATCTCCTCGCTGGAGCAAGCCTCCGGGGAGCTGGAGCGGGTGGTGTACCTGGGGACGTTTTCCAAGATCTTCGCTCCCGGCGTCAGGCTCGGGTGGGTGCACGCCCAGCAGGGCATTTTGCACAAGGTGAACGTGGGCAAGCAGGCGGCGGATCTGTGCTCCTCCAACCTCTCGCAGATGCTCATCGTGGCGTACTTCAGGAGCGGCGAGTGGCGCGGGTACATAAGGCGGCTCCTGAAGGTCTACCGTGAGCGCCGCGACGCGATGCTAGACGCGCTGGCCGAGTTCATGCCCGAGGAGGTCTACTGGACCCACCCGGACGGGGGGTTCTTCGTGTGGGTGACGCTGCCCGAGTATCTGGACGCGACCGCGATGCTGCCGCAGGCGATTCAGCGCAACATCGCCTACGTGCCGGGCGAGGGCTTCTACGCCGATGGCGCGGGCAAGAACTGCATGCGGCTGAACTTCTCGTTCGTGGAGCCGGAGAAGATAAGGCGCGGCATCGAGCTGCTCTCGGAGGTCATCAAGGAGCGGATGGAGTTCCGGGATAAGCTGGAGCGGGGCTCGCGCGCCCGGGCCCGCAGGAAGGAGCGGACGCAGCGGTAATGGCCCGCATCGCGGTCCTCAAGGGCGGAACCTCGATGGAGCGGGACGTCTCGCTCCTGACCGGCGGCCGGGTGCAGCACGCGCTGGAGCGTCTGGGGCACACCGTCTACCCGCTGGACATAGAGGAGTCTACGACGCGGCGGCTGGTGGAGCTGGAGCCGGATGCGGCCTTCGTCTGCCTGCACGGCATCGGCGGTGAGGACGGCACGGTTCAGGCCCTGCTGGAGACCCTGAACATCCCCTACACGGGGAGCGGCCCGCTCGCCAGCAACCGGTGCATGGACGGAGATCAGGCCAAGCGCGTCCTACGGGCCAGCGGCATCCCCACGCCGCCGTTCCGCACCTTCTGGCGACGGGCGATGAACGAGATGGGGGCTTCGGCGGCGCTGGATCTGGCCGCCGAGGAGGTGGGGTATCCCCTGGCCGTCAAGCCCGCCCGGCAGGGGTCGGCGCTGGGGCTCTCCCGGCTGGAGGACGGCGAGCGCCTGCTGGACGCCGTCTACGAGGCCTTCGGCTACGACACGAAGGTGCTCCTGGAGCGGTGGGTCGAGGGGCAGGAGATCCTGGCCCCCATACTCCAGCCGCCCGGGGAGGAGCCGCGCGTGCTGACGCTCGTGGAGGTGCGCCCCCAAGAGGGCATGTACAACTTCGAGGCCAAGTACACCCCCGGCATGACGGACTTCGCCATCCCGGCCGAGGTTCCGGCCGCGGCGGTCTCGCGGCTGGAGGAGGCCGCGCTCAGCGCCTACCGTGCTTTAGGCTGCTCGGGGTTCGCCCGGGTGGACATGATCCTGGAGGGCGGGACCCCGTGGGTGCTGGACGCCAATACCATCCCGGGCTTCACCGAGACCTCCACCTTCCCGCTCGCCGCCGAGGCCGCCGGGATCTCCTTCGAGGAGCTCGTCGAGACCATCCTGGAGGGCGCGCTCCGGCCCGGGGCTCCGGCGAAGCTCTGAGGGGCCGGCGGCCGCTGCGGGGGCGGTCCGGAACTCCTAACCCACGGGCTGGGCGTTCAGAACTTCCCGCCTGAACTCCTCCAGCGCGGCGAGCGCCGCCCGCGCCTGCCTCTCGCGGCGCTCCTGCTTGGAGAGCCGCCGGCCGTTCTCCTTGCGGGGCGCGGCGGGGAGGAGCCCCCAGTTGGAGTTGATGGGCTGGAGCGTCCCGTCCTTGACGGTGATGTAGTCGGCGAGCGCCCCGATCATGGTAGTGCGCGGGAACGTGATGGGCTCCCCGCCCCGGGCCACGCGCGCGGCGTTGAGCCCCGCGATGTACCCCATAGCGGCGCTCTCCACGTAGCCCTCGACGCCGGTGAGCTGCCCGGCGAAGAAGAGCGGACCGCCGCTGCGGAGGCGCATGGTCGCCTCCAGCACCCGGTTGGAGTGCAGGTAGGTGTTGCGGTGCATTACGCCCATGCGGGCGAACTCGGCGTTCTCCAGGCCCGGGATCATGCGGAAGACCCGCCTCTGCTCGCCCCACTTCAGGCGCGTCTGGAAGCCGACCATGTTGTACAGCTGGCCCTCGGCGTCGTCCTGCCGCAGCTGCACCACGGCGAACGGCTCCCGGCCGGTGCGGGGGTCCGGGAGTCCCACGGGCTTCATCGGCCCGAAGCGTAAAGTGTCGGGTCCGCGGCGCGCGATCACCTCCACCGGCAGGCACCCCTCGAAGTACATGCCTTCCTCGAAGTCCTTGATGGGGGCGAGCTCGGCCCGGCACAGCTCCTCGACGAAGGCGTAGTACTGCGCTTCGTTCATCGGGCAGTTCAGGTACGCCGCCTCGCCCTTGCCGTAGCGGGAGGCGCGGTAGATGATCCCGTCGTCCAGCGTCTCCCGGTAGAGGATCGGGGAGGCCGCATCGTAGAAGAACGGGGTCTCGCCGCAGATCTCCGTTATCTTCTCCGCCAGCGCGTCCGAGGTGAGCGGCCCCGTGGCGATCACGGCCGGCCCGTCCGGGATCTCCGTCGCCTCCTTGCGCACCAGCTCGATGTTCGGGTGCGAGGAGACGGCCTCCGTCACGGCGCGGGAGAAGTCCTCCCGCGCCAGCCCCAGAGCACCGCCCGCCGGCACCGCGTTGGCGTCCGCGCAGCGCAGGATCACCGACCCCAGCCGCCGCAGCTCCTCTTTTAGCAGCCCGGAGGCCGTAGATAGCGAGCGGTTGCCCAGAGAGTTGGAGCAGACCAGCTCGGCTAGAGACTCCGTGTGGTGGGCCGGGGTCATCCTCACCGGCCGCATCTCCCACAGCTCCACCGAGCAGCCGGCCTCCGCCGCCCGCCAGGCGGCCTCGCTCCCGGCCAGCCCGCCGCCTACTACCGTCACGTCCGCCAAGCTCCACCTCCGGCGCGGTCGCTCCGATGGCCTTCCGGCCCCTTATTCTACGACGCGCGGCCGAAAATTCAGGCGGAGCCGTCCGCAGCGCCCCTACCGGCGGTCGCAGACGTAGTCGCGGGCGGGGTCGTAGTCCCGGCCGTCCACGTCTCCCGCCCGGGGCCCGTAGAGGTGGATGCTGACCGCCGCCCTCCCGCCGGCGTTCCCCACCCGGTGGATGCCCCGCTCGTAGGGCAGGACGGTTGAGACACCGTCCCGCCGGCCCCACACCCGCCGCCAGAGCACCCTCAGCCGGGCGTATTCCGGCCGGGAGCCGTCGTCGAGGCGCTCGTAGCGCTCCTCCAGAACGGCTCCCGCCGCGCAACAGAAAGCTCCCCAGGAGGAGTGGTCGTGGATGCGGGTCGAGCTGCCCGGAGGCCAGACGAAGATCTGAAACGACACACCATCCGGAGTATCGTGGCGATGCGCCACGTACCAGCTCTCCGACCCCGCCGCCTCCCCGAGCAGCGGGAGAACCCGGGCGGCGAGGAAGGTGCGATCGCTCGCCAGGCGGGTCAGGAAGGTTGCCGCCCGCAAGGTCAGCCGCGGCGGCAGCTCCGATCGCTCCGCGTTCGTAGCGAACGTCATCTCTCTTCCTCCTGCTCTACCCCTCCGGGCCGCCCGCTACCGTTCCTTGTTGCGGCAACCACACCCGGCGTTCCCCGGGCAGGGAGCCGCTCCTACTCGTCCCAGGCCTCCACGGTGAGCTGGCGCGAGATCCTGCCGTTCCACACCTCCAGCGTTGTTGCCGCCAGCACCTTCATCCCGCCGGGGTACTCGCACGCCTCGGTGAACGCCGCGCGGTCCTCCCCGATCACCGCGTTCTCCACGCGATGGGTCATCTCCCGCCCGCAGACGTCCCGGAGATAACCGGCGATCTCCTCCTTGCCACGCAGAATCCGGGGCGAGTTTGGAGTGGTGTTCTTGTTCACTATCTTCATCTCGGCACCGCCGGCGTACAGGCCGATGAGCGCTTCGGCATCGCACTCCTCGATGGCGCGGCGCATCTCCTCGAAATCCAGCCCGCTCGCGGTCTTCCGCTCGGTCATGGTGGCATCCTTTCCTCGGGCGCCTCTGGCCTGAATCTAGTAACTCCAGTAGCAGAGAGCAATACATCGAATGAGGTATTTCCGGGGACGGTTCGCTCTAGCGCCGCTGCCGGGGGTCCAGGGCGTCGCGCAGGCCGTCTCCGATAAAGTTCACCGAGAGGACGGAGAGGGCGATGGCGACGCCGGGGAAGATGATGGCGTGCTGGCCCGTAACGAAGACGCCGAAGCCCGAGCGGAAGGCGTCGGTGAGCATAGCGCCCCACTCCGGCGTCGGCGGGCGGGCGCCGAGGCCCAGGAAAGAGAGCGCCGCGATATCCAGGATGGCCGTCGCCAGCGTGAGCGTGGCCTGCACGATAAGCGGCGCCAGGCTGTTCGGCAGGATGGCCGTGCGCACGATCTGGAGGTTGCCCGCTCCCAGTGCCCGTTCGGCCTCCACGTAGTCCCGCTCGCGGACGGTTATTACCGCCGAGCGGACCACGCGCGCCAGCTGCGGCACGTTCACGATCCCGACCGCCAGCATGGCGTTCGTCAGGCTGGGGCCGAGGATGGTCACGATCACGATGGCCAGCAGGATGGTCGGGAAGGCCAGGATCACGTCCATCAGCCGCATCAGGACCGAGTCCACCCAGCGGCCCACGTACCCGGCGGTCACCCCGATCACCGTGCCTACTACCGTGGCGAAGGCGACTGCGGCCAGCCCGGCCGTGAGCGAGACGCGCGCGCCGTAGATGAGGCGCGAGAGGATGTCGCGTCCGAGTTCGTCCTGCCCCAGCCAGTGCTGGGAGGTCGGAGGAGCGAACTTGGCGGTAAGATCCTGCTCGTAGGGGTCGTAGGGCGCTATGATCGGGGCGAAGAGGGCGCAGAAGATGAAGAGGGCCATCACGGCGGTGCCGGTAAGCGCCAGGCGGTTGCCGAAGAAGACCCGCCGGAAGTCCCTCCAGCGTCCCCGCGACTCCACCCGCCCGCCGACTACGTCGGTCTGCGCTCCGGCCTGCGCCTGCTCGGTCATCCTAGTACCTCACCCGCGGGTCGAGGATGGCGTAGAGCACGTCCACCAGGAGGTTGATCAGCACGAAGAACGTCGCGCCGTAGAGCACGACGGCCTGGATCATGGCGTAGTCCCGCCGGTTGATGGACTCGTAGGCGATCTGGCCTATCCCGGACCAGGCGAAGATGGTCTCCGTGATCACGGCCCCGCCCATCAAGAGCCCGAACTGCAGCCCGATGACCGTGACGGTCGGCAGCATGGCGTTGCGCAGGGCGTGCTTGAAGATCACGCGCCGCGGCATCAGGCCCTTGGCGTGCGCGGTGCGGATGTAGTCCTCGTTCATCACCTCCAGCATGCTGCTGCGGGTCATGCGCGTGATGATCGCCATCGGGATCGTTCCCAGGGCCACGGCGGGCATGATCAGGTGCAAGAGCGCGCTGCGGAAGCCCTCGAAGTTGAGCGTGAGCAGCGAGTCCACCAGCGCCAGCCCGGTGATGCTCGAGATCGGGACGCTCGTGCGGCCCGGGAACGGCAAGAGCTGCAGCTGGACGGTGAAGATCACGATGAGGATCATGGCCAGCCAGAAGATGGGCATGCTTATCCCCGTCAGAGCCAAAACTGAGGTGACCTTGTCCAGGACCGAGTACTGCCGCACGGCCGCAATAACCCCGACCGGGATCCCCACCGCCACGGCGAGCAGCATGGCCGCGAGCGTGAGCTCCAGCGTGGCCGGGAAGCGGGCCAGCAGCTCCTCGGTCACCGGCCGGCCCGTCACGATGGAGTCCCCCAGATCCCCCGTCACCGCCCCGCGGACGAAGAGCAGGTACTGGACCGGCAGCGGCCGGTCCAGACCCATCTGAGCCCGCAGCTCCTGCACCCGCTCCTGGGAGGCCGTCTGCCCGAGCAGGATCTGGGCCGGGTCCCCCGGGATGAGGCGCACCATGAAGAAGACCAGGACCGAGACCCCGATGAGCACCGGGATGAGCTGCAGGACCCTCCGGCCTATGTACTCAACCAGCGCCCTTACCTCCCGGCGTCCGGCGGCGTCCTACCCGGAGAGGTAGACCGAGTTGAAGGATTCGCCGCCCGTCGGGCTGGGCAGATAGCCCTGCACCCGGTTCTGGAAGCCGAGCGGCGGCCGGGTGTAGGCTATCGTCACCCACGGCGCATCCTCCATGATAATCTCCTGCACCCTCATGTATGCCTCTTCGCGCTCGCCCTCGTCTATCGTGCTCGCACCCCGGTTGAGCAGCTCGTCCACCTCGTCGTTCTCGTAGTAGGCGATGTTGAGCGCGTTCTCCTCGGTGGCGTTGGCGCTGTTGAAGTGTATGTTCAGGAAGTTGTCCGGGTCGCCGTTGTCCCCGGTCCACCCGAGCAGCGCCATCGGATGCTCGCCCCGGCCCGTGCGCTCGATGTACGTGCCCCACTCGAAGGTGACGAGCTCGCAGTTTATCCCCACCTCCTGCAGATCTGAGGCTATCGCCTGCGCGATGCCCCGCCCGTCCGGCATGTACGGCCGCGGGATGGGCATGAACCACAGCTCGGTGTCGAAGCCGTCCTCGTACCCGGCCTCGGCCAGCAGCTCCCGCGCCCGGTCCGGATCGTAGGGATAGCGCTCGACGCCCTCGTTGAAGAAGGGCACCGTCGGCGGCATCGGGTTGGTCGCCACCTCCCCCGTCTCGCCGAAGAAGGCCTGCACGATGGCCTCCATGTCTATGGCATGGTTGATGGCCCGCCGCACGTTGACGTCGTTGAAGGGCTCCTTCTGCGTGTGCATCGCCAGATACCCCACGTTCAGCGGCGGGCGGAAGATCACCTTCAGGTTCGGGTCCTGCTCGATGGTCGGCACGTCGTCCGGCGTGAGCCCGTCGGCCCCGGAGAGCTGCCCGCCGGCCAGCGCCGCCACGCGCGAGGTGTTGTCGTCGATGGACTGGAAGACCACCTCGTCCACGAACGGACCGCCACCGCCCTCCTCCACGGGCACGTCCGTCCCCCACCACTCCTCGTTCTTCTCCAGGCGCACCGTCGACCCCTGGTTCCACTCCACGAACCGGAACGGCCCGGTCCCGACCGGGTTGCGCCAGAACTCCTCCACGTCCTCCTGAATAGCCGCCGGAGATGCGATGCCAAACGGGCTCATCGCAATGTTCCTGAGGAAGGGTCCCTGCGGCTCCCGCAGCCTGAAACGCACCGTGTACTCGTCCACGGCCTCCACGCTCTCGATGATGCTCTCCTCGTCGAAGCCGCCGAACATCCCCGAGTAGTAGGAGAAGTCGGAGGCCTGCGGCCCCCCGCCGGCGTGGTACTCATTCCCGCTGTTCATCCACCGCTCGAAGTTGAAGACCACGGCCTCGGCATTGAACGGCGTCCCGTCGTGGAAGGTCACACCCTCCCGCAGAGGGAAGGTGTAGACGAGCCCGTCCTCCTCCGGCTCGGGCACCTCCACCGCCAGCGCAGGCACCAGATCGGTGGTCTCAGGCTCGAAGTCCAGCAGACCGTCGAAGATCTGCCGGCAGACTATGAGCGACTCCCCGTCGGTGGCGTGGATGGGATCCAGCGTGACCGAGTCGGAGCCGCGCCCGAAGGTGAAGGTACCGCCCTCCTGCGGCTGCCCGTCGCCTCCTCCCTCCTCCTCGCCTCCAATGGTCTCGCCCCCGCCGCAGCCGGCCACGACCAGCCCGGCCCCCGTCATCCCGGAGACGGCCAGAAACTCCCGGCGGGATAGCTCCCTGATCTTCATCCCGAAAATCCCTCCTCTCTAAAGACCGCTCCCGCGGCCCGAAGTCCCCTTCTTGCCCCGCAACGGACATACCTCAAAAAAGGCGCCCTGCGCGGACGAATGTATATGCTGCCCTTCGGTGGCGCCCAAGATAACACCCTCCCACCACCCGCGCTACCGGCACAGAAAAACCCGACCGACGGGGGGTCTGGAGGGGGGATGTGATACCCATCGGTCGGGGCTCGATCACTAGGGAATATACCCGATCCCGGTTACGCAGGTATTTCCGGGCTGTTACGATTCTGTTAATAGAAGGACAATCTTCGATTACAGGCCGCAACCTTGCGAACCCGCAGCCGCAAGGTTACCATAAACGCCGAAAGGCGTTGACGGGAACGAGTAGGTCCGGGGCGCCCCGCTACAGCGAGCCGGGGACGGTGGGAGCCCGGCGCGGGGTTCGGGCCGAAGATCCTCCCCGAGCCGCCGGCCGAAAGCGAAGGGGCCTTGCGGGTCTCAGGCGCCAAGTAGGACCGGCCGGGTTCGCCCGTTACAGCGAGAGGGTGTCTTCTTGGCACCCGGTGAGGGGTCTGGGACCGCGAGGTCCCGGGCAAGCGGGGTGGTACCGCGAGGGCCTTCCGGCTCCCGTCCCCGCGGCGGATAAGAGGAGAGGCCGCCGTGAGGGCGGGCGTTTGCATCTTCAGGAGGCTTTAGAGGGATGGCGTTCGAGAAGGTGACACCCCGGGTGAACTTCCCCGAGCTGGAGCGCGAGGTCCTGGAGTTCTGGCAGGGGAGCGGCGCGTTCCGGAAGTCCGTGGAGAGCCGACCGGAGGAGAGGCCCTACGTGTTCTACGAGGGTCCGCCGACGGCCAACGGACGCCCGGGCTTCCACCACGTACTGGCGCGGGCGTTCAAGGATCTCATCCCCCGTTACAAGACCATGCGCGGCTACCGCGTGGAGCGCAAGGGCGGCTGGGACTGCCACGGCCTGCCGGTGGAGCTGGAGGTGGAGAAGGAGCTCGGGCTCTCCGGCAAGCGGGACGTAGAGGAGTACGGGGTCGAGGAGTTCAACAGGCTGTGCCGCGAGTCGGTCTTCCGCTACGTGGACGACTGGAAGCGCATGAGCGACCGCATGGGCTTCTGGGCGAACATGGAGGACGCCTACTGGACACTGGACAACACCTACATAGAGAGTGTGTGGTGGGCGCTCAAGGAGCTCTATGGGCGTGACCTGCTCTACGAGGGGTACAAGGTCACCGCCCACTGCCCGCGCGACCAGACCTCGCTCTCCTCGGCGGAGGTTGCCATGGGCTACGAGGACGTGGTGGACCCCAGCGTCTACGTGAAGCTGCCGCTGGAAGATGAAGAGAACACCAGCCTGCTGGTGTGGACGACGACGCCCTGGACGCTCGTCTCCAACGCTGCCGTCGCCGCTCACCCGGAGGTGGAGTACGCGACCGTCGAGCTGGACGGCGAGCGGCTGGTGCTGGCCGAAGAGCTGCTGCAGAGGGTGCTCGGAGAGGGTGGCTACCGGGTGGTGGAGAGGCGGCGGGGCACGGAGCTGGAGGGTCTCAGGTACCGGCGCCCCTTCGACTACGTGCCCGTAGAAGAAACGGAGAATCTCTGGACCGTGGTGCTCGGCGACTATGTGACGACCTCCGAGGGGACCGGACTGGTGCACACCGCCCCGGCCTACGGCGAGGACGACCAGCGTACCGGGCGGCGCTACGGGCTGCCGACCATCCACCCGGTCAGGCCCGACGGCACCTTCGACGAGCGGGTGGGGCCGTTCGCCGGGCAGTTCGTCAAGGAGGCGGACGCCGGGCTCGTCGAGGAGCTGCGGGAGAGGGGGCTGCTCTTCCGGGCCGGGGAGTACGAGCACGCCTACCCGCACTGCTGGCGGTGCGGCACGCCGCTGCTCTACTACGCCAAGCGGGCCTGGTACGCCCGCACCACGGCGGTGCTGGACGAGTTGTTGCGCGAGAACGAGCGCATAAACTGGCTGCCGGAGCACATAAAGTGGGGCCGCTTCGGCGACTGGCTCAGAAACAACGTGGACTGGGCGCTCAGCCGCGAGCGCTACTGGGGCACGCCGCTGCCCATCTGGAGGACCGCCTCCGGCGAGACGGTGGTCGTCGGCAGCGTTGAGGAGCTGCGCGAGCTGGCAATAGACCCCGTCCCGGACGATCTGCACCGGCCGTACATAGACCGGGTGCGCATAAGGCATCCCGAGACCGGCGAGGAGGCCCGCCGGGTGCCGGAGGTGCTGGACGCCTGGTTCGATTCCGGCAGCATGCCGTTCGCGCAGTGGGGCTACCCGCACCGGGGCCGGGAGCGCTTTGAGCGCCAGTTTCCGGCGGACTACATCTGCGAGGCGGTCGACCAGACGCGGGGCTGGTTCTACTCGCTGCTGGCGGTCTCCACGCTGCTCTTCGGGCGCAGCTCGTACAAGACCTGCCTCGTCCTGGGCCACGTGCTGGACGCCGAGGGGAAGAAGATGAGCAAGAGCCGGGGGAACGTAGTGGACCCCTGGGAGGTCTTCGAGAATCAGGGGGCTGACGCGCTGCGGTGGGCGCTCTACACGGCCACCAGCCCCGGCAACCCGCGGCGCTTCTCGCTGGAGCAGGTCGACGAAGCCGTCCGCAAGTACCTGCTTACGCTCTGGAACACCTACGCTTTCTTCGTCACCTACGCCCGGATAGACGGCTTCGATCCCGGTACGGACTCCGTGCCGCTGGAAGAGCGGGGCCTGCTGGACCGCTGGGTGCTCAGCGAGCTGAACCTCACGGTAAAGACCGTAACGGAGCGGATGGACGCCTACGATGTGACGGCCGCCGGGCGTGCTCTGGGCGAGTTCGTGGACGAGCTCTCCAACTGGTACGTGCGCCGCAGCCGCCGCCGGTTCTGGAAGAGCGAGGACGACGTGGACAAGAGAGCCGCGCACTCCACGCTCTACGAGTGTCTGGCTATCACCGCCCGGCTTACCGCGCCGTTCACCCCGTTCGTGGCCGAGAAGATGTACCGGAACCTGGTCGTAAACGCGGAACCGGGAGCGCCGGAGAGCGTGCATCTGGCCGACTGGCCGCGGGCGGACGAGGCCCTCATAGACCATACCCTCTCCGGGGACATGGCGGCGGCGCGGAAGGCCGTGACTCTGGGGCGTGCGGCCCGGAACGCGGCGGGCATAAAGACCCGCCAGCCGCTCGGAGAGGTCGTGATCGCGGCTCCGGAGGAGGCTGCGGCGGGCATCCGGAGGCTGCGGGAGATAGTCCTGGACGAGCTGAACGTCAAGGAGTTGCGCTTCGGGTCTCCGGAGGATGTGGTGAGCTACACCCTGAAGCCCAACCTCAAGGTCGTGGGGCCGAAGTACGGGCGGCTGGTACCGCAGATAAGGCGGGCGCTGGAGGAGGCCGGACCCGACGCCGGGGCGCGGGCCGCCGCCGGCGAGCCCGTCACGCTGAGTGTGGACGGCCGGGAGGTGACGCTCGCCCCTGCGGAGCTGCTCGTCGAGGCCGGGGAGCGCGAGGGATATGCGGTCGAGCGCGAGCGGGACTTCGCCGTAGCGCTGAAAACGGAGCTCACCCCCGGGCTCCGCGAGGAGGGGCTGGTACGGGAGCTCGTGCACCGGGTCCAGAACC
Source organism: Rubrobacter taiwanensis (assembly GCF_004337705.1). Taxonomy (GTDB): domain Bacteria; phylum Actinomycetota; class Rubrobacteria; order Rubrobacterales; family Rubrobacteraceae; genus Rubrobacter_C; species Rubrobacter_C taiwanensis. Next base: position 23,133 of record NZ_SKBU01000016.1, read on the forward strand.
TGCGGCGCGAGCAGGGGCTGGAGATAGAGGACACAATCGCCGTCAGCCTCGGCGGCAGCGAGCGCGTGCGGGATCTGCTGCGCGGTGGCTGGGGCGAGTACTTCCGGTCGGAGGTGCTGGCGCGGGAGCTCGTCCTGGACGGCGAGCCGCCCGACGGTTCGCCCGAGCTGGAGGTCGAGGGCGAGCGCGTGCGGATCTTCCTGCGGCGGGTCGGCAGGGTTGGGGCGGCATAGGGCCACCCTCCAGCGGGTATATGCTTTAGCGGTCCCGCGAGCCCCTGCGCGGGCGTTTGGGTTATATTACGGGGCGTAGAGAAAGAGGGAGGTTCAGGTGTTCGGAAGGAAGTCCAGGGCAGAGAGGATGAAGGAGAGGGCCGGCATACTGGCGGGAGCGGCCGCGGCGGCCGAGGGAGCGCGGCCGTTCGCCGAGCGGCTGCTCTACGACGACGAGTTGCAGGAGAACATCCGCACCTTTCTGGAGTCGGCGCGCAAGATCTACGAGGAGCTCTCCGGTGACAGCCCGGACAGGATTGCCGCCCGTCTCTGGGACGACGACAAGCTGCGCCGGCGGGTCGAGGAGGCCGTGCACGCGGCTCAGGAGGGCTCCCTGAGGCTCCGGGGTGAGAGGGTCCGCAAAGGCGGGGGCAAGCTGAGGAAGCTGGTCTTCGTGCTGGCCGTAGTAGTGGCCTTCCTCATGCTAAACCCCAAGACCGGTCCTGAGGCCCGGCAGACGGCCCGCAACATCTACCACTACGTGACCTCCGGGGAGTAGGGCTGCCGCCCGTCGTCCGGGAGATCTGGGAGCAGCCTCCGGACGATCCGGTCGAAGACCTCGGGGCTGCCGCCTTCCGCCTCGAACGCGGCGCGCAGAGAGCGGAGCTCCTCCGAGACCTCGGCCAGAGCCCGGGCGGCCCGATTGCAGGCGCTCTCGCTCGGCGTTCCCTCCCGGTTCAGGCGCTCGGCGCGGGCGGCCAGCCGCCGGGCCCGCTCGAAGGTGGCGGGCTCCTCCTGCAGGCGCCGGCGCAGGATCTCGGCGGCCCGGCTCTCGCCGGGAGGGGTGTGTTCCGGCCTCCGCCGGTGGCGGTTCAGCAGGCGTCTGGCGGTCTTCATGGGCTCTAGCTTCCGGAAGATCCCGAGGAGGTTCAGACTGCTCGCATTCATGCCGGACATTCTATTGCACAGGGTACTCTGCGTCGCCGTGATAGCTCTCGCATTCCTCTCCTCGGGGGCATGCGGGCCCTTCGGTGAGGACCCGCGCGCGGAGGCCAACGCGGCCATCGTGGAGGCGAACGAGAAGATCCGGGAGCACAACCGGCTCTTCGACCGGGCCCGCGCCACCTACGAGCGCACCAGGGAGGCCGTGGAGTCCGGGGAGGACGCCGAAGGCCAGGTGGAGAACATACTCGGGGCGCGCCGCGATCTGGAGGAGGCCCGGGCGAGGCTGGAGGAGGCGCGGGAGATCCTGGCCGGGATTCCGGAGCTGGAGGTGGAGGAGGAGATAAAGGAGTACGCCCGGCTCCTGATCCGGGCGCTTGAGGCCCAGATCGCGGCCGAGAGCAGGGAGATAGCGTTCTACGAGCTGCTGGAGGAGGACCCGGCGCTGGAGGAGAGCCGCGAGGAGGCGCGGGAGATCCTGGCCGAGGCCGAGGAGGCGTACGCCGAAGCCGGGGAGGCGTATGCCGAGGCCCAAAGCTTCGCCGACGAGAACCCGGAGCTGCTGGCGCGCGAGGCGCCGGAGGCGGGGTAGAGGATCACGGCCTCCGCTCGAAGACCAGGACCCCGTTCTCAGAGTAGATGAGCTCGTAGGAGTCGTCCTCGCGCAGGTTCCGGACGGACTGGAGGGCCACAACCGGCTCCACGAACGTGTCGTAGCCCGGCTTGCGTTCATCCACCACCACGTAGTCTGCGTCTTTTATCAGGGGGAAGAGGTAGAGGTAGTCCCGGTGGGCGAGGTGCGGCCCGATCCAGTTCGAGGCCGAGACGCTGGCCTCCGGCGGGATCCTGGCCACGGCCCCGTCCAGGGCTTCGAGGTGCTCCGGCGCGGGCGGGTCTATGACGGAGGAGTGGTTCTCCGGCGAGTGGAACCACGGCAGCGGACCGATCTCGTAGTTCATCTGCACGTTCATCAGCAAGATGAACAGCGCTACGAGCAGCGGCACGCGCTCGACCAGTAGCTCCCGGGAGATCAGCCGGCGCATCCGGGGGCCGGGGAACCGGTTCCGGGCGCGGAGCCAGAGCGCGAAGCGGAGGACGTTGTAGAGTCCGGCGGCGGTGGCCAGATAGACGAACGGTATTATGGGGGCCGAGTAGTGGTAGCGGATGCTCACCATCTGAGGCCGCTGGCTCAGGACGTTAATGGCCAGCTCCGGCAGCGGGATGGCCAGTACGAGGGGCGAGAAGACGGCGAACCCGCCCGCCAGCCCCAGCAGCTGCAGTATGTACTGCAGCCGCGCGCCGGAGAGCGCGTAGCCCAGCATGAAGAAGGGATCGGTGAGCGCCGTGCGCAGCACACCGGTTATGGAGCCGCCGAAGGCCTCGTAGCGGACTCCGACCAGCTCGCTCGTGTCCCCGTCCGGGTTGAAGGCGGGGATCAGGACCTTCATGACGAAGAGGAAGTAGGCCGTGCCGGCGAGGAAGATGGGTATCCCCCACTTCGGGCGCTTCAGGGGCCAGACGGCATAGAGGCCCATCATGGCCACGAGCAGGACTATCTCCTCCTTGGCCAGAGCGGCCAGCACCGCGAAGAGCAGGAAGAGCTTCAGCCGCCGCTCCAGCAGGTAGTGGAAGGCGAAGAGCAGGAGCGTGCCGGCCATCATCTGGGCGTGGAAGTCGAAGAGGTTGGCGGCCTGAAGCCCGGGGTTGAAGAGGTAGGCGACCGCGATGAAAGCCGCCGGCCACTGCCGTCCGAGAAACCGCAGGCAGAGCCAGTAGAGCGGGATGGCCCCGAGCCCCACGGTGATGGCCTGCACGATCAGGAGCCAGTACGGGCTCTCGTAGATCCAGTAGAACGGGACGAAGGCCAGAAGCAGGAAGTCCGCGTGGTTCTTGAGGCGGCTGGAGATCTCCCCCGTCTCGTCGGTGGCCTCCAGGATGTCGCCGCGGGCGGAGTTCCAGACGGCCTGATCCATATTCCCCAGATCGAACCGGGAGGAGGCGTAGATCTCGTGTTTGTAGATCGAGAGGAAGACGAAGAGCACGGAGTACAGAAGGGCGAAGAAGAGCACGAACGCCCCCGGCTTGGGGTAGGCGAGCCTTCGCAAGGCCTTACGGCTCAACCTGGCCGTCCCTCAGAGCCCGCCAGCCGAAGTTGGCCTGCGTGAACCACTCCGCCTCGGGCGGCACCCGCAGCCCGTGCTCCTTCATCTTGTTCATGGTGGTGCCCAGGCGCTGCAGTCCCTCCACCCGCGCCACCTCCCGGCCGGTCGCAAGCTCCTGGATCAAGAGCCGGGTCCCGTCCGGGCCGGTGGTGGCCACGTAGTCGCCGTTGCGGCTGATCTGGGGGTTGCGGCTGCCGGCGGGCACCCGCACATCCGTCCTGCGGAACTCGCGTGTCTCGGGGTCGAGGAGCCCTATCCCCCACTCCTCTCCGTCCGTCCAGATCACGGCCATCTCCCCGTCCAGCGCGGGGGTCGGCGGCGAGGGGTCATAGACCCCGGTCCCCTCCTCGATGCCGGAGATGGGCAGGAAGTCCGTGCCCACGAGCAGCCGGAGTCGGGACTCCGCGAGCGGCGCGCCCCGGGGCCGCTCGGCGAAGACGAGGGCGTTGGAGTCCCGGTGGTAGGCCGGGTAGCCGACCTCGTTCCGGGTCTCGTAGACGGTGGCCTGCCGCCGCTCCGCGAAGTTGTACGCCTTGAGGACCATCCGGCCGGACTCCCCGGCGCTCCAGGAGAAGAGGGCGTTCTCCGAGATCCAGACCGGCCCCAGCAGCGCCGGGCGGCCGGGGAGGTTGGGCTCGAGGAAGATCCCCCCGTAGCCGATGGACTGCACGGTGAAGGTGTTCGGCGGTGCGGTCCTGCTGTAGTGGGTGGCCGAGACCCCACCGGTCCCGAAGGAGAAGTCCGGCGAGGCGAAGACCTCACCGGGGGCCGCGTTGGTGATCCGGGCGCGCGCCTCGCGGTTCATGTCCACGGTGTAGATATCCCCCCGGAGCGTCCCCCCGCTCTCCTTGAGCACCGTAAACGCCAGGTTGCGCGATCCGCCGGTGCGGGTGAGCCCGGTCGCATAGGCTCCGTCTCCGGCCTCGTAGATGACGGAAGAGGCGCCGCTGTCCGGGTCGAGCATCACCACGTCCCCGCCCTCGGAGACGTAGAGGATCTGCTGGCTGCGCCCCACCTTCGTGAAGGAGGCCACCAGCGTTATGACGAGGGCGAGCGCCACGAAGGTGACCCAGCCGTAGCGCGCGAAGCCCCGCGTGAAGCGCCGGTGCCGCAGCAGCCGGCGGTCCAGCCGCGCGTCGAGGTCGTTGGCCGCCCGGTTCAGCAGAGAGAATCGCATGGCTTCAGAGAGGGAGTATATCTAACGGGGAGGGTCAGTTTAGAGGCTGGCACCGGGGGCAGACGTGGGTGCCGCGCCCGGCGACCCTCATCTTGACCACCTCCGATCCGCACTCCGGGCACGCCAGCCCGGCGCGGGCGAAGACCTTCAGCTCCTCCTGGAAGCGCCCCCGCTCCCCGAAGGCGTCGTGGTAGGAGTCGAAGGTGGTCCCCCGCAGCTCCGTGGCCCGCCGCAGGATGCGCCGCGTGGCGGCGTGTATGCGCTCTATCTCCCCGGCCGAGAGGGTGCCGGCCCGGCGCATCGGGTGCACCCCGGCGGCGAAGAGCACCTCGTCCACGTAGATGTTGCCGAGCCCGGCCACGAGGCTCTGGTCCAGCAGCAGCCCCTTGACGCTCGCCCGACGCCCGCCGAAGGCCTCTGCCAGGTAGGCGGCGGAGAACTCCTCCGAGAAGGGATCGGGTCCGAGGCGGGAGATCAGGCGGTGGTTCTCCACCTCACCCGGCGGGTACAGCTCGAAGTACCCGAGCCAGAGCCGGGTGAAGGCCAGCACCGCTCCCCCCTCGAACTCCAGCACGGCGGAGTGGATGCGGTCCGGCTCGCGCCACCCTTCGAGACGCAGCACGCGGCCGGAGATGACGAGATGGACTATGCCCACTACGCTCCCGAAGTCCAGCAGGATCGCCTTCCCCCGCCGCCCGGTCCCCCGCAGCGTCTCCCCTTCGAGGCGCCGGGCGAACTCGCCGGGCGCCACGTTGGAGACGCTCTCATCGAAGGCCGCAGCCCGCACCACCCTCCGGCCGCCCGCCAGAGCGGCCACGTCCCGGGCGATAGTGGTGGCCTCCGGCAGCTCGGGCATCAGCCGGCCCCCAGCAGGCGCTCGATGTACCGCGCCACCCCGTCCTCGTCTATGGGCGGCGCGACATCGTCCGCCACGGCCCGCACGTGCGGGCGGGCGTTGCCCATCGCGACCCCGCACCCGGCGAACTCCAGCAGATCCATGTCGTTCTCGGCATCCCCGAACGCCAGAGTGCGAGCCGGATCTACACCCCAGAGGCCACACATGAACTCCAGCGCCAGCGACTTGCGCCCCTCCAGCCCGCCGATCTCCACGTAGTGCGGCAGGCTGCGGGTCACGAAGAGCCGCCCGGCGAAGGCCTCCCGGGCCTCCGGCAGCCACCCCTCGATCTCGTCCGGGTAGTCCACGAGCACGAGCTTGGTGGGGTCCTCGGCCTCTTTGGAGCAAAGCCAGGAGAGGTTGTCCCTGACGACGACGTCCGGCTCGTAGAAGGTTCTGAGGTGCGCCAGCGCGGCCGGCGTCTCGGGGGAGGCGATCACCCGCCCGTCCGCGAAGATGCGGGAGTGTATCCCCCGCTCCCGCGCCCACTCCACCACCTCAGCGGAGAGGTCCCGGGGCACGGTCCTGTGCAGCAGCGTCTCGCCGCTCAGGCGGCGTATCATGGCCCCGCCGAAGCAGATGATGGGGTCTTCCTCCCGGAAGCCCAGGCGCTCCACGTACTCGACGGCCCCCTCGAAGCGCCTCCCGGTCGCCACGATGACCCTCATCCCCCGCTCGCGCAGGGCTTCCAGCGCCTCCACCGAAGCCCGGCTCAACCTGAGATCGCGGCTCAGGAGCGTGCCGTCCAGATCGAAGGCCGCAACGTCGAAGTCCTCTATCGAAGCTCTCTTTCCGGCCAAAAATCCGCCCTCTTCAAGGAACCCCGGAGCGGGAGAGATATTACCGCAGAAGCGCCCGGGTGTTCAAAGGGGCTATTCGCCGGGCACGTCGCTCCTGCCCGAGAGCCGCGAGACCTCGTACCCGGCCTCCCGGACGGTGCGCTCGATCTCCTCCCGCTCCGCCCGGCCGCCCTCGAAGGTCACGGCCAGCACGTTCCCCGGCGAGTCCACGCTGACCCCGGAGACGTGCTCCAGCCGCCTCAGCGCCTCCGCGAGCTCCTCCAGCGTTCCACCGCCCTCCCTGTCCGGCGGCCTGTTGACGTAGACGTGCACGTCCGCCACTTCCGACCTCCTCTCTGGATACTGCGCTTCCCAGCAGGGTTTATATACCCGCGGGGACCGGCCCGCGCGACCGATCCGGTAGGATATATGGTCGCCGGCAGGTAAGCGAACGGCGAGGAGAGCTGAACGATGGCGTTCGAAGTCAGGGCTGCCATTCCGCCCGCAAGCCCAAGCACAGCGGAGCTGCGCATCGGGGTCTTTACCGACGCGGACTGGCGGAAGCTGCTCGCGCTGGCCCGGGAGCACGGGTTCGATCCCCGCGGCGAGTACGAAGACCTCCTGCAACCGGAACGGGGCGAGACCCGGGAGCTGCCGCTCGTGGCGGCTCAGGAGCTGGCCGTCGCCCTGAGCGAGGCGCTCCGGGAGGAGACCTCTCCGCGGGCCGAGGACGATGAGGGCTGGGTCTACGACCCGGAGCGCGGCTGGCACCGGGAGACCATGATCCGGGTGGGTCCCCCCGGGCTGCAGGTGGGCTGGGCGCACGTCCGGCAGCTCGGACAGCTGGCCGAGACGGGTCCGGTGACCATAGCTCGGGCGGACGAACCGGAGACCTGAGGCACCCCTCGGGAGCGCTACCGCCGGGGGGCGAGGGGTTCGAGCAGCGGCCCGCAGAGCTGCTCGCTCAGGCGCCACAGCCTCTTCCGGGCCTCCCCGTCGTACGCCTGCCGGTGCGCCCGTGCCTCGCGCCGTCCCTCGTAGTAGCGGCCGGTGACACCCTCCAGCTCCGGCGCGGCGGCGAGGCGCACGACCGCCTCCGCCCCCTCCCGCACCGGGCTCATGGCGCGTCCGAAGGTCTCCCGCACCATCTTCGTGTCCATCAGGGAGGCCGGGTGCAGGGCGTTCACGGTTATGCCGGTGCTCCGGAGGCGTCCGGCCAGCTCGAAGGTGAACATGATCTGCGCCAGCTTGCTCCGCGCGTAAGCCTCCATACCGCCGTAGCCGAACTCCAGCATCACGTCGCCGAAGTCCACGGGCCTCTGAGCCGCCGAGGCCACGTTGACGATGCGGGCGGGAGCGGAGTCGCGCAGCAGCGGCAGGAGCAATCTCGTGAGCAGGAAGTGGGCCAGGTAGTTTACGGCGAAGGTCAGCTCTATGCCGTCCTCGCTCTCCCTCCGCTCCCGGACGATGACGCCCGCGTTGTTGATGAGCCCGTCGAGGCGGTCGTGGTGCGAGAGCACCTGCCCGGCCATCTCCCGCACCGTGCCGAGCGAGGCGAAGTCGGCCAGATAACAGCCCAGCCGGTCGTTGCCCGTCTTGCGCCGGATCTCCTCCAGCGCGGCCCGGCAGCGGCCGGGGTTCCGCCCGTGCAGGAGCACCCCCGCCCCCGTCCCGGCGAGCTCCAGAGCCACGCGCCGCCCCAGACCGTCGGTAGCTCCCGTCACCAGAAAGGTCTTCCCGCTCAGACTTCTCATCTGCCCCCCGGAACGTACGACCGCAGATACTCCAGCAGCGCGTAGACGAAGACTATGATACCCGCCATCTCCAGGAACTCTTCCAGGCTCTGCAGCACGACGTAGGTGAGGTTCAAACGCCCGGTGGGCGAGCGGGCCTCCCACAGGGCCCCGGCCAGCTCCATCCCCAGCGCCCCGGTGCAGTAGACGATGCCGGCCAGTATGAAGAGGTTCCGGATCGAGCGGGGGAGCGAGAGAAAGAATCTGGCGTAGATGGCGACTACCACGAGGACGGCCAGGCCCCCCAGCACCACCCAGGAGGCGTAGTTGAAGTAATCGCGGCTCTCTATGCCGAAGAGAGCCAGAGTGTGGCGGACCACGGGACCGGTGCGCTCGTGCAGCCGCGCAGCCTCATCCAGGGAGAGATAGGCGAAGATCGCCGCCAGACCGAACCACATCCGGGAGGCCCGGCGGTCCAGATACCGCAGGCTGAGCGCGATGGTGGCCAGCAGATAAGCCCCCAGCAGCAGCATCCCGGCCGAGAACCACGCCGGGATGTTGTTCTCCTGCCCCACGTCGAAGAGCTGGTAGAGATCCCAGGGAACCCGTCCTGGATTGGCGAGCGAGATCACGTTCACCGTCAGGCTCACGAAGACCAGCACCTCGGCCGCGATCAGGAGGCTCAGAGCGAACCGGCTCACCGTTTTCCTGGTCAGAATCGGTGCCTCACCCACCCCCGTGCCCCCCCGATTGCTAATCTTACTTATCAGCCCCCCTTCGATGTAAAGGCGCTTTTCACGCCGCAAGGTACGGAACACCGCTTCAGATCCCGTAAACCTAAGCCATTTCGCCCGCCTTTACAAGGCAGATTAGAAAGCTCTAATGCGCGGGTGCCGAAGGGCAGGAGGACGAAGATTCGAGGCAGATATCGGAGACCAGGAAGAAGGGAACCGTCTGAGCCCCGCATTGATTGAATTTGATCAGCAGAAGTATCAATTTCGATCATGTGGAGCTTGCTCCTCCGGTGCATGATAGAGGCGAAGAGTTCGAGAGAGGAGGTGTGAGGCGATGAGAGCGGCGACGGAAAGCATCAAGGGGCATTACGCTCAAGAAGGCTCCGTGGGCCGCCGGATACGCGTGGGTCCCGGGCGAGGAAGAGCTGGAGGAGCTTCTCCATCCCTGGCGTGCGGCCTATGCGGAATGGACGAGAGAGGAGCGGGCCAACCCCGAAGAACAGTACCGCAGAGAGCTGGAGGAGCTCTTCTAATCCTACGAGCGGCAGGGAGGTATTTATGTCGGATCGGTTGAGTGGCAAGACGGTCCTGGTAACCGGGGCCGGCTCGGGCATCGGGCGCGCTACGGCCCTGCTCGCCGCACGCGAGGGAGCCCGGGTGGTGGTCTCGGACATCGCGGCCGAGGGAGGTGAGGAGACCGTGGGCCTGATCCGGACTTCCGGAGGGGAGGCTCTCTTCGCTCAAGCTGACGTCTCTGAGGCCGCGGAGGTCGAGGCGCTCATGGAGCGGACCGTCGAGGCCTACGGCCGGCTGGACTGCGCGGTGAACAACGCCGGGATCGAGGGCGCGCTGGCCCCCACGGCCGAGTATCCGGACGAGATCTGGGAGAAGGTGCTGAGGACCAACCTGACGGGCGTTTACCTGTGCATGAAGCACGAGATCCCCCGGATGCTCGAGAACGGCGGGTCCATCGTGAACGTCGCCTCCATCCTGGGGCTGGTGGGCTTCGCCAATGCCCCCGCCTACACCGCCGCCAAGCACGGCGTGGTCGGGCTGACGAAGGTCGCCGCCCTCGAGTACTCGGCGCGGGGTGTCCGGGTGAACGCGCTGTGCCCGGCCTTCATAGAGACGCCCATGGTCCTCGAGCGCGGCGTAGAGGCGGGGACTCACCCGGAGGTGCGCCGGCAGCTCGAAGAGCTGCACCCCATAGGCCGTATGGGCCGCCCGGAGGAGGTCGCTGAGGCCGCCGTCTGGCTGTGCTCGGATGCGGCCTCTTTCGTAACCGGCCACGCCATGACCGCAGACGGAGGGTACGTCGCCCGGTAGGCCTCCCATTGTAGGATCAAGGAGAGAGCACAGAAGAAGGTCGTCGCGCTCGGCGGCGCGGTCCAGTTCGGGCTTCTCGCCGCGGCGTTGGCAGACATCTACCAGCGGCCTGCGGAGCAGATCCGGGGCGGCAAGCTGCCGTGGACCCTTGCGTCCTTCGCCAACTTCGTAGGCCCCCTCTCCTACTTCTTCTTCGGCCGCAAGCGGGTCTCTCCTCGCCACCAACACCCGGGCCGGCATAGAGCTGGTTGAGAGGCTCTCGGGCATAACGGTCCTGAACGTCCTCGACCGGGGATCGTTCCCGCGGCTGCGCACGGTGTTGGAGCGCGCCCTCGGCGGCCGCCCGCGGGAGCGGGCGCTATACTGAACCGGCAGTCGCGGCGCGGGAGGCCAAAGCCATGCTTCAGACGGTCGACGTAGGGGAACGCTCTCTGGAGACCTACCGGGGGGTGGCGCCGGGAGAGATACTGGATGAGATCCTGCGCCACGCCGAGGATCTGCGCGGGGCGCGCGTGCTGCACCTGAACGCCACCCCTTACGGCGGAGGGGTCTCGGAGCTCCTGCGCTCGCTGGTCCCCCTGCTGAACGATCTGGGCGTGGCCGCCGACTGGAAGGTCATAAGCGGCGATGACGCCTTCTTCCACGTCACCAAGACCATGCACAATGCTCTGCAGGGCGCTGCGAGGACGCTCGGCGAAGAAGAGAAGCACACCTACCTGAAGAACTCCCGGCAGAACGCTGCGAACCTGGAGGAGGAGTACGACTTCGTCTTCGTCCACGATCCTCAGCCGGCGGCCATCCTGCCGATGCGCGGCAGAGGCGAGGCCCGCTGGATCTGGCGCTGCCACATAGACACCTCCTCCCCCGAGAGAGGCGTGTGGGAGTTCCTGCGCGGCTACCTCGGAGATTACGACGCTGCCGTCTTCACGATGCAGGAGTTCGTCCCCCCAGATCTCCCGGTCGGGCGGGTGGAGATCATACCGCCGGCCATAGACCCTCTAAGCCCCAAGAACCTCCCGCTCGCCGAGAGCATCGCCCGGCAGGTACTGGACTGGATCGGGGTGCGCCTGAGCCAACCATTCATAACCCAGGTCTCGCGTTTCGATCCCTGGAAGGACCCGCTGGGCGTCATAGAGGCGTACCGGCTGGTGCGCGAGGAGGTTCCCGGCCTTCAGCTCGCTCTGGTCGGCTCGATGGCCCTCGACGACCCGGAGGGGTGGGAGATCTACCGCCAGATACAGGAAGCCGCCACGAACGATCCCCTGGTGCACGTCTTCACCAACCTCACGGGCGTGGGCAACATCGAGGTGAACGCCTTCCAGCGCCTCTCGGAGGTGATGGTGCAGAAGTCCATCCGGGAGGGGTTCGGGCTGGTCGTCTCCGAGGCGCTGTGGAAGGGGACCCCGGTGGTGGCCGGGAGGGCCGGCGGCATACCGCTGCAGATGGCCGACGGGGTCGGGGGCATCCTCATTGAGAGCGTCGAGGAGTGTGCCGAGGCCATCCTCCAGCTCCTCCGGGATCCCCGGCGCGCCGGAGAGCTGGGGGCGCGGGGCCGGGAGCGCGTGCGGGAGCACTTCCTCCTGCCGCGCCTGCTTTTGAACGAGCTCTCGCTCATGGAGGAGCTGGCGCGGGAACGACCGCTACGGCGCGTGCCGGCGGTCTCCGCCTCCCGGCGCGATCCGGTCTGCGGCATGGTGGTGGGCAACGCACACCCCGAGCTCACCGCCACCCTAAACGGCCGCATCTACCACTTCTGCTCCGCGGCCTGCCGCGCCCGGTTTCTGGCGTGGCCGGAGCGGTACGTGCCCCCCTCTGGTTAATTCTGACCAGCACAATGAGCCATCTTGCTCAAGCCCTCTGCGCCCTCCCCCGGTAGAGTGCCGGTGGAAGGCCGGAGATACGAGACCACAGGGGTTGCCGAACATGACACGGAGACGCTGGATCCGCTGGTATTCGGAGTTGAGCGCGGAGGACGTTCCTCTGGTCGGCGGGAAGAACGCTTCTCTGGGCGAGATGATAAGGGAGCTCTCCCCGCTGGGCGTGAGGGTGCCCGACGGGTTCGCCATCACCGCCGAAGCCTACCGCTACTTTCTTGAGGAGAACGGTCTCGCAGCTCCATTGAGGGATGAGATCTCGACCCTCGAGCGCGGCGGTACGGAGAGGCTCGTCCCGGTGAGCCACCGGGTGCGGGACATGATCCTGGGCGGGGACTTGCCGCCGGATCTCGCACGCGAGATAACCGACTCCTACCGTGAGCTCTCCGTGCGCTACGGCCAGCCCGACACCGACGTCGCCGTCCGCTCGTCCGCGACCGCCGAGGATCTGCCCGCTGCCAGCTTCGCCGGTCAGCAGGAGAGCTTCCTGAACGTCCACGGCGAGGCGCAGCTCCTGGAGTCGGTCAGGAAGTGCTTCGCCAGCCTCTTTACCCCACGGGCCATCAGCTACCGGGAGGACCTGGGCTTCGACCACTTCGAGGTGGCCCTCTCGGTGGGGGTGCAGAAGATGGTGCGCGCGGATCTGGCCAGCTCCGGCGTGATCTTCACCCTCGACCCCGATTCGGGCTTCGAGGACGTGATCCTGGTGACCTCCTCCTGGGGCCTCGGCGAGAGCATCGTACAGGGACGCGTCGTCCCCGACCAGTTCTACGTGCACAAGCCCACCCTGAAGCAGGGCTATGCCCCGCTCATCCGCCGGCAGGTGGGGAGCAAGGAGACCAAGCTCGTCTACGATGAGACGGGACACCGTTCGGTCAAGACCGTCCCGGTCGCGCCGGAAGACCGGCGCTCCCTCTCCGTCTCCGATAAGGACGTTCTCACGCTCGCCCGGTGGGCGCTGCTCATCGAGGAGCACTACAGCGGCCGGCGCGGCCGGCCCACCCCCATGGACATAGAGTGGGCCAGAGACGGCACAAGCGGGGAGCTCTTCATCGTTCAGGCGCGGCCCGAGACCGTGCACAGCCGCCGGGAAAGCCCGGCCCTGCGGCTCTACGAGCTGAAAGAGCGCGGCCCCGTGCTGGCGGAAGGGCTGGCCATCGGGAGCGCCATCTCTGCGGGCAGGGCCCGCCTGCTGCGAAACCCGGCCGCGATCGAGCGCTTCCGGCCCAAAGAGGTGCTCGTCACGGAGATAACCGATCCCGACTGGGAACCGATCATGAAGAGCGCCTCCGCCATCGTGACCGAGCGGGGAGGCCGTACCTCACACGCGGCCATCGTGGCCCGCGAGCTGGGAATACCGGCGGTGGTGGGGGCGGCTGGCGCCACCGGGAAGATCGAGGACGGCCAGAGCGTCACCGTGTGCTGCGCCGAGGGAGAAGCGGGAAGGGTCTACGCCGGCATCCTGCCCTACGAGACGAAGCGGTTAGATCCCGCCGAACTCCCCCGGCCCCGGACGCGGATCATGATGAACGTCGGCGATCCCGAGCGCGCCTTCGAGCTCGCCCGGATCCCGAACGACGGGGTGGGCCTCGCGCGCATGGAGTTCATCTTCGCCGGCTGGGTCGGAATACATCCTCTGGCTCTGACCCGCTACGAGAGCCTCCCGCCGAAGATCCGGGCCGAGGTGGCGAGACGCACCGCCGGCTACGAGGATCGAACCCGCTTCTTCGTGGACCGGCTGGCGCAGGGCATAGGAACGCTGGCCGCCGCCTTCTGGCCCCGGGAGGTGATCCTGCGCTTCTCGGACTTCAAGACCAACGAGTACGCACGCCTTCTAGGCGGCGAGCTCTTCGAGCCCGGTGAGGAGAACCCCATGCTCGGCTGGCGCGGCGCGAGCCGCTACTACCACCCCGACTACAGGGAGGGCTTCCTGCTGGAGGTCGAAGCCGTAAGGCGTGTGCGAAAGACCTTCGGCCTCAAGAACCTCAAGGTGATGGTTCCCTTCTGCCGCACTCCGGAGGAAGGCCGGCGGGTGCTGGCCGCAATGGAGGAGGGCGGCCTTATCCGGGGCGAGGACGGACTGGAGGTCTACGTGATGGCCGAGATACCCTCGAACATTATTCTGGCCCGGGAGTTCGCGCAGATCTTCGATGGCTTCTCCATCGGCTCCAACGACCTCACACAGCTCGTACTCGGCGTGGACCGCGACTCCGAACGGGTGGCGAACCTCTTCGACGAGAACAACGAGGCCGTCCGGTGGGCGTGCGCCCAGCTCATAGAGCAGGCGCACGCCGCAGGGAAGAAGGTCGGTATCTGCGGGCAGGCCCCCTCGGACTACCCGGAGTTCGCCGCCTTCTTGGCCGGGCGGGGCATCGACTCGATCAGCCTCAGCCCGGACGCCGTGATGACCACGGCCCTCAGGGTGCTCGAAGCCGAGGGAGAGCGGACACCGGCGGCGTAGATTCCGCCCGGCAGAGGAGGAGAACGGGAGGATGCAAGAGCGTATAGAGAAGATCCTGGTGGCCACTGACGGATCGCGGGACTCCGAGCTGGCCGCCCGGAAGGCCACCGCGCTGGCGCAGGAGTTGGGAGCGGAGCTGCACGTGGTGCACGTCGTTCCCGTCGCGCCGCCGTACTACCTCCCGGGCTATGATTCCGGAAGCCCCGGTTTCTACGAGGAAGACTTCCGGAAAGCCCGGGATCTGCTGGAAGAGCAAGTGCATAAGTTACGCGAAGCGGGCGTCGAGCCGGCCGGAAGCCACCTGAGGACGGGCGAACCGGACTCGGAAGTGGTCGAGCTGGCCGAGGAGATAGGGGCGGATCTCATCGTGGTGGGCAGCCGCGGCGCGAGCCCTCTGGTGCGCCCCCTGATCGGGAGCGTCTCGAGCAGCATCGTGACTCACGCCCACTGCCCAGTCCTGGTCGTTCGCGCAGAGGAAACGGCTTTGAGAAGGGAGTAGATATGTTGCCCGAGAAGATACTGCTGGCGACCGACGGCTCGCAGGAAGCCGCCCGGGCAGCGCAGACGGCGGCTGAGCTGGCAGAGAAGACCGGAGCAGAGCTGCACGTAGTGCACGTGGGACACATGCCCGACGTCTTCTACGAAGCTCCGGGAGGCTGGATGCTGGACTGGGAGCTCGTGGAGAAGATGCGGGAGAACGCCAGAGAAGAGGCCGCAAAGAGGCTCGAAGAATGGGTCCGGGAGGTCGCAGGACCTGGCAGGACGGCCGTGCAAACCCACGCTAAGGTAGGCAGGCCCGAGGCCGAGATCGTGCAGCTGGCCGAGGAGCTGGATGCCGACTTAGTGGTGGTGGGAAGCCGCGGCCTCGGGCGCCTCCGGCGGGCTCTGATGGGGAGCGTCTCAGAGAGCGTGCTGCACTACGCCCACTGCTCCGTTCTGGTCGCCCGGGGCACGCCCCTCAGCTTCCCCGTGAAGATCCTGATCGCCGTGGACGGTTCGCAGGAGGCCGCCCGGGCGGCGCAGACAGCGGCTGAGCTGGCAGAGAAGACCGGATCGGAGCTGCACGTGGTGCACGTGGGTGTGCTGGAACCCGTCTACCATCCTGAGAGACACGGATATCCGGCATACCGCGAGAGGATCGAGGAAGAGGTCCTGAGGCTGCTCGAAGAGCAGGTCGAACGGCTAAAGAAGACCGGAAAGGAGGTCGTCAGGTCTCACCCCCGGCTGGGCCGTGCGGACGAGGAGATCCTCGCCGTGGCCGGAGAGATCGGAGCGGAGCTCATCGTCACCGGCAACCGGGGCCTCAGCCCCTTGAAGCGCGTCCTCATGGGCAGCGTCTCGGACAGCGTCGTCCGGCACGCCCGCTGCCCGGTCCTGGTAGTGCGCGGCCGGTGATGGACTTCTATAACCCCTGTCCTCCACACTCGCCAGAGCACCGCTGAGACGCGCCGGGACACCTCAAACACGCTTCCACGACCTCCGGCACACGGCGGCGCCGCTGCTTCTCTCAAAGGGCGCTCACCCCAAGTACGTTCAGGAGCTACTGGGACACGCCAACATCTCCATAACCCTGGATACCTACTCCCACGTGCTGCCCAACATGCAGGACGGCGCGGTCCGGGCCCTCGAAGACACCCTCTCCTGACGGGTTGCTGCACAAAGCCCCCGGCCCGAAAACCGGGGGCTTTCGTTTCCCCACCATTTGCAGGGATTTCAGGAGTGGAGCCGAGGGGATTCGAACCCCTGACCTCCGCCGTGCAAAGGCGGCGCTCTCCCTATCTGAGCTACGGCCCCACGGGTACCGGGATATTCTACCGCGTTCTGAGCCGTCCGTTTTGGGACTAGACCATGGTCAGCAGGGCTTGATCCGCCCGGGTGCGCGAGCGGGACCCGGCGAGCAGGGTCTTACTCCGGTGACCGGGCGTGCAATACGGCGCCACCGGGGTTTCGTGAAGAGCCTTCAACTTAGTGTTCCCCCGGCCTTCTCCGGCTCCTTCTACCTCTGCGCCGCCCTCGTGGCCTCCGCCCTCCTCCTGGTCTACCCGGACCGCCGCAAGACGCCCCCCGGCAGCCTTGGTGTATAGTCGGCAGACACGCGGACGAGACGCGAGGAGGAGCGATATGGCGGACAGATACGACGCGGTGGTACTGGGGATGGGCCCCGGCGGGGAGGTTGCGGCGAGCCGCCTGATAAGCGGGGGCCTGAGGGTAGCGGTGGTGGAGCGGGAGCTCATCGGCGGGGAGTGCGCCTACTGGGCGTGCATCCCGTCGAAGACGCTGCTGAGGCCGCCGGAGGTCAGGAGCGAGGCGCAGCGGGCCTTCGGGACCGGGATTCCGGAGCTGGACCGGGGCGGCCTCTTCGACTACCGGGACTGGATGATCCGGAACCTCGACGACTCGGCGCAGGTGGAGGGCTACGAGCAGCGGGGAGCCACGGTCATAAAGGGGGAGGGTAGGATCTCCGGCCCCGGCCGGGTCGAGGTGGGCGGGGAGATCCTGGAGGCGGAGCACATCGTCGTCGCCACCGGCTCGGCCCCGAACGTGCCTCCGGTGGAGGGCCTCGAAGGGGTGACCGTGTGGACCAACCGGGAGGCCACCACCAGCCGCGAGGTGCCGGACAGAACGCTCATCATCGGCGGGGGGCCAAACGGGATAGAGGCGGCCCAGTGGCTCTCGCGCCTGGGCTCCCGGGTCACCGTGGTCCAGTCGGCGGACAGGCTCATAGACCGCGAGGACCCGGAGGTCGGGAGGCTCATAGAGGAGGCCCTGGAGGAGGAGGGCGTAACGGTCCTCACCGGCCGGCAGGCGGTGAGGGCGCGCAAAGAGGACGGGCGGACCGTGATAGAGCTGGACGACGGCTCGGAGGCGGAGACCGACGTGGTACTGATCGCTGCCGGGCGCAGGCCCCGGACGCAGGGGCTTGGGCTGGAGACGGTCGGCGTGGAAGCGGAGGGCGGCGCCGTTCCCGTGGACGAGCGCTGCCGGGCCGCCGACGGGGTGTGGGCCATCGGCGACGTGACGGGGGTGGCGCTCTTCACCCACGTGGCCAAGTACCAGGGCCGGGTCGCCGCCGACAACATCCTCGGCAAAGAGCAGCGTGCCGACTACCGCGGCATCCCCCGGGTGGTCTTCTCCGACCCGGAGATCGCCGCCTGCGGCCTCACCGCAGAGCAGGCGAGAGAGCAGGGGATCGACGCCGCCGTCGCCACCGTAAAGCTCCCCGAGGTGCTCGCCAGACCCTGGACCTACGAGGAGAGCCCGCGGGGGCACCTGGGCCTGATCGCCGACCGGAAGCAGGGGGTGCTCGTCGGGGCGTGGGCCGTCGCCCCGCAGGCCGGGGAGTGGATCCACCAAGCCTCCCTGGCCATCCGGGCGGGAATCCCCATAGAGCGCCTGCTCGACACGGTGGCCCAGTTCCCTACCTACTCCGAAGGCTACCTGAACGCGCTGGAGGAGCTGGACCTCTAGACAGCGGCAAGAAAACGGGAAGAGTAGCCACCACCAAGGCGCTGCGCCGGCCGGGCGCAAACGCATCGGCCGGCGCTACCCACATCCCGCCTCCCAACCGTTGACAAATTCTGATTGGCAAATATTATTTGCATAAACGAATGTATGGAGGTGCGGCTTTGGGTGGCGGGAGGATAAGGATACGGATCGGGGCCATGACGCGCCCCCGCTGCGAGGAGGCGGTGAGCCGGGCGCTGGAGGGTGCCGGGGCGCGCGGCGTCCGTGCGGACTTCCGGCGGGGCGAGGCCGTCTTTGAGGCACCGGAGGGCGTGGACGGGGAGGGGCTGAGGGAGGCCGCAGGCGTGGAGGGTTCTCTGGGGCGGACCGGCGGGGGAAGTGTGGACTACGACCTGGCGATCATCGGCTCGGGCAGCGCGGCGTTTGCGGCGGCGATCCGGGCCTCTGGAGAGGGGGCGCGGGTCGCCGTGATCGAGCGCGGGACGGTCGGGGGAACGTGCGTGAACGCGGGGTGCATCCCCTCGAAGAACCTGCTCGCGGCGGCGGAGGCATACCACCGGGCCGCGGGCCACCCCTTCCGGGGCATCGAGACGAAGGCCGGGGCAGTGGACTTTGGGGCGCTCGTCGGGATGAAGGCGGAGGTCGTCTTAAAGCTGCGCCGGGAGAAGTACGAGGAGCTCGCGGAGGAGTACGGGTTCGGGATAATCCGGGGGGAGGCCGCCTTCGTCTCGCCCGAGGCCATCGAGGCCGGGGGCAGGAGGATCACGGCGCAGAGGTTCCTGATCGCGACGGGGGCTGCGCCGTGGGTCCCGCCCGTAGCGGGGCTCGAGGAGGCGGGCTACCTCACCTCCACGAGCGCGATGGAGCTCAAGGAGCTGCCGGAGTCGCTCGTCGTCATCGGCGGCAACTACATCGGGCTCGAGATGGGGCAGCTCTTCGCCGATCTGGGGAGCAAGGTAACCATCGTGGAGATGCTCGACCGGCTCGTTCCCGGCGAAGAGCCCGAGGTCTCGCGGTGGATCGAACGCATCCTGCGGGAGCAGGGCGTCGAGGTGATCACCTCCGCCCGGGTCGGCCGCGTTGAAGGAGGCGGGAAGAAGACCGTCGTGGCGGAGGCCGGCAGAAAAGAGCGCAGGATGGAGGCAGAGGAGGTGCTCGTCGCCACCGGCCGCCGCCCGGTCCTCGACGGGCTCGGCCTGGAGAAGGCCGGGATAGAGCGCGACGGGCGCGGCGCCCTGGTGCTGGACGAGACCCTCCGAACGACCAACCCGCGGGTCTTCGCGGCGGGGGATGTCACCGGGGCCCCGCAGTTCGTCTACGTCGCGGCCGCGCAGGGCACCCTCGCCGCCGAGAACGCCCTGCTTGGGGCCGGGCGCAAGGTGGACTACGAGGCGCTGCCGCGGGTGACGTTCACCACGCCGAACATCGCCGCGGCGGGCCTGACCGACGCCCGGGCGCGCGAGCTGGGCTACCGCTGCGAGTGCCGGGTTGTGGGCCTGGAGAACGTCCCCCGGGCCATCGTCAACCTGGACACCCGCGGGATGGTCAAGATCGTCGCCGAGCAGGGGAGCGGGAGGGTCCTCGGGGTGCACGCCGTCGGGGACAGCGCCGGTGAGATCATCCTGGCCGGGGTGTACGCGGTGAAGTTCGGCCTCACCGTGCGGGATCTCGCCGAGACCTGGGCCCCGTACCTGACGATGTCCGAGGGGATAAGGCTCGCCGCCCAGGCCTTCGGGCGCGACGTCTCGAAGCTCTCCTGCTGTGCGGCGTGAGGGAAGGAGGCGCGGATGCCGGAGAAGACGCGGGAGAAGGTGCCGCTCCGGGAAGTTAGGATCGGGAGGGACAGCCCGGACATGAAGGTAATAGCCAGGCTCTTCGACGGGTTCGCCGACCCCACCAGGATGTCCATACTCGCGTACCTGGCGCGGCGGGGCGAGGCCGGGGTCTCCGAGATCGTCGAGGCCGTGGGCGCGACCCAGCCGCGGGTCTCGGTCCACCTGCGGTGTCTCGCCTGGTGCGGCTACGTCCGGGGGAGGCGCGAGGGCAGGCGGGCCTACTACGCGATAGCCGACGAGCGGGTGCTCAGCATGCTCCGGCTGGCGGAGGAGCTCCTGGCGGACAACCGGGAGCACGTCGAGGCCTGCGAGGTCACCGGCGAATGCTAGAGCTCCGGACACCGCTTCCGGCCACAAGAGGCCGGAAGCGCCGGCGCGAGGGGGCAAGAAGTTGAGAAGGATCGCGGGTTATCTGCTGGTGGTGACGGCGCTGCTCGCCTGCCCCTGCCACCTGGCACTGCTGCTGCCGGTGGCTCTGGGCCTGTTCGGGGGCACGGCGGCCGCCGCGGCCCTCGGGGCGAACATCGGGTGGGTGCTTGCCGGGGCGACCGTCTACTTCGTCGGCGCGCTCGCTGGCGGGCTCTACCTGCTGAGCCGGCGGGCCAGGAGAGGCGTGCGCGCGACCGAAGAAACGCAGGACTGCTGCCCCCCGCCCTCCGACGACCGCAAGGCCGGGCGCAGGAAGCCCGTCGGAGGGAGGCGGCATTGACTACGGCGAAGAAGAGAGCGGCCGCCGTGGCGGTCCTGCTCGCGGCCGCGCTCGTTGCGGGCGCCTGCGGCGGCTTCGGGTCCGGGAAAGGAGCATCCGGGGGTCGCGGGGAGACGGTACAGGCGACGACCGCCGCGACCGAGGGGACCGGCGGCGCGGTAGCCACGGCCCCGAGCATCGAGACCCTCGCCGGCGAGAGATTCGACCTCTCGGACGAGCGGGGGAAGGTGGTCGCCCTCTACTTCATGGCCGGCTGGTGCGGAAGCTGCATCCCCGAGGCCCGGAGCTGGTCGGAGCTCTACCCGAGCTACAGGGATGAAGGGCTGGAGGTGCTCGTCGTCTCCGCCGACCCGAACGACAGCCCCCAGACCATCGAGCGGTTCCGGCGTGCCGGCGGGATAGGGGATCTCCCGTGGGCCATCGACAGGACGGGCAGGTTCACCCGGGCGCTCGGCGTGCGGGCGCTCGACACCACCATAATCCTGGACCGGCGGGGGCGCGTGGCCTACAGGGATGCGGTACCCACGCCCGAGAAAAAGCTCAGAGAGGAGCTGGAGGAGGTTCTGTGAGCGAGATACAGCAGCTGGTGGCCCAGTGGATCTCCACCCTCTCCGGGATGCTGCCCTTCGGCGTCGCCTTCGGCGCCGGGATGGTCGCCGCCGTTAACCCCTGCGGCTTCGCCATGCTCCCGGCCTACCTCTCGCTCTACCTGGGCGCCGAGGAGGAGGGCTTTGGGAAGCGTCCGGTGGCCGCCCGCCTGCTGCGGGCGCTCCTCGTCGGCGTGACCGTCTCGCTGGGCTTCGTGCTCCTGTTCTCCGTGGTCGGGCTCGCCGTCTCCTCCGGCGGGGTGGCGCTGCTTTCGGCGATGCCGTGGGTGGGCGTCCTGATCGGGGTGGCGCTCGTAGTGCTCGGGGTCTGGATGCTCGCCGGACGCACCGTCCACGCGGGGGCCTTCGGGCGGCTTGGGGCGAGGATAGGCAACCCCGCCGACGTGAGCCTGAGGGGCTTCTTCCTCTTCGGGCTCGCCTACGGGGTCGGCTCCCTGAGCTGCACCCTGCCGGTCTTCCTGGTGGTGGTAGGCACCGGCCTCGCCTCGGGCGGCCTGCTCGCGGGCATCGGGCAGTTTCTCGCCTTCGGGCTCGGGATGGCCTCGGTGCTCGTTGCCCTCACCCTGGCGCTGGGACTCTTCAAGCAGGGCCTGGTGAAGCGGCTGCGGAGGGCGATGCCCTACGTGCGGCTCGCCTCCGCGGCCCTGCTCGTCGTGGCCGGCGTCTACGTGGTCCATTACTGGGTCTCCTCGCAGACCGGAGGCGCCCTGCCGGGTTAGACTTAACCCTGCTCTGCAAGAGGCGAGAAGAGAGGAGGCGGAGCGTGGCCGGGATGCCGCAGGAAGGGGAGCGCTTCCCCGAGCTCTGGTTCGTGACCGAGGAGGGTGAGAGGGTCTCCACCGGGGACCTTCTCGGGCAGACGACCGTCCTCTACTTCTATCCCAAGGACCAGACCCCGGGCTGTACCAAAGAGGCCTGCGCCTTCAGGGACCGGATGCCCGACTACGAGCGAGCAGGGATAAAGGTCTACGGGGTGTCGCTAGATCCCCCCGAATCCCACCGGCGCTTCCGGGAGCGGAACGGGCTCAACTTCCCCCTGCTCACCGACGAGGACGGTCAGGCCGCAAAAAGCCTCGGCATCCTCTCCGAGAAGGGCTACGCCCGGCGGGTCACCTTCCTGCTAGACCCGGAGGGGACCGTGGTCCGGGTCTACCCCGAGGTCTCCCCCGAGACCCACGCCGGAGAGGTGCTCGCCGCCGCTAGTAGCGCCGGCCCCTCTGCCGGCTGATATCGAAGCGGGCGGAGGAGGAGACGGCCATCACCCCGCCCCGCGCCGCACCGGGTCATCAGCGAGAGCACGACGAGGATCGCGGGTTCACCCTCCCTCCGGCCGTCCTCGGCGAAGGGCGCAGCCTCCACCACGAGCGCGTCCCAGAAGGAGAGGGACATGCTCCTGCTGCGCTCGATGGCGGCGAGGATCATAGCCCCGTCCACACGCACCAGCGGCAACAGCAAGAAGTCTCTCACTCTCGCGGCGGCCCTCTCCTGAGAGAGCGGCCTGGCTAGCTTGCGGGTCGCATTGACGTAGAACTCCTGCAGCACCTGGGTGCTCAGGACCACCCGGTTCTCCTCGACGGCCCTCTCAAACGCCTCGATGGCCCCGGCCTTCTTCTGCGGCTCGTCATCATCGTACATGTAGAGCAGGACGTTGGTGTCGAAGAAGGAGCGGCTCACTTCTTGGGATACCGTCCGAGCCTCTCCTCGTAGGCGTCCTCCCGCTTCCACTTGCGTCCGCCGGGACCCGAGCCGGCGCCTCCCCGGCGCGCGTCCTCGATGATCCTGCGCGCCGCCTCTCTCCGCTCCCGCCTCTGCCCGGCGTACTCCTCGAGGTACTCCCGCAAGACCGCGTTGACCGAGGTGTCCTCCTCGAGCGCCCGCATCCTCGCCCGCTTCAACGTATCCTCGTCCACCGTGATCGTCAGGTTCGCCATGCTGCCTCCCGTCTACACGGGATCAGTGTAGCACGGAAATTAGAGGTCGAGGGTGTTGAAGAGCTTCTGAAGCTCCGCGTAGGCGTCCCTCTGGTCGCCCTCGGAACGGATCCCGACGTAGACGACCTCCGCGGCCGCCTCTCTTCCAGAGTGAGCAGCCTCCAGATCCTTCCCCGCCGGGCAGAGGCAAGTACTCTCGGCATGCTCTCTACGCCTGCCGCCACCTCAGCGTCCCCAGAACCTCCCTGTGCTCCCCGTGCTCTAAGAAGCCCAGCTTAGCGGGGCGCATCCCATCGCAGAAAGAGTCCACGAAGACCTTCAGCAGGCGCGAGCCGCGCAGGACGTCGAGGTCATCGGAGAGGTGGTCGACCACCTCGCGAGAGACGAAGACGATGAGCTTCGCCCGCGGCCGGGAGGCCATGACGTTGAAGCGGTTTAGGCTCATGAGGAACTCGTCCTCGTCGGCTATGGCGTCGGGGTCGCCGAGGGCGTAGGAGGCGATGATCACGTCCCGTTCCTGGCCCTGGAAGCGCTCGACGGTGTCCACGGCATCCCGGATGAGCCCAGGATCTTCACCCGGGAAGATGCGCTGGAGCCGGCTCACGATAAGCCCCTGTTGCGCCCGGTGGGGGGTCACGACGCCGACCGCCTTCTTCCAGAACTCCCCGGTAGAGTACGGTTCTCCCCGCGCCGGCAGAACCCCCCCGCCCGCGGGGTCGCGCTCGCCGAGGAGCCCCGCCGCCCGGCCGTGAAGCAGCGCGATGAGGGCGGCCACGGCGTCGGCCTCGAAACGGTTCCACTGGCTGCTGCGGCCTTCGGGGTAGACGAAGCAGGAGGCGGGGTGGGACGGGTCCAGCAACGCCGACCACTCGGGCGTCCAGTAGAGGGAGGCGGGCCAGCCTCCGGGCCGAGTGACCGGAAGAGGTTTGGCGAGGTTCAGCCGGAGGTCGGGGGAGTAGCTGCGAAGCGTGCGTTCGTAGCCGGCCTCGAGCGAGAACTCCACCAGGGTGGCGTTGGAGCGGTAGTTCACGTCCAGCATGACGGGCCCTATGCCGTGGATGTCCTCGCAGAAGGCGTAGACGGAGCCGACCATACCTTCGAGGCCCAAAGGCGGCTCGGCCTGCCGGATGGGGGGCAGCTGCTTGGGGTCTCCGGCGAGGACGACGCTGCCTCCCTTCGCCAGAGAGCAGAGGGCGAGTATGGAGAGGGCGACGTCCATCTGCGAGGCCTCGTCTATGAGGATGAGGTCGAAGAGCTCGCCCCGGGCCTCGCCGGTGTGAGCTTTGATCAGGTTGTGGACCTGGTTCGGAGTCGTCCCAACCACGGTGATGCCCTTCTGGTCCTCGAGCCGGATCAGAAGTTCCGCCACGCGCTCCGTGATCCGGGAGCGGTTGAGCTCGGTGTCTATCTCTTCGGGGACGCCGGAATCGGGCGGGCGGGTGTAGCTCCGCACCCGGTGCAGCCGGAAGGCGTCCTCGGGGAGCAGGATCTTGAGCTTCTCGTAGACGCCGAGGAGCACGACATCCATGGCGTTGTAGTTCTGGGCGCAGACGAGGATCCTGAGCGGCTTGCTTCGCCGGTACGCTTCCAGGGCGGCGCCCAGGATCACCGCGCGCGCCGTGCGGCTCTTGCCGGTCCCCGGCGGCCCCCAGATGAGGGAGAGGCGGCGGGTCAGGGCCTCCTCCCAGGCCCGCCACTGGGTGGGGTTGAGGCCGTGGCTCTCGAGTGCTTTGCGCACCGGCTCCAGCTCCCGGCCGACGCGGGCTTCGTGCATGGCCCTGGCGCCCCACAGGAAGTCCGCCGGAGGGGTGTGGGCGGTGGGACGGGAGCCGCGGGCGGTGATCTGGCCGAGAGCCCGGCGCACCAGGGGGTCGTCGCGGGCGGCGGGCGGGTTGCCGATGGCCTGAAGCGCGGCGAGGAGCTTCTTGGTGAAGTAGTCGGTAAAGACCCTGTCGAGGACCACATTCGAGCCGAAGTCCGCTATACCGGCCGCTTCGAGGTCCTCGAGACTGGGGTATCCCGAAAGGGTACGGGGGTCCAGCGCGATCAGGCACCGGTCCCGGTCGAGGGCCGCGATGGTTACCCTCGTGATCTCCCCCATCCGCCGCTGGTACTCGGAGGCGTACATCTCTTCGAGAGAGGTCCCCTCCGTCATGCTCTTGAGGCTGCGGTCCAGGAAGTCCGGGCGGTCCTCGGGCGCGAGCGCGAGCTCGAAGTCGCCCTTCTCGAACTTCACCTCCCGGCTCCCCATCGCGAGCCGGTAGACCCTGCGCCCGGAGCGGGGTTTCAGGCCGAGGGCTCTGAGAGCCCCGGCTTCGGCGTCTCCGGAGAGACGTTCGGGCAATCGGGCGCACTCGAACTTCGCCTCCCGGGCGTGCGGGGGCAGGGCGTGCAGCTGCTGCACCTCCAGCTGCTGCATGCCGGCGTCGAGGCGGGCGAAGGCGTACCAGAGCTGGCCGTCGTAGCTGAGGCGGGACTCGCGCTGCGGCGGTCTTATAGCCTGTATGCGCGGGGCGGCCTGGTTGGGAAGGCGCGGGCGCAGATCGCTCTCCAGCCGCCGGACGACGGCCTCGAGGGCGGTAAGCCGCAGCGCCACCGTGCGGCGCAGGGTTCCGATCTGGACGCTCCAGTGCCGGGGGCTCGCGGATCGCGACCATATCTCGTGCGCCCGCTCGGAGGGGATCTGGTCGCTCAGGGCGTCCTCGAAGAGCGGGTGGACGTCGAACTTCTTCAGGTTCTCGGGGAGGTTGTCGGGGTGGTAGCAGCGGGCCGTCTGGAGCAGGCTGTAGTAGTGCGGGACGGGAGCGGCGAGGACGGATCTCACGACATCCCGCACCGTGGTGATGGGCGACTGGCGCGTAGAGAGCCTGGGGTTCTGCAGCAGTTCCTCCGGCGGGAAGAGCCAGGCCAGCTTCCAGAGGCTCTCCGAGTCGAGGATGGCACTCAGATGCCGCCCCACCACCCGCGAGAGGTGCTCGAACTGCAGCGCGTCCCAGAGATAGAACTGCACCGTGGCGCGGCTATCCAGCTGTTGAGCCTCTTCGAGTATCTCCGAGATCCTGCCCAGAAACGCCAGAAGCTCCCGCCGCTCGGATTCGAGATCCTTGAGGTCCACGACGAACACCCCGGCCTCCCACCTCCGGTGCCGGCGAGGGGTGGTACTGTCCGAACCGAACGGGCGGGGCTCGATCCAGAGAGCCTTGATGCCGAAGGCGAGGGTGATGGCGCTGCCCACGTCGAAGTCCGCGGAGAGGAAGACGCGGAGATCGGTCCACTTCGGCATCACCGCCGAGGTGCCGCTGTCTTTCGGGATGGCCGCAACACCGCTCCTTAGCGCCTCCGCCCGCCTGGAGACCACCGTGCGGGCCGCCTTGAGAACGTGGTGCACATCGAAGATGGAATCTTCGGGCGGGCGACCGGCCAGAACTTCCACGTCCCTCACCCCTCTCTCCTGCAGGGCTGTGCTCGCCCCCTGGGAGATGAAGGCCACCCGGCTGAGGTGCTTCTTCCTTTCGGCCTCGGGCATGCAGTGGTCGGGGTGATCCGTCCTCTCCCCCCGGCTCACCCACGGGTAGCCGAGGTAGTCGCAGCCCTTGCAGCGGTTGTCCACGTGCCAGGGCAGCTCCCGCCACGGCGTCGAGAGAACCTCCGGCAGTTCCTCCGCAAAGAAGCGCCGGAGGCGGAAGGCGAAGACCTCGAAGGGGACCGGTTCCAGATCCCGCTCCAGCGCCGCGCGCAACCGGCCGTCGGCCGGAGGCTCGCCCCGCCGCCCCATCTCCCGGTGAGCAACGACGAGCTCGGCGGCCTCGTGCGAGCCGGGCCACACCGCCCCCTCGGGCACGGCGACGAAGCGGCGATCCAGGCCCCTGTCCGCGAGCCATCCGGCCAGCGCCATCGTGTAGTAGGCGACCTCGGCGAAATATCCGGGTGAGGGCTCGGCGGTGAGCTTTATGTCTATGACGCGCAGCTGTAGGCGCCGGTCGTCCGCGTCGAGGGGATACGTATCTCCGGAGGGTTCCGCCGCCCGGGGAAAGTGGCGCGGCGGGAGCACCTGAACGATATCCGGGCGCACCCCGGCGTACTCCAGGCCGTATTCGTCGCGCAGGCTCGCGATGCCGAGCGCACGCTCGAAGGCGTGTCCCACCCCGTACTCAGCTTCGGCGAGGAACCGTCCGGGCCGGACGCCGGAGAGGGCCTCTTCCAGCGGCATGCTGCGATACTGCGTCCGTCCCGAATCGTCGGTGTAGGCCTCCCCCACCACGGACTCTTCGCCGAACGCCCCGGCGAGATCGCCCAGCTTCTGAGCCTGCCACTCCTCGCCGAGCCGGGCGATCTGCTCGAGCCCGGGCCGGGGTCTCTGGCGGGGAGGCATGCCCTGCTCCTCTCTCTCCGGACGGAACCTCTGCGTATCCGGGGAGAGGTTCAGGCGCAGCTGGCGTTTGCATCCGGTGCGGAAGTACTGGGAGATGACCCGCTTAGCGAGCTGCGGCATCCGCTTCCTTCCCCTTCTCTAGATCAAACAATCCGGGAACCTGTTCTAGCGCCGCACCGAGCGGCATGCTGTGACCACCTTCAGGAGCCGGAAAGCACCCGAGGGCGCCCGCCACCAGGCAGGCGCGCAGGAAGTTGCGCCGGTCCGCCTCGCGGAACTCGCCCGTCCCGGAGAGGCGCTCCGTCCAGCGGGCGCAGTGCTCCCGGGCACGCTCCAGCTGCGCGCTGGAGAGAACCGGCGGGAGAGCGGGAGGTCCACCCTCGCCCCTCACGGCCACGAAGACCGCATCCCATCTGCTCGCTCCCGCGTGGTTGTGCGGGCCACGGTCTCCGTTCCCGAGCAGGGGGAAGACCTGTAGGGGGCGCAGAGAAGCCGCAGCCATGGCGCAGGCGAGGGCATGCCAGGCACCGGCGGTGCGGTGCTGGTAGGTAAAGACCAGCCGGCCGTTCCTCTTCAGAACGCGGGAGATCTCGCGGAAGCTCTCCGCAAGCGAGCGCCCGTACTCCTCGACCGCGCGCGGGCAGCGGCCCGCCGCGGAGAGGTCGTGTTCGAAGCCGGTGGGGCCATCGCCGGCGGGGGTGAGCCCCAGAAGCTGCATCCAGGGCAGGAAGAAGTCCGAGAGCTCGGAGTAGGCCACGTTATCCAGGTAGGGCGGATCGGTGAGTACCAGATCGACGCTCTCTCCGGGGAGGACGCTCAGATCGCGGGAGTCGGCGTGCAAGATCCTGGCGGGAGCGGCAGAGGGGCGGTCGCGCACCTTCCGGAAGCCCCCTTCAAGAAGCGGCTCTTTGGGCTGGCGGGCGAACTCGATAGCCCGCTGCACCTGCCGCACGGCGTTGGGGAAGGTGCCGCGCCCCGTGCCGTCGAGCCACGGGTTGATCTCGACGGGCCGCGTGACGTGCCGGAAGGCGCGTACGGAGAACAGCGGGGCGAGGCGGCGCCACCCGAAGGCGTAGTGGGCCATCATGCAGCTGGTCGTCAGGTGATCGCTGAAGGCGAGGGCGAGGCCTTCGCGTTCGGGACCCCGAATCCCGCCGATCGCCTCGGCCAGAAGCGAGAGGTGCAAAAGCTGGCGGGCGTTGAAGAGCTCCGAGTACCGCTCATATCCGTACCGCAGCAGGCGGTCGTCCGCCCTCCCCGCGCGCGGGATGCTGCGGGAGGGCACCCATGGGAGGGAGCCGTCCGGCGCGGCGCGCTCCCCAAGCGCACGCCTCGCCGCCGCGAAGCGCCCGTAATCCTCCTCTGTGGCCGTCCGGAAGCGCCGCCTAAAGAGGGGCACGGGCCTTCCGGGTTCGGGATCGGCCTCCAGGGTCTCCAGTGCGAAGAGCCGCCACTGCGGAGGGCGCCCGGTGCGCGCGGCGACGTCGATCAGGCGCTCCCGGTACCCGCAGCCGGGACACCGCACACGCCCGAACCGTACCGGTCCGGCCTCGATAGGCGCCGTGATACCGCAGCCGCCGCAGCGTAGCTCGTCCTCCTCCCGGGGCAGCTCCCGCACGGCGTGGCACGAAGGGCAGAACACCCACTGCCTGCTGCCTTCGGCCTCGTAGGCGAGCCGGTGGTGAGGGTGGGCTTCAAACTCCTCCCCGCAGCCCGCGCAGCGCACCACCTGCACCCAGAAGTAGTGGAGAACCGTCCGCTCCCCCTCCGGCGTCCGGGTCCTGTAGTAGGGGGCGAGTCTGCCCCCTACCTCTCGCGCCAGCATCTCCAGCGCCGGCTCCAGGTCGGGGTGAAGGGCGGCCTGCGTCTCGAAGCGCGTGATGGCGCAGGCCACCGCGTCCACGTCCACCCCGGTCACCTCCGCCCCCAGCCGCCGGGCCTCCACCACCGAGGTGCCGCCGCCGACGAACGGGTCAAGCACGGTCCTGCCCCGCCAGTAGCGGTCCACACCCTCGTAGTAGGCCGTCCAGAAGTCCCCCTCCTCCGGCAGCGCCGCGGCCGTCAGCAGGGCGCGGAAGGCGGAGCCGAACCGGCGGGCGAACCACCGGTGCGCCCCGTAGATCGGCCGCGGACGGCGCCCCTCGCGCGCGGCGATGCGGGCCAGCTCCTCGACCGGCAGCGATCCGGCATCCAGCATGGTCGTCCGCCCGCCGTTCAAGCAGCATCTCCCTTCGCGCGCATCTTTTCATTGTGCCTCTCCGCCCCGGCGCGGGCAAAGGGGTGCGCGCCTAACAGAGACGGTACAATAGTGAGTGCGAGGAAAACGAGCGCTGTGAGGTGTTCCCGAAGATGGCCCTGTACGAGTACAAGTGCCCCGATTGCGAGACCTCTTTCGAGCTGATGCGCTCCATGAGCGCGGCCGACGCTCCGGCCGAGTGTCCGGCCTGCGGCTCGACCGGGGGCCGGCGGCAGCTCTCCACCTTCACCTCCCTGAAGCCGGGCGGCTCCGAGGGCTTCGCCTACACCCCGGCCACGGAGCGCCTGGGCGGAGGCTGTTGCGGAGGCTCCTGCGGCTGCGCCCACTAACGGCGCCATCGCCGCGCGGGACGCAGAGCCGCCCGAGCTCGTCCTGAGGGGCATCGAGGCGTTCAACCGGGGCGAGTTCTACGAGTGCCACGAGTATCTGGAGGATGCCTGGCGGGCAGAGACGCGGCCCATCCGCTACCTCTACCAGGGCATCCTGCAGGTGGGTGTGGCCTTCTACCACCAGAGCAACGGCAACTGGCGCGGAGCCGTGGGCCTGCTGCGCGGCGGCCTGAAGCGCCTGCAGGACTTCGTGCCCGAGGCCCGGGGAATCGACGTGGAGCGGCTGGTGCGGGAGAGCGAGGCCTGCCTGCGGGAGCTGGAGCGGCTGGGTCCGGAGCGGGTCGGGGAGTTCGATACGTCCATGATCCCCCGGGTCCGCCTCACGCGCGAGCGCTAGGCTGCGGCCTCTCCTGCGCGGGAGAGGCCGTGTAGTATACTGCTTTCCGGACCACGGGCGGGCGGAAGGGCGGAAGGTGCGCCGGGGAACAGATTCCCGGCCGTTCCTCCGCCGGCGAACCCTCGAAGAAGATATGCCGCCTTCCTCTCCGGAAGGGCCGGGAGCAGAACATGCGCAGGCTGGGACAGGTTTTAAAGGACATACCCCTCGGGGACGCGGCCTTGATCTCCGTTCTCGGCCTCCTGGCGTTCGCCCTTGTGGTCAGGTTCGAGGCGTTCGAGCGCTTCATGCGGTGGTCGGCGCGCCACGAAGATTGGCAGGTAGACGCCCTCCTCGCGCTCATTCCCATAATCTGTGCCTCCTTCGCCGTCTTCTCGTGGCGCAGGTGGCGGGAGGCCCGGCGCGAGAGCGGGCGGCGCAGAGAGGCCGAGCTGGAGGCGAGGAGGCTCAACGAAGACCTGGAGCGGCTCGTGGAAGAGCGCACCGCCCGGCTTGAGGCCGGCGTCGCCGAGCTGGAGCGGATGCGGGAGAGGCTGCAGGAGACCGCGCGGAGGCACCGGGCACTGCTGGAGCAGATCCCGGCAATCGTCTACCAGGAGGATGCCGCCTCCCACGCCCCCTCCTACGTGAGCCCGCAGCTGGAGGAGATCCTGGGCTACACGCCCGAAGAGTGGATGAACGACCCGGATCTCTGGAGGCGGATCATCCACCCCGAAGACCGGGAGCGCGTGGTGGCCGAGGACGAGCGCACCAACCGGACCGGAGAGCCCTTCCGGGCCGAGTACCGGGCCTTCAGGAAGGACGGCGGGGAGGTGTGGCTCTGGGACGAGGCCGTGCCGGTAGGGGAGACCGGCGGCCGGCCCGGCTACTGGCAGGGTGTCATCTTCGACATCACCCGACGCAAGCGGCAGGAGGAGGAGATCCGGAAGCTGAACGCGGAGCTGGAGCGCCGGGTCGAGGAGCGCACAGGAGAGCTGCGGGAGGCTCTGGAGCGGGAGCGGTCGCTGAAGGAGGCCGCGGCCGCGCTCGTGGCAGCCCCGGACCGGGAGAGCATCTACGCCGCGGCGCTCGAAGCGGTCCTCCCCTTCGCGGACGTGGCTCCCGGAACCCGGGTGAGCATCTGGTCCGGGACGGCCGATCAGGACACCTGCGTGAGAGCGGCGGGCGACCGGGCGGAGGAGATCCGGGGCAAAGAGACCTACATCCGCGAGTTCCCCGACCGGTTCCGCACGCCGCTTCTTGAGGGCCGCTCCGTCGAGATCCCTCCCGGCGAGGTCGTCGGCTTCCGGCACGCCTTCCCCTTCAAGACCAAGCTGGGCGCGCTCTTCATGATCCCCCTCTCCGTCCACGGGGAGCTCCGGGGCAGGATCGTGGTGGCCAGCGACTCCCCGCTGCCCGGGGAGATCAAGCACGCCCTGGAGATCCTCGGCGCTCAGGTCGCGCTGGCGCTGGAGCGCGCGGACCTGATCGAAGATCTGTACCGGCGCCGGAGCGAGGAGCGCTTCGCGGCCCTGATCCGGAACTCCTCGGACGTCATCATCATCCTGGGGGAGGATGGCCGCGTGGACTACGCGAGCCCCTCGGTGGAGAAGGTGCTGGGGTACGCCCCGGCGGACTTCGCCGCGCGTCCTCCCGCGAGCTTCGTGCATCCGGAGGACGGCGAGCGGCTGCAGAGCTTCCTCTCCGGAGCTCTGGCGGCCCCCGGGGCCGCAGCATCCGTCGAATTCCGCGTCCGGCACGCGGACGGCTCCTGGCGGCACATCGAGGCGCGGGCCCACAACATGCTGGAGGAGCCGGCCGTGCGCGGAGTGGTTATCAACTGCCGGGACGTGACGGAGCGCCGGAATGCCGAGGAGCGGCTGCGGGAGAGCGAGGGCCGCCTGCGGGCGCTCACCGACGCCGCCCTGGAGGGGATCGCCATCACCGAGAACGGCTATATCCTGGAGACCAACCGCGCCTTCAACGAGATGTTCGGCTATGAAGCTCCGGAGGTCGTGGGGATGTCGGCCCTGGACTTCATGGCTCCGGAGTCGCGCGCGATGGTGCGCAGGAACATTGTGGCGGACTACCAGAGCTCCTACGAGGCCACCGGGATGAGGAAGGACGGCACGCGCATCGAGCTGGAGATCCACGGCCGGTCCTCGACCTACCGGGGGCGCACCGTTCGCATAACCGCCCTCCGCGACATCACCGAGCGCAAGCGGGCCGAGCGGGAGCTCGCGGAGAGGGAGAAGCGCCTGCAGCAGCTGTTCGAGCAGTCCGCCGATGCCCTGCTGGTGCACGACGCGGACGGCCAGATAGTGGACTGCAACTCGGAGGCCTGCCGCTCGCTGGGCTACACCAAAGAAGAGATGTTGCAGATGAACGTGCGGGATTTCGCCACCAACCTCGTCTCCCTCGCGGAGAGAGACCGGCAGGAACCGACGCTCTGGCAACGGCTCGTCTCCGGCGGGCAGCGGCGGCCCGGCATCCACGTCGGCGAGCACCGGCGCAAGGACGGCACGCGCTTCCCGGTGGAGGTGCGGCTGAGCGCCGTGGACTACGGGGGGCGGCGGATGATCCTCGCCGCCGCCCGCGACATAACCGAGCGGCAGGAGGCCGAGCGCCGGCTGCGCGAGGCGCACCAGAAGCTGCGCTCCCACGTGGAGAACTCCCCGGTCGGCGTCATCGAGTGGGACCGGGAGATGCGCATCCTGCAGTGGTCCAAAGGAGCGGAGCACATCTTCGGCTGGCGGGCGGAGGAGGTTCTGGGGCGCAAGATCGGAGAAGAGGTTCCTCTGATCCACCCGGACGACGCCGGGCCCACCGGAGATGTGGTCTCGTCGCTCCTGACCGGCCGGGAACGGCGGGTCATCTTCGAGAACCGCAACCGCACGAAAGACGGCTCGGTGATCCACTGCGAGTGGTACAACTCCGCCCTGCTGGACGAGGCGGGCGAGCTGGTCTCGGTCATGTCCCTGGCGCTGGACACGACCGGGCACAAACGGGCGGAGGAAGAGCTGAGGAGAGCCGCGCGGGCGGCCGAAGAGGCCAGCCGCGCCAAGAGCGAGTTCCTGGCCAACATGTCGCACGAGATCCGCACCCCCATGAACGGGATTATCGGCATGACCGAGCTCTTGATGCAAACCGATCTCTCAAAAGAGCAGCGCGAGTACGCCGGTACGATCCGCGCCTCGGGCGAGGCCCTGCTCGCCGTCCTGAACGACATTCTGGACTTCTCCAAGATAGAGGCCGGCAGGCTCCACCT
This sequence comes from Rubrobacter taiwanensis, assembly GCF_004337705.1. Lineage (GTDB taxonomy): Bacteria > Actinomycetota > Rubrobacteria > Rubrobacterales > Rubrobacteraceae > Rubrobacter_C > Rubrobacter_C taiwanensis. The sequence goes on from NZ_SKBU01000016.1 coordinate 56,578, forward strand.
CGAGAGCCTGGACTTCGATCTCAGATCCATGGTCGAGGAGGTAACGCAGCTCTTCGCCGCGAGAGCCCACGACAAGCGGCTGGAGCTGGCGAGCTTCGTCGAGCCTGAGCTGCCTTCCCGGGTGCGGGGGGACCCCTTCCGCATAAGGCAGGTCCTCTCGAACCTGGTCGGGAACGCCATCAAGTTCACCGAAGAAGGGGAGGTGTTCCTGCGCGCCGGCCTCTCCGAGAGGGACGGAGATGCGCCGGTCGTGCGCTTCGAGGTGCGGGACACGGGGATAGGCATCTCCCCCGAAGCCCGGAGCCGCCTCTTCGAGTCCTTCTCCCAGGCCGACGCCTCCACCACCCGCCGCTACGGCGGCACGGGCCTGGGTCTCGCCATAAGCCGGCGGCTGGTCGAGATGATGGGCGGCGAGATCGGGGTCGAGAGCGAGGTCGGCCGGGGGAGCACCTTCTGGTTCACGGTGCCCCTGCCGGAGGCCCGCGGAGAGGGCGGAGCGGAGCGTCCCGCGGCGGAAGGCGGCGACCGGGATCTCCGGGGGGTGCGCCTGCTGGTCGTGGACGACAACGCTACGAACCGCATGATCCTGGAGCGCCAGAGCGCCTCCTGGGGGATGATCTGCGCGAGCGCCGCCGGGGCCGCAGAGGCCCTGGAGAAGCTCCGGGAGGCTCACGGGCGGGGCGAGCCCTTCGAGCTGGCCGTTCTGGACATGCAGATGCCGCAGACGGACGGCCTCGGGCTGGCCCGGGCCATCAAGTCCGACCCGGATCTCGCCGCGACCCGCCTCGTGCTCCTCACCTCTCTGGGCCAGCGGCCGGCGACGGAGCTCTCCGCGTTCGGCATAGAGGCCTGCCTCACGAAGCCCGTACGCCAGTCCCGGCTCTACAACGTCCTGGCCGCCGTAATAGACGGCGCGGAGCCGCGGGAGGAGCGTGCGGAGGCCGGGCGGGAGCCTTCCGCCGGCGGCCGGGGCCGGATCCTCATCGTCGAGGACAACCCCGTAAACCAGCGGGTCGCCCTCAGGATGCTGCAACGGCTGGGCTACGCGGCCGACGTGGCCGAGGACGGCGTCGAAGCGCTCGAAGCCCTCTCCGGCGGTGCCCCCTACGCCGCCGTTCTCATGGACTGCCAGATGCCCCGCATGGATGGTTATGAGGCGACGCGGGAGATCAGAAAGCGGGAAGAAGGCTCGGGCCGCCGCATACCCATCATCGCGATGACGGCCCATGCCCTTGCCGGAGAGCGGGAGAAGTGTCTCGCCGCCGGCATGGACGACTACATCGCCAAGCCCGTCAAGCCCGGAGAGCTCGGCGCATTGCTGGCGCGCTGGGTCCCCGGCGAAGAGGCAGGGGAGGAGCCCGCCGCTCAGCAGGAGCCGCTCGACGGGGAGGTGCTCGAGGGTCTGCGCCAGCTCGGGAGTGCGGACGAGCCGGGGATTCTGGAGGAGCTCATCTCCATCTTCGTCGAGGATGCCGAAGTCAGGATGGCGGCGCTAAAAGAAGCCTTCGAGCGGGAAGACAGGACCTCGCTCAGAGAGGTGTCCCACGCGCTGAAAGGCAGCTCGGCCAACATGGGGGCCGTCAGGATGAGCGAGACCTGCCGGAAGCTGGAAGAGCTTACAGCCTCGGGAGCACTCGAAGAGATCGGGGAGGCCATTCTGAGGCTCGAAGACGAGTACGAGGCCACCATCGCCGCTCTGAACGCCTACAGAGACAGATCATGAGGGTTCTGATCGCCGAAGACGACGGCGTCTCGCGCCTCATCCTCGAGAAAGCCCTCCGGAAGTCCGGTCACGAGTGTCTGGCCGCCCGGGACGGAGCCGAAGCCTGGGAGCTCTACCGGCGCGAGGACGTGGACGTCATCATCAGCGACTGGATGATGCCGGAGATGGATGGTCTGGAGCTCTGCCGCCGGGTGCGGGAACACGAATCGTCCCGAGACGGCTACACCTACTTCGTCTTCCTGACCGCGCTCGGGGAGAAGGAGCACCTGCTGGAGGGTATCCGGAGCGGAGCCGACGACTACCTCACCAAGCCGCTCGACCGCGAAGAGCTGCAGGTACGCCTCATCGCAGCCTCCCGCGTCACCTCGCTGCACCGGCGGCTCAGCGAGCAGAAAGAGCAGCTCCGGCGGCTCAACCTCCAGCTCTTCGCGCAGGCCCGCAGAGATCCCCTCACACAGCTCGGCAACCGCCTCCAGCTCCGGGAGGACATAGAGGCCCTGCGGGGCAAGAACCGGCGCTACGGGCACACCTTCGCGGCCGTCATGTGCGACATAGACCACTTCAAGCCCTACAACGACCTCTACGGGCACCTCAGGGGCGACGAGGTCCTGCGCGCCATAGCCGCCACGATAGCCGAAAACTGCCGCAGGGAGGATCTGATCTACCGCTACGGGGGCGAGGAGTTCCTGATCATCCTGCCCGAGCAGGACCTTGAGAGCGCGGTCCTCGTCGCCGGGCGCCTCCGCGGAGCGGTAGAGCGGCTGGGAATCCCCCACCGGGCCAATGAGCCGCCCGGCGTGGTGACCATCAGCGCGGGCGTCGCCGCTCTGGAGGCGGACGCAGAGCGGGAGATCGAGGACCTGCTGCGGGAGGCCGACGCCGCCCTCTACCGCGCCAAGGAAGCCGGACGCAATCGAATCGCTCCCGACCCCTGACCCCCGGCGCTACCGCCTCCCCGCGCGCCGGAGCACGGTCCTGAGCCGGGCCGCCAGCTCGTCGGTACTGAACGGCTTGACTATGTAGTCGTCCACCCCGGCCTCAAGCCCCTCGACCACGTCCCGCTCCCCCCGGCGAGCGGTCAGCATGACCACGGGCAACGCAGAGATCCTGGGGTCCGGGTTCTCCCTCAGGGCCCGGACCGTCTGCAGGCCGTTCAGCCGGGGCATCAGGCTGTCCACGATCATCAGGTCCGGCGGCTCCTCCTCGACCCGTTCCAGAGCCTCCCGGCCGTCTTCGGCCTCAACGACCCTGTAGCCGAGCCCCGAGAGCTTCACCGCCACGATGCGCCGGGTGACCCGGTCGTCGTCCACTACCAGAACCCTGGCCCCCTTCATCGCAAGAGCCTCCCCCTCTCTGCGGAAACGCCTTCTGTGGTATCTTCATTCTAGCCGGTGCTTAAGTTCTGTGCCCTCTGAGCCGATACCGGATAAACGATGCTGAATCTGGAACTGATAAAGCTGGCGATCCTTCTGCTGGCCGGGCTCAACCTCGCCATGATCGTGCTCATCGCCGGGGTGAAGGGGGCCCGGGAGCTCCGGCGGCGCCGGCTGAAGAACCTCTACGGCAGGATAGAGCCCGATCTGGACGGGTTCCTGATCTCCGGCCGCCTCTCCGGCGAGGCGCAGGAGAAGCTCCGGCGGCTCCCTCCCTGGGACCGGGAGATCCTGGCGGCCTCGATCATCCGGCGCGTCTCGCTGCTGCGCGGGGCGGAGAGAGAGCGGCTGGTGCGGCTCGCCCGCGAGCTCGGTCTCGTAGACCGCTACCTCCGGCGCCTGAAATCCCGCCGGCGCTGGAAGCGGGCGCAGGCCGCGGAGAATCTCGGCTACCTCGGCGGCCCCGACGTGGTGGAGCCGCTCACGGCGCTGCTCTCGGACCGGGACGAGACGGTGCGGGCGGTAGCGGCCCGCGCGCTGGCCCGCCTCGGGACGCCGGGTGCCGCGCGGGCGCTGGTCCGGAGCCTGGACGACCCCTCGGAGGTTACCAGCCTCCGGGTCGCGGAGAACCTGGAGAAGCTGGGGCCGCTGGCCACAGAGCCGCTCCTGGCCGTCCTGAGGACCCGCAAGCGGCGGGCCCGGGTGCTGGCGGCGCGGATCCTGGGCAACCTCAAAGCTACGGAGGCCCGGGGCATCTTGCGCAGGATCGCGCTTCGCGACTGGGATGTGGACCTCCGGGCGCAGGCGGTGCTGGCGCTGGGCAAGATCGGCAACCCCGACGACCTGCCCGAGATCATAGAAGCCGCCCGGGACGAGGCCTGGCCCGTGCGGGCTCAGGCGGCCAACGCGCTGGGCATGATCGGAGAGGTCTCCACCATCCCGGTGTTGCAAAAGCTCATGACCGACCCGGAGTGGTGGGTGCGGGTCAACGCCGGGCGCGCCCTCTCCAATCTGGGCGAGACGGGAGAAGAGGCGCTCGCCGAGATCCTGGAGGGAGCAGACCCCTTCGCCCGGCACCGCGCCGCCGCCGTTTTAGAGACCCGGGGCGCGATCCGCCGCCTGGTCGAGCGGCTGAGCGAGAGCGAGCGCGCCCGCAGGACCGTCCGGGCCATGATCCGGGCCGGCGCGACCGGTCACCTCCGGCATCTGGCAGACACCCTGCCCGAGGGCCGGGAGAGGTCGCTGCTGCGGGGGCTGCTGGAGGCCGGGCGTGGGGCCTGAGGGTCTCCTGCTCGCCGTCAACTACGCCATCCTCGGCTACTTCCTGCTCATAAACGGGGTGTACATGGCCCTATATGCCCTCTCCTTCGCCGAGATCTCCGACTACGCCCGGCGGGAGACCTTCTCCGGACTCGACGACCTCTTCACCTCCAACTACGCGCCTCCCGTCTCGGTCATCGTGCCGGCCTACAACGAAGAAGCCACGATAGCCGACAGCGTGCGCTCGTTCCTCTCTTTGCGCTACCCGCTGCACGAGGTAGTCGTCGTCAACGACGGCTCGAAGGACGGCACGCTGGAGGTGCTCAAAGAGGAGTTCGACCTCTGGGAGTCGGACCAGCCGGTGCGTCTGCAGCTCGGGACGGAAAAGATAAGGAAGGTGTACGCCTCGGCCACCGAGCGTCTCATCGTGCTCGACAAAGAGAACGGCGGCAAGGCCGATGCGCTGAACGCCGGCATCTGCGCCGCCCGCTACCCGCTGGTCTGCTGCCTCGACGCCGACATCATCCTGGAGGAGGACGCCCTAATCCGGGCCGCCCGCCCCATGATAGAGTCCGGCGAGGTCGCAGCCGTGGGCGGCATAGTCCGGGTCGCCAACGGCTGCGAGGTGGACAGCGGCCGCGTGGTCGAGGTCGGAACCCCCCGCGCCGCCCTCCCGAACCTCCAGATCGTGGAGTACCTGCGGGCCTTCCTCGCCGGCCGGACCGGCTGGAGCAAGCTGAACTGCCTGCTCATCATCTCCGGAGCCTTCGGGATGTTCCGGCGGCAGGACCTCATCGCCGCCGGCGGCTACGCCCGCGACACCGTGGGCGAGGACATGGAGGTCGTAACGAGGATGCACCGCTCCCTGCGCGAGCGCAACCGCGACTACCGCATACTCTTCATCCCGGACCCCGTCGCCTGGACCGAGGTCCCGGACACCCTGAGGGTCCTGCGCCGCCAGCGGGACCGCTGGCACCGCGGCCTCATCGACACCCTGCTGCGCCACCGGAAGATGCTCCTCAACCCCCGCTACGGGACTACGGGTCTGCTGGGGATGCCGTACTTCTTCCTCTTCGAGTTCCTGGGACCGGTGGTCGAGCTCACCGGCTACGTAGCCTTCGCCGCCGGGCTCGCCCTCGGCATCCTGAGCCTGGAGTTCGCCCTCGCCTTCCTGCTCGCCGCCGTGGGCCTCGGGGCGCTGCTCTCCATCTCCGCCGTCTTCCTGGAGGAGCTGCGGCTCCGGCGCTACCCGCGCTGGCGGGACCTCGCCAAGCTCACCCTCTACGGCGTGCTGGAGAACTTCGGCTACCGGCAGCTGAACACCCTCTGGCGCGTGCTCGCGATAGTATCCTTCCTGAGGAAGAACACCGAGTGGGGAGCGATGGAGCGCCGGGGCTTCGACGCTGCGGAGAGAAAGAGCCCGGCCCGCAAGCCCTGAGGCCCGGTACCGGGGGCAGTGGGCCTGCCTGGACTTGAACCAGGGACCTCCACTTTATCAGAGTGGCGCTCTAACCGGGCTGAGCTACAGGCCCTCCCAGGACGGTAAATATACGACACGCCAGAGCCGATGACAAGCTCATTGAACGAGCCCGGGGCGAGAAGTAAAATCGGGTCTGGAGAAGAGAGCAAGACCCAGGTTCAGAGGCTCACGAGAGGAGCACGGCGACAAGATGGGCGCTAACGGGCTTACCCGGATGACACTCTACGGAATCAACATGGACCTCTTTAGCTCGAGTCCTATCGTAATCCTCAAGGTGGAGGACGAGAACCGTTACCTGCCGATCTGGATCGGGCACGCCGAGGCGAAGTCCATCCTGATGAAGATCCAGAACCAGGAGTTCTCCCGCCCCCTGACCCACGACCTGGCAGCGAACATCATCTCCGGCCTCGGAGGGGTGCTGGAGAAGGTCACCGTGACCGAGCTGCGGGACTCGACCTTCTTCGCCACCCTGAACGTGGAGGTGGGCGGCGAGTCGGTGGAGATAGACTCCCGCCCCTCGGACGCCATCGCCATAGCGGTGCGCACCGGAGCCCCCATCTTCGCCGCCGACGAGGTGATAGAGGAAGCCTCGGTCGTGTTCGAGGAGTCCATGGAGGAGACGCCGGAGGAGGAGGTCGTGGACAAGTTCAAGGAGTGGGTGAACCAGATCTCCCCCGAAGACTTCAAGTAGCGTCCGGCGGAACCACCGCGGCGGCTCGCCGCACTCTCTACCCGGAGCTCCGCCGCTCCCCCCGGGCGGTCCCGGGCGGCCTGTACTCCGGATGCGCCTCTAGAAACTCCTCCACAGATCCGGTACCCCACCCGACGAGAAGCTGGTACTCGGGTCCCGCAAAGCGCAGGCTCAGCTGGTTCTCCCGGCGGGCGCTGCGGCGGGCGTACTCCCACGGCGACTCACCGGGCAGCCGCTCCAGCTGCTCGGCGTAGAGTATCCTGCCGTCCTTCCGGGAACGGATCATTATGAGATCCACTGCCCTCTAAGCCTCTCCTCGCGCATCATCAGACCCCGCCCGCCTTCTGGGCTAGCCTTATAAGTATCGACGCGCCCGTCGCGCGATTCAATAGATGCATCGCGAACCCTCAACGCCTACTCCAGGACCAGCAGGCGCTCGCCGCTCTGCACGGCCTGCCCGGCCTCGACCAGAACCTCCCGGACCACGCCGCCCCTGCCGGCCCGGATCTCGCTCTCCATCTTCATAGCCTCCAGCACGCAGACCGCCTCGTCCGGCTCGACCTCCTGCCCGGCCTCGACCAGAACCTTAACTATGGTGCCCTGCATCGGGGCCACGATCTCCCCCTCGCCGGAGGTCGCCCGGCCGGCCCGCCTGCCGCGCCGGGGCCTGCCGTCGCTCCGCCCCTCACTCTCCCCGGAGTACACCTTCACGCGGAAGAGACGGCCGTTGACCTCCACCTCCACCTCGCGGGCCTCCCTCCCGGGGGGCGCGGCAGCCGCAGGCCCTCCGGCCTCGAGCCGCATCCCGGCTATGTGCTCCGGGATGTATCGGGTCGTGTACTCGCCCTTGAGGAAGTCCTCTTCCTCAAGCACCGCCCTGAAGAAGGGCAGCGTGGTCGCCACCCCCTCAACCCGGAACTCCGTCAGTGCCCGGCGCAGCCGTCCCAGGGCGGCCTCCCGGTCCTCGCCCCACACGATGAGTTTGGCGAAGAGCGGGTCGTAGGACTCGGGCACGAGCCCCGGGCCCTTCAGAGAGGAGTCCACGCGCACGCCGGGGCCGCCGGGCTCCTCGTAGGCCGTCACAAATCCGGGGGCGGGAGCGAAGTCCAGCGCCGGGTTCTCGGCGTTGAGGCGGCACTCGATGGCGTGCCCCCGCCAGTCTACCTCCTCCTGCCGGAGACCCAGCTCCTCTCCGGCGGCGATGCGGATACCCGCCCGCACGATGTCCACGCCGGTCACCAGCTCCGTGACCGGGTGCTCCACCTGCACCCGGGTGTTCATCTCCAGGAAGTAGAATTCGTGGTCCTGAACCAAAAACTCCACGGTGCCGACGTTGTCGTAGTCCACGGCCTCGGCGGCGTGGACGGCGGCCCGGCCCATGGCCTCGCGCATCTCCGGGTTCAGGGCCGGGCTCGGGCACTCCTCCAGCAGCTTCTGGTGGCGGCGCTGGATGGAGCAGTCCCGCTCGCCCAAGTGCACGGCGTTGCCGAACCTGTCCCGGATGACCTGGATCTCGATGTGCCGCGGCCCCGGGAGGTAGCGCTCCAGGTAGACCGCACCGTCCCCGAAGTACAGCTCCCCTTCGCGGCTGGCGCGCTCGAAGGCGGCCCCGACCTCCTCCTCGGAGGCCGCCACGGCGAACCCCTTGCCCCCGCCGCCGGCGGCGGCCTTGACGGCGATCGGGTACCCGAACTCACCGGCGAACGCGAGCGCCTCTTCGGGAGAGCTTACGGGCTCCCCGGTGCCGGGCGTGATCGGCACCCCGGCCTTCGACATCAGGCGGCGGCTCTCCACCTTGCTGCCCATCGCTTCGATGGCCTCCGGGTGCGGCCCGATCCAGACCAGCCCCGCCTCCTCCACGGCGCGGGCGAACGGGGCGCTCTCGGCCAGGAACCCGTAGCCCGGGTGCACGGCCTCCGCCCCGCTCCGCAGCGCCGTCTCCACCAGCCGCTCGATGTTCAGGTAGCTCTCGCTCGCCGGAGCGGCCCCGATGTGGTAGGCTTCGTCCGCCAACCGGGCGTGGAGCGCCTCCCGGTCCGCATCCGAGTAGACCGCCACGCTCCCGGCCCCCATCTCCCGCAGCGCCCGGATTATCCGGACCGCGATCTCACCCCGGTTCGCAACCAGCACCTTCTCGAACAACTACCACCCCTCCTGCTGCAGGCGGGCCGCTACGGCCCAGATGGAATCCCTCTCTCCCACGTGCGGCGGGACCGGCCGTCCCGTCCGCGCGGCGAACTCCCACGCGCTGAACCGCGGCCGGACCTTCTCCTGCCGGGCGCCCCTCAAAACCTCCAGCGCGGCCAGGATCGCGGCCGCCTCCTCGGGCGCGGGTTGCGGCTCCATCCGGTTCATCAGAGCGGGATGTTGCCGTGCTTGCGCCGCGGGCGCTCGGGGCGCTTGGTGCGCACCGTCCGCAGCGCGTTTATCAGGTACGGCCGGGTCTCGCGCGGGTCTATGATGTCGTCGAGGTAGCCCATCTCGGCGGCGACCATCGGGTTGTTGAACTGCTCCCTGTAGTACTCGATGAGCCGCGCGCGCTCGGCCTCGGGGTCGTCGGCCTCGGCGATCTGCCGCCGGAAGATGACGTTCACCGCGGCCTCGGCGCCCATCACCGCGATCTCGCCCGTCGGCCACGAGACGTTCACGTCCGCCCCGATGTGCTTGGAGCACATGACGTCGTAGGCTCCGCCGTAGGCTTTACGGGTTATGACCGTCATCTTAGGGACCGTCGCCTCGGAGTAGGCGTAGAGCAGTTTGGCCCCGTGCTTGATAATGCCGCCCCACTCCTGGCCGGTGCCCGGCAGAAATCCCGGCACGTCCACGAAGGTCACGAGGGGGATATTGAACGCGTCGCAGAAGCGCACGAAGCGCGCGGCCTTGATGCTCGCGTCTATGTCCAGCGTCCCGGCGAGCACCATCGGCTGGTTGCCCACCACACCCACGGCGTGCCCGTCCAGCCGCGCGAAGCCGCAGACGATGTTCTGCGCCCACAGCTCGGCCACCTCAAAGAACTCCCCGTCGTCCACCACCAGCTCGATGACGCGCTTGATGTCGTAGGGGTGCTGCGGCGAGTCCGGGATGATGGAGGCCAGCTCCTCCTCCCGCCGCTCCGGCGAGTCCTCCGGCGGGAAGTGCGGCGCGCCGTCGAGGTTGTTCTGCGGCAGGAAGGAGATCAGGTACCGCACATCCTCCAGGCAGCTCTCCTCGTCCGGAGCGGTGAAGTGGGCCACGCCGGAGCGGCTGCCGTGCGTGAGCGCGCCGCCCAGATCCTCGAAGGAGACCTCCTCTCCCGTTACGGTCTTGATCACGTCCGGGCCGGTGATGAACATGTGGCTGGTCTCCTCGACCATGAAGATGAAGTCGGTTATGGCCGGGGAGTAGACGGCGCCGCCGGCGCACGGTCCCATGATTATGCTTATCTGCGGCACCACCCCGGAGGCCTGCACGTTGCGGTGGAAGATCTCCGCGTAACCGGCGAGCGAGACCACGCCCTCCTGGATGCGGGCCCCGCCGGAGTCGTTGATCCCGATGACCGGGCATCCGTTCTGTACGGCGAGATCCATGACCTTGCAGATCTTCTGCGCGAACACCTCGCCCAGAGAACCGCCGAAGACGGTGAAGTCCTGGCTGAAGACGAAGACCTTGCGGCCCAGGATCTCGCCGTAGCCGGTGACCACCCCGTCGCCCAGGGGACGGTTCTTCTCCATCCCGAAGTTGTAGGAGCGGTGGACCCGGTAGCGGTCCAGCTCCACGAAGGTTCCCTCGTCCAGCAGCCGCTCGATGCGCTCGCGGGCGAGCATCTTGCCCTTCTCCCGCTGGCGCCGCACGGCCCGCTCCGAGGCGGGGTGCGCGGCAGCCTCGCGCAGGCGTTTAAGCCCCTCGATCTTCCCGGCCGTCGTGTCTTCTCCGAGCCTCTCCTTTTGCACGGTCAAGCATTTTAACATGCCGTTTGCCGCCGGGTCCCGCGGCCGGTAGAATCGATGTGCAACCCCCTTGAAGAGAGCACCGACCGGCAAGGGACGGAGGAGACCGATGGAGATATTCGAGAAGCTGGCCGAATACCGCTACGAACAGCTGGTCTTCTGCCACGACAAGTCTACCAGCCTGCGGGCCATCATAGCGATCCACGACACCACGCTGGGCCCGGCTCTAGGCGGCTGCCGGATGTGGCCCTACCGCTCGGAAGAGGAAGCCGTCGTAGACGCCCTACGGCTGGCAAGAGGGATGACCTACAAGGCCGCCGCGAGCGGCCTTAATCTTGGCGGCGGGAAGTCCGTGATCATCGGAGACTCGCGTACGGACAAGTCCGAGGCGCTGCTGCGCTCCTTCGGCCGCTACATCGAGACCCTGGGCGGCCGCTACATCACCGCCGAGGACGTGGGCACTTCTCTCGAAGACATGGCCTACATCCAGATTGAGACCTCCCACGTGGTGGGTGTGGACCGGGCCTCGGGCGGCTCGGGAGACCCCTCGCCCTTCACGGCACTCGGCGTGCTGCAGGGGATGAAGGCGTGCGTGGAGGAGGTCTTCGGCGAGACCTCGCTGGAGGGCAGGACGGTCGCCGTGCAGGGCGTGGGCAACGTGGGCTACCCGCTGTGCCGGATGCTGCACGAGGAGGGGGCAAGCCTGATCGTCACCGACGTGAACCGGGAAGCCGTAGAGCGCGCCGTGCGGGACTTCGGCGCGAAGCCGGTGGACCCGGAGGAGATCTTCTCCATAAGCTGCGACATCTTCGCCCCTTGCGCCCTCGGGGCGGTCATCAACGACGAGACCGTCCCGAAGCTGCGCTGCCGGATCGTGGCCGGCAGCGCGAACAACGTTCTGCTGGAGCCCCGCCACGGCGAGGCGCTGGCCGAGCGCGGTATCCTCTACGCCCCGGATTACGTGATCAACGCCGGGGGTCTGATCAACGTCGCCGACGAGCTGGAGGGCTACAGCGCTGAGCGCGCGCGCAAGCGCGTGCTGCGAATCTACGACTCCGTCAAGAGCATCATCCGCATCTCCAAGCGCGACAGCGTCCCGACGCACCTCGCCGCCGATACCATGGCCCTGGAGCGTATAGAGGCCATAAGCTCGATGGAGCGCCTGCACACCGGACACCCCTACGGCCAGCTCTACCGCCGCCGCGAGGCCCTTTAGAGATCCGCCTCACATCGCCGCTCCGGAGAGACGGGCGCGCCTGTACTCCCGCACGGCGGTCTTGAGCGCCCCGAGCGCGAGGGCGGCGTTCTTGGTGCGCCGGCCGACGATGTCCCGCCCCATGATGGCGACCAGCTCCCCGGAGGAGAGCTCCAGCACCTCGTCGAGGGTTAACCCCCTCTCCAGCACGAGCTCCATCAGAAGGCTGGCCCCGGCGATGGTTATGGTGTCGCCCTCCCCCTCGAACGAGAGGTCCTCCACCCGGAAACCGTCGGTCTTGAGGTAGACCGTAACCCACCCCCCGCACTCCGGATTTCCGACCGAGGCCGCAGCGTCGGCCCCGGACAGGACCCCGTAGCGGCGCGGATCGCCGTAGTGGTCCAGAAGCAGCTCCACCCTCTGCCGGCGGGTCATCGCACCTCCCGCAGGCGCCCGGTCTCCACCTCGTAGACGAAGCCGCGCACGTTCTTGTGCGGGATGAACGGGCTGGCCTGTATGCGGGCAGCGGACTGCCGCACGTCCTCCTCTAGATCCCGGAAGGCCTCGAGAGCGAACGCCGGCTTTACCCCCACCTCCTCCTGGATCCGCTCTTTCACCTCATCGTCGGTGAAGGTGAGCATCCCGCAGTCGGTGTGGTGGATGAGTATGATCTCCCGCGTTCCCAGCAGGCGTTGGGAGATCATGAGCGAGCGGATCACATCCTCGGTCACCACGCCACCCGCGTTGCGGATCACGTGCGCCTCACCCTCCCGTAACCCGAGAATCCCGTGCACGTCGATCCGGGCGTCCATGCAGGCGACCACGGCGACGCCCAGACTCGGCGGCGCCGGCAGACCGCCCCCGTCGAACGACTCCGCATAACGCTCGTTGTTCCTCAGCAGCTCGTCCGTAACGCTCACCTTCTCCCCTCCTTCACCGGAAAGAACGGCGCCGGGATCCGGCGGAGCGAATCCCGGCGCTCCGAGCCCCCTCTCCTTCCGTGGCTACCGCTCGATCGGGGCGCGCACCACGTTGCCCCACTCGGTCCAGCTGCCGTCGTAGTTGCGCACGTTCTCGTAGCCGAGCAGGTACTTGAGCACGAACCACGTGTGAGAGGAACGCTCCCCTATCCGGCAGTAGGCGACCACCTCATCGCCTCTCTTCAAACCCGCCTCACCCTCGTAGATCTCCCGCAGCTCCTCGGCGCTCTTGAAGGTCCCGTCCTCACGCACCGCCTTAGCCCACGGCACATTGGCCGCCCCGGGAATGTGCCCGCCCCTCAAAGCACCCTCCTGCGGATACTCCGGCATGTGCAAAAGCTCCCCGGAGTACTCGGCGGGGCTCCTCACGTCGATCAGCGGCCTGCCGGACCTCATGTGCTCCATCACATCGTCCCTGAAAGCCCGGATGGCCTCGTCGTTGCGCTCGCGAACCGGATACTCGGTGCGCGGGAAGGTGGGCACCTCTTTAGTCATCGGGCGCCCCTCGGCCTCCCACTTCTGCCTCCCGCCGTCCATTACCCGGACGTCCTCGTGCCCGAAGAGCTTGAAGACCCAAAGAGCATAGGTGGCCCACCAGTTGTTCCGGTCGCCGTAGAAGACCACCGTGGTCTCCGGCCGGATGCCGTGGCGGCTCATCAGCTCGGCGAAGCGCTCGGGCGTGAGATAGTCCCGGATGAGAGGGTCGTTAAGATCCTCCACCCAGTCTATCTTGACCGCATTGGGGATGTGGCCGGTCTCGTAGAGCAGTACGTCCTCGTCGCTCTCGATGATGCGTACGTTCTCCGTGTCGTCCAGATGCTCGGCCACCCACTCGGTGGTCACCAAAGCCTCCGGGTGCGCATACCCCTTCTCCTGAATCTGCCGCTCCACGTTCGACATTCTCTCTTGACCCTCCTTACCGAAAGGCGGCTTATACTGCTCTGCGCGAAACATTCTAAACCATATCCGACCAATTTTGTCGGATATGGTCGTGGCGGCAGGATTTTTTTCGAATGAGCCGGGGATGCGCCTGTATACTGGGGCACCGGGGACACGGAAGCGGCACTAGAGCGGAGGTTCCGGGAGATGTCTAGGTACGAGGCCCTGATCGAGCGGGCCGTCGCCGGGAGGCTGGGTCCGGAGGAGGTTCGCGAGCTGGCGCGGTTCGTGTGGGAGGAGCCTGCGCCGGCGGTGCGAGCGGCGGCCGGGGTGCGGGACCGCAGCTTCGGGCCGCGGGTCACCTATTCGCGCAAGGTCTTCATCCCGCTCACCAAGCTCTGCCGGGACAACTGCGGCTACTGCACCTTCGCCCGGTCCCCGCGCCCGGGGGAGCGGGCCTACCTGACCCCGGAGGAGGTGCTAAAGATAGCCCGGGCCGGGGTGGAGGCCGGCTGCAAGGAGGCGCTGTTCACGCTGGGAGACAAGCCGGAGAAGCGGTACGGGGAGGCGCGCCGGGAGCTGCGCGAGCTGGGGTTTGAGACCACAATCGAGTATCTGGCGCACGTGTGCGGGCTCGTGCTGGAGGAGACGGGGCTGCTGCCGCATGCCAACCCGGGCGTGATGAGCGGGGACGAGATAGCGGAGCTGCGCCGGGCGGCCGTCTCGCAGGGAATCATGCTGGAGCAGGTCTCGGAACGGCTGCTCGGGAGGGGTATGGCGCACTGGGCCTCGCCGGACAAGGTGCCTGCGCGGCGGTTGGAGACGATAGAGGCGGCGGGCCGGCTGCGCGTACCCTTCACGACCGGGATGCTGATCGGGATCGGGGAGACTCCGGAGGAGCGGGGGGAGACGCTGCTCGCCATCCGGGAGCTGCACGAGCGGCACGGGCACATCCAGGAGTGCATCGTGCAGAACTTTAGGGCCAAGCCGGGCACGCGCATGGAGGGGGCACCGGAGCCTTCGGAGCGGGAGATGTTGGCGGCGATCGCGCTGGCGCGCCTCGTGCTGCCGCCGGAGGTCACGGTGCAGGCCCCGCCGAACCTGGCCGGCTCCGCCGCGAACGGCCCGCCCGCCTACACCCGCTATCTGGACGCGGGGATAAACGACTGGGGCGGCGTCTCTCCGGTCACGATAGACCACGTCAACCCGGAGCGTCCCTGGCCGCATCTGGACGAGCTGGAGCGGGCCACGGAGGAGAAGGGCTACCTGCTGCTGGAGCGGCTCGCGGTCTACCCCCGCTACGCGCTGGCGGCAAACGGCTGGGTGGATGGGCGGCTAGTTCCGCGCGTGCTGGCGGGTATAGACGCCGAGGGGTTCGCCCGGGTCGAGAAGTGGGCGCCGGGCGCGGCTGAGGGGCCGCCGCGGCAGGCGGTAGACGCCGTGCAGGGCCGGAGGCGGTCGCTGCAGCGGCCGGAGTTCGTGCGGGCGCTCGCCGCCGCCGGGGAGCGGGATCTCGCAGAGGAAGAGATAGCGCTGCTGTTCACGGCGCGGGGCAGCGAGCTGGCCGAGCTCTGCCGGGTTGCCGACGAGCTGCGGCGGGAGGTCAACGGCGAGGAGGTCACCTACGTCGTCAACCGGAACATCAACTACACCAACCAGTGCTACTTCCGGTGCGGCTTCTGCGCGTTCAGCAAAGGTCCGAAGTCGCTGAACCTGCGCGGGGAGCCGTACCTGCTCGACACGGCCGAGGTCGCCCGGCGGGCCCGGGAGGCGTGGGAGCGGGGCGCCACGGAGGTGTGCATGGTCGGCGGCATCCACGGCCGGTTCACCGGCGAGAGCTACCTGGACTATGTGCGGGCGGTCAAGGAGGCGGTACCCCGGATGCACGTCCACGCCTTCACCCCGCTGGAGGTGTGGCAGGGGGCGCAGACGCTCGGGATCTCCGTGCGGGAGTTCCTCATCCGGCTCAAGGAGGCCGGTCTGGACACGCTGCCGGGTACGGCGGCCGAGGTGCTGGACGACGAGGTGCGGGCCATCATCTGCCCGGATAAGGTGAACACGGCGCAGTGGGCTGAGGTTATGCGGACGGCGCACGAGATCGGGCTGCGGGCCACCACCACAATCATGTTCGGGCACGTGGACGGTCCGGTGAACTGGGCCCGGCACCTGCTCGTGCTGCGCGACATCCAGCGTGACACCGGCGGGTTCACGGAGTTCATCCCGCTGCCGTTCGTGCACATGGGAGCCCCGATCTTCCTGCAGGGCCGCTCGCGATGCGGGCCTACCTTCGAGGAGACGGTCAAGATGCACGCGGTCGGCAGGATCGCGCTGCACGGCTACATAGACAACGTGCAGGTCTCGTGGGTGAAGGTAGGGATCGAGGGCGCCAAGATCTGCCTGAACGCCGGCTGCAACGACCTGGGCGGCACGCTCATGAACGAGAGCATCTCGCGCGCGGCCGGGGCCAGCCACGGGCAGGAGATGCTGCCGGAGGAGCTGGAGCGGGCAATCCGCGAGATCGGGCGCATCCCGCGCCGCCGCAACACGCTCTACGGTGAGCCGCAGCGAACGTACGCCGCAGGCTAGATTCCTTATGATCCGGACCGGTGTCGAGGAGAGGGATCCCGGACCACGCTTTTGGGGATGGCCCCTTCGACTTCGAGCTGTGCGCTCCTTTGCAGCCCGAGCCTCTTACCTGGTGAGCGGAGACGAGGGCGTCCCCGGCATGGGAAACCCTCCGGTAGCAGTCCTCGCCCCGGTACAGTTCGTAAGACTCTGGCGGTCCCACCTCCTCTGAGACAACCCGAATCGTTGCCCCCGCCGGCGGCGGGGTTACTCGGCCGCCGGACGGCCGGCCTTCAGCGCCGAGCGCGGCTCCTTGAACAGGCCCGGTATCTCCCCAAGATCTGTGTGCCGGTCGCAGATGTCTAGCAGAGCCTGCGAGGTGCACTGGGCGGCGCTTATCACCTCGACCCGGATGCCGCACTCGCTCTGGAGGTATTCGATCGCTTCGACATAGTCTCCGTCGCCGGAGACCAGCACGTAGACGTCGGCGTGCGCGGCGAGACGCACCATGTCCATCACGATCCCCATGTCCCAGTCGCCCTTGTGCGAGACGCTCTTCTCCCCGTCGGGGCTTAAAGTCTCGTGCACGATCAGGGGCTTGGAGCGCACCTTGTAGCCGAAGCGGTTGAGGTTGTAGACGAACGAGCGGGCGCCGGGGGAGTCGTCCGACTCCTGCTTCTCGACGATATAGAAGGTAGCGCGCAGCAGTTCCCGGTCCTCCACCGCCGCCTCCAGCAGCCTCCCGTAGTCCAGCATGCCGCCCCGGTAGTAGCTCTTGATGGCGTGGTAGAGGTTGGAGCCGTCCACGAAGACGGCTACCCGCTGTGATCTTCCAGAGGATCTCATGGCACAGATGTTAGCAGATAAGCCCGCTGCCGGAGCACGGGCCGCGATGGGGTAGAATCTGGCCCCTGCAGCCCCTATCTGAGGCTGACCCGCAGGAGGAGTAGAATGTTTGCGATGAGAGATTGGGAGAACAGGCTTGGACAGGGTATTCAGGTGCTACGTTGAGAGAGAGGCCGGGCACGCGGCCGTGGTCCCGCAGGGAGAGGTGGATCTGCAGACGGCGCCCGAGATGCAGGCCTGCATCGAGGAGGCCTTCGAGGCCAGCCCGGTGGTCATCCTGGATATGAGCGGGATCGAGTTCATGGACTCCACGGCTCTGTCGGTCCTGATCCGGGCCCGGAGTCAGCTGGGGTCCGGCCTCTCGCTGCGGCTCGCCGCCCCCTCTAAAGCCGCCAGGAGAATACTGGAGGTCACAGGGGCCGCCGACTACTTCGACATCTACCCCTCCCGGGAGGAAGCCGCGAAAGGCGAGAGGTAGCCTCTGAACGAGCTCGCAGAGTATCTGGCTGCCCAGAACACGCTGGCCGTGGGCTTCCTGGCGAGCCTCGCCGCAGGGCTTATGACAGCGGCCGGAGCCCTGCCGGTGATCTTCTTCCGGGAGGTCTCCGCGAAGGTGCTGGACGGCTTTCTAGGCTTCGCCGCCGGGGTGATGCTCGCGGCCACCTCCTTCTCCCTGATCCTGCCCGGCATCGAGGCGGCCGGCGGCGGGGTCTACGCGGCTCTGGTCATGGCGGCCGGCATCCTGCTCGGCGCGCTGTTTCTAGACGCCTCAAACCGCTACCTCCCCCACCGCCACTTCCTGAAAGGCCGGGAGGGAGCCGGCGTAAGCCTGCAGCGGATCTGGCTCTTCATCTTCGCGATAACGCTGCACAACTTCCCCGAGGGGCTGGCCGTGGGGGTGGGCTTCGGCAGCGGAGATCCGGAGGGCATACTCAACGGGCTCACGCTCGCCGCAGGCATCGGGCTGCAGAACCTGCCCGAGGGCCTGGCCGTGGCAGCCGCGCTCGTGGGCCTGAAGTACGGCCTGCCGGCGGCTCTCGGTGTGGCGGCCCTGACGGGACTGGTGGAGCCGGTCGGCGGGCTTCTGGGCGTGGCGTTCGTGAACATCAGCGCGCCGCTTCTGCCCTGGGGCATGGCGTTCGCGGCGGGCGCGATGCTGTTCGTGATCTCGGACGAGATCATCCCCGAAACCCACCGCCGGGGGTTCGAGCGCATCGCCACCTTCGGGGTCATGATCGGGTTCGTCGTGATGATGTTCCTGGATATCACCCTCGGCTAGGGAGCCTCTCTGGCATCCTCCACCCCACACGTTACAATCTAACCCCGTGATATCCGACACCAGAACAGTCCGGATCCCCGAACCCCTGCGGAGGCTGGGCGAGGCCTTCCGGCGGGAGGGTCACGAGCTCTACCTGGTCGGCGGCTACGTCCGGGATTACCTGAGGGGGAGCGGCAAGAAGAAGGATATAGACGCCGCCACCGGGGCCCGGCCGGAGGAGACGAAGCGCATCCTGCGCCCGCTCGCAGACTACCTCTGGACGGTGGGCGAGAAGTTCGGGACCATCGGAGCGAAGGTCAACGGGTACTCCGTAGAGGTCACCACCTACCGCAGCGACCTCTATACGGCCGGCAGCCGCCACCCGGAGGTCTCCTTCGGAGAGAGCCTGGAAGAGGACCTGGCGCGGCGGGACTTCACGATCAACGCCCTGGCCGCCGACGCGGAGACGGGCGAGATCTCCGACCCTTTCGGCGGCCGCAAGGACCTGGAGCTCGGCGTGGTACGCGCCGTAGGGGAGCCTCTGGAGCGCATGCGCGACGACCCCTTGAGAATGCTGCGGGCGGTGCGGTTCGAGATCACCCTCAGCACGCGGGAGCGCCCCTTCGCCATAGCCAGAGACCTGGAGGAGGCCATCCGCGAGAATGCCGGGTGGCTCAAGAGCATCTCGGCCGAGCGCATCCGGGACGAGTTCGAGCAGATACTGCTCTCCGAGAACGCGGCCCGGGGCCTGCGCTCGCTGGTGCGTCTGGGCCTGATGGGATACATCCTGCCGGAGTTTCTGGAGACGCTGGACGTCTCGCAGGAGACGGAGTTCCACCACAAGGACGTCTTCGAGCACACCCTGCTCGTGATCGAAGGCACCCCCCAGGACCCGATCCTGCGCAAGGCGGCGCTCTTCCATGACATCGGCAAGCCCCGGACGCTCGTCTACGAGCACCGATGCACCTTCTGCGGGGCGAAGTCGCTGCTGAAGACGGCCGGAGAGGGCGAGTGCCCGGAGTGCGGCGGCCGCACGGTGCCAAAGAAGATACACTTCTACGGCCACGAGAACGTCGGGGCCGGCATAGCGCGCCGGGCGATGAAGCGGCTGGCCTACCCGAAGGACGAGATAGATGCGGTGGCCCACCTCGTCGCCCACCACATGCGCCCGATGAGCTACGCGGTAGGCCGCGACCCGTGGTCGGACTCGGCCGTGCGGCGCTTCATCCGGGACACGCACCTCTCGCGCGGCGACCGGGAGCTGGCGAACGTAGATATGCTGCTCGAGCTGGCCCGGGCGGACATCACGGGAGGGAACCCGCGGCGACGCAGGATGGCCGAGGCGTCCTGGCGCAGCCTGCGGGAGCGGGTGGATGAGATCCGGGCGCAGGACGAGATCGAGAAGCTGACAAGCCCCCTAGACGGCCACGAGCTTATGCGGCACTTCGGACGCGGGCCGGGACGGTGGATCAAGGAGGTCAAGAACTACCTGGAAGCCGAAGTCGTCGAGGGCCGGCTCGGCCAGGACGACAAGGAGCGCGCCTGGGAGCTGGCCGAAGAGTTCGTCCGCGAGCGGAGGCTCCTCGGCGAGGAGTAGGGAGAGGCTGATGGAAGACCCGCTCGTGTCCACGGAATGGCTCGCCAAACATCTGAACGACCCCGAAATCCGCCCCGTGGACATGCGCGGCTACGTGAAGCTTCAGAACGACCCGGAGCGCGGCACCCAGCGCGCCGAGTACACCGGAGCCCGCGAGGAGTACGAGAAGGCCCACATCCCCGGTGCAGTCTACGTGGACTGGACCCGGGACATCGTAGACCCGGAGGACCCGGTGCCGGTCCAGGTCGCGCCGCCGGAGCGCTTCGCGGAACTGATGAGCAGCCTCGGCATCGGGGACGGCACCCTGGTCGTCGCCTACGACCACAAGGGCGACCAGTTCGCCACCCGCCTCTGGTGGGCGCTCATGTACTACGGCCACGACCGCGTCGCCGTCCTCGACGGCGGCTGGAACAAGTGGGTCTCCGAAGGCCGCCCGGTCACCGCCGCCCCGCCGGACGTCCATCCCGCGGCCTTCACCCCGCACCCCCGCCCCGGGTGGCGCAAGACGGCCGGGGAGGTGCTGGCGGCGAGCGAGAGCGGGAGCGCCCTCATCCTGGACGCCCGCGACCGGGAGCAGTACACCGGCGAGCTGCGGCGCGGCAGGCGCGGCGGTCACATACCCGGCGCTAAGAACCTGCACTCGGCCGCCCTGCGCGACCCGGAGAACGGCACCTTCCGCCCCGTAGAAGAGCTGGAGCGGCTGGTGCGCGCGGCGGGAGTACCCGGGGACAGAGACCACCCCCTCATCGCCTACTGCAACGGCGGGGTCGCGGCCACGGTAGACCTCTTCACCCTCTACAGGCTCGGCTACCGGAACCTGGCCAACTACGACGGCTCCTGGAACGAGTGGGGCCCGCGCGAAGACCTGCCGGCAGAGGAGTAGCTACCAGCTCGCCTTGCTGACGCCCGGGATCTCACCCCGGTGCGCCTTCTCCCGGAAGTTGATGCGCGAGAGACCGAACTTCCTGAAGTACCCCCGGCTCCTCCCGTCTATCCGATCCCGGTTGCGCACCCGGGTGGGCGATGAGTCCCGCGGCAGCCGCTGCAGAGCGAACATCGCCTCCCGGCGCTCCCCGAACGACAGGCCCGGATCGTCGAGCATCCGTTTAAGCTCCCGCCGGCGCTCAGCATACCGCGCCACAACCCGCTTGCGCCGCTCGTTCTTCGCTACCTTAGCCCTTCTCGCCACCCGCCGATACCTCCTTTTCGATTTACTGCTATCAATAAAATGATTTTGTAGACCCTAACCAGGTGGATTATCGTGCAATTATGGATAACATACTATCAAATTATCAAATTCGCTAAGCGGTTGAAGGAGCGGTCCGGAGAGTGGCATGGCGGTCACGACCCCGTATTCTGAGCTGGAAGGAGTGGTGCGATTGAAGGTCCGGCGAGACGCGGTGGTGAGGCTGGAGTACGTCCTGCGGGTGGACGGAGAGGTGGTGGATGAGACCCCGGAGGGAGAGCCCGTGGCGGTTCTGCACGGCCGCGCGAGCGGGCTGCCTCCGGGGCTTGAGAGTGTTCTGGAGGGGCGCGGGGTGGGACCGTTCGAGGCCCGGGTGCCGCCGGAGCTCGGTGCGGGAGAGCGCGACCCGGGGCTGGTCCTGATCGCGAGCCGGGAAGACTTCCCGCCGGGGGCTGTGCTGGAAGCGGGAGAGGAGTTCTACTTCGAGGGCGAGGGTGGGGAGGTCCGCCCGGCGCGGATAGTGGCGGTGGAAGGAGATCGCGTGCGGGTAGACGCCAACCCCGCTCTCGCGGGGAAAGTGTTGGAGTATACCGGCATCATCCATGAGGTGCGGGAGGCGACGCCGGAAGAGGTAGAGCATGGCCACGCCCACGGAGAAGGTGGCGTGCACCACTGAGATCGCGGAGGGTTCCCCAATGAAATTCAGGCAGAAGACACCGGTGACCCTGATCGGGGGCTTCCTCGGAGCCGGCAAGACGACGCTGGTAAACCGCCTCATCTCCTCCGGAGAGCGGCGGTACGGGGTGGTGGTGAACGAGTTCGGCGAGACGAGCGTGGACTCCGCCCTGATCGAGGAGCTTCAGGACGGAGGGGTGGCCGAGATCGGCGGCGGATGTTTGTGTTGTGTCGGGCGGGAGGACCTCTCGGTCGCGCTCTACGGTCTGATCTGCCGGGAGAACCCGCCGGAGTACATCCTGATCGAGCTCAGCGGCCTCGCCGATCCCGTACCCGCGGCGCAGCAGCTCCTGACCACCGAGCTGCGGGGGCTGGTGGATCTGGACTCCATCGTGGCGGGCGCCGACGCCCGCAACCTGGAGCGCACGATGTTCGAAGCCCCGGAGGGCAAGGCGCAGCTCGCCTACGCCAGCGTGGTCGTCCTGAACAAGGCAGACCAGGTCGAGGAGGAGACCCTAAGAGCGGCGGAGAAGATCATCCGCAACCTCAACCCCCTCGTGCGGGTAGTCACCGCCAGCTACGCGGCCGTCGGTCCGGAGGAGGTGACCGGGCTAAAGGCCCTGGACCCCGGCTGGAGGCCGCGCGGGCACCGGGTGGAGCACGGGGCCGGGCTGACCACTTTCACGCTGCGCACCCCGGACCCCCTCCCGCTGGAGCGCTGGATGAGCTTCCACCGGCGCATGATCATCGCCCGCCCCGGGAAGGTGCTGCGGGCGAAGGGGATCATCGAGTTCCGGGAGATGGACGGCCCCTTCGTGCTCCAGACCGTGCGGGAGCTCTATACCTTCGACGAGTACGAGGGCGAGCACGACGGTGGAGCCGAGCTGGTCATAATCGGCCGGAACCTGGACGAAGCCGAGTACCGGGCCGCGTTCGAGCGGGTGGCGGCGCGAACCGGGCCGGATCTCTAAGACCGGCTACTCGAGTTCCGCTGCTTCGAGCTGGCGGGATATGGCGGCGAGCTGGTCCCGCCCCGTTATATCCCGGGCGTCCTGCTCGACCCGCACGATCGGCCGCTTCCCGAACCGCCGCTCTATCTCCTCCAGGTACTCGGCCTGCTGCTCCAGCCGGGAGCGCATGAACTCGCCCTCGGCCACTTCGGGGAGCACCCGGTTCACCAGCAGCGCGCCGACCTCTATACCCTCCCCGGTCAGCGCCTCCAGCGTCCGCGCCGTCTCCTCTATGGGGAGGCGCTCCGGGATCAAGACCAGGTAGAGGGTCGTGTCCTCCAGCAGCCGGTGGCGGGCGTGGTGGAACTTGTCCCGGCGCTCGCGCAGGCGGTTCAGGATGGGGTCTTCATCCGAGGACTCGTCCCCGGCGAGGTTCCTCAGCATCCTCTCCATCCCGGCCACCTTCTCGCGCTGGCGCACCATCCCCTCGACCCAGGCGGTGAGCAGGGCGGGGAGGGTCAGGAGCCGCAGCGTGTGCCCGGTCGGGGCGGTGTCGAAGACGATGCGGTCGAACTCCTCCGGGCAGAGGGCGATGAGATCCACGAAGCGGTCGAAGAGGGCGGACTCCTCGGTCCCGGGGCTGGCCTTGGTCAGGTCCAGGTGCTTCTCGACGGTGGGGCGCACCTCGGGGCTGACGGACTTGCGGGAGTCTTCCTTGATCCGCTCGATATACGCCGCCGACTCGGCCGCCGCGTCTATCTCCGCACCCCACAGGTTCTCCTCCACCTCCACCGGCTCGGAGGCGAGCCGGACGCCGAGCAGGTCGCTCGTGGAGTGCGCCGGATCGGTGGAGACGAGCAGCGTCCTCTCCCCGCGCCCGGCGAGCAGCGCGGCGAAGGCCGTGGCGAGAGTGGTCTTCCCCACCCCGCCCTTGCCGCCGAAGAAGGCCAGGCGGCGGGGACCGTGGTGCCTCAACAGCAGAACCCCGACTCAGGGAACCGGTTCATCCCCATCCGCCGGTGCCACCGGTGAAACTCCTCAGCGAACTCCGGGTAGAGCTCGAGCGAGTAGTAGCTCGTGGGGTTCGGGACGCCCAGGGCCTCCAGGAAGAGCATCGCCATGAGCGCGTCCTGCTGCTGGGTGGCCTCCCGCTGCAGCCCCGAGCGCCAGCGGGAGACCATGAACTCGTCGTTGAACTCCTCCAGCTTCCGGTAGAGCTCGACCCAGCGCCGCACCGCTCTTACGCCACCCCCAGCTCGGACCTGACCGCGGCGACGGCTTCCTCGGGCTTCGGGATGCGGCCGGAGAAGAGCACCCTGCCGTCCACGATGATCGCGCCCTGCGAGACCCCGTCTCTCACGCTCCGCAAGATCTCCCGCGCGGGAAGCCCCCGGCGTACGGCATCCCGCAAGATGTTCGGGACGAGCCATATGGCGTTGCGCGGGTCCACGACCGCAAACTCCACGTCCTCGTCGAAGAGCTCGGCCTTGAGTGCCCGGTAGACCTCCCCCATCCTCTCCATCTCCGAGCGGTTGTGCGCGTAGGTGGACTCCTCGCCCAGCTCGTGGTTCACGCCCCCGAGCCGGCCGCAACATCCGGAGCCGGACATCTGCTGGTCCCACTCGCGCACCAGGAGTACCCGGTGCTCCATCACCTCTCCTCTGCCGGAGCCTGCTCCCCGCGCCGCTGGCGCCGGACACGATTGAAGGCGGCGATCGCCTCGACTATCAGCCAGAGCGCCAGCACGAAGATTATAGCGTCGATGACGAAGAGCAGGCGGTCATCCTGCCAGAACTCGCCCAGCTGGATGAAGAGCGCCCAGGTCGTCATCGTCAGCAGGAACACCAGCGGGACGATGGGCGCCAGCGGGTTGCGGCCCCGCATGAACACCCAGAGAGCGATCACGGTGAGCGCCAGCCCGGCCGTGAGCTGGTTGGTCGTGCCGAAGAGCCGCCAGAGCCGGCCGAAGGCGAACTCTCCGACCTCCCCGCCGGGGAAGAGCGTAAGCCCGATGGAGATGAGAACCGCCAGCGTCGCCGCCAGCGTCAGGTTGCGGGCCAAAAGCCGGACCCGGATTATCTGGCCGATCTCCTGGATCACATAGCGCTGCAGCCGCACCGAGGTGTCCAGGCTCGTCCCCGCGAACGTGATGATCACGACCGAGATAAAGATCGCCCCTATCCCGGCCGGGATGCCCAGGTTGCCGACGAACGTCGAGACCCCCTCGACGAAGTAGCCCACGCCGCCGGCCGAGGCGGTCGCGAAGTCGGCGTAGTTCTCCTGCCAGACGGCGGCGGCCCCGAGCCCGGCGGTGCAGGCCAGGATCGAGGCGAGCGCCAGCGAGCCCTCGCCCAGCGAGCCCATGTAGCCTATGTAGCGGGCGTCGGTCTCGTTGGCGAGCTGCTTGGAGGTGGTGCCGGAGGAGACCAGGCTGTGGAAGCCCGAGATGGCTCCGCACGCGATGGTTATGAACAGGAACGGGAACCAGAACGGCGAGCCCTCGGGCAGGTCCGTGCGGATCGCCGGGGCCTCGATCGTGTTGAACCCGACGGCGACACCGAGGAAGATCACGCCCAGCGCGACGAAGAGCTGGTAGGAGTTGATGTAGTCCCGCGGCTGCAGGAGCACCCAGACCGGAAGGCGGGCTGCAAACCAGATGTAGGTGAAGATGAGCAGCACCCAGACCACCAGCGGGTCGGTCCCCAGAGCGTTGGCTATCGGGTCTACCGTGACCGGGAACGCCTGGCCGACCGGGATCATCGCGTAGAGCAGGACCAGAGCGATGGTGGTCGGCACCACGATACCCATCCGCAGCCGGTAGAAGACCTGGCCGAGGACTATGGCTATCGGGATCACGGCCGCCGACGGTATCACCGCGCCCGGGTTGTTTATAAAGAGGGTCCCGATCACGATGGAGAACACCGCGTTCACCAGCGTGAGCAGGAAGAAGATTATCACCAGAAAGAGCGTGCGGGAGCGCGGGTTGATAATCGACTGCGTCAGCGTGCCCATGTTCTGCGCCCGGTGGCGGGCCGAGACGACTATGGAGCCGAAGTCGTGCGCCCCGGAGGCGAAGATGGTGCCGAGCGTCACCCACAACAGCGCCGGCAGCCACCCCCAGAAAACGGCGATCGCCGGACCGACTATGGGAGCCGCCCCGGCGACCGAGGTGAAGTGGTGCCCGAATAGTATGTGTTTGTTGGTCGGTACGTAGTCTACTCCGTCCTCGAACTCGCGAGCCGGGGTTACGAAGTCCTTATCCAGCGCATAGACCCGCTCGGCGAGATACTTGGAGTAGTAACGGTACCCGAGAAAGAAAGCAACGAAGACTGCTAGAGCAACTACGATTGCCGGCAAGGCTGCCTCCTATCTTCAAACGAACGCACCTCTCCCCCGAGAGCGTTCAAACCCTGTCCCTGTGCGGTAGTATGAACTCCGGGTAGCCATATTGCAAGCAACGACGACATAAGAGGCAACAAGTACTGCACCGGCAGCAACGAGCCCGGAGGATAAGTGTGGAGAGCCCGACGTACGGCGACGTGATCGCCTCCACCGATCTCGCGGCCACGGCCGAGCTGGCCTACCTGGACCGCTCCGGCACCCCCCGCCTCAGGAGCGTAACGCCGATGCTGATGCGGGGAGAGCCCGTCGTAACCCTCACCTACGCGGACGCCGATCTGGCGCGCGAGATCTCATCATCCCCGCGGGTGTGCCTGGTCTTCTCCGACTCCCGGCTGGCATACGCCGGATGGACGCCGCTCGCCGTTCAGGCCCGCGCCGAGCTAGAGCCTGACCCGGAGGGCGACACGTTCCAGGACCACCTCCTGGACCAGGAGCTGCGCAAGTTCCCGCCCTCGCGCCGGTATCTGGACAGCATCCTCCTGCGGCGGGAGAACTGGTGGTACGTGCCGCGCCTGATCCTGCGCTTGAGGGAACTGGACGCCCCGCTCCCCGTCGGCCGCCGCCGGGCTCCGGAGCACGGCGTGATCGCCTGGCGCGCCGGCTCCGGGCTGCTGGCGGATTCGGTGCGGGTGGACGACTGGGACTCGGACCGCATCCCCCTCCGCTCGCTCGCCGGCAACGAGGGCTTGGGGCTGGCCGACGCCCCGGCGGCGCTCTTCTACCACGACTTCTCCGTGCCGGACATGGAGCTGCGAACCTCGTTCCTCGTCACGGGCAGGCTCACTAACGGCCGGCTCAGGGTCGAGGAGCGGGCCGGATCGCGCAGCCTCGGCAAGCTCCCCGGTCTCATCGCCCGGTGGCGTGCGGAGCGGCAACTCAGGAAGCGCTGCGAGGCCGGTATAGACGGGAAGCCGTAGAGGCTATTCAGGCGAACCCCAGCCCCCGCCGCCCGGCGTGCGGACGGTCACGGTGTCGCCCGGCTCCAGCTCCCGGTCGGCCTTGGCCGGAAGCTTCTCTCCGTTGAGCAGGTTCTCCCCGGGCCGGCCGGGTTTGCCGCCCTCCGCACCGCGCGGCGCGTGGCGGCGGCGGTCGGTCAGAAGCGAGAGGCTGGCAGGTTCCAGCACCCGCACGGTGCGCTCGACGCCGTCCCCGCCGCGGTGCCTCCCCGCCCCTCCGGAGCCGTAGATGAGCTCGTAGCGCTCGACGCGCATCGGGTACTCCAGCTCCAGCGCCTCCACGGGCGTGTTGAGGGTGTTGCTCATCCCCACGTGCACGCCCGAAGGGCCGGGGCCCCGCGAAGAGGCCCCCTGCCCGCCGCCGATGGTCTCGTAGTAGGTCCAACCCCGGCCGCCGATGATCACGTTGTTCATCGTCCCCTGCCCCTGGGCCGGAAGGTCCGCCGCGCCGGAGAGGGCGAGCAACACCACATCGGCGATGCGGTTGGAGGTCTCCACGTTGCCGGCCACCACCGCCGAGGGCGGCCCGGCGTTCACCAGGCTGCCCTCCGGGGCCCTTATCTCCAGCGGAGCGTAGGTGCCGGCGTTGGCCGGGACGTCACCGGGCAAGAGGACTCTGAGGGCGAAGTAGCAGGCCGAGCGGGTGACCGGGAGCGGGCAGTTCACGTTGCCCGCCACGGCGCCGGCCGTCCCGGCGAAGTCTATGGTCATGGAGTCGCCGCTTATGGTCACCTTCGCCCGGATGGGGATGTCCTCGTCGGTCGTGCCGTCGCCCTCCATGCAGTCTTCGGCCTCGTACTCGCCGTCGGGCAGCCCCCGGATGGCCTCACGGGTGCGGCGCCCGGTGTAGGAGATCACCTCCTCGAACGCGGCGAGCACCATGTCTCTGCCCCGGCGCTCGACGAGCTCGGAGAGGCGCGTTTCGGCCAGGTTGTTGGCCGCGATCTGGGCCCTGAGATCGCCGCGCCGGATGGCGGGCGTGCGCACGTTGGCGAGCAGGAGATCCAGCACGTCCCGCACGTACTCCCCGCCGCGCACGAGGCGCACCGGCGGGATGATGATGCCTTCCTGGTAGATCTCGCGCGAATCGGAGGGCATGGAGCCGGGGCGCATCCCGCCCACGTCCGAGTGGTGGGCGCGGGTGACGGCATAGCCCAGGATCTCTCCCCCGCAACTCACGGGCGAAACGAGGGTTATATCCGGCAGGTGCGTCCCGCCGGAATAGGGGTCGTTGATGGCGAACACATCCCCCGGTTCCGGCCCGCGCCGCATCACCGCCGCAACCGCCTCCGGCATCGCCCCGAGATGCACCGGGATGTGCTCGGCCTGCGCCACCATCCGGCCTTCGGCGTCGAAGAGCGCCGTCGAGCAGTCCCGCCTCTCTTTGATATTCGAGGAGTAGGCGCCCCGGATCAAGACCGCCCCCATCTCCTCGGCTATCCCCGAGAGCGCGCTGGAGAGCACCGAGAGGGTCACCGGGTCCAGCCCGCTAGCCATCTTCCCGCTCCAGAACCAGCGTCCCCGCCCCGTCTATGGCGCCGCCCCAGCCGGGACGCACGACGCAGGTGGACTCCCTGAACTCCACTATTGCGGGACCCGACACCTCAGAGCCCTTGCCCATCTCCTCCCGCCTCAGCACCGGCACCTCCAGCCACTCCCCGCCGAAGTCTGCCTCCCGGCGGGCGGGTTCGGCTTTCCCTTCCGGGGACGGCTCTTTGAGCTCCGGTTTGTCTACCGGCACGGTGGCGATGAGGCGTAGATTGACCAGCTCCACGGTCTCATCCTCCATCCGGTAGCCGTAGCGCCGCTCGTGCGCGGCGTGGAAGCGCTCCTCCAGCCTCTTCAGCTCGTCCGCCTCCACCGTAAGCTCGAAGGACTGCCCCCGGTAGCGCAGATCCGCCCGGCGGGTGAACTCCGGGGACTCGAGGTCCCCGGCGGCGGCCTCCTCCAGCGCCCGGAACCTCTCTTCCAGCTCGCCGGTCTTCACGCTCTCCAGATCCGCCAGCAGCGGGCTCACGTAGTCGCGCCGCAGGTCGGAGATGGCGAGCCCTAAAGCGCTGAGCACCCCGCCGGCTCTGGGAATCAGCACGGTCTTTATCCCCAGCTCCTCGGCTAAAGAGCAGGCGTGCATCCCGCCCGCTCCGCCGAAGGCCAGCAGGGCGAACTCGCGGGGATCGAGGCCGCGCTCGACGCTGATCACGCGCAAAGCGCGCACCATCTCCGCGTTCGCCACCCGCACCACACCGCGCGCCACCTCCCCGGCCTCGAGCCCGAGCTTCTCGCCCAGACCGCCCAGCGCCTCCTCCGCCAGCTCGCGCCGCAGCACCACCTCGCCGCCGAGCTCGGCCCCGTCGGCGAGGTATCCGAGGAAGAGGTTGGCGTCGGTGACCGTGGGCTCCCCGCCGCCCCTGCCGTAGGCGGCGGGACCGGGCTCCGCCCCGGCGGAGTGCGGTCCGACGCGCAGAGCGCCCCCGGCGTCCGCCCAGGCGATGGAGCCGCCTCCGGCGCTCACGGTGTGGATGTCCACCATGGGGAGCTTGATCGGGACGCCCGCCACTACCGACTCCGTGGTCGTCTGCGCCTCGCCCCCGAGGACGGCCGCCACGTCCGTGCTCGTGCCGCCCATGTCGAAGGTGAGAACGTCGGCGTAGCCGCTCGCCCTTGCAGCGTAGGCCGCTCCCACAACCCCTCCCGCCGGTCCGGAGAGGACGAACGCCGCGGAGCTCGCGGCCGCGTCCTCTATGCGCGACACCCCGCCCGAGGACTGCATGATGAGCGGGGCGGGCATCCCGGCTTCTTTCACCTTACCGCCCAGGTTCTTCAGGTAGGCGGCGAGCCGGGGAGCCAGGTAGGCGTCGGCGGCCGTGGTGGAGAACCGCTCGTACTCCCGGAACTCCGGCAGCACCTCGCTGCTCAAAGAGACGTGCACCTCCGGCAGCGCACCCCGCAGCGCCTCCCCCACGCGCCGCTCGTGCTCCGGGTGGGTAAAAGCGAAGAGCAGACAGACCGCCACCGCCTCTACCCCCGCCTCCCCGAGCTCGGAGATGACCCGGTCCAGATCCTCCTCATCCAGCGGGACGAGCTCGCCCGCAGGCCCCATCCTCTCTCTAACGGTGAAGCGCAGCTCGCGCGGGACGAGGGGAGGGGGCCGGTCCCGGGTAAGATCGTACAGAGAGGGGCGGTTCTGGCGCGCGATCTCCAGCACATCCCGGAAGCCCTCCGTGGTGATAAGCGCCGTGCGGGCTCCGCGGCGCTCCAGCAGGGCGTTTGTGGCCACCGTCATCCCGTGCGCCAGAGCCGCAACCGCCGCGGCCTCCACCCCCGAACTCTCGATGGCGTTCATCACGCCCACGGACTGGTCGCGCGGGGTTGAAGGGACCTTCGCGGTGACGATCTCTCCCGCGCCGAGCGCCACCAGGTCGGTGAACGTGCCGCCCACGTCTACGCCGAGGCGCATCACCTCAGATCACCCCGAAAGCAGTCAGGATCAGTCGCACCCCAAGCCCGGTGGCGACCAGGACGACCAGCCCGCCCAGCACGTTCGTCACGACCCCGTTCTTGAACTCGCCGAGCAGGTCGCTCCGGTTCACCGCGAACAGGAGGAACGCCGCGATTATCGGGAGCAGGACGCCGTTGGCGGCCTGGGCGAAGACGATGGCCTGCACCGGCTGCGTGCCCAAGACCGCGAAGATGGTCCCGACGACTATGATCGCCGCCCACACCGCCTGGAACCTGCGGCTGGAGAGGTTTCTCTCCCACCCTAGTGCGCCGGAGGTGGCGTAGGCTGCGGCCAGCGGAGCGGTGATCGCGCTGGTGAGCCCCGCCGCCAGCAGGCCCGCGGCGAAGAAGTACCGGGCGGCCGGACCCAGCAGGGGTTCGAGCTGCTCGGCCATCGTGGCCGCGCTGTCTATCTCGATGCCGCGCTCGAAGAACGCTCCGGCCGCGGTCGCCACGATGGCGAGCGTTATGAGGCCGCCCAGCACGATGGAGAACGTCGCGTCGAACCGGCTCTCGGCGAGCGCCCGGTCCGTCGGGACGGACTCGGGCCACTTCTCCTGCACGCTGCTGGCGTGCAGGAACAGGTTGTAGGGGACCACGGTGGTGCCGATCAGGGCCACCGCCGTGAGCAGCGCCCCGGCCGGGAGGCTCGGCGCGAAGATGCCCGCCAGGATATCCGTAAGGCTCGGACGCACGATAACGGCCGTCGCCACGAAGACGAAGCTCATCACGGCGACCAGCGCTACCAGCCCGCGTTCCACTAACTTGTACCGGCCGGAGGCCAGCAAGGCGAACGCCCCGGCCCCGACCACCAGCGCCCACGCCTGCGTCGAGCCGCCGAGCAAGGCCTGGAGCCCTAAAGAAGCCCCGGTTATGTTCCCCACCTCGAAAGCGGCGTTCCCGAAGGTTATGGCCGCGATCACCAGCAGCACGGCTCCCCACTTGATGAGGGGATTCCGGAAGGTGGTTCTGAGCGCCTCCCCGAGCCCCTCCCGGCTCACTATGCCGAGCCGGGCGCTCATCTCCTGCAGCACTATCACGGCGAAGATGGAGAAGACCAGCGCCCAGAGAAGAGCGTAGCCGGTGCTCGCCCCCGCCACGCTCGCCGTGGTCACCGTCCCCGGCCCGATAAACGCCGCAGCCACCAGCAGCCCCGGTCCCAGCCGTCTCAGTCGCTCCGCCAGTGCTCCGCTCCTCTCACCCTGAAATCAGATCTCGTACTCCGGGTTGAGGCGGTCGGTGATGAACATGTGGCCGGGGCTGTGCGTGATCACGAGCGGCACCCCGGCGTTCCGGATCGCGACCTGCGGGGTCACCCCGCAGGCCCAGAAGACGGGGATCTGGCCCTCCTCCAGCTCGACCGGCTCCCCGAAGTCCGGGCGGGAGAGATCCCCTATCCCCAGCCCCGCCGGGTCCCCGACGTGCACCGGCGCGCCGTGCATCGCCGGGTAGCGGCCCGTGATGGAGACGACGCGCGGGATCTCATCCGCCCGGTAGGGCCGCATGCTCACGACCATCGGGCCGGAGAAGGGTCCTGAGGGGACACACTCCCGGTTCGTGACGTACATCGGGACGTTGCGCCCCTGCTCCACGTGCGCGAGCCTCAGCCCCGCCGCCAGCAGCGCCGTCTCGAAGGTGAAGCTGCACCCGAGCAGGAAGGCGACCAGATCACGCCGCCAGTAAGCCGTTATCTCCACCGGCTCGCCCGCGAGCCTGCCATCCTCGTACACCCGATACCTCGGCACGTCCGTCCGCAGATCCGCGCCCGGAGCCAGGGCGGCGGGTTCGGGCGAGCCGGCGTCGGTCACCTCCAGAACGGGGCAGGGCTTCGGGTTGCGCACGCAGAACTTCAGGAAGTCGAAGGCATATTCTTCCGGCAGGATCACCAGGTTCGCCTGCACGCGCCGCCGGGCGAGCCCGCCGGTCGGCCCGGTGTACTCCCCGGCCCGGATGGCCGCCCGCAGCTCTGCGGGCGGCAGCTCCCTCATCTCCGAGACGCTCATCCCCCAGAATCCTAGCACAGCGCTTGCGCGGGCGGGGTGGACCTGCAAGACTGAGCGCGAAGGCGTCCGGGAGGAGGGGCATTCTATGTCACCGGCGGTGCTCATCTCGATAGCTGTTGTAGCAGTTGCCCTGATCTTGCTTCTCATCCTCAGGTTTCAGATGCATGCCTTCGTGGCGCTGCTGCTCGTCAGCTTCCTGACCGCCCTCGCCGCCGGGATACCGCCCGGGGATGTCATCGGCATCATCCAGGAGGGAATGGGCAACACCCTGGGCTACATAGCCGTAGTGGTGGGTCTGGGCGCGATGTTCGGGGAGCTGCTCAGGATCACCGGCGGGGCCGGGCAGATCGCGCGCACGCTGGTGCGGGCCTTCGGGCAGGACAGGGTCCAGTGGGCGCTCGGGCTCACGAGTTTTCTGGTCGCCATTCCGGTCTTCTTCGACGTGGGCCTGATCATCCTCATCCCCCTCGTCTACACCCTGACCAAGCGGTACGGCCGCTCGCTGCTCTACTACGCCATCCCGCTGCTGGCCGGGCTGGCCTCCACGCACGCCTTCATCCCCCCGACGCCGGGACCGGTCGCCGTCGCCGGGATCATAGGGGCCGACCTCGGCTGGGTGATCCTGTGGGGAACGATAGCGGGGCTTCCGGCGGTGGCTGTGGGAGGAGTCTTCTTCGGGCGCTACATAGCGGACAGGATCCGCGTTGACGTCCCCGAGTACATGGAGCGGCCGGAGGAGGAGGCGGAGAAGGAGGGCGTGACCACCCCTTCTTTCGCGCTGGTCGTGTCCATCATCCTGATCCCGCTGGCCCTCATCCTGGTCAATACCCTCTCGGACCTGGCGCTGGCGGAGGACAGCCTCGCCAGAAACGTGCTGACGCTAATCGGGCATCCCTTCTCGGCTCTGACGATAGCCGTGCTCCTGGCCTTCTACGTGCTCGGCGTCCGGCATGGCTACTCCCGGGAGGAGGTCCAGGGAGCCGCGAGCAAGGCGCTGGAGCCGGTGGGGCTCATCATCCTGGTCACCGGCGCGGGCGGCGTGTTCGGCAACGTGCTGCAGGAGAGCGGGATCGGAGACGCCGTCCAGGGCATCATGGAGGCCTCGAACCTGCCCATCGTCCTGCTCGCCTTCCTCGCGGCCGTCTTCGTGCGCGTCTCGCTCGGCTCGGCCACGGTTGCGATGGTCACATCGGCCGCCATCGTGGCTCCGGCCATCGAAGGAGCGGGCTACTCCGCGCCGCTCGTAGGCGCGATCGTCGTGGCCATCGCCTCGGGAGCCACGGTGCTCTCCCACGTCAACGACTCGGGCTTCTGGCTGGTCAGCCGGTTCCTCGGCCTCTCCGAGAAGCACACGCTCCAGTCGTGGACGGTCATGGTGACGCTCGTGGGCCTGACCGGCTTTCTGACGGTCCTGAGCATCAGCCTGTTCCTTTAGGCACCTGCCGCCGCAAGGCCTCCGCGACCCGGAAGGGGTCGGAGGCGACCACCGAGGCCGCATACAGCTCCATCGCCCCTATGTCCGAGGTGCGGCCGGCCGGGTCTCCCCGGTCCACTATCCGCACCACGGCCGGGAATCCGCTCCACTCCCGCCCGCCGGGAATAGGCGGCAGCAAGAAGGCCGCGTTGAACGAGCGCACGCCGAGTTCGTCCACGCAGCTCCGCAGGACAGCCCCGACGGCGCGGCGCAGAGACCTGTCCTCCAGACTCCTCCCGAGCAGCCAGATCTCCTTCTCTTTGACGGGCGCGAGGCCGGCGAAGCCCCGCACCCCTTCCGGGCAGGGGAGATCCAGCCCCAGCGCGGCATGCACCCGGTAGAGATCGTCGAAGTAGTCGCCGCCGCACCGGGCGGCGTAGGCGGCCGCGTCGCGGCGCAGGCGCTCCACCTTCGGGTAGTGCGCACCGCGGGCGGCGGCGAGCTGAACGTGGCCGTGGATGATGGAGCCGCCCGCCCGCCAGAGGCAGTTCCACATCGGGAAGAAGTACCGGGCCTCCGGATCCTCCTCCAGCACCCGGCGGTGCCACTCCAGCCCGACGGCGAGGTAGTCATCTACTTTCTCAGGGGTGAGGTGCAGCGGGTTGTGGTCGTCGAAGATCACGAGCCCGTGGTAGCCGTCGTACTTGGCGACGTTGGAGGCGGTGACGGAGTGCTCGCCCCGGACGCGGCCGAAGGTGTCGGCGGGCGTCCCCTCCTCCGGATTGCAGAACGGGTCTCCGGCGGTGCTCGCTATCTCCTGCTCCAGCTCCAGGTCCGTTCCCGTGTCCATCGGTCGGGCCGCCCGCAAGCCGTTGAAGAGCGTGCCTTCCAGCGTGATACGGTTCGTGACCCGCACTATCCGCTGTTCGCGCACGGCGTCCACAGAGCCGAAGGACTTCTCTATCCAGGGGTGCATGCTCCCGGGCGGCACCAGGCGTCCGGTCGTGGCGCTCACCTCGAAGATGCGCTCGAAGACCGCCCGCTCGCCGGGGTCCAGGGCTTCGACCAGATCCGGGAGGTCGGTGATCGCGGGCTTCACCGGGCTTCCAGCCGCTCCAAGGTCCCGCAGAGCAGCTCGAAGAACGCCTCCACGTCCAGGTCCACGCCGACCTCCGCGTTGGGCGGCAGCCCCCACACCCCGTGGTAGTCGCAGACCGTCTGGCCGCGGGTCAGCTCGCTCTCGCACTCCACCTCCACGCGCATCGGGCGGGTCTTGAGGAGGGCGGGGTCTACGACGGCCGCGACGGCGACCGCGTCGTGGATCGGGGGCGCGTCGAGGGCGTAGACCTCCCGGTATGTGGAGGCGAAGAACTCCAGCAACCCCGCGACGGCCTCGCCGACCGGGCCGAGCCTCCGGATCCGGGCCCGCCGCTCCGGCGTCGCTCCCGCCAGATGCGTCACGTCCAGTCCGACCATCGTAACCGGCAGGCCGCTGCCGAAAACTATCCGGGCGGCCTCCGGGTCCACGTAGATGTTGAACTCCGCCGCCGGGGTGGTGTTCCCGAGCCCGATGCTGCCGCCCATGAGCACGATGCCATCCACGTTCTCCTTCAGGTCGGGGCGCTCCCGCAGGAAGGCCGCCACGTTGGTCATCGGTCCCGTGGGGATGAGCGTGACGGGCTCATGAGAGCCGCCGACAACATCCGCCATCAGCTCCACCGCCCCGCGCCCGTCGGGCCCGAACGCCGGGGCCGGGATCTCGGGACCGTCCAGCCCGCTCTCACCGTGGATGTTCTCGGCCGTGTAGAGCTCCCGCTCCAGGGGAGCGGCGGCTCCGGCGGCGACGGGGACATCACCGCGCCCGATAAGAGACAGAACCCTCAGCGCGTTGCGGGTGGTCTTCTCCAGCGGGACGTTCCCGGCGACGGTGGTGACGCCGCGGAGGTCGAGTGCGGCGCAAGCGAGCAGGAGGGCCACAGCATCGTCGTGTCCGGGATCCATATCCAGCAGGACGGGCTTCACAGAGCGGCTCCTTTCCGCACGCGCCTCCGGGATGTAGGGTAGCACAGGCGAGAGCTTCGCCGGAGACCGGGTAACTATATAATGCAGGATGCGCAGTCTATCCGAGGAGGAAGGGGAAGATGGACCGCTTTCAGGCCTACCGGGTCCACGAAGAAGACGGCAAGCCCAGAGGACGCCTGGAGGAGATCACGCTCGACGATCTCAACGAGGGCGAGGTTTTGATCCGCGTCCGCTACTCCAGCGTCAACTACAAGGACGCGCTGGCGGCGACCGGCAAGGGCAAGATCATGCGCAGCTTCCCGAAGGTGGCCGGGATAGACGCCGCCGGGGTGGTCGAGGCCTCCGAAGACCCGCGTTTCTCCGAGGGGGACGAGGTACTCGTGACCGGCACGGGGATCGGCGAGGAGCGCGACGGAGGATACGCCCCGTACCTCCGGCACTCGGCGGACTGGCTCGTGCCCCTCCCGGAGGGGCTCTCCCTGCGGGACGCGATGGCCATCGGCACCGCCGGCTTCACCGCCGCCCTCTCCGTCTACCGGATGGAGAAGAACGGCCTCGCGCCGGAGAACGGCCCGGTGGCCGTGACCGGCGCCACCGGCGGCGTGGGCAGCATCGCGGTGGACATCCTGGCCGGTCTGGGCTACGAGGTCACCGCCATCACGGGCAAGGAGTCCGAGCGCGACTACCTGAAGGAGCTGGGAGCGAAGGAGGTCGTAAACCGCAACGAGCTGGAGATGGGTGAGCGGCCGCTGGAGAAGTCCATGTGGGCCGGGGCGGTGGACACCGTCGGGGGCGGCGGGGTTCTGGCCTGGCTCACCCGCACCGCCAAGCGCCACGGGAGCATCGCGGCGTGCGGCAACGCCGGCGGCTTCGACCTGAACACGACCGTCCTGCCGTTCATCCTGCGCGGCGTGGATCTGCTCGGCATAGACTCCAACTACTTCCCGATGGAGGAGCGCAAGCAGATCTGGGAGCGCCTCGCCAGCGACATGCGCCCCCGGCACCTGCAGGAGATCTCGCACGACATCCCCTTCTCCGGGCTGCCCGGGGCCTTCGACCGGCTCATAGAGGGGAAGGCCCGGGGCCGGATGGTGGTCGAGATCTCCTAAAACAGGAGGTAATAAAGATGAGCCTTGAGGAGTACCGCAGCTTCCACCGCCGCTCCATAGAGGAGCCGGAAGCGTTCTGGTCCGAACAGGCGGCGGCCGTGGACTGGAACCGGCGGTGGGACGAGGTGCGGGACTACTCCCGCCCGCCGTTCGTGCGGTGGTTCGCCGGCGGCGAGACCAACCTCTGCCACAATGCCGTAGACCGGCACCTGCAGGAGCGGGGCGAGCAGACCGCCCTCGCGTACGTCTCGACCGAGACGGGCGAGCGGGCGGAGTACACCTACCGGGAGCTGTACGCCGAGGTGAACGCCTTCGCCGCCGCGCTGCGCGGGCTCGGGGTCGGGAAGGGCGAGCGCGTGATCATCTACATGCCGATGATGCCGGAGGCCATCTTCGCCATGCTCGCCTGCGTGCGGCTGGGTGCCATCCACTCCGTCGTCTTCGGAGGCTTCGCAGCGCACAACCTCGCCAAGCGCATAGACGATGCGAAGCCGAAGGTGCTCATCACGGCCGACGCCGGGATGCGCGGCGGCAGCGTAGTCCGCTACAAACCCCTTGTGGACGAGGCGCTCGACGCCTCCCGGCACCCGCCGGAGAAGGTCGTCGTCTGCCACCGCGGGATAGACGAGGAGATGCCCGTGGACGAGGGCCGCGACCTCGACTACTCCGGGCTGCGGCAGGAGCACGCCGGGGAGGAGATCCCGGCCGAGTGGGTGGAGTCGAGCCACCCGAGCTACATCCTCTACACCTCCGGCACGACCGGGCCCCCCAAGGGCGTGCAGCGCGACACGGGCGGTTATGCGGTGGCGCTGGTCTCCTCCATGAAGCACATCTTCGCCTCGGAGCCCGGCGAGACGATGTTCACCGCCTCGGACATCGGGTGGGTCGTGGGGCACTCGTACATCGTGTATGCCCCGCTCATGTACGGCATGACCTCCATCGTGTACGAGGGACTCCCCATCCGGCCCGACCCCGGCATCTGGTGGAAGATCGTGGAGGATTACGGTGTGAACACCATGTTCACCTCCCCGACCGCGATCCGGGCCTTAAGAAAGCAGGACCCGAAGTACATGCGGGAGCACAACACCTCCTCTCTGCGCAACCTCTTCCTGGCGGGCGAGCCGCTGGACGAGCCGACCTCCCGCTGGGCCTCCGAATCCCTGGGCGTGACGGTGCGGGACAACTACTGGCAGACGGAGACCGGCTGGCCGATCCTGAGCAGCCTGCTGCCGGGGCTCGAAGACGAGCCGGTCGTCCCCGGCTCGGCGGGCTTTGCGGTCTACGGCTACGACCTCAAGCTGGTGCACGAAGAGTCGGGCGAGGAGGTCGGACCCGGCGAGCGCGGG
Organism: Rubrobacter taiwanensis; assembly: GCF_004337705.1. Classification (GTDB taxonomy): domain Bacteria; phylum Actinomycetota; class Rubrobacteria; order Rubrobacterales; family Rubrobacteraceae; genus Rubrobacter_C; species Rubrobacter_C taiwanensis. The sequence goes on from NZ_SKBU01000016.1 coordinate 94,912, forward strand.
GTGCTGGCCATCAAGCCGCCGCTGCCGCCGGGCTGCATGAGCACCGTGTGGGGCGACGACAAACGGTTCGTAGACACGTACTTCTCGGACTTCCCCGGCGACGAGCTCTACTCCACCTTCGACTGGGCCACCCGCCGCGAGGACGGCCGGTACTTCATCATGGGCCGCTCGGATGATGTGATCAACGTCGCCGGGCACCGGCTGGGGACGCGCGAGATCGAGGAGGCCATCAGCGACCATCCGGACGTGGCCGAGGCCGCCGCCGTCGGGGTGAAGGACGAGTACAAGGGCCAGGTCGTGGCCGCCTACGTGGTGCCGAAGGAGAGCGCGCCGGCGGGAGAGGAGCTGGAGGAGTCCATCAAGGAGATCGTGGCGCAGAGGATTGGGCGGATCGCCCGCCCGGAGATCGTGCGCTTCGTGGGCGCGCTGCCCAAGACCCGCTCGGGCAAGCTGCTGCGGCGCAGCATCCAGGCGCTGGCCGAGGGCCGGGAGACCGGCGACCTCTCGACCATAGAAGACCCGGCCGCCCTGGAGGAGATCAAGGCCGCAACCCCGCAGAGCCGCTGATGCCGCAAGCCATAGGGTTCGACATCTACGGGACGCTAGTGGACCCGCTGGAGATGAACGAGCACCTCCGGCCACTGGCTGCAGATAAAGCGGACCGCCTCTCGGAGCTGTGGCGGCAGAAGCAGATCGAGTACACCTTCCGCAAGGCGCTCATGCGCCGCTATGAGAACTTCGGGATCTGCACCCGGCAGGCCCTGGAGTTCGCCGCCGCCTCTCTGGGAGTGGAGCTCTCCGAGGAGGACAAGAACAGCCTCCTCGAAGAATACCAGAACCTGCGCCCCTTCCCGGACGTGCTGCCGGGCCTGGAGAGGCTGCGGGCGCAGGATCACACCCTCGTCACCTTCTCCAACGGCGTCGAGGCGGCGGCGCGCGTGCTGCTGGAGCGGGCCGGGATACTGCCGCACCTGAGCGGCGTGATCAGCGTGGACGACGTGGAGAGCTTCAAGCCCGATCCCGTCGTCTACGCCTACCTGGCCAGGAGGTTAGACCGCCCGGCGGAGGAGGTCTGGCTCGTCTCCTCCAACCCGTTCGACGTGATCGGGGCTAAGTCGGCGGGGCTTAAAGCGGCGTGGGTGAAGCGCAGACCCGATGCGGTCTTCGACCCGTGGGGAATCGAGCCGGACGTGACGGTGAACAATCTGGAGGAGCTGGCGGAGAGGATCAGCTAGCGGGCAGCACGGAGAATCCCTCCTTTCGTAGCCGCCTCGCGCAGCCGATCGTCCAGACACACGAACTCCCGGCCGGCGGGGTTGTTCTCGCACCAGCGCAGGGCAGCGGCAAGTTGCAAGGCGTCTGCCGCGCACAACGGATGGACGGCCAGCAGCCGTTCAGCGAGAGAGCGCAGCCGGTTCGTGGGTTGCATCTCCGACCAGTTCCCGGAGAAGGTTTCCAGTACACCTCTCTGGCTCGCCCCTCTTCGGCGGTAGAGATCCCACCCTCTCGTAAGCAGCGCTTCAGTGCAGAGACGCATTCTATCCGGGCACCCCACCACACCACCATATCCTCATCCTCCCGCAGCAGGTCCCCTTAGGGCTTCCGAAGCTTACTACGGCCGGCATAGGCCCCGGCCCCTGCCCGGGAGGTTGTGCCGAAAGACGCCGTCCAGAGCGCACGGATACCAGTACCGGGCGGGGCGGGTTTGGCTTCGTCAGCCGGACCTCTGCAAGATTCCCATGAGGTGGTCGGGCATGTCGGTAAACATCCCCTCCACTCCGAGGTTCAGGAGCCGCAGCATGTCCGCCCGCTCGTTGACGGTGTAGGGGTGCACCACGAGGTTCCGCCGGTTGGCCTCCTGGACGAGCCCGGCGTCCACCAGGTCCTTATCCGGCCCGATGCCGTTCGCGTATTCGGCCGCCGCGTCCAGAAGCTCTTCCCGGTCCTGGCCCGCCACCATCTCCGGCGAGTAGAGCTGTACCAGGAAGAGATCTTCGTCCAGCTCGCGCAGGAGCTGCAGCGACTCCGGCGAGAAGGACTGCACGATCACGCGGTCGGTCCCCAGCAGGCCGTTCTCGTCTAGCACCTCGATCAGCCGCCGTTCCATGCCCGGGTGTGCCTCCGGCTCTTTGGTCTCTATGTAGAGCCGGGCGTCTCTCCCGACGAGGTCTATGACCTCCTGCAGGGTAGGCACCTCCTCACCGGCGTACTCCTCGCCGAACCACGATCCGGCGTCCAGCCGCTTTATCTCCTCCAGGGTGAAGAGCCCTGCGATCCAGGGCTCCCGGTCCGGGTAGACCTCCTCGGCGTCGGTGGTGCGCTCCAGCGAGACGTCGTGCAGAGCGATGAGGGCTCCGTCCTGCGTCATCTGGAGGTCTACCTCGATGTAGTCGGCACCCATCCCGAGCGCCTTCGCGTAGCTGGCGAGGGTGTGCTCCGGGGCGTAGGCCGAGGCCCCCCGGTACGCGATGACGGCGAACTCCTGCGGCTCGAACTCCCGGGTCACGGTCAGATCGGGGGGAGACGGCTGGTGAAAGGCTGCGAGCGCAACCACCGCCACGGCCGCCGCTAGCAGCACGGCGGCCGTGGCGGGCCGGGTTCTCAGGTACTCCAACACGCGTCCATTATACGCGCCGGGCGACCGTACCCTACCGGGCGGTCTGCGGGATCTCGTGGTAGCGTTCGGGGTCTATCTCCCGCACGGAACCGTCGGCGACGCTCTGCAGGATGCCGTACAGCCCGGTCTCCACCGCCCGGGTGAGCTGTCCCTTCTGCTTCTGGCCGTAGGTCCAGGTCTGTCCGCGCACCTCGAAGAGCACCGTTCCGCTGCCGTTCAAGGCGAACGATCCGAGCGCCGTGCCCGGAAGATCGAGGCCCTGCGGGTAGAGCGTCACGTTCTTGAAGGGCGAGCTGCCCATAGCCTGCAGCGCGTCGTAGGCGGCCACGTTGAGCTGCCGGGAGAAGTCGAAATCGTAGCGGTCGGCGTACTCGGCGTACCTGGCCCCCTCGGGTGTCCGGGGGTCCGGCACGAACTGGGCGCTGAGGGAGAGCGTTACGTAGTCCCCGTCCTCGTCCCCGACGCGGTAGCAGGGCCCCTGGTGGTGCAGGTCGACGAAGACGTCCACCCGGCCGAAGCGGTCGAGCAGGTCCCGGTAGACGTCGCGCACGGCCTGGGCCTCGGGCGTTATGTACCAGCCGGGCCTGCTGGAAGAGCCGGGGAAGTCCTGCGGCCGCGGCACGTAGTCCAGATCCGGGTTGAAGTCCCGGTTGACGTCGAAACCGGGGCGCTGCGAGTAGTCGTCGTTCTGCAGCCGCCCGGTGTAGTAGTTCCAGGCCGGCCGGGCTCCGGCGAGCTGCGGGAAGCGCTCCACGACCTCCTGCCAGCTCATGTCGTTGCCCCGCCGGTCCAGCTCGGCGGCGTCCGGGTTCATCTTCGGCATCGCCACGAGCGTTATGTTCTCGCGGATCTCCCGTGCCCGGGCGGAGTCGCTGGAACCGAGGTACCGGAGCATCGAGAGGAGAGCCTCGGTCCCGGTCTTCTCGTTGCCGTGGATCTCGCTGGTTATGAGCGCTACCTGATCCCCGCTGCCCACGGTAGCGGCGAAGATCTCACGCCCGCGATTGGAGTGTCCCACGACCTCGACGCCGACGCGCCCGCCGCTCGCACGCTCTATCTGGGCCAGCTGGCGCTTGAGCTGTTCGTGGCTCGTCCAGCCCGCACTGGAGGTGTCTCCCGTCTCGGTGCCGCAGTGAGCGTTGGCGGATTGAGCGGCCGCCGGCGAACCGGGTGCCAGCAGCGCCGCCACGATGGCGGCCGCCGCCACGAACAGCGCGGCCAGCAGGCTGCCCAGGAGCGGTTTCAAGCGTGCCAATGCATCCAACCCCATCCTCCTTCTCTCGCTATCCCACCAAGCAGCTAACAGCTTAACTCTCCGGCGGGCCCGGGTAAACCCGCTACACGGCCCCGCCGCGCCTCAGCTCCTCCAATGCCTCCGGCCCGCAGCCGAGCTCCCGCAGGATGGCCTCCGTGTGCTCGCCCACCTCCGGGATCGGTCCCAGACTCGCCCCCAAACCGTCCACCGGCGGCGAGAGGGCGCGCAGGGCTCCGACCGGCGACCCCACCTCCGCCCACCGGCCCCGCGCCGCAAGCTGCGGATGCTCTATGAACTCTCCTACGTCGCGTAACCGGGCGTTGGCTATGCGGGCGCGATCGAGGCGGGAGATCGCCCCTTCCGAAGACAGCCTCCCGAACACCCCCTCTATGACCGCACCCAGCTCCTTCTGGTTTGCTACCCTCCTTGAGTTGCTCTCGAAGCGGGGGTCTCTGGCCAGTTCGGGACGTTCCAGCACCGCCTCGCAGAAGCGCTCCCACTCCCGCTCGTTCTGGATGCCCAGGAATACCGTCTTCCCATCACCGCATACAAAGGGTCCGTAGGGGGCTATGGCGGCGTGCCTTGCCCCGGTGCGCTGAGGCGGCTCGCCCCCGTAGAGAGTGTAGTAGAGGGGGTAGCCCATCCACTCTCCTAAAGCCTCTAACATGGAGACCTCCAAAGACGCCCCCTCCCCGGTGCGCTCCCGCCTGAAGAGCGCGGCGAGTATGCTCGAGTAGGCGTACATCCCGGCAGCGATGTCGGCGACCGAGATGCCGACCTTGGAGGGGGTATCCGGCGTGCCGGTGATGGAGACCAGCCCCGCCTCGCACTGCACCAGGAGGTCGTAGGCCTTCTTGTCCCGGTAGGGGCCCGAGGAGCCGTAGCCGGAGATGGAGCACACGATGAGGCTGGGGTGCCGCTCTCTGAGTGCTTCGGCTCCAAACCCCAGCCTCTGTGCCGCTCCTGGGGCCAGGTTCTGCACGAAGATGTCGGCCCGCTTTAGTAGCTTCTCAAGAATATCGCGGGCGCGCTCGTCTTTGAGATTGAGCGTGATCGACTCCTTGGAGCGGTTGAGCCACACAAAGTGGCTGGACATCCCCTTCACCGTCTCGTCGTAGGAGCGGGCGAAGTCTCCAACTTCGGGACGTTCGACCTTTATGACTCTTGCGCCTAAGTCTGCGAGCTGGCGGGTGGCGAAGGGGGCGGCCACCGCCTGCTCTAAAGAGATCACCGTGATACCTTCGAGTGGCAGCATCCTAAAACGACCTCGGCAGTCCCAGCACGTGCTCGGCGATGTAGGAGAGGATGAGGTTGGTGGAGATGGGCGCCACCTTAAACAGGCGCGTCTCGCGGAACTTCCTCTCCACGTCGTACTCGACGTCGTAGCCGTAGCCCCCGTAGGTCTGCATCGCTACGTTGGCCGCCTCCCAGGCGGCATCGGCCGCAAGGAGCAACGCCATGTTCGCCTCCGCTCCGCACGGCTCTCCGGCATCGAAGAGTTGCGCCGCCTTAAAGCGCATGAGGCTCGCCGCCTCCACGCCTATGTGCGCCCTTGCTATGGGGAACTGGATGCCCTGGTTCTGGCCGATGGGCCGCCCGAAGACGACGCGCTCTTTGGCGCGCCGGGTCGCACGGTCTACGAACCACCGGCCGTTGCCGATACACTCTGCGGCGATCAGGACGCGCTCGGCGTTCATCCCGTCCAGAATGTAGCGGAAGCCTTTGCCCTCCTCGCCGATCAGGGCGCTCGCCGGAACCTCGAGGTTCTCGAAGACGAGCTCGTTGGTCTCGTTGTTGATCATCACCCGCCGGGGTTTTACCGTCATGCCCACCGCTTCGCGCAGATCTACGAGAAAGACCGAGAGTCCCTCTGATCTCTTCCTCACCCGCTCGCGCGGCGTGGTCCGGGCCAGAAGCAGCATGAGGTCGGAGTGCTGAACGCGGGAGATGTAGATCTTGCGCCCGTTTATGATGTAGCGGTCACCTTCTTTGCGGGCGAAGGTCTTTATGGAGGTCGTGTCGGTACCGGCCTCCGGCTCCGTGACCCCGAAGGCCTGAAGGCGGATCTCTCCTGTGGCTATCTTCGGCAGATACTCCCTCTTCTGCTCCTCAGAGCCGTGCCTGAGAAGCGTCCCCATCACGTACATCTGGGCGTGGGCGGGCTGGGCATTGCCGCCGCTCCTGTTGACCTCCTCCAGGATCACCGACGCCTCGGCCAGGCTCATCCCCAAGCCCCCGTACTCCTTCGGGATGAGCGCGCCGAGGTAGCCTTCTTCGGTCATGGCCCGGACGAACTCCTCCGGGTACCCGCGCCTGGCATCCAGCCCCCGCCAGTAGGAGTCGGGGAATCGCCCGCACACCTCGCGCACCTCGGCCCGCAGGTCCTCGAACCCCGCGGTTCCGCTCATCCTGTCAGTGTGCGAAGATCCGCCGAAAGCCTCTGGTAAGCCGGTTTTCTGCGCTGTTTCTGTGCCATACCGGTCTCCGGATCATGATAGCACGGGCCATATAAACGAAGTCCGGGAATTGATGAGCTCAGAGGATCTGTGAGGATTCAGGCCCCAGCCCAGGAAGCCTGTGCTGTCGTTCGCGCTGTTCCTGGTAACCTACATTTCTGACAGCCGGAGACGGGAGCGGAAAATATTCAGGATGATTGACCGTACGCGGGAGCCCGCCTGAAGCGGGATGCGGGGGACGCCGCAAAATGCAGGGGAGGGAGAGAAGACAACCCCGGCGCAGCTCTCCCGGGCTCTCCGGGCGGCGCTGCCTTTCGCCCTCGGCGGCGCGGTCCTGCTTTTGCTCCCGGAGACGCTCGACTCTCCGGCCCGCTGGGCGCTGGCGATCACGGCCGGCACGCTCACGGCCTGGATACTCGAACCCGTGCCGCTGGCCGCGACCTCGATCCCGGTCATCTTCGCGCTGGCGGCGAGCGGCGCGGCCTCGCCCGACCAGGCGGTCTCGGGGTTCGGCTCCGCACCGACGCTCCTGCTGGCGGCGGGCTTCATGATGGCGGCGGCGCTCCAGAAGACCCCGCTGGCCCGCCGGCTGACCTACACCTTTCTGCTCCGCGTGCCCCCGGGCAGCGGCGGTGTTCTGGCCGGGCTGCTCGTGGCTCTGATGGTTCTGGCGGTCTTCGTGCCCTCGACGGTGGTGCGGGCCGTGGCGCTCTTGCCGGTCGTGGTGGCGATCGCCGAGGCGTTCGCCCGGCACGGGTCGCCGAACGGTGCCAAGCGGCTTCTGCTCGGCCTGGCGTTCGGAGCGACGCTCGGCGGCATCGCTATCCTGCCGGCGGCTGTCGTCAACGTGCTGGCCGTGGACCTCGTCGTCGAAGCGGGGGGCGAGAGGATCACCTACTTCGACTGGTTACTGCTCACCTGGCCGGTGGCTCTTCTGGCGTTCCTGGCCCTGTGGCTGGGGCTGGTCCTCCTCTTCCCCACCCCGGAGGAGCGCGCCCTGGACCGGGAAGCCATCGCGCAGCGCCTGGCGGAGCTGGGACCGGTGACTGGCCGGGAGCTGAGGCTCGCCGGCATCCTGGTGCTCACCGCCGTCCTCTGGTGCCTGGAGTCGGTGACCGGCTGGCACCCGGCGGTGCCGGCCTTCCTGGCCGTCGCCCTGATGACGGTCTCGCCGTTGCGGGTCGTGTCGTGGTCCGAGGTGCTGGAGATCTCGTGGAGCTCCATCTTCATGTTCGGAGCCAGCCTCTCCTTAGCGTTCACGCTCAGGGACACGGGGGCCGCCGCCTGGGTCGGGGAGCAGCTCCTGGGCGCCGGAGCTGCAGAGCTGGCCCGTTTTGGAGCCGTCGCCGGAGTGCTGGTCGTCGGCGGGATCATGCTCGTCTACCAGCTAGCGTTTGCCGGATCTACTCCCGCAGCGGCCACGCTCCTGCCCATCCTGCTGGCGGGTGCCGGAGCGCTGGAGCTGTCCGGTGCGGCGGTCGGCGTCACGGTGGCGCTCGCCGGGCTGGCGACGTTCGTTCTGCCGTCCCAGGCGATGGCGAACCTCATCACCTACGAGACCGGGCTGTACGGCTCGCGCGACCTGCTGCGGGTCGGACTGCTGTTGACGGCAGTCTTTCTGGCGATACTGGGCGCTGTGGCGGCGCTGTGGTGGAGGCCGCTCGGCTTTGTCTGATCGAGGAGGAGTGAGATGCGCGAGATACACGTAGAGCGGGTGATCGAGGCGGTGCGCGAGCTGTGCGTCGAGGCCAACACCTGCCTGAGAGAGGATCATCTCTCCGCCCTGAGACAGGCGCTCGAAGAGGAGGAATCCCCGCTGGGGCGGGAGGTGATCGGGCAGCTGCTCGAGAACGCCGAGGTCTCCTGCCGGGAGTGCGTGGCGTTCTGCCAGGACACCGGATACGCGGTCTTCTTCGTGGAGCTGGGACAGGAGGTGCGCTTCGTGGGCGGCGGTCTGGAGGAGGCCATCAACGAGGGGGTCCGCCGGGGCTACCGGGAGGGGTACCTGCGCAAGTCCATCGTGGAGAGCCCGCTGCGGCGGACGAACACCGGCGACAACACCCCGGCCATCGTCTACTACGAGTTCGTGCCCGGCGACCGGCTCGGGCTGACCCTGCTGGTCAAGGGTGCCGGATGCGACAATATGAGCGCCATAAGGATGCTCACCCCGGCCCAGGGAGTGGAGGAGATGAAGCGGTTCGTCGTCGAGACCGTCGAGAAAGCGGGCCCGAACGCCAGCCCCCCGGTCACGGTGGGAGTGGGGATCGGGGGCACGTTCGAGAAGTCGGCGCAGCTGGCCAAGAAGGCGCTCACCCGGCGCTCCAGAGAACCCAGCCCGGACCCGGAGCTGGCGGCCCTGGAGCGGGAGATTCTGGAGGAGATCAACGCCACCGGCATCGGTCCCGCCGGCTACGGCGGTACGGTGACGGCGCTGGCGGTCCACATCGAGAGCCACCCGACGCACATCGCGGCGTTCCCCGTGGCGGTGAACGTAGACTGCCACTCCCACCGCGTCCGGGAAGTAGAGCTGTGAGCGGCGGGTACGTCTCCCTCACCACCCCGCTCTCGGTGGAGGACATCGAGCCACTGCACGCCGGAGACCTCGTACGCCTCAGCGGCGTGCTCTACACGGCGCGCGATGCGGCACACGCCCGCATGGCCGGGGCCCTCACGGCCGGAGAGCCGCTGCCCTTCGACCCCGAAGGTCAGGTAGTCTACTTCGTGGGGCCCACCCCCGCCCGCCCCGGACACGCCATTGGACCAGCAGGCCCCACGACGGCCTCCCGCATGGACCCGTACTCGCCCCTGCTAATAGAGCGGGGGCTCAGGGGCATGATCGGCAAGGGAACCCGCTCGGCGGAGGTGCGGGAGGCGATGCTCCGGTACGGCTGCGTGTACTTCGGCGCGGTGGAAGGAACGGCGGCCCTGCTGGCGCAGTGCGTGAAGGAATCCGAGGTCGTAGCCTACGAGGACCTGGACGCCGAAGCCATCCGCCGGCTCGTCGTGGAAGACTTCCCGGCCGTGGTCGTCAACGACCTGCACAGCGGTGACCTGTACGAGGAAGGCCGGAGGCGCTGGCGCAGAAGAGAGTAGAGGGAGGAGAAGGATGGCCGAGAAGGAAGGCTGGCGAGGAAGGTTCTTTGAGGACTTCGAGGTCGGTGACGTCTACCACCACCCTTTAGGCCGTACAATCACCACAACGGACAACATCTGGTTCACCCTGCTCACCCAGAACACCGCCCCCATACACTTCGACCACCACTACGCCAAACAGACCGAGTTCGGCAAGCCCCTGGTAGACTCCACCTTCACCCTGGCGCTGGTGACCGGCCAGAGCGTTTCGGACGTCTCCCAGAACGTGTTTGCCAACCTGGGCTGGGAGGAGGTGCGGCTGCCCAACCCGGTCTTTGAGGGGGACACGATCTACTCCCGGTCTGAGGTTTTGGAGAAGAGAGGGTCGCGCTCGCGCCCGAAGGTGGGGATCGTGAAGGTGAAGACGACCGGCTACAACCAGGAGGGGAGGGTTGTGATCACCTTCAAACGCACCCTCATGGTCTACAGGCGCGGACATGCTCCAGAGATGCCACGCGTCGAGCCGGAGCGCGGGGGTCCTTGACGCAAAGGCTCCGCCTCTCCTACAATTCGCAATAATCATTACAGGTGAACCAAGGAGGCGAGGCGTGGAGATCACCGCGGCGGTCGTGCGGGAGAAGGGGCGGCCGTTCTCCGTTGAGCAGCTGGAACTGGAAGGGCCCCGGCCCGGGGAGGTCTTGGTGCGGGTCATTGGGGCCGGGATCTGCCACACGGATCTGATCGTGCGCGACCAGTGGTACGAGGTACCGTTGCCGGCCGTGCTTGGGCACGAGGGCTCCGGGGTGGTGGAGGCCGTCGGCGAGGGTGTCACCAAGGTTGAGGTCGGGGATCACGTCGTGCTCAGCTACCTCTCGTGCGGCGAGTGCGCCAACTGCAAGCAGGGCAGGCCGCCCTACTGCTTCAAGCTCTACGAGCTGAACTTCGGCGGCGCGCGGCCGGACGGGAGCAGCGCCATCCGCCAGGACGGGCGCACCATCCACGGCCACTTCTTCGCCCAGTCCTCGTTCGCCACGTATGCTCTGGCCACCGAGCGGAACGTGGTCAAGATCCGGCGAGATGTGCCGCTGGAGATCATGGGACCTCTGGGCTGCGGCATTCAGACCGGGGCGGGCGGGGTGCTCAACTCCCTGCATCCTGTGGCCGGGACCAGCATCGTGGTATTCGGCACGGGGTCTGTGGGGATGAGCGCCATCATGGCGGCCCGGGTCGCGGGCTGCGCCACGATCATCGGGGTGGACATCAAGCCGGGGCGGCTGGAGCTGGCGAGGGAGCTGGGGGCCACCCACACCATAAACGCCTCGGAGTCGGGGGATCTCGTCGAGGAGATCCGGGAGCTCACCGGCGGGGGCGCAGACTACACGGTGGAGACCACCGCCTCGCCCGCGGTCTTCCGGCAGGCGGTCGACTCGCTGACGCTGGGCGGGGTGTGCGGCCTGATCGGGGCCGCGGCGCTCGGGACGGAGGTCAGCCTGGACATGAACAACATACTCTTCGGGCGGACCGTGCGCGGCATCATCGAGGGCGACAGCATACCCGACATCTTCATCCCGCGCCTCATCGAGCTCTACGCCCAGGGCCGCTTCCCGTTCGACCGCCTGATCCGGTTCTACGAGCTGGACGAGATCAATACCGCCGCCGAGGACTCCGAACGCGGAGAGGTGCTAAAGCCCGTGCTGCGTATGGGGTAGCAGCCGGGGGTTGAGCAATTCCAGAACCCATAAATCTGCTCCCCCGAGCAGCTCTACTCTGGGAGTTGTTTGTGTGCCGTAGAGCCCCGGATTATCAGTTGGCTGCCGAACTCTACGTGCTCAAACGACCGCCCAGGGCTCGAAACGCGCCGGACCATTAACTCTACCGCCGCCCGGACCATGTCGGAGATTGGCTGGCGCACGGTTGTGAGGTCGAAGGTCTTCCAGGAAGCCATGCCGATGTCGTCAAAACCGACTACCCATACATCCTCGGGAATTCTTACACCTGCCTCGCGAGCCGCATCGATCGCACCCAGAGCTGTCAGGTCGTTTGCACAGAAGACGGCCGTAGGGGGAGCATCGCACTCGATCAACTCGCGCATGGCCCGCCGGCTCCGGTGATATGAGAAGTCCCCCGGCTGCCGCAGAACAGCTCCCGGATCAAATCCATGAGCTCCAAGCTCCTCAAGAAAGCCCTTCTCCCGCTCGATTGCGGTGCTCGCCTTCTGGTTCCCGGAGATCAAACCGATCCGCTCGTGCCCATGACCGGCAAAGTACCTGGCAACGATCCGCCCGCCGCCGAGATTGTCGGTGGTAACCCTGTCGCAGTCTATATCCTGAACGTAACGGTTGAAGAGCACTACAGGAGCGCCCTGGCGCACCGCTTCTTTGAGTACGGCAGAATCAGACGTCGCGGTAGTGAAGATAACCCCGTCAACCAGTCTCTGCCGGATGGCCCCCACAGCCGCCGGCTCTCCCGCCTCTCCGGAGTTCCACAGGGTCATCCGACGCTCCACCGCCGCCAGCTCCCGGCAGAAAGCCTCCACAACCTCCGGATAAAATGGGTTGGTGATGTCTTCGACCACAACACCAACCGTCCCTGTCCTTCGAGTTATCATCGCACGCGCCAGACCGTCCGGCGAATAATTCATTTCGCGCAGAACGCGCAAGACACGCTCCCGGGTCTCCGGCTTCACACCCGGGTGATCGTGCAACACCCGCGAAACCGTCGTCTGCGAAACCCCCGCAGCGCGAGCCACATCCCGGCTGGTAGCCATCAAACCTCTCTCGTCAGCGCAAAGCCCCGCATGACCATGTAAAATCCGTTCCTATGCGCTCCATCTCCGATGCCAGCTCCACCATTATATGCTCAGAAAGAATGCCAGATTTACTCACTACCGCGCGCAAGCGTTTAGAGAATAACCCGCCCCGAGGGACATAGCCCGCGCAGATTCTCCGCGTATTGCCCCGCAAACCACTGACGATGCTTGACACGCAGACTACTAAGCTCTAGAGTGTGGCCAGGTGGTGATGAATACGTATTCATCACTTGGGAGCAGGAGAGAGGACTTCGAGAGTTGGTGGCAGGACTATGAAGGTTCTCATTGCGGAGGATTCGCCTGCGGTGGCGCGGGGTGTAGCTTCGGTGACTCGCAAGGGGTGGCTAGGCTCGCTGTTGCGAAGCCAGGAGGTGCCACGGCGCGTCTTGAGCGTGTACTACCCTTATTATTTCCAGTCTTGGAAGGTCACAGCTACCAGGAGTTTTGGGAGAGAAGTAAGGGCGCGGCTTCTCACGGGGGTCAACGGCAGGAGTCGGTCGACGGGTCCTGCCAGTGAGTGGCCTTCTATGGCGGAGGAGGATCTCAGCGGCCACGAGGTCATCCCGCCTCTCACTTCGGAGGGTGAGGCCAGGGAGCTGGCGTGGGAATACGCGGAGAGATTCGTATTCCGCAATTACCGCCCGAGTAAACCGCCCAGAATAGAGGCAGAGGAATTTGCTCTGGTCTACGTGCCCTACCACGTCTATGCGAGGCAGGGCCAGCCGCTCCGCAAGGCGGCGCTGGTTGAGGGGTTCACAGGGGCTGTGGGGAAAGTGAAAGATGTTCCGGAGGTCTTTGAGGTTGTCGCGGCTGTGAAAGCCCCCGCGACGTTCTTTACTAACAAGGAAGGGCAGTTTAGATGAACATGATCGCGTTGTGGTTCACGCTGATGATTCTGGCCTGGGTTCTTGCCGCCTACGTATTGTGGGGAACGGACATCGTCGTTTCGCGCGAGGAAGAAACGGGGAGTGACGAGGGGAGAGGAGGGTAAGGGGTGAACGACCCTGTAGTATTCTGGTCGTGGATATTTCTGATAGCCTTCGTTGGCCTCTTCATCGCCATGGGATACATGGGCATGAGGAGGACCAAGACCGCCGACGACTTCGCGGTGGCCCGTAGCTCCTACGGCCCGTGGGTATTGGGGCTCGCTTTCGTCGCGACTGTCGCCAGTGGATCGACGTTCTTGGGGATGCCCGGCCTGGCGTACGATCTCGGTTTCCCCAGCCTCTGGTACCCGATCCTCTATCCGATCGGGATCTACCTGGGGATGCTGATGAGCGCCAAGCTGATAAAGACGATGGGAGACAGGTTCGGGAACCGCTCGATCCCCGAGTTTGTGGGGGCGCGTTACGATTCGGACTTTCTCAGGCTCGGCATGACGCTAGTCTCCTTCCTCCTTCTGTTCTACATAACGGCCCAGCTCGTCGCTGCCGCCACGCTCTTTCAGGTCATGATGGGGATGCCCTACATCCCGGCCCTGTTCTTCACAGCGGGGGTGCTGCTCGTCTACATCGTGATGGGCGGCTCGCACGCCGACATACTCACCGACGCGGTACAGGGGCTTCTGATGCTAAGTATCGCCGTGGCGATCGCCGTCATGTTCTTTACGGGTTTCGGAGTAGAGGGCGGCCCAACAACGATAAACCAGAGGGTAGACGAGATGACCGGCGCCGGGTGGGACACGTTCTTCATCCCCGGACATCCCACCTTTGGAGCGGCATGGCTCGTTATCTTGCTGCTGATCGCCCACCTGCCGTTCGGTATCCTGCCCCACCTCGGCAACAAGTTCATGGCACTGAGCAATGCCCGACAGATGCGGCAGTTCGCCATGTTCGCCATTATCGCTGGGGGGATACTGCCGATGATGGCTCTCGGAGGTTTCGTCGGCGCCGCTGTAATTGGTCCCGGTCTCGACAGGCCAGACCAAGTTATCCCCGTGCTCTTCACGGAGGTCTTCCCGCCGATAGTGGCCGCATTTCTCGCCGTAGCGATCATCTCGGCGGTGCTCTCGACCTCGGACGGGCTGGTCGTCTCGGTGTCGCAGCTTCTGGCCAATGATCTCTACAGGAAGCAGTTCGCCAGGAACCAGCCCGAAGAAGTTGTGGACCGGCGGGCGCTCTTGATCGGCCGGATCGGGGTCGTCCTGGCTCTAGTGGCCGGCATAGCCCTGGCCTGGAACCCGCCGGAGTACCTGGCGGTTCTCCTGTGGGTCGGCGTTGGGGGAATAGTGTCCGGCCTGGCGGGACCGGTTCTGATCGGGAGCCTCTGGAGAAGAGCGACCAAGACGGCCGCGATCATCTCCTTTGTGGCGGGAGTGGCTGCCTACGGCTTCTTCTACCTGCCACTGATAGACCCCCTGGGGTTCGCTCCCGGTCCGGAGGCCGGAGAGGGGAACCCCTTCGCTGCGGGGGGTATGGGAGTTATCGTCGGCTCAATAGTCATGTTAGTGGCGACTCCTCTCACGAGGCCGATGCCCGAGGAGTTCGTCGACCGGGTTTTCGGTGAGAGAAGAAGCCCGGCAAGGGAGGCATAGCAGGGAGGTTCAAGATGGAGTACCTGAAGAAAGGTCAACCGCAGGAAGAAGGAGCTACCCGGCAGATCAGAGACGCGGTGAGCGAGATTCTGTCGGCGGTAGAGAAGGAGGGAATCGCCGCAGTAAGGCGCTACTCCGAGAAGTTCGACGGCTGGAACCCACAGTCCTTTGTGGTCTCCGAAGAAGAGATAAGGCGAGCTGAGGAGTCGGTTGAAGACGAGCTCAAGGAGCATATAGAGTTCGCCAAAGAACAGGTCCAGAACTTCGCCAGGCTCCAGAGAGAGACGCTCACAGACTTCGAGAAGCAGACCCTGCCCGGTGTCGTCCTCGGCCAGAAGCAGATCCCGGTTAACGCGGTGGGCTCCTACACCCCCTCGGGACAATATCCCATGTTCGCTTCCTCGATCATGACCGTCGCCGTGGCCAAGGTGGCGGGCGTGAAGAGGGTGGTAGCAATTGCCGCGCCGCACAGAGGAGAGGACGGCAAACCGTACGGCATCTACGAACCGATGCTCTACACGATGGCCAGTTGTGGAGCGGATCAGATCCTGTGCCTCGGCGGGGTACAGGCGTTGGCCGCAGTCGCTTTTGGCATGGAAGAGGTGGAGCCGGTGGATATGATCGTGGGAGCCGGCAATGCCTACGTCGCCGAGGCCAAGCGCCAGCTCTTCGGAGAGGTGGGCATAGACCTGCTTGCAGGACCCACCGAGATCGCCATCATAGCCGACGAGACGGCCGAACCGCATCTACTGGCAGCCGATCTGCTGGGGCAGGCCGAACACGGTCCAACCAGCCCGGCCGTTCTTATCACCACCTCGCGGGAGGTAGGCGAGGAGACCATAAGGGAGGTGGACCGCTGGCTTGAAGGTGACTGGCCAACCAAAAGGATGGCCGGCGAAGCCTGGAGAAACCACGGAGAAGTCATCCTCTGCGAGAGCGACGAAGAGATGGTTAAGGTCTCAGATGAGATAGCCCCCGAGCACCTTGAAGTGCAGACCAGAGACCCTGAATGGTTTCTTGAGCGGCTTACCAACTACGGTTCGCTCTTCCTCGGAGAGCATTCGACGGTAGCCTACTCCGACAAAGCCATCGGCACAAACCACGTCCTGCCGACCAACCGCGCCGCTCGTTACACCGGCGGCTTATGGGTAGGCAAGTTCACCAAGACCGTCACCTACCAGAAGGTCAGCGAAGAGGGCACCCGTCAGGTTGCGCCGGCCGCCGCGGCCATCTCTGATGGAGAGCTGATGTACGGTCACGCGCTGACATGCCGTATCAGGCAGGAGAGGGCGAAGCAGTCTCCAAAACCTCCGCTTTGAAACGCGGAAGAACGAGCCACAGAAGCCTTCAGCAACCGGAGTAATCAGGGGTTGGCTGAAGCAGAAGCCTACCGCCCGGTGGTGACGCCGCCCTGGGCGACGGGCTTCGCCGGTGCCGGGCCGGGAGCGAACGCCTTCTCGCCCGTGATCGCCTGCCCGACGATGAGCATGTTGATGTCGTGGGTGCCCTCGTAGGTATAGGCCCCCTCGATATCCGCCATGTGCTCCATCACCCGGTAGTCGAGCAGGATGCCGTTGCCGCCGAGAGCCTCCCGGGCCGTGGCGGCGATCTGCCGGGCCTTGGCCAGGTTGTTCATCTTGAGCATCGAGATCATGGCCGGGTTCGCCTCTCCCCGGTCCTTGAGCCGGCCGACGTGGATGCAGGCGAGCTGGGCGAGCGAGATCTCGTTCACCATGCTCACCAGCTTCTGCTGCGTCAGCTGGAACGACGCGATGTTTCTCCCGAACTGTTGCCGCTCTCTGGCGTAGGCGAGCGCGACCTCGTAGCAGTCCATCGCCTGCCCGAGGCCGTCCCACGCCACGCCGTAGCGAGAGTGGGTGAGGATGGAGAGGGTGGAGCCGAGCCCGGTCGCTCCGGGCAGCCGGTTCTCTTCAGGAACGCGGCAGTCCTCCATCGTTATGTGCGTCTGCCACACGGCGCGCTGGGAGCCCTTGCGCGGCAGCACGGCGGTCCGGTAGCCGGGGGAGTCCTTCTCGACGAGGAAGCCCGCGATCTTGCCGTCCTCAGTCCGGGCCCAGATCACGGCCACATCCGCAAACGAGGCGTTGCCGATCCACTTCTTCTCCCCGTTTAGCACCCAGTCGCCGCCGCTCCTCCTGCGGGCGGTCGTTCGCATGGAGCCGGGGTCGCTGCCGGCCTCGGGCTCGGTGAGGCCGAAGCAGCCGATCTTCTCGCAGCGCGCCATCTCCGGCAGCCAGCGCTCCTTCTGCTCCTCGCTCCCGAGCTCGTAGATCGCGGTCATCGCCAGGCCGCTCTGCACGTGCAGGAAGGTGGCTAAAGACCCCGAGCCGCGCGCGATCTCCTGGACCGCCAGCCCGTAGGCGACGTTGTTCCAGCCGGCGCAGCCGTAGCCCTCTAGCGCACCGCCCATCACGCCGAGCTCGCCGAGGGCCGGCAGCAGGTCGAAGGGGAACTCCGCCCGGTCCCAGTAGTCCGGCATTACCGGGACGGCCTCCCGGTCCACCCACTCCCGCACGCGGCCCCGGACCTCCTTCTCCTCATCGCCCAGAAGCGAGTCCGCGTTTATGAAGTCCGTGGGCTGCGGCGCGCGCTTTACCTGCTCCGGCGTAACTTCCATCTCTCCTCCTAAAGTGGCTGCGAACCGCATATACATTATGCCGCAGGGTGAAATACAATGATGCAGGGATCGCGTAAGGCCGGGAAAGGAGCTCGCATGCAGCAGCAGGTGGGGAAGGTCTACAGGACGGAACTCTCGCCCGTCAGCTTCCTGGAGCGCAGCGCCTACATCTTCCCCGACAAGACGGCCGTCGTGCACGGAGAGCGGCGCTACACCTACCGGGAGTTTGCGGAAAGGGTGAATCGCCTGGCCTCGCGGCTGCGCGACGCGGGGCTGGAGAAGCACGACCGGGTGGCGTTCCTCTGCCCCAACATCCCGGCCGAGCTGGAGGCGCACTACGCCGTTCCGGCCGCCGGCGGCATCCTCGTCGCCATAAACATCCGGCTCTCTCCGGATGAGATCGGCTACATCCTGGAGCACTCCGGGGCGAAGTTCCTCTTCGTGGACAGGGAGCTGGAGCCGCTGGTCGAACCGTCGGACCTGAGCGGCATCGAGGTGGTGCGCGTGGATGATGCCGGCGAGCCCGGCGACCCGTACGAGGACTTCCTCTCCGAAGGCTCGCCGGAGCCGGTCGAGAGCTGGCTGGAGGACGAAGAGGAGACCATCTCCATAAACTACACCTCCGGGACGACGGGCCGGCCGAAGGGCGTGATGTACACCCACCGGGGCGCGTACCTGAACGCGCTCGGGGAGGTGATCGAGACCGGCATGAGCTACGACACCACCTACCTGTGGACCCTGCCGATGTTCCACTGCAACGGCTGGTGCTTTACCTGGGGCGTAACGGCGGTCGCCGGGACGCACGTGTGCCTGCGGAAGGTGGACCCGGCCGTGATCTGGGACCTCTTCCGCTCCGAGGGCGTAACGCACTACTGCGGCGCACCGACGGTGCAGGTGGGGCTCGTCAACCACGAGAAGGCCAGGCCGCTGGAGCAGGAGGTCACCGCCGCGATCGCGGGCGCTCCCCCATCCCCCACCCTGCTCGCCCAGCTGGGTGAGCTGAACATCCGGCCGATCCACGTCTACGGCCTCACCGAGACCTACGGCCCCATAACGGTCTGCGCCTGGCACGAGGAGTGGGACGAGCTGCCGCCCGAGGAGCAGGCCCGCCTGCGGGCCCGCCAGGGGCAGGGATACGTGACCGCAGACCTCGTGCGCGTCGTGGATGAGGAGATGAACGACGTGCCCCAAGACGCCGCGTCGATGGGCGAGGTCGTGATGCGGGGCAACAACGTGATGAAGGGCTACTTCGAGAACCCGGAGGCTACCGACGAGGCGTTCAAGGGCGGCTGGTTCCACTCCGGAGACATCGCCGTGTGGCACCCGGACGGGTACATCGAGCTCCGGGACCGTAAGAAGGACATCATTATCTCCGGCGGCGAGAACATCTCCACCATCGAGGTGGAGCAGGTTATCGTCAAGCACCCGGCCGTGATGGAGGCCGCCGTGGTCGCCATCCCGGACGAGAAGTGGGGCGAGCGCCCCAAGGCGTTCGTGACGCTCAAGCCGGGCCGGGAGGCGACGGAGGAGGAGATCATAGAGTTCTGCAAGCAGCACATAGCGCGCTTTAAGGCGCCGGACGCCGTGGAGTTCGGCGAGCTGCCCAAGACCTCTACCGGGAAGGTGCAGAAGTACGTTCTGCGCGAGAAGGAGTGGAAGGGGCAGGAGAAGAGGATCAAGGGCAACTAGGAGGACGGAGATGCCATGATCGCCGACGAGAAGACCTACCGGAACATCCGCTTCGAGCGGGACGGGGCCATCGCGTACGTCACCATGAACCGCCCCGAGAAGCGCAACGCGCTCTCGCTGGAGCACATGCAGGAGATCATCGCCTGCCTCAAGAGCATCGAGCAGGACCGGGACATCTCCGCCGTCATCCTGCGCGGCGAGGGACCGGCGTTCTGCGCGGGCCACGACCTCTCCGAGATGCTGGACGGCACACCGGACTTCTACCGGCACCTCTTCGACGTGTGCACGCAGATGATGGAGAAGATCCAGAGCATCCCTCAGCCCGTGATCGCCGAGGTCCACGCCACCGCGACCGCCGCCGGCTGCCAGCTCGTCGCCACCTGCGACCTCGCCGTGGCCGCCGAGGAGGCCAGGTTCGCCACGCCGGGAGTGAAGATCGGGCTCTTCTGCTCCACCCCCATGGTCGCGGTGAGCCGGGCCGTCTCGCGCAAGAAGGCGATGGAGATGCTGCTTACCGGAGAGTTCATCTCCGCTAAGGAAGCGAAAGAAGAGGGTCTGGTGAACCGGGTGGTCCCCGCCCACGAGCTGGAATCCGCAACGCGGGAGCTCGCGGAGAAGATAGCAGCCTCCAGCCAGCTCGTTACGGGTATCGGCAAGCAGGCGTTCTACCGGCAGCTGGAGATGCCCCAGCACCAGGCCTACGAGTACGCCAAGGAGGTCATGTCCTTCAACGCCACCTTCGCCGACGCCCAAGAAGGCATGTGTGCCTTCCTGGAGAAGCGCCGCCCGGAGTGGAAGAACAGATAGGCCCTCGAGCAGACCGGAGAGGCAAACCCACCTGGCGGAAGAAACCCCCGGGCCTTCGGGACATCGCCCCGCACGGAGCTCGCCGGCGGTAACACCGCCCACCCCGGCGTTCGTGTTGACCTCCGCATCCCGAATCTTTAACATTTGCGTACAGTAAAAATATAGGGAAGGTGGAATGCGAGTTGAGGGGTGACATGCAAACCGAACTGCCTCAGGCGCGGTACAGCTACGGCGGGGACGAGTACGTCTTCGTGGAGTTGGCGGAGGGGATGAGTCTCAAGGTCAACTTCCGGGCGATGGCCATAACCAACCGGCTGCGGGAGGAGAACATCGAGGGCATCACGGACATCTGTCCGTCGAATGCGTCGTACATGGTACGCATAGACCCGGATGTGCTGCACCCGGACGAGCTCATCGGGCGGCTCCGGGAGATAGACGCGGAGGTCGGGGACGTAGCCGGGGTTGAGCTTCGGACCCGGGTGGTGGACGTTCCGGTGATGATGGAGGATCCCTGGACGCACGAGACGCTGATGCGTTTCCGGGACAGGCACCAGGATCCGAACTCAACGGATCTGGAGTACTCGGCCCGGATAAACGGCTTCGAGTCCAAGGAGGCGTTCATCGAGGCGCTGTTGGGTTCGCCGTGGATAGTGACCATGATCGGCTTCGTTCCGGGACTGCCCTGGTGCTACCAGCTCGTACCCCCGGAGGAGCAGGTGGAGGTCCCCAAGTACGTGCGGCCCCGCACCTACACTCCGGAGCGGGCGTTCGGCTTCGGGGGCGGGTTCGCGGTCATCTACTCGGTAGAGGGAGCGGGCGGCTACCAGCTCTTCGGCCGGGCTCCGGCGCCGGTCCTGGACGTCAAGCAGCGCCTCAAGGACTTCCGGGAGTCCATCGTCTTTCCCCGGCCCGGCGACATCTTCAACTTCCGGCGCATAGACAGGGAGGAGTACGACAGGATCGAGGCCGAGGTCGAGGCGGGGACGTTCGAGTACCGCATCCGGGAGTTTACCTTCCACCCGGACCGCTCGCTCGAGGACCCGCACGCCTACAACGAGGAGATACTGGGGGTACTCTATGGCGATTAGGGTGCGGCAGCCGGGGCTCCTGACCACGGTGCAGGATGCGGGGCGCTTCGGGTACTACGACATCGGCATGCCGCCTTCCGGTGCGATGGACCTCTTCTCCTACCGGGTCGGCAATTATTTAGTGGGGAACCCCGACGGCGCGGCGGGCCTGGAGATAACCTACATGGGCCCCGAGCTGGAGTTCACCGGGGACGCGGTCCTAGCCGTCACCGGGGCCGAGATGCCGCCGAAGATCAACGGCGAGGAGGCTCCGACGTGGGAGGCGCTCCGGGTGCGGGAAGGCGACGTGCTCTCCTTCGACTACCTCCGGAGCGGGGCCCGGGCGTATCTGGCCGTCGCCGGGGGGATAGAGGTGCCCGAGTTCATGGACAGCCGCTCGACGTACACCCTGATCGGGCTCGGCGGCCACGAGGGGCGGGCGCTGCAGGAGGGCGACGAGCTGCGGGTCGGGGAACCTGCAAACGGCTCCGGCAGGGTGGGCCGCAGGTTAGACGAGCGGCACATCCCCGCCTACGCAGACGAGGTGGAGCTGCGCGTGATCATCGGGCTGTGCAGCTACCGGCTGACGGAGGAGAGCCTGGAGGAATTCCTGACCGTGGAGTGGACCGTCACGCCGGACGCGGACCGCATCGGCTACCGCTACCGGGGCGGTGAGCTGCGCTTCGTCGAGCGCGAGCAGCCGCCCGGCGCGGGGAGCGACCCGGCCAACGTCGTGGACCTTGGCTATCCTGTAGGCTCCATCCAGGTACCGGGCGGCGTCGAACCCATAGTCCTGCTGAACGACGCGGTCACCGGCGGCGGGTACGCCACGATAGGGACCGTGATCAGCGTAGACCGGGACGTGCTGGCGCAGACCAAGACCAACGACAGGACCCGCTTCCGCTCCGTCACGCTGGAGGAGGCGCTTCAGGCGCGCCGGGAGCGGAGGGAGCTTCTGGCGGCCATCAAGGAGGAGCTTGCCTGAGGCTCTCGGAAGAGGAGGCTAGGAAATGGTGAAGCAGGTAGATCTGAACTGCGACATGGGCGAGAGCTTCGGCCCGTGGAAGATGGGCAACGACGAGGCGATGATGCGCTACATCTCCTCGGCGAACGTGGCGGGCGGGTTCCACGCCGGCGACCCCACCACCATGCGCAGGACCGTGGAGCTCGCGCGGGAGCACGGCGTGGCCGTCGGCATCCACGCCGGGTACCGGGATCTGGTCGGCTTTGGGCGGCGGGGGATGCAGGTCTCGCCGCGGGAGATCCAGGACGAGCTCATCTACCAGCTCGGCGCTCTCAGGGAGTTCGCCCGGTGCTGCGGGATGGAGGTCCAGCACGTAAAGCCCCACGGCGCGCTCTACATGGCCGCGGCCAGGGACGAGGAGTTGTCGCGCGCGATCGTCGAGGCGATCCGGCAGACCGACCCGGACCTGATCCTCTACTGCATGCGGGCCTCCGTCACCTACGAGGTCGCCAAAGAGATGGACCAACCGGTGGCGGCGGAGTTCTTCGCCGACCGCGGCTACAACGAGGACGGGCAGATCGTCTTCACCCGCCGCGTGGAGCAGGAGCTGGACGCGCAGCAGGTGGCGGAACGTACCCTGAGAGCCGTGCGGGACGGCAAGGTCAAGACGGACGGCGGCGCGGACATAGACATCGAGCTGGACTCGGTCTGCGTCCACGGCGACACGCCCGGAGCCCCCGACCTGGCGCGGGTCATCGTGGAGCATTTGAGCGAGAACGGCGTCGAGATAAAGCCGCTGGCCGGGATCCGGAAGGCATCTACCTAGAGAGGAGCGCGCTTTGGCCGAGAAGAGGATCAAATCCCCCCTGCCGGGCATCTTCTACCGCCGCCCCGACCCCGACTCCGACCCTTACGTGAACGAGGGCGACCGGGTAAACGAGGGCGACGTTGTGGGGATCGTGGGCGTGATGAAGTCCTTCCACGAGATAAAGGCCGACGCCTCCGGCAGGATCGTGCGCTTCGAGGTGGAGAACGAAGACCCCGTCCAGGCCGGGCAGGATATCGCTATCCTGGACGGCTGAGATCCTTCGCGGCTCAGAGCGCCGG
>NZ_SKBU01000017.1 GCF_004337705.1 Rubrobacter taiwanensis
TCCACCGGGTGTCGCACCATGTCCGTCCTCCTTTAGCAGGAGTGAGCATGATGCCAGAGCATACCACTATCTACAACTGTAGTATTAAGCTGCATCCTGCTGGCGGCCGTCAGCCTGGCGACGGACCCGCCGCCGGCTGAGAAGGTCGAAGAGTACACCTGGCGGCGCCGGTACTGGACGGAGGAGACGGAGGAGCTCAAGGGGAAGCCCTGGTACTACAACTACCGCTACCTCTCCCTCGCCTTGGCCGTGCTGACGGCGGGCATCGTAGCCTGGTGGTGGTAGGAAAGAGGGCGGCGCTCCCGGGATGGGGAGCGCCGCCTTAGAGCATTTATCCTGAAGTTACTGCGAGGAGTCCGTGCCGGGCTCCGGCGGCCTGATGGTGATCCCGGTCCCCTCCGGGGTCTCCACCCGGTCGAGGGTGCTGCCGTCCAGGGCCTGGCTCACGAGGCCCGAGATGTGGAGCAGCTCCTCGCCTTCGTGCTCCACGACCTGGTCGTCGCTCTGGGGTTCGCCGAAGACGATCCCGACCTCGTTCTCTTTCACCAGATCCAGGCGCAGGACCGCCCCTTCGGGGCGCTCGACGTTCTGGAAGAGCTCTTTCGCTTCTTCGGTTACCGTGATCACTGTGCCTCTCCTTTGCGCTGCGCGGATCTCGCAGCCGGAGCTTGCAGTAACGCTCCTTACCGTATCATCGCTGCGGATTCGTGCAAGGCTCCTACATGAAGATGTCCAGCGGCAGCAGGGCGCTCACGAGCAGGTTCGGCACGTCCACCGTCTGGCTGATGCGCAGATCCACGGCGACGCTGCAGATGGCGTACGCCTGCTGGCGGGTGTAGCCGCGGGTCTCAAGGTGCTCGATCATGTTCAGCAGGGCGTTCTTGGCGGCCACCGTGAGGTCCTCGCTCGCGTTGGTGCCGTCCCGGCGCACGCTGATACCGGTCGTGGCGTGGAAGCGGCGCGGCACGGCCATCTCCGGGTAGGTGAAGTAATCGTCGCGGTAGAACTGGAGGTCCCGGATGCCCTTCCGCTCGGCCTCTCCCTTGCGCAACCCGAAGCGCACGATGACCCGCGAGCGCATCTCGATCGCCGTGCCGCAGGCCTCGCAGTCGCCCTGGGCGTAGTGCACATCGCCGGTGGAGACCAGCGCGCCCTCGGTGTGGACCGGGATGAGCATCGTCGTGCCGGGGGAGAACTGCTTGATGTCTATGTTCCCGGCGTTCTCTCGCGGCGGTATGGTGCGCAGGGCCTCACCGGCCGTGGAATCCGAGGGTACGGCCCCGGTCGGGTCCGGCGGGAGGGCAAAGCCGCCGCTCTCCGCGAGCTCGGCCTCCCGCTCGGCGGCACGCCGCCGAAGCCCGGCGCTGGGAGCCACGCCGAAGGTCCCGGGGTGGGGATTGCAGCGGATGCGGATGCCCGGAAGGTCTTCGGATTCGGCGTACTCGTTGCCGTGCAGCTGCCAGTGGGCGATAAACGGGTCCGGAAACTCGTCGCGCAGGAAGCCGAAGCCCGGCACCTCCACCGTGTAGCCCCACTGCTCCCACGGGTCGGCCTCGATATCCACCAGCTCGACCTCCAGCAGGTCGCCCGGTTCTGCCCCCTTCACGTAGACCGGGCCGGTGAGGGGATGCACCACGCTCAGGTCGGCGTTCGCCACGTCCGCTGCCGTGGAGCCCGGGGTGAGCTGCCCGTCGAAGGCGTCCCGGGTCTCGTAGACGACGAGATCTCCGGGATCCGCTTCAAGCACGGGCTCGATGGCCTCGTGCCAGCGGTTGTGGCCGGTGTTCGGCTCCTCGGCGAGCGGCTTGTGCGGGTCTATGGCGATCACGTGCTCCTGCGGCATCTTCACTCTCCTCGCCCCGGGGTTGCTTACAGCACCCATTCTAACCGCCGGGTGCAGACCGGGGAAGCTCGCCGTTTCTCACCCCAGTCCCAGGCTCGTCTGCAGTCCCTCGATAATGAACTGCACGGCGAGCGCGGCCAGGATCACGCCCAGCACCCGCGAGAGGATATCCCCGCCGGTCTTGCCGAAGAGCCGGACGAGGCGCGCGGCGAGCAGGAGGCACGCGAGCGTAATCAGGAGCACCACCGCCACCACGAACAGCACCACGAGGACGTTCGGGAGGTAGAACCCGCCGCCGGAGAAGAGCAGCACGGCCGTGAGCGCGCCCGGGCCCGCGATGAGCGGTATGGCG
The DNA here is from genome assembly GCF_004337705.1 of Rubrobacter taiwanensis. GTDB lineage: Bacteria > Actinomycetota > Rubrobacteria > Rubrobacterales > Rubrobacteraceae > Rubrobacter_C > Rubrobacter_C taiwanensis. Next base: position 2,196 of record NZ_SKBU01000017.1, read on the forward strand.
AGCGGGAACACGGAGATGTCCTCCCTCTGGGAGGCTTCGGCCTGCTCGCGGGCGGTGGTCGAGCGGATGCCGGACTGCCGGGCGAAGACCATCTCCAGCGCGAGCAGGAAGAGCAGCGCGCCGCCCGCTATGCGGAAGGCGGGTATCCCGATGCCTAGAGCGCCCAGCAGCCCGCCGCCCGCGACCGTGAACCCGGCCAGGATCCCGGCCGAGATGCCCACGCCCTTGATCGCCATTCGGCGCCGGTACTCCTCGGTGGCGCCGCGGGTCAGAGCGGCGAAGATGAGCGCCAGTCCCACCGGGTCTACGACCACCAGCAGCGTCACGAACGAGTTGAAGACGAGCTCCGGCACAGACGGGGATGTTACACCAGGAGAGCGGTCTTCTCCCGCCTTTGCGCCGGACGGGGTGGTGTGCAAACCTTTTACTCTGAGGCGGGGCGGGTAATATGTATCTGTATCCCCGGAAAACGTGAGAAGAAGGGAGATCACAGGTGTCACAGGACAGGTTTCAGGATCGGGAGGGAGATGGCGTCTCGACGGCTAAAGACACCCTGACGGTCACGGACAACCGCACGGGCAAACAGTATGAAGTGGAGATCACGGACGGCACCGTGCGGGCGATGGACTTCCGCGAGATCAAGGTCGACGAAGATGACTTCGGGCTGATGACCTACGATCCGGGATTCCTGAACACCGCGAGCTGCAGGAGCTCTATCACCTACATAGACGGTGAGCGCGGCATCCTTGAGTACCGGGGCATCCCCATCGAACAGCTATGCGAGCACTCCACCTACCTTGAGGTCGCCTACCTGCTCATCTACGGCGAGCTTCCCACCCGAAAGCAGCTGGACGACTGGGTGTACGAGATCACGCACCACACCTACGTGCACGAGAACATCAAGGACTTCATGGACGGCTTCCGGCACGACGCGCACCCGATGGGGATGCTGCTGGCGAGCGTGGGCGCCCTCTCCACCTTCTATCCCGGCGCGAGCAACATCCGGGACGAGAACGAGCGGCATATGGCCGCCGTGCGTCTGATCGCCAAGATGCCCACCCTCGCCGCCTTCGCCTACCGGCATAGCCTGGGACTCCCGTACGTCTATCCGGACAACGAGCTCAGCTACACGGGCAACTTCCTCTCCATGCTCTTCAAGATGGCCGAGCCGAGGTACGAAGTGGACCCGCGGCTCGAACGGGCGCTGGATGTGCTCTTCATCCTGCATGCCGACCACGAGCAGAACTGCTCCACCAACGCCGTCCGGGGCGTGGGCTCCTCCCTGGTAGACCCCTACTCGGCCATAGCGGCGGGCATAGCCGGGCTCTACGGCCCGCTGCACGGCGGGGCGAACGTGCAGGTCCTGAAGATGCTGCGCCGTATAGGCAGCGTCGAGAACATCCCGGACTATCTGGAGAGCGTCAAGAACGGCGACGAGCGCCTGATGGGCTTCGGCCACCGCGTCTACAAGAACTACGACCCGCGGGCCAGGATCATCAAGTCCAACGTGGATGAGGTGCTGGAGGCCGTCGGCAAGACCTCGCCGCTGCTGGAGATCGCCACCGAGCTGGAGAAGCGCGCGCTGGACGACGAGTACTTCACCAGCCGCAAGCTCTACCCGAACGTGGACTTCTACTCGGGCCTGATCTACGAAGCCCTCGGCATCCCGACCGAGTCCTCCACCGTGGTCTTCGCCATCGCCCGTACCTCCGGCTGGATCGCAAACTGGCTGGAGATGCTAGAGGACCCCGAGCAACGCATAGCCCGGCCGCGCCAGATCTATACCGGACCCCGCAACCGCGACTACGTGTCGATCGATCAGAGGTAAGGCTACAGGCAGTGAGCCGGGATTCCAGAAGCCCCGCTGCGAGCGGGGCTTCTCCGTATCTATCTGTAATTACCTGACGCCTGTAGCCTGAAACCTGATGCCTCTAAGGGTCCGAGCAGTCGCGGCGGTAGCCGCAGTTGGGGCAGACGAGCTTGCAGTGCAGCCCGAACATCTCGGTCCCGCACACCTCGCAGATCTCGCCCGATGGCCGGAGGGCTTCCGGCTCCTGCTGCCTCTGGTCTTGCTCGCTCATGTGAGGGGATTATACCGGCCGGCTACTCCAGGTGGTGGTACTCCAGGCTGTGCTCCTCGGCGAGCGCGGCCTGAATCTCGGCCGGGATCTCGCCCACCGGCTCCGTCCGGAGCAGCATCTCGCCGTGGTTCCCCTTCTCGCAGATTATGTTCTTCTGCCAGCCGGCGCTCTCTTCCGGAGCGTCCTCGCGGAAGTGAGCCCCGCGGGACTCCCGGCGCGCGAGCGCGCTTCGCAGCACGGCCTCCGCGGCCACGAGCATGAAGCGCAGGTTGTTCGCGAGCTCGAAGCTCCGGCTGCCGGCGCCTTCCGCGGCGGCGCTTCCGGCCCGGCGCTCCAGGCCGGCGAGGCGATCCAGACCCGCGCGGATGCCTTCTCCGGTGCGCACGATCCCGGCGTGGTCCCACATGATGGACCGCAGTTCCTCGATGAGCTCCTGAGGGTCGTGTCCGCCGCCGGAGTCCGCCAGCGAGTCCAGCGCCTCCAGGTGGTCCTCAACGGCGCGGCGCGGCAGCGCGGGCCGGGGAGCGTCCCTCAGGTACTCTGCGAGATAGCGGCCCGTGAGCTCGCCGAAGACCACCGTCTCTGCGAGCGAGTTGCCGCCGAGCCGGTTGGCGCCATGCAACCCGGCGGTCGCCTCCCCGATGGCGAAGAGGCCCGGCAGCGTGGTGGCCCCAGTGCCGAAGTCCACCTCTACGCCGCCCATCGCGTAGTGAGCGGTGGGGGCGACCTCCATCGGCTCCCGGGTGATATCTACGCCTACCTTCTTGAACTGCCGGTACATCCTGGGCAGGCGCTCCCGGATGTACTCCGGGCTGCGGTGCGAGATGTCCAGCAGGACCGCCCCGTCCTCCGTGCCTCTTCCGGTCTGGATCTCGGCGTAGTTCGCCCGGGCGACCACGTCGCGGGCGTCCAGCTCCAGGTGCTCCGGCGAGTAGCGCTCCATGAAGCGCTCGCCCCGGGCGTTGAGGAGCCGGCCGCCCTCGCCGCGAACGGCCTCGGTCACCAGCTCGCCGCTCAGCTCCTCCGGCTTCACCATCCCGGTCGGGTGGAACTGTACGAACTCCATGTCCCGCAGCGCGGCTCCGGCCTCGTAGGCCAGCGCCACCGCGTCGCCCGTGTTCTCGTCCGGCCGGGAGGAGCTGCGGGCGTAGAGCGCCGTGAGGCCGCCGGCGGCCATGACTACCGCCGGTGCCCGGAACACCAGGTACCGGCCGCTCTCCATGTCGTAGCCGGCGGCCCCCACAGCCCGCTCCTGGTCCGTCAGGATCTTCGTTACGTACACGTTCTCCCGGTAGGGGACGCCGAGCTCCCGCGCCTTCGCGACGAGCGTGCTCAGGATCGCCTCCCCGGTCTCGTCCCCGGCGAAGCACGTCCTCCGGTAGGACTGCGCGCCGAAGTACCGCTGGTCCAGCTCGCCGTCCTCCGTGCGGGAGAAACCGCAGCCCCACCCGGCCAGCTCGCGGATGCGGTCCGGGGCGTTGCGCGCGAGCAGCTCCACCGCCCGCGGGTCGTTGACGAAGTGACCCTCCCGGATGGTGTCGGCGGCGTGGATCTCCCACCGATCCTCCGGGTCGCGGGTGCCTAAGGAAGCGTTGATCCCGCCCGCAGCCCAGATGGTGTGCGCGTCGCCGTGCCGGCGCTTGCCGAGCACCAGCGGCCGCACCCCGCTCTCCGCCAGCTCTATCGCCGCGCGGAGCCCGGCGGCTCCCGCCCCTATAATTAGTGCGTCTGTTGCGACTTCTTCGTAGCCAAACCCGTTGCGTTGCATCCTTGCATCACCTGCGCTTCTCTCGCTCTGCTCTTCGGGTGCGCTACCGGTAGGGTAGGTACGGGTTTGTTATACAAACCGGGGTGCGCGGCCGGGGTGATCTGGTTTACGCTCTGCCCCAGAGGCAGGGAACGCGCTCACAAATACCGGGGGCCGGGTATGGCTGCCGCAACCTCAGGCGCGCTTTTCTGCTACCGCTCCTCGATGGGGACGTACGGCACATCCCGCTCGCCGACGTACTCGGCCCGCGGCCGGATGAGGCGGTTGTCCGCCTGCTGCTCCAGCACGTGCGCCGTCCAGCCGGTCATGCGGCTCATGGCGAAGACGCAGGGGAAGAGGTCCACCGGGATGCCGAGCTCGTAGTAGAAGCTGGCGGAGTAGAAGTCCACGTTCGGGTAGAGCCCCTTCTCCTCCCGCATCACCTCCTCGACGATCTCGCTGATCTCGTACCACTTCGTGTTGCCGTGGCGCTCGCCCAGAGCGCGGGACATGTTCTTCAGCACCTTCGCTCGCGGGTCCATGACCTTGTACACCCGGTGGCCGAAGCCCATCACGCGCTCCTTGCGCTTCAGCAGGTCCCGGACATACTCCTCCGCCCGCCCGGGCTCCCCGATCTCCAGCAGCGTCTCCATCACCCGCTGGTTGGCCCCGCCGTGCAGCGGGCCGGAGAGCGCCCCGATGGCCCCGGTCGCCGCCGAGTACATATCCGCCCGGGTCGAGGTGATGACCCTGCTGGCGAACGCCGAGGCATTCAGCTCGTGGTCTATGTGCAGGATGAGAGCCACATCGAACTCGTGCGCCGACTCCTCCGTGGGCTCCTCGCCGGTCAGCATGTACAGGAAATTGGCCGCCAGCGGGAGATCCGGGCGCGGCTCAACGGGCTCCCGGCCCTCCCGCAGCCGCCGGATGTACGCTACCAGCGTGGGAGTCTGGGCGACGAGCCGGATCGCGCGCCGCACGTTCACCTCCCGCGAGTCGTCCCCGCCCTCGGGGTCGTAGATCCCCAGCGCAGAGACCGCAGTCCTGAGAACCTCCATCGGAGCGCCAGACTTCGGGAAGCTCCGCAGCATCCGCACCACCTCGTCCGGCGGCGTCCGGTTCTCGGCGAGCCGGCGGCTCAACGCATCCAGCTCCTCCCGGCCCGGCAGCCGGCCGTTCCACACGAGATAGGTAGTCTCCTCGAAGGTAGAGTTGTTGGCGAGGTCCACTATGTCCAGCCCCTGGTAGATGAGCTCGCCGCGCTCGCCGTCAACGTCGCTGATGGCCGTCCGGGCAGCTACTATTCCCTCAAGTCCGCCTCTGGTCTGGTTCGCCATTCGCAAACTCCTTGTTATCCGCTTAGCAGGCCCCGGAACTTCCCAAATCACAGTTTATACCATGAGTATATATGTGTCAAAAGCATATATAGATTGCCCGAGTTACCTGTTTCTGGGGTTCAGGAAGGCGTCGGCGATACGCGAGAAGTTGGCGGCGCCGAAGTTCTTGAGGTCGGTGTACCTGAGGGCGCGTCGGAGTTGGTTGATGGATTCGTTGAGGGTGTTGATAAGGAACTGGAGTTGGGCGATGCTCTGTTGCAGGCCGGAGATCTGGACCGGGAGTTCGGACGCCCGGCGGCCCAGTTCGTCTGCGTTCCGCTGGAGGGTCTGGGTGCGTCTGTGGAGCCGGTCGAGGTCTGGTGCGACGCTCTGCATCAGATCGCGGTAGGTGCGGCGCAGCCGGAGGCCGGCTCTGAGCGCGAGAAATCCGGTGTAGAGCGCTGCGAGCGCGCTGACGGCTATGAGGATGGCGTACATGGTACCCATGATTTTTTCACGGTAGCAGGTCTCCGGAGCCTTTACAAACTGGGAGCGTTTGTTAAAATCTGCTTCGGCGACGCGGGGTGGAGCAGTCTGGTAGCTCGTCGGGCTCATAACCCGAAGGTCGCAGGTTCAAATCCTGCCCCCGCTACTACCGGCTCCGGTCTCCCGGAGCCTTTTCTTTTCCCCCGCAGCGGTTTGTGCTTGTCGCAACGGAATCGCATGATATGCTCGGTTCATAGTTCGGACAGGCGGCATCCGTGAACGGCGCGTGCGATCACAACTATCCTGGCAGGCTCCTGATCGCGGACGACGGTATCCGCGCCCGCTGTACGAATTGCGGCACCATAGGTCCGGTTCGGCGCAGCGCCGAAGAGGCCCGGCGGGCGTTGCGGGACAGCGAGGGGGCGAACCGGTCTCCGCCGGCTTCTCCGTGCAACCACCGCGGGTTTTCGGTAGCTATAGAGCGCGTGGAAGGCGGACACCGGGCGCGCTGTCTGGGCTGCGGGGCCGTAGGCCCGGTGCGGGACCGGCCCGAAACCGCCTGGAACGCGCTGGTCTTCCGCCCGGGGCGCTACTAGGGCGGGTGCTATCTTGGGCGGCATGGTGCTTTTGCGGGTGAGCCTGGAGCGGGGAGGGTTCGGCGCTCTGCCGAACCTGATCATTATCGGAGCCATGAAGTGCGGGACCACGGCGCTGCACCGCTACCTGGGCCTGCACCCGGAGGTTGCCATGTCGGAGCCCAAGGAGCTCAACTTCTTCTGCGGCCCGGAGCGTCCGGGCGGGAAGTGGCTTGAGGGAAACTGGCACCGGGGGCTGGAGTGGTACGCTGCGCAGTTCCGGCCCGCGCCGGTGCGGGGTGAGGCGTCGCCGGGGTACACCTCGCCGTCTTTTCCGGAGGCTGCGGAGAGGATGGCGCGGGTCGTGCCGGAGGCGCGGCTCGTATATGCCGTGCGCGACCCCATCGAGCGCGCGGTCTCGCAGTATCTCCACCACCGCGTCGACGGCACGGAACGGCGGCCCGCAGAGGAAGCCCTGCCGGACCCGGAGAGCCAGTACCTCGACCGGAGCCGCTACTACGCGCGACTCGAACCTTACCTCGCCCGCTTTCCGCGCGAGCGGATCTTCATCTGCGCCCGGGAGGATCTCCTCACGAGGCGGCGGGAGACTCTGCGGGAGCTCTACCGCTTCGCGGGCGTGGACGATTCGTTCTGGACCCCCGAGCACGAGCGCCGCTGGAATGTTGCGCGCGGCTCGCCGGTGACCATCGGTGGCTCGTTGCTAAGACGCCTCGCCGCCGGACTCTCAGACGACGCCGACCGCTTCCGGGAGCTGGCCGGCAGGGAGTTTCCCGGCTGGCAGGTCTAGAGCGTGTCTGAGGGGAGCCTGCATCCGTGTTATCCCATGGTGAGAGGAAACCGTGACTGCGGGAGAGAGCACCATGGCCAGAGGCGGAGAGATAACCGACAGAGCCTGGCAACGGATCGAGCCGCTGTTGCCCGAATACGGCCGAAGCAGAAGATCGGGCACGCCCCCTCGCCCGGCGACATCGTGTTGTTCCGCACGGGCGCCGACGAGCACTGGGGTACGGAGAAGTTCTTCGAGCGCGGGTGCGGTCTGGGGAGGGAGGCGGTGCTCTGCTGGTGGAGAAGGGCGTGCGGCTAATAGGAACCGACGCCTGGAGCCTGGACAGGCCCTACCCTCTGATCGGCGCGGAGTGGAGAAAGAGACGCGATCCCTCGCTGCTGTGGCCGGCGCACTTTGCAGGCATAGAGCGCGAATATTGCCACATCGAGAAGATGGCCAACCTCGACAAGCTGCCCGAGGTAGGGGCCACGCGGGCGCACTCCACACGCGCATCAGTTATCTCTCCCGGCGGCCGGGGTAGATACAGAAAGAAGACCGCAAGAGAGGAGATGGTAGTGTTCCATCCCAACGCCGCCGAGGGCGTTCACCGGATCGAGGGCTCGTTCACTAATTGGTACCTCCTCGAGGAGGACGGCCGGCTCACCGTGGTCGACACCGGGGTGCCGACCTCCTGGTCGTCGCTGATCGAAGCTCTCGAGAACCTGGAGCGCACACTCTCGGATATCGAGGCCGTCGTGCTCACGCACGCCCACTTCGATCACCTCGGCTTCGCCGAGCGCGCCCGCGCGGAGCTCGGCGTGCCGGTCTGGGTGCACGAGAACGACGTACCGCTGACAAAGCAACCGCGCCAGTACGCTCACGAGCGGGCCCGCACCTACTACTTCGCCACCCAGCTGCGCGCGGCTCCGATGGTCGCCGCGTTTGTGCGCAACCGCGCGTGGTGGCCGAGGCCGATCAAGGAGGTCAGGCGCTATGGGGGTGGGAACCTGCCGGTGCCCGGCTCCCCGCGGGTCGTCTTTACGCCCGGGCACACCTTGGGCCACTGCTCGCTGTACCTGCCCGATCGGGACTGCCTCATCGCCGGGGACGCCATTGTGACCCTCGACCCCTACACCGCGAGGACCGGTCCGCGGATCGTCGCCCGGGCGGCGACGGCAGACAGCGAGCGGGCGCTGGCTTCGCTTGAGGCGCTCGCCGAGACCGGTGCAGGGACGGTGCTCGTGGGTCACGGCGAACCCTGGACCGCGGGCATCGAGCAGGCGGTAGAGGAGGCGCGCAGGGCGGGCGTTTCCTGACCGCCGCCTCTCCACAGGAAGCCTCGCTCAAGCGCGCTTCCCTGCGCCGCAGCGAATTCTTACGCGAGGAGGTCCTCAGTGCCGTCTGCCGGCTCAGTTACCGCAGCTTCTGCCGGAACTCCTGCTCGTACAGAGGGCGCGATCGTAGCCCACCTTGCCGGCGCTGTTCGTCATGAAGCCGGGCAGCGGATCGACGTAGACCACGTGCAGCTCCGAGCCGGTGCCGCCGGCCACTTCAGCCGCCATCCGGGGGAGGCGAGTCCGCGCGCACGACCGTCTCCCCGGATTGCGCGGCCGGGGCTTCTGCTGAATTCACTGCCCCTGGCGCCCTCGTTACCGAAGGTGTCAGCGGAGGGGATGGAACGGGGTGAGCTCGGCGGGGGCGCGGCCGGTCGCGACCGTCTCGGCGAGCAGCTCTCCGGTGAGCGGACCGAGGGCGATGCCCCACATGCCGTGTCCGCCCGCTACGAAGACGCGCGGGGAGGCCGTCGGGCCGATGAGGGGCAGCCCGTCGGCAGTGCAGGGCCGGGATCCCACCCACTCCTCGGTGCGCTCCTCAAGGGCGATGCCGCGCAAGAGCGGGCGGACGGCGGCGACGATCGCGGCGATGCGGCGCGGGTCGAGCGGTTCCTCCGGAGCCCGGAACTCCATCATACCTGCGATCCTCAGCCGGTCGCCGAGCGGCGTGCAGGCCACACGCTGGGCCGGGAAGTAGAGGGGCCCGGACGGCATGTGCTCGACCGGCACGCTGAAGCTGTAGCCGCGACCAGCCTGCACGACGGCGCGGACGCCGAAACGGCGGGCGAGCCAGTTCAACCACGCGCCGTTCGCCAGCACCACGGCGTCGAAGCCCAGCACCTCGCCGCTCGCCGCCTCCACGGCCACCCTCGCGCCCTCGTCGCGGACCTCGCGCACGCTTATCCCCTCGCGGAGGTCGCCCCCGCGGGTGCGGACGGCTCCGGCGAGCGCCCACAGGTACCGACCCGGGTTGATGAAGCGCTGGCCGTGGATCCGGACGGCGGCCCCGACTTTCTCGGAGAGCGCCGGTTCCAGCTCGCGAGCCTCGGCTCCGGTTAGCGCCTCGTACTCTACCCTCTGTCCCGCGGCCTCGACGTGGCGAAGCTCCTCTAGCAGAACCTTCTGATCCTCGGCGGAGACGTGGCAGGCCAGGAACGGCTCCGCCTCGCGCACCGGCTCGTCAACACCTCCGGCGGCGAGCGCGTCGAAGGCGCCGAGGGCTCGCCGGTTCACCGGCGCGTAGGCACTCATGGCCACCCGCCAGTTACGCTCGGTACAGTGGCGGGCGAACCCGAGGAGGAACCGCAAGAGCCGCGCGTCGGCGCGCGGGGGGATGTAGACGGGGGAGGCGGGGTTCAACGCCGCCCGGACGCCGTACCGGAGTACCGCAGGCTCGGGGAGCGGCGTGGTAAGGGCGGGGGAAATCCAGCCCGCGTTGCCCCACGACGATCCCGCAGCCACCCGCTCCCTCTCCAGAACCGTGACGCGCACCCCGCGCTCCTGCAAGAACCAGGCGGTGGCCAGACCGGGCATCCCGGCGCCCACGACCGCGACGTGCCCGGGCCGCGAAACAGGGGCCGCCATCAGAGCCCGCCTCCGAAACCCCGCACCGCCGTCCCTCCGATCCTTCCGCGCCGGCCCCGCGCTCCCGCCCTCCGACCGCGGGCTCGCGCCTCGGAAGCGAGCCCCGGGACACCGCTAAACAGAAAAGCCATCTAACCCTCTCTCCCCTTTCGACATTGGATAATCGTCCACACGCGTCTCTGCCAGCACGCCGCAGCTCCCGGAGGCTCTCCGGCAGTCCTGCCCTCTCGACGAACGCAGCCCTTGACACCGGCGGACTCGATAATAACATACATACAGTATGAATATCTATGAAGGAGTCTGCATGGCTGCAGGGTCGATCGAGGGACGCGATGGAGGCTTCGCGGGGCGTGACGAGGGCAAGGTTTCGGCGGGGCATCCGGTGCTGGTGCACCACGTGGTGGCCAGGCACGGCGACGAAGGGCTGGAGGTGCTACGCGTACCCATGGGGGCCAGGGGAGAGGCGCTACCCGTGTTCTCGGCCGGCTGGGCGGCCCGCGGGTACCTGTTTGCCGAGGCGCCGGGCGGGGGCTGGTATGCGAGGGCGTGTACTCCTGACGAGTTGATCTCCTTGCTCGCCGGGCCGGGAGCTGACGTCGGGTGGGTGGCGCTCGATCCCAGGCCCGGCCGCAGCGGGGTCGAGGCGCCGAACGTGATGCCGCGGGAGAACTTCGTGGACTACCTCCTCAGTTCGCGCGCCGTTGCTTTGCTCCGGCGCAGCGACTCCGGGATCATCGGGGCGACGCTGCGCGGAGATGATTCGACAGGTCGGCGGCGTCGTGCGAGCGGCGACGCCCAAAGGAGGTGACCGTGATGTGGAACAAGCTGTTCGGCAGTGGCGAGGAGTTGCCGCGCGCGAAGGTTGACGCCATCGTGCGGGTTATCGACCGCTACCTCTCGGAGGAGGCCGCGCAGCGCGGGCTCCAGAGCGAGAAGCAGACCATGCACCCCAGGGATCTGCCGCCCGACAAGCGCCGGGCCCTCATAGAGGAGGTCTTCGCCATCCTCGGGGAGACCGGAAAGAAGAAGTAGGCCCCGCGACGGTCGGTAGGCGCGGGCGTAGAGGCACTGCGGCGGTGCCACGGCCCGGGCCGTTCGGGGGAGCCACCCTTCGCGGCTATATGAACGGAGGTGTTAGCTACATGCACGACGGTAAGGCCGGGGGTCCCAAAGGCAGCGGCGAGCCGCGCAAGCCGGTGCGGGCGTTCGACACCATGGCCGCGCTCGACCGGCTCAAGAGCGAGAAGACCTACGAGGACCACGGTCGCAGCATCCTCATACTTGCCAACGAGCCCTCCCTGAAGCTGGCGCTCACCGCCATCGCCGCCGGCCGGCGCACGGGCGAAAGAAGAGTGGCCGGCGCCTCCACCGTCCAGGTGCTGGAGGGCGAGGTGCGGTTCAGGGTGGAAGAGGAGCGGCACGAGCTCTCCGCCGGGGGGACGCTCGTCCTGCGGGGCAACGTATCCTACGACGCGGAGGCCTTGAGCGACGCCGCCTTCCTGCACACCCTCGTGCAGCCGCTCGAGCAGGGACGAGGTTTCCCACAGCCGGTGCATCCGACCGAGCCGGCGGAGGGACGGGCGGACCTGGACCTGCCGGGGGCCGATCGTGCCTCGGAGCGATGAATCCCGCGCCGGTCTGCCGGAGACCGGTGGTTAGCAGGCGGCTAGAGGAAGGAGCACGATCAGTGGAGTCACGCGGAGGAGAGACGCGCGAACGGAGGGTGCCGGCCACCCTCGAAGGGGCCTACGAGCTGCGCGACGCGGCGAGGACGTCCGGGGAACGGGACTTCTACCAGGAGCACGTCTACCGCCTGAGGGCCAGGGAGTACCGTTCGCGAGGCATCAGGACCAGGAAGTCCGCGCTCAGGAGGGAGCGCAGCAGGGCCGAGGCCCTGCGGGCGGATGGCGCGGGCAGGCGCCGCTTCTGGTGGAGGCGCGCGCTCGGGGAGCGGAAATGAGAGACGGGGTTCCCGCGCATCGGATGCGCCGCGCGGGGGCGACACGGTGCCTTCTTGACGTTACGGCGGACACGGAGGTGAGTGGTGCCGGCCCCGGTGGGGCCGAGCGGCTGACGGTTCGGGGATCTGGAGAGGCGGCGCCCGCGGTCCGCGCGGGCACCTCTTCTGGCAGGCTGGAGCACGAGACCCCGGGACTGGTGGCCGGATACCTGGAGCGCATAGGCAGACGGGGGCTGCTGACGCGCGGCGGGGAAATCGCGCTCTCCCGGCGTCTCAGGCGGGGGGACAAGCGAGCCCGCAGGGAGCTTATCGAGAGGAACCTGAGGCTCGTGGTGAGCATCGCCAAGAGGTACCGGGGGATGGGCCTGCCGTTTGAGGATCTCATCCAGGAGGGCAACATCGGGCTCATGCGAGCTGCGGAGAAGTTCGACCCCGAGAAGGGCTACCGGTTCTCCACCTACGCCACCTGGTGGATCCGGCAGGCCGTGGGCAGGGCCTTGCACGATAAGGGCCGACAGATAAGGCTTCCGGTACACGCGGGGGAGAGGGTAAGGAAGGTCAGGCGCGCCGTAAGCGAGCTCTGGGTCGAGCTGGGGCGGGAGCCGACCGACGAGGAGGTCGCCGGGCGGCTGGGCTGGACCGCCGAGAAGGTGCGGGAGGCGAAGGGAATCCTCCCGGACGCCACGAGCCTGGACAGGCCGGCCTCGGACGAAGAGGAGGCCTCACGCCTCGGGGACTTCGTCGTCGACGAGACGGCTTCCGGCGTTCCGGATACCGTCATAAGCGAGATGGAGGAGGAGCGGCTAAAGGCGGCCGTAGAGCGCCTGCCGGAGAAGGCGCGTTACGTGCTGGTGAGGCGCTACGGCCTCGATCGCCGGGACCCGCCCACGCTGGCCGAGCTTGCGTCTGAGCTGGGCGTTTCGCGGGAGCGGGTAAGGCAGCTCCAGAACGAGGCGGAGCAACTCCTCAGATCCGGGTCCAAGCGGGTTCCGCGCCGCGCAGCGGAGCGGGACTCCCTCGACAATGAGGAGGGAGTTTCGGCGTGAACGAGGGCAGGAGAAAAAAGCGTGACGCTGCGCGTGAAGAGGGTGTACGAGGAGCCAGGGCCGGATGACGGGCAGCGCATCCTCGTGGATAGGATCTGGTCGCGGGGGCTCTCCAGGGAGGAGGCCCGGATCGAATCGTGGAGGAAGGACCTGGCCCCCAGCACCGAGCTCCGGAAGTGGTTCGGCCACGACCCCGAGCGCTGGGAGGGGTTCCTGAAGCGATACCGGACCGAACTCGAAGGGACGGGGAAGATGGAGGAGCTGCGCGAGCTCGGGGAGCGCGCCGCGGAGGAGAACGTCACCCTGCTCTTCGGCGCGAAAGACATCGAGCACAACAACGCCCGGGCGCTGGCGGCCTTCGTCCGAGAGCTCGTCGGAGAGGCTTGATGCGCCGGTCTCCGGGGGGCTTCCCGATACAAGCCCTTAGCCTACTCGGTGGGCAAGGATCGGCGCGAACCTCGGTCTGGCGTGACGGTTTGGGAGCTTCGCTATATATAGTGAACGGGCAGCCTTTACGGAACGAGTAAGGTCGCCCAAACGGAGGAGCGTGAGGCCGCCAAGAGACATGGATCCGTTGCCTGAGGTGAGCCGGCACCTCGCCTCGGGGACCGAGCGGCTCATGGCCAACGTCTGGCCCATACTCCAGACGGCGGTCGCCGCCAGCCTCGCCTACTTCCTCGCCGCCGTGGTGCTGGGCAACGAGCAGCCCTTCTTCGCGCCCGTAGCGGCGGTCGTGACGCTGGGGCTTGCTCCTGGGGAGCGCGGCAAGCGCGCGGTCGAGGTGGCACTGGGAGTCGTTGTCGGGCTCGCGATAGCCGACGTCCTCGTACGGATAATCGGCGTCGGGGCGGCGCAGATAGGGATAGTAGTGGGGCTGGCGATGGCGGCGGCCGTGCTCCTCGGCGAGAGGAAGCTGCTGGTGAACCAGGCGGCGATCTCTGCGATCCTGGTGGTCGCCCTGCAGCCTCCGGATGCCGCCTTTTCGCCCGACCGCTTCTTCAACGCCCTAGTGGGCGGCGGGGTTGCTCTGTTGGTAAGCCACCTCTTCCCTGTGAATCCGGAGCGCCTTGTCGAGAGGGCCGCCGAGCCGATCTTCCGGAGTTTGGTCGCGGTTCTCGAAGAGATCGCCGAGGCGCTCGAAGAACGCGACCTCGAGCAGGCCGAGGCGGTGCTGGGAAGAGCTCGGGAGCTCGACGATAGGGTAAGAAGCTTCGACGAGGTGCTCTCCGCCGGTTACGAGACCGCCCGCCTCTCCCCGACGAGACGCAGGTCCCTAAAGCACCTCGAACTCTACGCCGGCGCCAGCATAAGGATAGAGCTGGCCGTGATCAACACGCGGGTTCTGGCCCGCGGCGCCGCCAACGCCATAAGGCGCAGGGCAGCGGTCCCGCCGTCGGTGCCGGAGGCCGTGCTCGACCTCTCACGGGCGGTGCGGGCGCTGGCCGGGTACCTGGAGGCGTCGGAAGAAGCGGAGGAGGCTCGGGAAGCGGAGGAGGCCCGGCGGTTCGCGCTCTTGGCGGCGCGCGGCGCCACCGAGGCCCTCGCAGAGAGGCACGACCTGGCGATCAGCGTGCTGGTGGGCCAGGTCTGCTCGATGGCCGTGGACCTCTTGAGGAGCGCCGGCATGAACCAGGCCGAGGCCCTCGCCGCCCTGGAGGAGGTCGCGCCCCGGGAATCCGACGATCCCTGAGCCCGCGAAGCGCGTTCCGAACGGCGGCTCCTCACACCCCCGGTGCCGACAGGCGACGGTGCCAGAAGAACCCAAGACGGGCGCACGAAAACAGGTCTGGCGCGGGCAGCGTAGGCGCGTCGCTCAGGAGCCCATGTCCTCGATAGTCACAGGACCGTGGCTACCCGTCCTGGCGCCTTCGGCGCTTACGCGGCTTTTCTTGCTTTTGCCTTCGGCGGTACTTCGGATACCCGTGAGCGCAGGCGGCGAGCAACCGGCGTTCTAGCTGCCGCTCCTGGTCTCGCGCCTTCTCCAGTCGTCGCTTTCTCGCCAGTGCCAACCCGCCCAACCATCACGCCACGGCTAATATAATCACACGGGCGCTGATCGGTTGACGCCTGCGGTTCCTGCCGGAGCACCGGCACAACCCTTGACATCCGCAAACTCGCCAATAACATACATGCAGTATGAATATTAATAAAACTCGAGTATTGGATCGGAGGGAGGCGCGTTTGGCCATGTGGAAATGGATGAAACGCCTCTGGACTCTGTTGACCACCGAGGAGGTGTTCGCGCGCGGCTCGCTCGGACGCCGGACGATGGCGCGTAGGGCGCCTCGGGGCTAGAGAGTTGTACGACCGAACCTAAGACACAAGGAGAATGACTCAGACTAAAGCCAAGAAGATCTTTCCGCCGGCATCCCGGCTGGCGACGCCGACGGACCTGACGCCCGCGGAGGTGCGGGCCGTAACCGGGGCTGTCAATCCCCTCATCGCGGACTCCCTGGCGCTCTACCTGAAGACCAAAAACTACCACTGGCACCTCTCGGGTCCGCGCTTCAGGGATTAGCATCTGCTCTTCGACGAGCAGGCCGACTCTATCCTCGGGTTGGTGGATGTCCTGGCCGAGCGAGTAAGGAAGCTCGGTGGTGCCACGATCCGCAGCATCTCGCACGTGAGCGAGCTGCAGACCATCCCCGATGACAACGACTTCGTTCCCGCCGGCGAGATGGTCCGCAGGCTGCTGGAAGACAACCGCCGCATGGCCGAGACGCAGCGGAAGGCCCACAAGGTGTGCGATGAGGCGAGGGACGCGGCGACGGCCGGTATCCTGGAAGACATAATCGACGAGACCGAGAGGCGCATCTTGTACGAGATCTCTGAGGGAGACGAGAACCGCGGCTCGCCGACCGGGAACTTCTCGCGGGAACGGGCCCGTGAGGCCCACGAGAGCGACTGGTTCCTGTACGCGATCCCCGAGGCGGACGACAACACGGCTCCAGGAGGCTAAGAACGCCTCCGCCCCTACGTACGGGCGCGAGAAGCGATGGCTCGGAGAGGCATACTCGGGGGTTCGCTTCCCGGTGCCTCAGCAGGACCGGAAGGGAACCCAGCGGCGAAGAAAGTGGAGTGGACTGTATCCCGCGAGGTGTGGTTCTCCGTAACGGGTAGTATTCAGGGACGCTACGTCGGAGCGTTTTCGCTGGCCAGGCGCCGAGGGCGTACGCCGATCCCCCGATGCCGCTACACTTATGCCGACGGTCCTACGGCACGGAGGCTACGAGAGGAGGGCTTCTCATGGATCCATCCGAGGATCGCGCTCGCCCCACCGGTCACCACCCGACGGCCGGTCCTCCGCCGTCTCCGGCCTTCGCCGTGCGCTCCACCCGGAACCCGCCGGCACTCGCGGCGCCTCGCAACGCTCGTCGGATGCCCCTCTCCCAATACCGACGCGGTGCCTCCGACCTGCGCATCGCGCCAACGCCTGTCGAGCCTTCCCTTGACGTTCCTGCGCCCGGCGTTAATATGCATACGGCATGAATGTAAACGAGGACGTCAAGAGACGGCGCACACAGGCGGAGAGGAGGGCGGCCACGCGGCGGGCGCTGCTGGACGCGGCGCGCGCCCTGTTCGCCGAGAAGGGCTACCACGGGACGGCCGCCGAGGAGATCGTGCGGCGCGCGGGGCTGACGCGCGGGGCGCTCTACCACCACTTCGAGGATAAGAAGGACCTCTTCCGGGTGGTGGTCGATGAGATGGAGAGCGAGATAGACGAGGAGATCGAGAAGGCCGAACGTGCTGAGGCCCGGCTACCGGAGGCCGTGATGGCGGGGTATCGCGCCTTCGTCGACGCCGTCCTCGACCCGGAGATGAAGCGCACGTTCTTCCTGGACGGACCTTCGGTGCTGGGCTGGGAGTGGCGTGAGATAGATGCGCGCCACGCGGTGGGCAAGATCGAGGAGGGGCTCGATGCCCTCATCGCGGAGGGCTACATCGAGCCTCAGCCGGTCGGGCCGCTGGCGCGCCTGATCAACGGCGCGCTGCTTGAGGCAGCGTTTTTCGTGGCTGCCTCAGACGATCCCGAGGCGGCGAGGGACGAGGCCTGGGGCGCCATGGAGCGCCTCGTGGGCGGCCTCATGCGTCGCCGTTCTCCGGCCCAAAGGTAGAGCGAGCGCGCCTTAGACGGCTGATGTGTAATGCCGAGAAGCGCAGAAGGAGCCGAAACCTTATGCTGAGGCACCAAACTCTCTCCAAAGGATGGTGCCATGCTGGATCTCGACTCCTTCCTCGTCTCATTGTACGTCCTCATAGACGACTGGTGGAAGGCCAACCGCTCCCCGAAGCCATCCAAGCCCGGGCGTCCGTCGCTGATCTCCGAGCCGGAGATCCTCACCCTCGCCATACTTGCTCAGTGGCCGCGCTTCAGAAGCGAGAGGGACTTTTGGAGGTTCGCCGACGTCCACTTGCAAGAGTACTTCCCCACGCTCCCATCCCAGAGTCAATTCAACCGCAAGGCGCGGGCTTTGGAGGCCGAGATGAGAGCCTTCCAGCTTCATCTGGCGCAAACCCTCGCCGATCCCTCTGCCGTCTACCACGTCCTGGACACCACCCTCATCTTAAGGCTGTGGTGAGGGTGAGAGCGTGCCGCAAGGGTTGTTCGCCGCAGAGGCCACCTTCGGACGGTGTGCCTCCAAGACCGAGTGGGTCTACGGTTTCAAGGTGGGCCTCTCGATCACGCCAGCGGGAGTGATAACGACCTTCTGCTTGGCCGAGGCCGCCTCCAACGAGCGGCCCATCGGCGAGATCCTCATCCACAACGACAGACATGCAGCCTACCTCGCCGACAAGGGCTTCACCTCGATTGCATGGGAGCGCCACTGGTTTGAGGATTACGGGGCAATAGTTGCGGCCACTCCCAAGGACAACTCCAAAAGGGCGTGGGACGAGGCTGCCCGGCTGTGGGCGTCGGGCAAGCGCCAGGTCATCGAGGGGGTAATAAACCAACTCAAGGATCAGTTCTTTCTGGAGCACCACCGGGCGAAGACTCTCGAGGGCTTCTGGCGCGTCTTGCGGCGAAGATCGCCGCCTACACCTGCGGACAATATCTCAACTTCCAACTTGGTCGTCCGCTTCATCATCTGGCCGATCTGTTGGTCTGAAAAGTTATGCATCAGTCGTCTTAGGCACCGGCGGCATGCTCCAGCCCGCGCACATGGCCGTGCACGCCTGCCACATGACGAGCCGCAAGGAGGTCACCGCCTGCTTCGACATGGTCACCGAGAACGCGGCCCGCACGCTCGGTCTGGAGGGCTACGGCATCGCCGAGGGCAACGAGGCAGACTTCGTGCTCGTGGACGCCCCGGACAGGTGGGATGCCATAAGGCGCCTGGCCCTGACGACCCTGGTCGTAACAGCGGCTTGCGTAAGTAGTGGACCTAAGTGAAAATGGTGTCCATGAACGCATACTCCAAGGACCTCAGATTGAAAGTGCTCTCCGCCATCGACCGTGGCATCCCGAGAAAGGAGGTTTCAGACCTCTTCGGAGTCTCCCTATCTACCATCAAGCGCTGGCTCAAGAGAAGGCGCCAGACGGGGGACGTCAACATCCGCAAGATCCCCGGCAGGCCCTCGGTGAAGGGCAAGGCATTGAGGCAGTGGCTGCCTTCTCAGCTGAAGTCCAACCCCGATCTTACTCTCAGCGAGCATTGCGAGGCTTTTGAGGATGAGACGGGCATGGAGGTCTCCGAGGCGACGATGAGCCGTAACATAGCCCGGCTTCCGGGCGAGTGGCCGCTCAAAAAAACTAGGACGGCAAAACCTGCTTGAGTAGCTGCTCTTCGAGCCTGCCGAGGTAGGCATCCGGATCCCGCCTGAACCGCAGTTGAGCGCGGCGGCTCTCTCGTCTCTTTTCGAGCGAAGCCCGTAGCGCCCGCCATCGCTCAACATCGGTGGGGCGTATGTCCTGAGCGTTGAAGCCCTCCGGTGGCGTGGCCACGGCGGCCAACATGCGCACGCTGCCCCTCACCACCATCGCGGGCGAGGCGTTCCTTCTGCCGCTGGCTCGCCGTTCGCCGTAGCGTGCCGATCCGAAGAGGTGCTCCAGGTCGTTGTTGGTGCGTGGCAGGGTCCCTTCGGGGAAGCGGTAGCAGCAAAACAGGCCCTTCCAGTAGCTCTTTGTAACCTTCGAGAACAAAGACACCGCCCCCGAGAGGGTGCCCGCCTCCTCTCTGCGGGAGGACATCTCCGAGAGCAGCCTGCGGTAGTCTCGGCGTAGCTCTTCGAGGCGCAGGCCCTCTTCGTTTTTAAGGATGCGCGCCGCTCGATGTACCCACGAGTAGCACAGGCGGATGGGCTTCCACATAGAGGCCGTCTGGGCGAGGGCGCGCCCGAGCATCCCCTTCAGACGCCCTAGCTCTCCCGGAAGCTCCCCTTTTTCTCGACCCGCTCTATGGACTCCTGTATGGCTTCGATTCGCTCGTGCAGCTTTATGCCCGAGGCGGCGAGCGGGGGACGCCCTACTCAATGGTGATCGCGCTGCGTACCGCCAGGCAGTAGCCGCGCACGGCTTCGGCCTCGGGGTCATTGCGTCCTTCGAGCTCGCGCTCTATGGGCCTTACCCCCCCGCACCCTTTTCTTGAGCTCCTTCTTGGCATGCCGGTCGGCCTCGTAGACCTCCTTGGCCGCCTCGCGCAGGTAATGGAACTGGCACAGTTGGTGAGGGGCTTGCGGAAACACCCTCCCCACGGCCCGTCGGATCGGGTGCTGCCCATCGGAGACGACGCCCACAACCGGAACCTCGAGCCCTTCGGCTACCTCCCCCAGCAAGCCCACCAGGGACTCCTCGGTCGCGCTCAGAAGGCTGCGTGCTAGCAATATCTCCCCGCAGAGGCACTCGCGTAGCACCCACAGAACCTCGTGGCCCACGTCCGGTTGCAGACCGTCTATGGCCAGGACCACCCGACCTTGCTCCCCCAGCTTCTCTCTAAGGCGAGCGCGATCCGAGAGGCGCAGGCTCACCAGTTCCTCGTAACGATCGAGCAGATTGGTAACCGTCCTCTCCGAGACGCTCACCCCTCTACCGAGGAGCTCACGGTGGATCTCCGGCACGCTGCGATGGTGGGCATGGCGCAGAGCGCCAACCAAAGCTATGACGTCGAGGCCGAACTCGCCCTGAGGTAGCGCGAAGGCTCCCTCCTGCTCGGGCCGGCGGGATCGTTGGTAGAGCTCGCACTCCCGGTTCACGCAGCGACGGATCACCAACTTCAGTCGCACCAACCCCGAGAGCGTGGCGACGGTGCGAGCGTTGTGATAGGCCACCCACAGCTTCCTCTCACAGATTGGGCAGTGGTCCTCAAGTGGCTCGAACCTCAGTTCGGATGTTGCCGGTGAGCGGGGCTGGTTCCTTGCCATGGGAGCTTCTCTCGTCGTAGGGAAAACGCCGCCCCAACCCTAAAGGAGGCCGCGTCTTCGGTCAAGCGTGTTTTGCCGTCCTAGAAAAAAAGTCGAAGGTAGCTTCCGAACGCGACGAGGGAGCGAGAGCTCTGTGGCGATGGCTGGTTTCTCGCTTTGACGTTAGGCGCCTCGTGTTCGTGGACGAGAGCGGGACGCATATCTCGATGGATCGACTACGCTCTCGGGCTCCCAGAGGAGAGCGAGCTTACGGGAAGGTGCCCAAGAACAGGGGCAAGAACCTGACACTGATCGCCTCGATGAGTCTGTATGGAATGGGAGAGTCGATGTGCGTTGAGGGAGCCACAGACGCTAAAGCCTTCGAGGTTTACATCGAGCACTTTTTGGCACCGACGCTCTCTGAAGGGCAGGTGGTGGCGATGGACAACCTTGGAGCGCACAGGCCCAAGAGGATAAGGGAGCTCATCGAAGCGAGAGGAGCCGAGATGGTGTTCCTGCCATCCTACTCGCCGGATCTAAACCCCATCGAGCAAGCGTTCTCCAAGATCAAGAACGTCTTGAGAAAGCTCGGTGCGCGCACCCACGAAGCCCTGCTGGAGGCGATGGAGGAGGCGCTCTCGGCGATCACTCCCGGTGATGCCGCTGGGTGGTTCGACCACTGCGGTTACCAGGTCGAGGTTCAGTACTTATGAATACCGCTGTAAGAGGTGGTGATCGCGGAGACCCGTCCGCCCGAGACCCGGCTCATGGGCGAGGTCGTAGATTTCGAGAGAGACGCTTGAGCCGCAAGCCGGAGCCCGGCGGTGGTGGCCCTTTGGCGGTTGCGGCGCTCGTCGTGGCCTGACGGTCTGGGGCTCTACGTTCGTTGTAGCGGCCAACTACCGGGCGGTGGTGATCATCGCCTCGCTGATGGCATGGTTGCCCTCATGAGCCGTCAGACAGGCCCTGGCCCGGACTGCGCCCGCCGTTTGGGCAGTCCCTTTGGGTCGTGCGGGGGAGCGGCGCGTTTAAAATGATCTCATGTCCGGCTCTCTGGTAGCGAAAGTGTCCCGCACTGCGGCGCGGTACGGGATGGACCTCTCCCGGCCGCTGGCGCTCGTCTCCGGCGGGCCGGACTCCGTGGCTTTGTTGAGGGCGCTGGTGGAGCTGGAGGCAGAGCCGGTGGTGCTGCACGTGGAGCACGGGCTGCGGGGAGCGGAGTCCGAAGCCGATGCGGAGTTCGTGCGCGAGCTGTGCGGGCGATTGGGGGTGAGGTTCGAGCTGCGGCGGCTGCGCTTTGAGAGCAAGGCCAACCTGCAGGCGGTGGCGCGCCGCGAGCGGTATCTCCTGGCGGAGGAGATCGCGGACTCGCACGGCTGCGCAGCTATAGCCACCGGGCATACGGCGGACGACGTGGCCGAGACGGTGCTGCTGAACCTGGCGCGGGGAGCCGGGCTGCGCGGGATGGGCGGCATCCCGCCGGTGCGGGGCCGGGTGGTGCGGCCGCTCATCGAGTGCAGCCGGGCCGAGGTTCTGGCCTATCTCGGCGAGCTCGGGCAAACCTACCGCACCGACTCCTCCAACCTCGAGGCGGAGTACGCCCGCAACCGGGTGCGGCTGGAGGTGCTGCCGGTGCTGGAGGAGCTGCACCCCGGGGCCGGAGCGAACCTGGCCCGGGCGGCGGCGCTGGCCCGGGAAGATCTTGAGGCGCTGGAGGAGCTGGCCGCCGGGCTCGTACGGGAGCGGGGCGAAGAGGTCGTGCTGGAGGTACGGCGGTTGGAAGAGGTGCCGCCGGCCCTGCGGCGGCACGCGGTACGCCGGGCGTACAGAACGCTGAGCGGGGACCCGCTGCCCGCAAGGATCGTGGCGGAGCTGCTGGAGCTGGTGCGGGAGCGGGAGGGGACGCGGGTGCGGGATCTGCCGGGAGGCGTGGTAGCCGCGGTGCGCTACGGGGAGGAGCTTGTCCTCTACCGGCGGCGGGAAGAGGGGAGGGATGCTGTGGAGCTGCGGCCCGGCGAGTTCTTCTACGCCGGGTGGCGCGTGAAGGTGAGCGAGGCGGACTTCGATTCCGAGGACGCCCGGCGGTCCGAAGTGGCCTACCTGGACGCCGGCTTGGGGCCTTACCGCGTGCGCCTGGCGCGGGAGGGGGACCAGATCCGGCCGTTAGGTTTGGGGGGGAGGAAGCGGGTATTTCGCGCTATGATGGACCGGAGAGTGCCCCGGGACCGCAGAGGCCGGACGCCGGTCGTGGTGGACGGGACCGGGCGGGTGGCCTGGATCTTCGGGGGCGAGCTGGGAGAGGAGTTCAGGGTGACCCCGCGCACGCGGCGGGCGTTGAGGCTAGAAGTGGAGGACTTGCATGGCGGCGGGTAAGAGCATGATGGGCGATGTTGCCGAGATCCTCATCCACTCGGATCAGATCCAGCAGAAAGTCCGGGAGCTAGGAGGGCAGATCACGGAAGACTATCAGGGGAAGAGGCCGCTGCTTGTGGGCATCCTGCGCGGGGCCACCATAGTCATGGCGGACATCATGCGGCAGATAGACCTGCCCTGCGAGATAGACTTCATGGAGGTCAGCTCCTACGGCTCCGGGACCACCTCAAGCGGCGTGGTGCGCATTCTCAAGGATCTGGAAGAGGACATCTCCGGCCGGCACGTGATCATCATCGAGGACATCATAGACACCGGGCTCACCCTCTCTTACATAACGCGGGCGCTCCGGACCCGCAGGCCGGCCAGCCTGGAGATCTGCGCCCTGCTCACCAAGCCCTCCCGGCGGAAGGTGGATCTGGACGTCAGGTATCTGGGATTTGAGATCCCGGACGAGTTCGTGATCGGCTACGGGCTGGACTACGCCGGCTCCTACCGCAATCTGCCGCACATCTGCGTCCTCAAGCCCGAGGTCTTTCAGGGGACGCCCACTTAGACGCGGTAGCCGGGCGCGATAGACTGGGGACAGATAGTATAATCTGGTCGTTCCTAGAGATTTCTTACGAGAGGTAAACGGCAGTTGGGCAGATTCTTAAGAAGCGGTGGATTCTACTTCATAATCCTTCTGGTCTTCGCGGTCATCCTGGTCCGGCTCCTCTCCGAGGGCGACTCGCAGGTCTACGAGATGAACTCGCAGGAGTTCCGGGAGGCCGTCGAGGAGCGGGCGTTCGTGGTGGACGATCCGCAGCGGCCGCTTCTGGTGCTGGACGAGGACCAGACCGTGACCGGCTGGGTCGAGCGCGGGGAAGGCCGGGTGGAGGAGTTCGAGTACGCCTATCCCTCCGAGTACGACATTGCGGCCGTCTTCAACGAGGCGAACATCCCGTTTAAGACCGATCCGCAGAACACCGGGTTCTGGCTGACGCTGCTCGGCACGCTCGGCCCGATACTGCTCATCCTCATCCTCTTCCTCTTCCTGCTGAGCATGATGCAGGGCGGCGGCAACCGGGTGATGAGCTTCGGCAAGAGCAAGGCCCGCCAGTTCACCAAAGACATGCCCAAGGTCACCTTCGACGACGTGGCCGGGGCGAACGAGGCCGTGCAAGAGCTGCAGGAGATCAAGGAGTTCCTGGAGAACCCGCGGAAGTTCCAGAAGCTCGGGGCCCGCATCCCGAAAGGCGCTCTGCTGGTGGGGCCTCCGGGGACGGGTAAGACGCTTTTGGCCCGGGCCGTGGCCGGAGAGGCGGGCGTACCCTTCTTCTCCATCTCGGGTTCGGACTTCGTGGAGATGTTCGTGGGCGTGGGGGCCAGCCGCGTGCGCGACCTCTTCGAGCAGGCCAAGCAGAACTCGCCGTGTATCATCTTCATGGACGAGATAGACGCCGTGGGGCGTCAGCGCGGCGCGGGTCTGGGCGGCGGCCACGACGAGCGCGAGCAGACCCTCAACCAGCTTTTGGTCGAGATGGACGGATTCGACGCCAAGAGCGGGATCATCATGCTCGCCGCCACCAACCGCCCGGACATCCTCGACCCGGCGCTCCTGAGGCCGGGGCGCTTCGACCGGCAGATCGTGGTCGACCGTCCCGACCTGCCGGGACGGGAGAAGATCCTGAAGGTGCACACCCGCGGCAAGCCGCTGGGGCCGGACGTGGACATCGGCACGCTCGCCCGCGGGACGCCCGGCTTTACCGGGGCGGATCTGGCGAACCTCGTCAACGAGGCGGCGCTGCTCGCCGCCCGGCACAACAAGGAGCAGATAGATATGGCCGAGATGGAGGAGGCCATAGACCGGGTCATCGCCGGCCCGGAGCGCAAGAGCCGCCTCATCTCGGAGAAGGAGAAGGAGATCACGGCCTATCACGAGGCCGGGCACGCCATCGTCGGGGCGCTTACCCCGGGGGCCAACCCGGTGCACAAGGTTACGATCATCCCGCGCGGACAGGCTCTGGGCGTGACGATGAGCCTGCCGGAGGAGGACCAGTACATGATGAGCCGCTCCCAGCTCATGGCGCAGCTCGCGGTGCTGCTGGGCGGCCGGGTGGCCGAGCGGGTGGTCTTCGACGAGGTCACAACCGGCGCCTCCAACGACCTCGAGAGGGTGACCCAGCTCGCCCGCCAGATGGTCACCCGCTTCGGGATGAGCGAGAAGCTGGGTCCTCTGGCTCTGGGACAGTCCAACGGGCAGGTCTTCCTGGGCAGGGATCTGCACACCCAGCCGGACTACTCGGACGAGATCGCCTTCCAGATAGACAAGGAGATAAGGCGCATCGTGGACGAGGCCTACGACATGGCCGAGGAGACGCTGGTGCGCAACCGGCGGCTTCTGGACAAGCTGGCCTCCGATCTCATCGAGTACGAGACGGTAGACTCCAAGCACCTCAAGCGGCTCGTCGAGGAGTACGCCGCCGAGCCGGTGAGCCCGGACGGCAGGGGGCGGGACGGTGTCTAGCTCGTGGAACGCGGGCTGAAGTTCGGGGCGGGGATCAGGGTCGGGTCCCGCACGCTGGGGCCCGGCCCCGTCGTTATGGGCATCCTGAACGTCACGCCCGACTCCTTCTCCGACGGCGGGGAGTTCTTCGAAAGGGAGAGCGCCGTCGAACGCGCCCTGAGGATGCTGGAGGAGGGGGCGCAGATCGTGGACGTCGGAGGAGAATCCACCCGGCCGGGCTCCGACCCGGTTCCCCCGGAGGAGGAGCGGCGGCGGGTGCTGCCGGTGGTGCGCGGCATAGCGGCCCGCAGCCCGGAGGCGGTCGTCTCCATAGACACCTACCGCTCGGAGACCGCCGCGGCCGCGCTAGAGGCGGGGGCGCGGATCGTCAACGACGTGACGGCGCTGCGGGGAGATGGGCGGATGGCCGCGCTGGTGGCCGAAGCCGGGTGTCCGGTGGTACTGATGCACATGCGGGGCGAGCCCAAGACGATGCAGCTCGACCCGCGCTACGAGGACGTGGTACGCGAGGTGCGGGACTTTCTGGCCCGGCGGGCGGAGGCTGCCGTGTCCGCCGGGGTGGACCCGGAGAAGATCATCGTGGACCCCGGCATCGGGTTCGGCAAGAAGCTGGAGCACAACCTGAGGCTCCTGGATGAGCTGGAGAGCATCTGCGCGCTGGGGTTCCCGGTGCTCGTGGGGACCTCCCGCAAGTCCTTCCTCGGCCTCATCACCGGTGCCGGCGTGAAGGACCGCGTCTTCGGAACCGTGGCCACGAGCGTCATGGCCTACGAGCGGGGGGCGACCATCTTCCGGGTCCACGATGTGCGGGCCAACCGCGAGGCGCTGAAGGTGGCGGCCGCGATCCGGGGCGAGGATGTTTGAGCGTTTCACGGACCGGGCCCGGGAAGCGGTGGAGCTGGCCCGGGAGGAGGCCGGCTACTTCGGCCACAGCTACATAGGCACCGAGCACCTGCTGCTCGGCCTCGTCCGGCAGCGGGACGGAGCGGCCCGCCGGGCGCTGTCCTCGCTCGGTGTGAGCCTGAAGGAGACGCGGGATCTGGTCGGCGGCCTGGTCGGATACGGCCGGGGTCCGGCGGGAGAGGACTTCCCGTTTACCCCGCCCGCCCGGCGCGCGCTGGAGGCCGCTCTGCGCGAGGCCCTGCAGAGAGGGGACACCCACGTCGGGACCGAGCACCTGCTGCTCGGGCTGCTGCACGAACGGCGGGCGGACGCTTACCGGGTGCTGGACGAGCTCGGATTGGAACCGGAGAGGGTCCGCCGGGAGCTGGAGCGGGTTCTAAAGGAGGCCCCGGCGCGGGATGAACCGGGGAGGGCCGGAGAGGACCGCACCCCGGAGGGCGAGCCGCCGGCGGTGCTGCGGGCCGCGGTGCGGGGGCTGGAGGTGCACGCCCGCTGCGGCGTCTCGCCGGAGGAGCGGGCGCTGCCGCAGAAGCTGCTGCTGGATCTGGAGTACTCCTACGCCGCCGGAGGGAACGACGACATCCGCGGCGTGGTGGACTACGGTGAGCTAGTGGAGGGCGCGGCGAGGGTTCTGGAGCGGCGAGAGTTCAGGCTGCTGGAGACCGCCGTTGGCCGGGTCGGGCGCTTCGTGCTGGAGAGCTTCCCGGACGTGCTGGAGCTGGAGGTCGCCATCACCAAGGTCAGGGTTCCGGTCGGGCGCTCGCTCGGCGGTGTGACCGTGCGGGGTGAGTTCCGGCGGTGAGCCGTGCCTTCCTCTCGCTGGGGAGCAACCTGGGCGATCGGGAAGAGTACCTGAGGGCCATCATCCGGGCGCTGCGGAACGGACCCCGGGTGGAAGTGGTGGGCGTCTCCCGCGTCTACGAGACGGAGCCCGTGGAGGTGGAAGCCGGGCAGCCGGACTACCTCAACTGCGTGGTGGCGGTTGAGTACGGGGCCTCGGCCCTGGAGCTTCTGCGCTTCTGTCAAGGTGTGGAGTGTGCCCTCGGCCGGGAGCGTCGGGAGGGGGTGAAGACCGCGCGGACGGCAGACATAGACGTGCTGACCTTCGGGCGGGAGGTCATCGAGGGAGCGGACCTCACCGTTCCCCATCCGGGGGTTGTACGGGCATTCAACCTGCGGGCGCTGGCTGATCTCGCCCCGGAGCTGGAGGTTCCGGGGTACGGGGTCGTGGAGGAGTTGCTGGCGGAGGCCGACCTTTCGGGCGTGCGCGAGTACGGGAGGGTGTGAGCGTGCTTCTGGCGGTAGACGTGGGCAACACGCAGACGGTCTTCGGGGTATTCGAAGGGGAAGAGCTGCGGGGGCGGTGGCGCATCTCCACCGAGGCGAGCCGTACGCCGGACGAGCTGGCCGCGGTATGCGCCGCGCTGCTCGAGTTGCGGGGGTTACGCCTCGAGGAGGTGCGGGCGTTCGTAATCTCCAGCGTGGTTCCGGTGCTGACCCGGAGCTACTGTCACCTGGCGGAGGACTACCTGAACGCCAGATTCCTCAGCGTCGGGCCGGAGATAGAGACCGGGATGCCCAACCGCTACGACGATCCCTCCGCGGTGGGAGCGGACAGAATCGTGAACGCGGTGGCGGCCCGGACGCTCTACGGCGCACCGGTCATAATAGTGGACTCCGGGACGGCCACGACCGTCTGCGCCGTGGGCCGGGACGGGGAGTATCTGGGCGGGGCTATCTTCCCCGGCCTCCACGTGGCGCTGGACGCGCTCATCTCCCGCGCCGCCCGGCTCCCGGCGGTGGACATAGAGGAGCGGCCGCCGAAGGCCATAGCCACCAATACCCCGGACTCCATCCGCAGCGGCTTCGTCTACGGCTACGCCGGAGCGGTGGATGCGCTGGTGCGCCGGTTCCGGGAGGAGCTCGGTTCCGGAGCCGCATCCGTCGCCACCGGCGGTGTCGCTCCCGCTATAGTGCCCCACTGCCGGGAGATAGACCACTGCGAGCCGGACCTCACCCTCAAGGGGCTGCGCATCCTCTACGAGCTGAACTCCTAGCGTTTTGACGCCGGTCACGCGGGGTGGGAAATTTGCCCCGAGCCTCGTTGACACTCCTGTTTCCGGTGCGTATACTCTCGACTCCAATGACGGACAGACACCGTGAAATAATCACGCGCGAAGGTTTAGAGAAGTTCCAGCAGGAGCTGGAGTACCTCACGGAGGTACGGCGCAAGGAGGTCGCCGACCGCATCCGGCAGGCCCGGGAGTTCGGCGACATCTCCGAGAACTCCGAGTACGACGACGCCAAGAACGAGCAGTACCTGCTGGAGCGCAGAATCAGCGAGATTCAGCGCCGCATCCGCAACGCGCGGGTGGTGGACCCCTCCGATCACGCCGACGATTCGGTGAACATCGGCAGTCGGGTCACGCTCAAGGTGGTCGGCTCAGGTCAGGAGCGCACATTCCAGATCGTGGGTGCGAACGAGTCCGATCCCTCCAGCGGCAAGCTGTCTCACTCCTCCCCTGTGGGCAAGGCGGTGCTCCGGCGCCGGGTGGGCGAGCGGGTTACCGTAACCACGCCCCGGGGGGCGACGGAGTACGAGATCGTGGATGTCGAGAAGGCGAGTTAGCCGACCCCTTCCCGGATCCGTCAGGAACACCGGCAGAACCCGGAGCATGAGGTGACCGAGAGCGCTCTCCCCGTACCCGGCTGGGCCCGGGAGGTTGCGGCCTCTTTAGGCGAGGGGCCGCACGTGGTGGTGACCGGGATCAGCCCCTCCGGACACATACACATAGGGAACCTGCGGGAGGTGCTGGTCGGGGAGGCGGTATGCCGGGCGCTCAGGGAGCGGGGCGAGGAGGTCCGCTTCATCTTCCACGCGGACACGGCAGACCCGCTGCGCAAGATCGCTCCGGGCGTCCCGAAAGAGTACGAACGGTACCTCGGGCACCCGATAGCGAAGATCCCGGACCCGGCGGGCGAGCACGAGTCCTACGCCGAGAGCTTCCTCGCGCCCTTCGAGCGGGCGCTGCACGCCATGGGAATGGAGATAGATGTTCTCCGCTCGCACGAGCTCTACGAGAAGGGCGTCTACACGGAGGTGACGCGGGAGGCTCTGGAGCACACCGAGGAGCTGCGCCGGATCATGAACGAGGTGACCGGACGCGAGATGCCGGAGGGGTGGTCGCCCTACGTGCCCCGCGCCTCCTCGGGCAAGCTGACCGGCAACCGGTTCGTCCGGCACCTGCCGGACGAGCACAAGGTGGTCTTCGTCACCGAGGAGGGCCGGGAGGAGGTGGCCGACTACTCGAAGGGCGAGGGTAAGCTCGGCTGGCGGGTGGAGCTTGCGGCGCGGTGGAAGGCGCTCGGCGTCACGTTCGAGCCGTTCGGGAAAGACCACACCAGCCGCGGGGGTTCTACGGACACCGCCGACCTGATGGCGCGCGAGGTGTTCGGCTACCCGGTTCCGGGGCGCTACGAGTACGAGTGGCTCCAGATTCGGGGCCTCGGGGCCATGAGCAGCTCTAGGGGCATCGTGCTGCTCCCGGGCGAGATGCTCGAGATCATGCCGCCCGACGCCCTCAGGCTGCTGGTGCTGGGGCGGGATCCCTCGCGCGCGCTCGACGTGGACGTCGCCGCCGGTTTCCCCCGCTTCATGGACGAGTACCGGGCGGCGGTCGGAGAGCCCGAGGTCCCCTTCACCCATCTGGCGCTCGTGGCCCAGACTTTCGGAGAGGATATCGGGGGGGCTGCCGAGGCGCTCCGGCACAGCGGGTACGGTGCGGCTGCGGAGGATGAGGGTAGGCTCGCCCGGGATCTCTACTACGCCCGCAACTGGGCGGAGCGGTGGGCCCCCGAGGAGCAGCGGTTCAAGATGACGGGGGAGGTGCCCGGACTCGCCTCGCAGCTGGGTGAGGAGGAGCGCACCTACCTCGGCATCGTGGCGGAGCGGCTGGGGACGGAGATGGACGCCGAGGAGATCCAGGAGACGCTCTACTCCGCGGCCAGAGAGCTGGGGATAAAGCCCCGGCGGGCGTTCGCGGCGCTCTACGCGGCGCTGCTGGGCAGGAAGAGCGGTCCGAAGGCCGGACCGTTCATAGCCGGCGCGGGGGTAGAGGTGGTCCGGGAGCGCCTCCGGAGCGTGGCAGGAGGTGAGGTGTGATCTGTACCACCATCCGGGTGCGGAGCGGAGGTTAGACTTATCGCTGAAGGGCCTGGATATGCGGAAGTCAATCCGCCCGGCCTTTTGTATACTTTAGGTGGTTGGTGCACGCAGAAGAAGAGGTATTATGATCGGCGTAGGCAGAAGGCGCCTGTGGCGCGGGCTAGAGCTATCCGAGAAATCCCCGACCGGCTGCGCTTTCAGCGAGGCGCGGCACCCGATAGATTTACCACTGGAATTTCCGGCAGAGGAGGCATCGCCTGATGTTTGAGCGGTTCACTGAGCGGGCCCGGAAGGTCGTGGTGCTGGCTCAGGAAGAAGCCCGCCACTTCAACCACAACTACATAGGCACCGAGCACCTGCTTTTGGGGCTCCTGCGGGAGGACGAGGGCGTCGCGGCGCGGGCGCTGGCCTCCCTCAACGTGACCCTGGAGGAGGTGCGCGAGCAGGTCGAGAGCATCGTCGGCTACGGCGAGGAGGGGACGGGCGGACAGGCTCCGTTCACCCCGCGCTCCAAGAAGGTACTGGAGCTGGCGCTGCGCGAGGCGCTGCAGCTCGGGCACAACTACATAGGCACCGAGCACATCCTGCTCGGGCTGGTACGCGAGTCCGAGGGCGTCGCGGCGCGGGTGCTCAGCAACCTGGACGTGGACCCGGAGCGGGTGCGCCGGCAGGTCGTGCAGCAGCTCGGCGGCGGCCGGAGCCAGCGCCGGGAGGCGGCGGCCGGCCGCGCGGCCGAGGGCAAGCGGCCCAAGACCCGCCAGCTCGACCAGTACGGGCGCAACCTCACGCTCCTCGCCGAGGAGGGCAAGCTCGACCCGGTCATCGGGCGGACCAAGGAGATCGAGCGCATCATGCAGATCCTCGTCCGCCGCACCAAGAACAACCCGGTGATAATAGGCGAGCCGGGCGTCGGCAAGACGGCGATAGTCGAGGGGCTGGCGCAGGAGATCGCCGACGGGCGGGTGCCGGAGATCCTGGAGAACAAGGAGGTCTACACGCTGGACCTGGGGGCTCTGGTAGCCGGCTCCAAGTACCGGGGCGAGTTCGAGGAGCGCCTGAAGAAGATCATGAAGGAGATCATCGACCACGGAGACATCATCCTCTTCATCGATGAGATCCACAACCTCGTCGGCGCGGGTGCGGCCGAGGGCGCGATAGACGCGGCCTCGATCCTGAAGCCGGCCCTCGCCCGCGGCGAGCTGCAGCTCATCGGCGCCACGACCATTGACGAGTACCGGAAGTACGTCGAGAAGGACAAGGCGCTGGAGCGCAGGTTCCAGACCATCCAGGTCGGTGAGCCGACCGTGGAGGAGACGGAGCTGATCCTGAAGGGGCTCAGGGACCGCTACGAGGCGCACCACAAGATAGAGATCACCGACGAGGCGCTGCGGGCGGCCTCGATGCTCGGCGACCGCTACATCGCCGACCGGTTCCTGCCCGACAAGGCCATAGACCTGGTGGACGAGGCGGCCTCCAAGATGAGGATCAAGACCATGTCCTCCCCGCCGTACTACAAGGAGCTCGACGAGGAGCTCCAGCAGGTACGGGCGGAGAAGGAGGCTGCCATCGAGGGGCAGGAGTTCGAGAAGGCTGCGCGCCTGAGGGACTCCGAGAAGCAGCTCGCCCTCAAGCGGCGCGAGCTGGAGCGCGACTGGCGCAAGCGGGGCGGTCATCAGGCCTCCATCGGTGAGGACGAGATCGCCGAGATCGTGAGCATGTGGACTGGGATTCCGGTCAAGAAGCTCACCGAGGAGGAGTCCGCGCGGCTCCTGCAGATGGAGGAGGCCCTGCACGGCCGCGTGGTTGGGCAGGATGAGGCCATCAAGGCCGTCTCCCGCTCCATCCGGCGCACGATGGCCGGCCTGAAGGACCCGAACCGGCCGTCGGGGTCGTTCGTCTTCCTCGGGCCGACGGGCGTCGGCAAGACCGAGCTGGCGCGCACGCTGGCCGAGTACCTCTTCGGCGACCAGGACGCCATGATCCGGCTCGACATGTCCGAGTACCAGGAGCGGCACACGGTGAGCCGGCTGGTGGGTTCGCCGCCCGGCTACGTCGGCTACGACGAGGGGGGGCAGCTGACCGAGAAGGTGCGCCGCCGCCCCTACAGCGTAGTGCTCTTCGATGAGATCGAGAAGGCTCATCCGGACGTCTTCAACATCCTGTTGCAGATCCTGGAGGACGGCCAGCTCACCGACGCGCAGGGCCGGCAGGTGGACTTCAAGAACGTCGTGCTCATCATGACCTCGAACGTCGGGGCGCAGACGATCAACAAGACCCGGTCGCTGGGCTTCAGCCCGGACGACGAGGGCCTCTCCTACAAGGAGATGAAGAGCCGGGTCACGAGCGAGCTGCGCAAGATCTTCCGCCCCGAGCTTCTGAACCGGATCGACGAGATCATCGTCTTCCACAAGCTGGAGCGCGAGCACGTGCGGCAGATCATCGAGATCCAGGTCCGCCGGCTGCGGGAGCAGCTGGCCGAGCGCGACGTGACCGTCGAGTTCACCACGGCGGCTCTGGACAAGCTCTCCGAGGCGGGCTACGATCCGGCCTACGGCGCGCGGCCGCTGCGCAGGGTAATCCAGCGCATGGTCGAGGACCCGATGAGCGAGATGATCCTGCGCGGGGACATCCCGAACGGCTCGAAGGTCACCATAGAGGCCAACGACGTGCCGTTCGAGGAGGCCGACACGCGGGGCTCGATCGTGGACATCAAGGTCACGCAGCCCAAGGAGATCGTGAAGGCCGAGCAGTAGCCGGTTCTCAGTAGCCGGTCGTCGGACCGAGGCCCCGCGTGATCACGCGGGGCCTCTCCTTCTCGCTCCGGAGATTGGTCGCTGACTACTGACGGCTTTCCCTTACAATAGATGCGCATGGCTGCGAAGACGCACTACGTATGTACCTCCTGCGGGCGCGCGGAGCCCAAGTGGCACGGGCGCTGTCCGGGATGTGGCGCGTGGAGCACGATGGTGGAGGAGGTCCGGCGGGACGTCCGGGAGGCGGCCGGTTTCGCCGCCCGGGTTGCGGAGGCGGGGAAGAAGGCGGCTGCGGCGCGGACCCTCACGCTGGACTCCGTCGAGGCGGACAGCGAGCGGCGGCTGAGCACGGGGGTGGGGGAGCTGGACAGGGTGCTGGGCGGCGGCGTCGTGCCGGGCTCGCTGGTGCTCGTCGGCGGGGAGCCGGGCGTCGGCAAGAGCACGCTGCTGCTGCAGATGATGGGGCATCTGGGTGAGAGGTGCCTCATGGTCTCCGGCGAGGAGTCCCCCCGGCAGGTGGCGCTCAGCGCCCGGCGGCTGGGGGTTGCGGAGGCGGGATTCAGGGTGCTCTCCGAGACCGATGTGGACGTCATAGAGGCCACGATCGTCGAGGAGCGTCCGGAGGTCGTGGTGGTGGATTCGATCCAGACGCTGTACGTGCCGGAGCTCTCGGGGGCTCCGGGGAGCGTGGGGCAGGTGCGGGAGAGCGCGGCGCGCCTGATGCGGCTCGCCAAGAGCCGGAGCGTGGCGGTGGTTCTGGTCGGCCACGTTACCAAGGAGGGCAGCATCGCCGGGCCGCGCGTGCTGGAGCACATGGTGGACACGGTGCTGCAGTTCGAGGGTGACCGTTACCAGGCGTTCCGGGTGCTGCGGGCGCTCAAGAACCGCTTCGGTTCCACCAACGAGGTCGGCGTGTTCGAGATGACCGGGCGGGGTATGGAAGAGGTCGAAGATCCCTCGTCGTTCCTGCTGAGCAACCGCGAGGGGAAGCCGCCGCCCGGAGTAGTGACGGTCTGCCTGCTGGAGGGCACGCGTCCGATGCTGGTCGAGATAGAGAGCCTGGTGGCTCCCAGCCCGCTCGCCGTTCCGCGGCGGGTGGCGAACGGGGTGGACGCCGGAAGGGTGAACATGCTCTGTGCCGTGCTCCGGCGGCGGGCGGGGCTCAGGCTCGGCGACCACGACGTGTACGTCAACGTGACCGGCGGCGTGCGCGTCGAGGAACCTGCGGCCGACCTCGGCGTGGCGCTCGCCATCGCTTCGGCGTTCAGGGACCGGGCGGTGCAAGCCCGGAGCGCGTGCTTCGGGGAGGTGGGGCTTACGGGAGATGTGCGGTTCGTCTCCGGGGCCGGGCGGCGGGTGCGGGAGCTTCGAAAGATGGGGTTCAGGCGTATAATATCTCCCCGGAGCCGGTGGAAGGAGCGTACCCGCGATGGAGCCGGAGTTATCGAGGTGAGGACATTGGGCGAGGCTGTGGAGGCGGCGCTCGAATGAGCCCCGGGCGCCTGCCGGATGCCGTCATCGAGGTGCTGCCGCTGGTAGCGCCGGGTACGGCTCTGCGCGACGCGCTGGACAACATCATCCGGGGGCGCACCGGAGGCCTTATAGTCTTCGCCGATCCCGAGAAGCTGGAGAAGGCCGGCATCATCTCCGGCGGCATCAAGGTCGAGTGCGCGTTCACCCCGATGCGGCTCTACGAGCTCGCCAAGATGGACGGGGCGATCATCGTCTCCCGCGACATCACGAGCATCCACTACGCCAACGTTCACCTCAGGCCCAAGTCGCTCCCCTCGGGGGAGACCGGGATGCGCCATCTGGCGGCCCACCGCACGGCGCAGCAGACCGGAGCTCTGGTCATCGCCGTCTCCGACCGCCGCAACGTGGTCACCATCTATCTCGGCAAGAATCCGCCCTACGTGCTGGAGGACATCGGGGTGGTGCTGGCGAAGGTGGACTCGGCCCTGGCGACGCTGGAGAAGTTCACCCGCCGCTTGCGGGGGGAGGCCCGGGTTCTGGATCTGCACGAGTACGACGGAGCGGTGACGCTGCGGGAGGTGGTGCAGGCGATCCGTACCTTCGAGTACACGGCGCGCATCGCCGACGAGATAGAGACCTACGTGATCGCGCTGGGCAAGGAGGGCCGGCTGGCGAACATGCAGCTGGAGCAGGCCTTCCGGCACGTCCCGGACCAGTACGACGCGCTGCTGCGGGACTACGTTGCGGAGGGCGTCGACTACAGGGAGGCACGCCGGGCACTGCGCGGGCTCTCTCCGGAGCAGCTCTCCGAGTCCTCCGAGATCACACAGATCCTAGGCTACGGTCCCGTCGAGCAGACGGACGAGTTCATCCTCAAGCCGCGGGGCTACCGGCAGCTCATCCGGGTTCCGCGGCTGCCGGAGCGGGTGGCGGAGCGCATCGTGCACCAGTTCGGCTCCCTCGGGCGGCTCATGGAGGCCGACGAAGAGGAGCTGGACGACGTGGAGGGTGTCGGCCAGGCACGGGCGCGGGCCATCCGGCGCGGGCTGGCCCGTCAGAAGAACCTGGAGATCTCCGAGGAGCTGTTCTAACCGTGGGACGGGAGTTCAGGGAGGGGGATCTCGTCGTATACCCCAGCCACGGGGCCGGGGTCGTCACCGGGACGGAGGAGAAGACCGTCCTCGGGGAGGTACGCAAGTACTACAGGGTGTATATCTCCGATGCCGGCCTCACTCTGAGCGTGCCGGCAGACGGCTCGAACCTGAGACCTTGTGCCGATGAGGCCTCCATTGAGGAGGCGCTGGATATGCTGGGGCGCGAGGTCACGGAGATGCCCTCCAACTGGAGTCACCGTCTCAAGCACAATCAGGAGAAGATCAAGAGCGGCGAGCTCCTGGAGGTGGCCGAGGTGGTGCGCAACCTCTCCGTCTACAGCCGGGAGCACGACCTCTCGACCGGCGAGCGCAGCACGCTCATGCGGGCGCGGCAGATCCTGGTCTCCGAGATTGCGGCGGTGCGGGGGCTGGAGCTGCCGGAGGCCGAGCGGCTGGTGAACCGGGCGCTGAAGGGCGGAGGGGCCGCGGGCTGAGCGCTTCGGAGACTATAGCCCTTATACTCGCCGGCGGCACCGGCAGCAGGATGGGCCGGCCCAAGCAGTTCATCGAGCTGCTGGGCACCCCGGCGCTGGCCTACACGCTGCGGGCCTTCGAGCGGGCACCGAGCGTGGACCGCATCTGCGTGGTGGGGGATGCGCGGCGGGTGGGGGAGCTGGCCGCCCGGGAGCGGATCTCCAAGTACGCCGGCTGCTCCACTCCGGGAGCGGCGCGCTCGCTCTCCGCCCGCAACGGGCTCCGGGAGCTGGAGGCCGGGCCGCAGGATCTCGTGCTGATACACGACGGTTCACGGTGCCTGCTGACGCCCTCCCTGGTGGAGCGGGTCATCGGCGCGGCGCGGCGGGGGGCGGACGGGGTCATCCCGGCCCTGCCGGTCTCCGACACGATAAAGGTGGTCGAGGAGGGGGTGGTCAGGAAGACGCTGGACCGCGGCAGCCTCTGGGCCGTGCAGACCCCGCAGGCCTTCCGCTTCGGGGTGCTGGAGCGGGTTTTCGATATCTCCGAGGAGCTTCTCGCCCGGGCCACGGATGACGCCTCTCTGATAGAGGGTTTCGGTGGGCGGATCGAGATCGTAGAGGGCGAGAAGACCAACATCAAGCTGACCTCGCCGGAGGATCTGATCTTCGCCGAGGCGATTCTGGAGAGCCGGCGGGGGGGCGGGCCGTGATCCGGGTCGGCCTCGGGATCGACGTGCACGCCTTCGCTCCGGGGAGGCGCTTGATCCTGGGCGGGGTGGAGATCCCCGGCGAGCTCGGTCTCGCCGGGCACTCCGACGCCGACGTGCTGGCGCATGCCGTCACCGATGCCCTGCTCGGCGCCGCCGGGCTGGAGGACATCGGGCACTACTTCCCCGATACCGACGAAGAATACAGAGACGCCGACTCCATAGGGCTTTTGCGCGAGGCGCGGCGGCTCATCGGGGGCTCCTGGCGGGTGGGGAACGTGGACTCGGTCGTGATCTGCGAGCGGCCCAGGATAAGGGACTACCGGGACGAGATGCGCCGGAACCTGGCACAAGCTCTGGGGGTGGAGACCGGGAGGGTGAGCGTCCGCGGCACGACCTCCGAGGGGCTGGGCTTCACCGGCAGGGGCGAGGGAATCGCGGCGCAGGCCGTGCTGCTGCTGGAGAGCTGTTAGACCGCCGTGAACTCCCCGGCCACAGGAGAGGTGCGTGTGCGCTTCGCGCCGAGCCCGACCGGGATGCTGCACCTCGGGAGCGCCCGCACGGCGCTCTTCAACTGGCTCTTCGCCCGCCACCACGGCGGCGTGGCGGTCCTGCGCATCGAGGACACCGACCGCGCCCGCAGCTCACGCGAGTTCGAGGCGGCGCAGATCAGGGACCTGGACTGGCTCGGGCTCCGCTTCGACGAGGGGCCGGTCCGCCAGAGCGAGCGCGGCGAGCTGTACGCGGCGGCGGCGCGGCGGCTCCTGGAGGAGGGAAAGGCTTACCGCAGGTCCGGGCTGGCGGTCTACCTGCGGCCCGGGACGCGGGAGGGATTCTTCCGCGACCGGCTGCGCGGCGAGGTCGGTTTCAGCGGCGTGGAGGACTTCGTGCTCATGAAGTCCGACGGGACCCCGACCTACAACTTCGCCGCGGTGGTAGACGACCTCGAGATGGGCATCACGCACGTCATCCGGGGCGAAGAACATCTCTCCAACACCGCCCGGCAGGTGCTCGTCTACCGGGCGCTCGGCGGGAAGCCGCCGGAATTCATCCATCTGGGCGTCATCCTGGGGCCCGACGGGAGGAAGCTCTCCAAGCGGCACGGGGCACGGAGCGTCGCGGAGTACCGGCGGGAGGGCTACCTGCCGGAGGCCATCGTGAGCTACCTGGCGCTTCTGGGCTGGTCGCATCCGGAGGGAAGAGAGGAGTTCGGGAGTCTGGAGGAGCTTGCGCGGGAGTGGGACCCGGCGCGGCTAGGGGCGAGCCCGGCGGTCTTCGATCCGGACCGCTTGCGGTGGACCAACGCCCGGCGCATCCGGGCTTTGAGCGCGGAGGAGCTGTGGGAGCGGATGGAGCCGTTCGTGCGGGGCGTGGAGGTCCCAGGGGGGAGGGAGACGTTCGTCGCGGAGGCTGTGCAGAGCGAGCTCGCTACGCTGGCGGACGCCCCGGTTCTGGTGGAGAAGATCCTGGAGCCGGTGGACCCGGCGGTGTTCGCGAGAGATCTGCCGGAAAAAGCGGCTGAGGTCTACGCTCATGCGGCGAGCGTTCTCGCGGAGCGTGCGGTAGACTCGGTAGAGAGCGCGCGCGGGCTGGTGGGCGAGCTGCGGGCCTGGGCGGAGGAGCGCGGCATAAGGGCGCGCGAGCTTTTGCACCCGCTGCGGCTCGCGCTAACGGGCCGGGACCAGGGACCGGAGATGGCCTACCTCCTTGCGGCCCTCGGCCCCGAAGAGGCGAAAAGACGTTTGGAAGCGGCGAGAGAGGCGATAGGCAGGAGATGACGGTAAGAGTACGGGACACGCTGACGGGAGAGCTGGTCGGGATCGGGCAAGACGGCAGGATCGGCCTCTACGTCTGCGGTCCCACCGTCTACAACGACATCCACATCGGGAACGCCCGGGCGCCCCTTTTCTGGGACGTGGCCGTGAGGTATCTCAAGAGCCGCGGCTACGAGGTCAGGTTCGTCCAGAACATCACGGATATAGAGGACAAGATCATAAACAAGGCCAACCAGGAGGGTGTCTCCTGGGAGGAGATCGTGCGCCGCTACACCGACTCGTTCCACGAGCGGCTGGCGCTGCTCGGTGTGGGGCTGCCGGACGTGGAGCCCCGCGCGACCGAGCACATCCCGGAGATGATCTCCCTGATCCAGGAGCTGATAGACGCGGGCAAGGCCTACGCTGCGGAGAATGGCGACGTCTACTACTCTGTGGAGAGCTTCCCGGAGTACGGGTGCCTCAGCCGCCAGCGCCCCGAGGAGATGCGCGAGACCGAGAAGGGAGACACGGGCTACAAGCGCAACGCTTTAGACTTCGCGCTCTGGAAGGCGGCCAAGCCCGGAGAGCCTGCCTGGGAGAGCCCGTGGGGGCCGGGGAGGCCGGGGTGGCACATCGAGTGCTCGGCGATGGTCGAGAAGCACCTGCCCGAGGGGGCGGACATCCACGGCGGCGGCACCGATCTCCGCTTCCCGCATCACGAGAACGAGCTGGCCCAGAGCCGCGGGGCGCATCCCGACAGGATCTTCGTGCGGGCCTGGGCGCACCACGGGATGGTGAACATGGCCCGGGACAAGATGGCCAAGAGCGTCGGCAACGTAGTGGATGTGAAGGAGGCCGTCGGGCGGCACGGCCAGAACGCGATCCGGATGTGGTTTTTGCAGAGCCACTACTCCCAGCCCATAGACTACTCGGAGGAGATCCTGGAGGAGAAGCGCCGCTCTTACGAGCGGCTGGAGCGGATCTACCGCCAGATATCCGGCTCCACGAGGTCTTCGGAGCTCTCCGACCGGCTGGCGGAAGAGTTGCGGGAGGAGTTCGACCGCACCATGCGTGAGGACTTCAACACGCCGGAGGCCATCGCCGCCGTCTTCGAGGCGGCCTCCCGCGCCGGGCAGGAGGTATCGGCGCGCCCGCAGGCCGCCGAGGAGTTCGCATCCCTGCGGGACGCGCTGGAGGAGATCCTGGGAATTCTGGGCTTCGATCTGGCGCGGGAAACGGTGGCCGAGGTGGACGGCGTCCGGGTGCGGTACGTGGGGGAGCCCGGGGAAGAGGTGCTGCGGCGGGTGATCGAGCGAGAGCGGGCCCGGCGCGGGAAGGACTGGACGGCCGCCGACCGCCTCCGGGAGGAGGTGCGCTCCGAGGGCTGGGAGATCGAGGACACGCCGGAGGGGCCGGTCCTCGGCCGCCGGAGGTGAAGGGCGAGCTCTTATACGGCCTCCGGCCCGTACTAGAGTTGCTCAGGAGCGGCCGGCGCGAGGTGCTCGAAGTGCTGGACGCCTCGGGATCGGAGGAGATAGAGCAGGCCGCCGCCGAACGGGGGGCGCCGGTTCGGAGGATAAGCCGGAAGCGGGCGGCGGAGCTCGTGCCGGGGAGCGTGCATCAGGGGGTTCTGGCCCGCGCGGGACCGTACCCGTACGCGGAGCTGGAGGAGATTCTCTCGGACGGGGTTCCCCTGCTGCTGGTCCTCGACGGCGTCACGGACCCGCAGAATCTGGGGGGCGTGCTGCGGGTCGCCGACGCAGCCGGGGCGAGCGGGGTCGTGATCCCGAAAGACCGGGCAGCCCCCGTCACCCCCGCTGCGGTCAAGGCCAGTGCGGGGGCGAGCGAGTACGTCCGGGTAGCGCGGGAGACCAACCTGCGGCGAGCGCTGGAGCACGTCAAGGAGGCCGGGGTCTGGGTCTACGCCGCGGAGAGCAGGGGCGGCACGCCGTATGTGGAGCTGGATCTCGCGGGGCCGGTCGCGCTCGCGCTCGGCAGCGAGGGACGGGGCCTGCGGCGGCTCGTGCGCGAGGCTTGCGACGGGATGGTGAGCATCCCGATGTGCGGGACCGTGGACTCGCTCAACGTCTCGGTGGCGGCCGCGGTGCTGGCGTTCGAGGCCCGGAGGCAGCGGGGTTGGCGTCGTACCTGATACTGGACGGCTACAACCTCCTCGGGGCGTTGGAGCGCTACCGGGGAGACGGCGCTGCCCTTGAGGAGCGGCGGGACCGGCTGGTGCGGGACGCGCTCAGGGCCGCCGGGTGGACCGGAGCGGAGATCATCGTCGTCTTCGACGCGCACGGCAGTCCCGAGCCCGGTAAGACCGAGCCGCTGGCCGGCGGGGTCGTGCGCGTAGTCTATACCGCTCCCGGCGAGTCTGCCGACGATGAGATAGAGCGGCTGGTGGAGCGGCTGGAGGGCGAGGTCACCGTCTACACGGCCGACTTCGCCCAGCAGCGGGCCGTGCTCGCCCGGGGCGGGAGGCGGGGCACGCCGCGCGAGTTCGCCGAGCTGCTGGACGAGCTGCCGGCGCTCGTGCAGGCTCCGGATAGAAAGTGGCGCTCCCGCATCTCGGATCATCTCTCGCCCGAGACCCGGCGGGCGCTCGAGGAGATCCGGCGCAGATCCGGGGGGTGATATATAATCTGGTGCCGGGAGCCCCATCGGGCCTGGGTAGCTCAACGGCAGAGCAGCCGCCTTGTAAGCGGCAGGTTGGGGGTTCAAATCCCCCCTCAGGCTCTTGCGGCGAGGGTTTGAAAAACCGCGGGTGTTTGCTACTATTATCCGGGCGTTCGCGGGGGTGTGCCCGAGCGGCCAAAGGGAGCAGACTGTAAATCTGCCGGCATTGCCTACGGAGGTTCGAATCCTCCCGCCCCCATACAGAACAATACGCCCCTGTAGCTCAGTGGTAGAGCACTTCCATGGTAAGGAAGGGGTCACCGGTTCAAATCCGGTCGGGGGCTCTGGGGCCGGCTGCGCAGCCGGTCCGGAGAATACAGAGTGGCGGTGTAGCTCAGTTGGTTAGAGCAGCGGAATCATAATCCGCGTGTCGCAGGTTCGAGTCCTGCCACCGCTACTCCTTGTTGTTGCGGAGAGTCAGGGTTCGAGCGGTTAGAGGAAAGGAACTCGCAGGATGGCCAAGGGGAAGTTTGAGAGGACCAAGCCGCACATAAACGTGGGGACGATAGGGCATGTGGACCACGGCAAGACGACGCTTACG